>DBRG01000013.1 GCA_002305545.1 Bacteroidales bacterium UBA1374
GCCGGGCGGGCTGTTGAGACAGCGCCCAGATCATTACGCCTTTCATGCGGGTCAGAACTTACCTGACAAGGAATTTCGCTACCTTAGGACCGTTATAGTTACGGCCGCCGTTTACTGGGGCTTCGATTCAGCGCTTCGCCTTGCGGCTGACGCCCCCTCTTAACCTTCCAGCACCGGGCAGGTGTCAGGCCTTATTCTTCATCTTGCGATTTTGCAAAGCCATGTGTTTTTGTTAAACAGTCGCCTGGGCCATTTCTCTGCGCCCCCTCGCAGGGGTCCCCTTTTCCCGAAGTTACGGGGTAATTTTGCCGAGTTCCTTAGCCATGATTCTCTCGAGCACCTGAGGATACTCTCCTCGCCCACCTGTGTCGGTTTACGGTACAGGCTCTATGATAAGTATCGGGGTAGAAGCTTTTCTCGGTAGTCTGCTTACTGTAACTATCCGCGCAGCCGAAGCCTTGCGGTACTGTCGCACTTCTGCATCTCCTGACTCTTAATCTGAAGATTTACTTACGTGCTTCAACCAACTATTCCGTCAGTCGGCGTACATGTCACTCCTACGTCACTCCTTCCCTTTATCATACAGGTAATGGAATATTAACCATTTGTCCATCGGGTGCTCCTCTCGGATTCCCCTTAGGTCCTGACTAACCCTGATCTGTCTAACATTGATCAGGAAACCTTGGGCTTGCGGTGTGCGGGTTTTTAACCCGCATTATCGTTACTTATGCCTACATCTGCTTTTCCAGACGCTCCAGATTCCTTCACAGGTTATCCTTCTACGCCCTCTGGAATGCTCCCCTACCACTTCTTTGAAGTCCATGGCTTCGGCAGTGTGTTTGATGCCCGATTATTATCCATGCACAGTCGCTCGACTAGTGAGCTGTTACGCACTCTTTAAATGATTAGCTGCTTCCAAGCTAACATCCTAGCTGTCTCAGCAACCGCACCTCGTTCTGTCAACTTAACACACTTTAGGGGCCTTAGCCGTTGGTCTGGGCTCTTTCCCTCTCGCTACCGGACATTAGCACCCGGCAACTCACTCCCAAGCATCATTTACCGGCATTCGGAGTTTGTCAGGATTTGATAGGCGGTGAAGCCCTCGCATCCTATCAGTAGCTCTACCTCCGGTAAACTCTGTAGCTTGAGGCTGTCCCAAAAGACATTTCGGGGAGTACGAGCTATCTCCCAGTTTGATTAGCCTTTCACCCCTACCCTCAGCTCATCCAAATCCTTTTCAACGGATACTGGTTCGGTCCTCCATATCCTTTTACGGATACTTCAACCTGGCCAAGGGTAGATCACTAGGTTTCGCGTCTACTACTGCTAACTCTGGCGCCCTGTTCAGACTCGCTTTCGCTTCGGCTCCGTACCTGAAGTACTTAACCTGGCTAGCAACAGTAACTCGTAGGCTCATTATGCAAAAGGCACGCCGTTACGGACTTATGCCCGCTCCGACCGCTTGTAGGCGTACGGTTTCAGGTTCTTTTTCACCCCCCTGTTCGGGGTACTTTTCACCTTTCCTTCACAGTACTGGTTCACTATCGGTCTTCCGGTAATATTTAGCCTTACGGGATGGTCCCCGTAGATTCAGACAGGATTCCTCGTGTCCCGCCCTACTTAGGATACCCGTTAAATCATAACATTTTACAAGTACGCGACTTTCACGCCCTCCGGTGTGCCTTTCCAGGCAACTTCCTCTTCCTTGTTATAACTTGTAATCGGGTCCTGCAACCCCGCCCTTGCCAAAACAAAAGCGGTTTAGGCTATTCTCCTTTCGATCGCCACTACTCAGAGAATCGATGTTTCTTTCTTTTCCTGCAGGTACTAAGATGTTTCAGTTCCCTGCGTCTGCCCCATCTAAAGATGGTACCAGGTCTTCAACCTGGTGGGTTGTCCCATTCGGAATCCGCCGGATCAACTCATGTTTGCTAATCCCCGGCGATTTTCGCAGCTTACCACGTCCTTCTTCGCTCCCGGAAGCCAAGGCATCCCCCATACGCCCTTCGTAACTTTTTCTCGTTCCGAATCTCGCTGTCTATCCAGCCTCCCGGCTGAATATCCTTGAGCTTCTTATTGTAGTCCCTAATATTTTACGGTCTAAAAAAACCTTCTTATTACAGACTTTTCAAATTTAATTTTTACCTCTATTATCTCTCTTTAATACGTCAATGAACGACCGTTTATTTTCAAACGGGCTGCAAAGGTAGCCGAATTTCCAGAATTCGCAAATTTTTGTTGGATTATTTCACTATTTTCGCAGAATGAAAGGGTTTTTCCTGTGTTTCCTTTTACAGGTTTTTTTTTCATCTGCAGATACATTGCCCGGGCAACAACGGCATGAAAAACCCGGTATTGCAGTAGCCGACACTTCCCTGGGAATTCTGATACTAGTCAACAAAGAGCACAAACTCCCGCCGGGTTACCGCCCGTATGACCTGGTACCCCTGGAAGAAAGGTACAACCGGGGTATTATGAACCTTCTGCGCCGCGAGGCAGCTGCCGCTTTTGCCCTCATGTGCCGCAAGGCAGAAGAAGACAGCATTTTCCTTTGGAACATTTCTGCCTTCCGGTCAGACACCGTACAGCGCCAGCTGTATGAAAACGCCGTTGAGCGAAACGGGGTACACAGGGCAGAACGGTTTTCTTCCCGTCCCGGCCACTCCGAGCACCAGACCGGCCTTACGGCAGACATCAACAGCACACACAGTTCTTTTTCAAGAACACCCCAGGCGGCCTGGCTCCGGCAGCACGCCCATCTGTTCGGTTTCATCGAGCGCTATCCCCGCCATAAAGAAGACATCACCGGTTATGGCCACGAGCCGTGGCATTTCCGTTATGTCGGCGTAGAAGCGGCTATTACTATATATACTAACAAGCTTACTTTGGAAGAATACCATGGAACAATCCAAGAAACAACCCGGAGCCCTGCCAGATAACGCTTACCGGGAACTGAAACCGGGAGAAACATACGAACCCCTGATGTCTCCCCACAAAAAATACCCCGAAGTTACCTTCTGGTCTGTGTGCATCGGACTGGTAATGACCGTGCTGTTTTCGGCGGCTGCAGCTTACCTGGGACTCAAAGTAGGGCAGGTATTTGAGGCCGCCATTCCCATTGCCATCATTGCCGTAGGCCTTTCCTCGGCACTAAAGCGCAAAAATTCTTTGGGAGAAAACATAATCATCCAATCAATAGGAGGCTGCTCGGGTGGTGTGGTTGCCGGGGCCATCTTTACTTTACCGGCCATGTATATCCTGCAGGAAAAATACCCGGAAATGTCGGTGGATTTTATAAAAATCTTCTTCAGCTCCCTGCTGGGAGGCGTCCTGGGAATCCTTTTCATTATTCCCTTCCGCAAGTATTTTGTTCAAGACATGCACGGCAAGTTTCCCTTCCCCGAGGCAACAGCTTCTACCCAGGTCCTGGTGAGCGGGGAAACCGGCGGCAAAGGCGCCCGGTATCTTCTGGCCAGCGGACTGATAGGAGGTTTGTACGATTTTGTGGTCTCCTCCTTCGGCTGGTGGAGCGAAGTCTTTACAACGAGGGTCCTTCCCTGGGGAACCGCCATTGCCGATAAGGCCAAGCTGGTGGGAAAACTGAACGTAAGCGCAGCGGTCCTTGGACTGGGATACATCATCGGCTTGAAATACGCCTTCATCATTTGTTGCGGGTCTTTCCTGGTCTGGTTCGGGATCATCCCGCTGATGAACCTGATCTGGGGCGGACAGATTGTTGACCTGATGGGAAGCGGCATCATGCAGACTGTGGGGGAAATGAGCCCCGAGGTGATTTTTACCACCTACGCAAGGCATATCGGCATAGGCGGCATTGCTGTTGCCGGCATCATAGGTATTATCAAGGCTTCTTCAACCCTGAAAGCCGCCCTGGGAATGGCAGGGAAAGAACTCAGGGGCAAGCGCGATCCGCAACAACAGGCCATCCTGCGCACCCAGCGAGACCTTTCCATGAAAATCATTGTTATCGGTACCCTTGTTACCCTCGCCCTTATTTTTGTTTTTTTCTACTTTGGCGTGTTGAGCCTGAACCTGTGGCATGCAGTCATTGCGCTGATTGTAGTGGCTGTTATTGCCTTTCTCTTCACCACTGTAGCAGCAAACGCCATAGCCATAGTGGGAACAAACCCGGTAAGCGGCATGACGCTCATGACCCTGATCCTGGCCTCGGTCATCATGGTAGCCTCGGGCCTTAAGGGAACCGCAGGCATGACAGCTGCCCTGATCATAGGCGGGGTCGTTTGTACGGCACTATCCGTTTCGGGCTCGTTCATTACTGATCTAAAAATTGGTTACTGGCTGGGAAGCACTCCCTATAAACAACAACTCTGGAAGTTTGCAGGCACCCTGGTTGTCGCTGCAACGGTGGGAGGGGTGATCATTGTTTTGAACAAAACGTACGGTTTTACAGGGGAAAATGCACTGGTAGCTCCGCAGGCCAATGCCATGGCAGCGGTCATTGAACCACTTATGTCCGGAGGCGGCGCTCCCTGGCTTCTGTATGGTATCGGCGGTGTGATTGCCATATTGCTGACAATCTTCAAGATCCCTGCCCTGGCCTTTTCACTGGGGATGTTCATTCCGCTGGAGTTGAACCTGCCCCTTCTCGTGGGCGGGGCGGTTGCCTGGTTTGTTTCCACCCGCAGTAAAGAAACTCAGGTTAACGAAGACCGTAAGGAACGGGGTACCCTGCTCGCTTCGGGCTTCATTGCCGGAGGAGCCCTCATGGGCGTTGTTAGTGCCATCATGCGCTTTGCCGGAATCAACCTGGTCAATACATCCTGGCAAAGTTCAACGGCCGGTGAACTCCTTTCTCTGGTCGCTTATGCCTGCATCATCATATACCTGGCCATCAGCAGCATGAGGGCCGCAAAGAACAAATAAACCTGATATTATGGAAAAAATCCTGGACAAGTTTCTCCGGTATATCTCCTTTGACACGGCTTCGGATCCCGAATCACAAACACAGCCCAGCACGACAAAACAATTTGCCCTGCTGGAAGTGCTGCTCAAGGAATTGCACCAGCTGGGCGTTGCAGACGCCCGCCTGGACGAGTTCGGGTACGTTATGGCTTCCATTCCTTCCAATATGGACAAAGAAGTTCCTGCCATAGGATTCATTGCGCACGTAGACACCGCTCCTGATGCCAGCGGCAGGGACATCTGTCCGCAGATCATTCGGCAATACGATGGAAAACCCATCCTGTTGAACAAGGAAAAGGAATTGTACCTGGATCCGGCCGAGTTCCCGGAACTGCTTTCCTATCAGGGTCAGACCCTGATAACTACAGATGGCACCACACTTCTGGGAGCAGACGACAAAGCAGGCGTGGCAGCCATCATGTCTGCAGTCCAATACCTGATGGCACATCCGGAAGTAAAACACGGTCCGGTTAAGATCGCCTTTACTCCCGACGAAGAAATCGGCCGCGGTGTGGCAAAATTTGATGTGAAAAAGTTCGGGGCGGACTATGCCTATACCATTGACGGAGGCCAGATCGGGGAAATGGAATACGAGAATTTCAATGCTGCCATGGCCCGCATTCACATCCAGGGACGCAACATCCACCCGGGTTATGCCAAGGGCAAAATGGTCAACGCATTGATCATCGGCACAGAACTGAACAACATGCTTCCGGTAGAACAACGACCCGAGTTCACAGACCACTACGAAGGATTCTTTCACATCACCTCGTTCCGGGGCACGGTAGAAGAAGCGGAGTTGAGTTATATCATCCGGGATCACGACTTGAGTAAATTTGAACAAAAGAAACAGCTCATGCAGGAAATTTCCGGATTCCTGAACCGGAAATACGGTCGTTGTGTCACCCTGGAAATCAAGGACCAATATTTTAATATGCGCACACAGATTGAGCCTCATATGCACATCGTGGAAAAGGCAGCCAACGCCATGAAGGCAGCAGGTATCACCCCCATTGTTCATCCCATCCGCGGAGGAACTGACGGAGCCCAGCTATCCTACCGGGGACTACCCTGCCCCAATATTTTTGCCGGAGGACACAACTTTCACGGAAAAATGGAATACCTTCCCCTGGAAAGCATGGAAAAAGCCTCGGAGGTAATCCTGAGGATCATAGAGGAATATACAATTATTTGATCGCCAGGTGAAGCAAAAGCCCTGCAAAGGTCTCTACTCCCCAGTCAGCATGTGTTCCGGGGCCTGACTTGTATATAATATAAGCCCCTGCTTTTTTGAATTCCCGGTAAGTATAATCTGCAGCTTCCAGTGGAACGTACAGGTCTTCTGTGGAGTGATACAGGTAGATGGGCATATAAGGAATCCAGCCGTCAACGGCGGAATTCATATTCAGGATTGGCTGCAATTTTCTGAATTCGGCATTCCTTTCTTCTATAGGTTTAAAGAAATCGGGGTGCATGTAATTGCGCATATCTTCCCCTATTAATGAAACCAATCCGCTGGCATTACGTGTCTTGTCATACCAGGTGGCATAATTGTCTGCCAGGGGTCCCTGGAAGATCTGGTGGTAGTCCAGATCAAGGTTGTAATAATGGTCCAGGGACATAATGATACCGGGTAAAAGCGGATAGGTACAGATAGGATTATCCGCAAAACCCCTGAAAGTGGCGTTCAGATCACAGGCACCTCCTCCTATCACTACCCTTTCCACGTATACTTCATTCAGGTGGTTTTCCTGGTAATAACGGGCAACGGCCAGCCCCACACCCCCTCCGTACGAATAACCTGCAATAACAGTGTTCCGGGGAACGTTGTACCCTATTTTCCTGAAAAACTCCTTTGCTGCCATACGCATATCCCAGGCTACTTTGCCCAAATTATCCCTGATCATGAACGGGTGGGGCATCTGCTTGGTATTCCCGTATTTTCCGTAACCTATCATGTCCGGGAGAATTACTGCGTAGCCCGCAAGGACTGGTAAAGCTTCCAGAACCGGTATATCCTCCGAGCTGCCACCGTCTTTGCTCATATGGGCGATCCCCGACATTTCCACTATGCCCCTGATTTCACAATCCAGCGGATAATACAGCGTTCCGTCTGCGACCACGGGATTTCCGAAAGGATCCGTAGTATGATAGGTGATAACAGAGGCACGAAAATTCCGGCTGGAAATGATGTATTCCAATTTGGAAGTGATCTCCGGGTAGTCTTCGACTCCAAACGAGTTGAACAATTCATCCAAATTCAGGTCAATGGTCTTATGAATCCCTGCAAGGTATTGATCAGGGCCCTGAGGTGCATCATGGAATGGCTGACAAGAAGCCAGCAAAATTGCAAAGACACAAGTTGACGTTTTCAGGAACGTTTTCATTTTATTCTTATCTTTATTTTTTCAAAACAATAACTGGAATTATGGAAATAACGCAGTTTATTCATGGTTACTCCCCGCGGGGAGAGGCAATTGTCAGTTACAAAATTACCAATAAAAAAGGATCTTACATACAGCTATGCAACATCGGGGCTACGGTAACGGGCATTGGTGTACCCGACCGTAACGGTCTTGTTGAAGATGTGGTGCCGGGTTACAATAACGTGATGCAGTATTTCCAGGATCCTCCCTATTTTGGCAAGACGGTGGGACGCTACGCCAACCGAATTGCCCGCGGGTCATTTTCCCTGGAAGGAAAACAATACCAGCTGGCCGTTAACAATGGTCCCAACCACCTGCACGGGGGGCCGCAGTCCATGTGTGTACAGGTCTGGGTATCAAGAATAGAGGATGGGGACGATGCCGTGTCGTTCACATATGCCAGTCCTCATGGAGAAGAAAATTATCCCGGGAACATGCAGGTAACTGCCACTTTCCGCTGGAGCGAAGACGATATCCTGACACTGGAGCTGCGGGCGATAACAGACCAGTCGACCATCATAAACCTGACCAGCCATACCTATTTCAACCTGGCTGGAGAAGGTAACGGATCCATCCACAATCATATCCTGCAACTCAATGCCCAACATTACCTGCCTGTAGATCCCACCAGTATACCCCTTGGAGATCCCGCCCCGGTCAGGGGAACTCCTTTCGATTTTACCTTACCAAAACCCATAGGCCGGGACATTGCCATGGATCATGAACAATTACGCATTGGCAACGGATACGACCACTGCTGGTGCCTGCCTTCTGCAGAGGGAATCCTGCAACAGGCCGCATTTTTAAAAGATCCGGTCAGTGGCAGGACACTAACCCTGCACACGACACAGCCAGGAATACAGGTATATACTGGCAACTGGCTGGATGGCAACGGAAAAGGAAAAAACGGCATCCCACACAGGAACCGACATGCTGTAGCATTGGAATGCCAGAACTATCCCGACAGTCCCAACCACCCTCAATATCCGGACTGTATACTCAGGCCGGGGGAATTGTACCTGCAAAAAATAGTTTATGCTTTCGGAACGGATCAATCCACAGGTGGAAGATAATCCAGCAGTACGGCACGGCAGGGAGACCCCTCCATTCCTCCCAGTTTTAAGGGAAGAGAGATCAGGTAGTAATTGCCTTCGGGCACGTCCTTCAGGACAAGCCCCTCAAGTATAACCAGGTTCTTTTGCAACAATTCACGGTGTACATCATCAATCTGGGCTCCGTAACCGACGGACTGGCTTTCTGTCCCAACCATAACAATTTCACTTTCTGCCAGGGCCTTGGCCGCTTTCAGGGTAAGCCACCCTTTTCCTTTGAATAACAGTCGCTTGGCTCCTCTGACCAATAACGGGGATATAAACCCTTCATCAATCGGGCCGTTGGCAGACAGGACCGTGCATGGACCAATACAATGTTCCAGCCGTACCTGGTCTATTGAAAGCCCGTCTTCCAGGTAATGGGAAGGAGCATCAATGTGCGTGGCATTGTGCAGACACATGGATACGGAAGATAAATTATAAGGATATCCGTCTTTGATGCGATACAGCGGCGTGGCTGCAGGAACCGGGTCTCCTTTAAATATGTCACCGCTGAAAATTTCCTGTGAAATGTCGTATATTCGCATATCAGAATGTCAAATGGATTGGCAATTTACAAAAATAAATAACATGTTACGCTATCTCTTATTCTCCCTTATCCTGTCCCTGCTGCCTTCGCTTACCCTTTGGTCACAGCCCGGCATAATAGCCCACCGGGGGTTCTGGAGGGTGGAAGGATCGGCGCAAAACTCCAGGAGTTCCGTACAAAATGCCGTTGATGCCCGTTGCTACGGAGCCGAAATAGATGTGTACCTGACTACTGACGGAAAAGTGGTGCTGGTGCACGATCCGGTGTTAAACGGAGCACGTGTGGATGCGAGTTCCTACCGCGAACTCTCCGGTCATCTTTTATCCAACGGCGAAACACTCCCGTTGCTTGACGAGATTCTGCCCATTATCGCTGCATCGGACCACACCAAACTTATCATAGAGATCAAAGCCCACCGCGACAAGCCTACTGAAAAGGCAGCCGTGGCAAAGATCCTGGAACTGGTGGAGCGGGCAGGTGTGCGTGACAAAGTGGAATACATCAGTTTTTCTTCCCATATCTGCGAGACGGTAATCCAGTCAGACCCGGATGCACAGGTAGCTTTCCTGGGCGGCAGCCTGTCTCCTGACCAGCTGAAGGAAAAGGGATACACCGGACTGGACTACAACATGAGGGTCCTTAAGGCTAAACCGCAGTGGATTGCCCGCGCAAAGGAACTTGGCTTGAGCGTGAACGTGTGGACAGTCAACAGGCCTGAGGATTTTCATTATTTCATTCAATCTGGAGTAGACTACATAACCACAGATTATCCCCTGCACAAAGCCTTTGAAGAATGGCAGGATCCAGCAGTGAACCAGATCAACCGCGCTCCCATGCGTACTTCCTATAATGTTTATGAAACACGCTCTCTGGCCATTGACGGATGTCGGAAATCCTCCCTGTATTTCAAGGATCTGAACGGCCTGTGGAAATTTGCATGGACAAAGGATGCCCCGGTGAGTTACACCGGGTTCCAGAAAGTATGTTATGATGACAGATCCTGGGACGTGATGCCCGTCCCGGGTCTTTGGGAGTTGAACGGGTACGGCCACCCGCTGTACCTGAATTACGGTTACGCCTGGTTTAATCAATACCGGTCTGCTCCTCCCGTAGTCCCTCTGGCTGAGAATCATACCGGCTATTACCGCCACACCTTTTCCCTTCCACAGGCGTGGGACGGCAGGCAGGTTTTTATTCATTTCGGATCGGTCACTTCCAACATGAGCCTCTGGGTCAACGGGCTGTATGCGGGGTATTCTGAAGACAGCAAACTGGAAGCCGAATTTGACATAACCTCTTTCCTTCGGCCGGGAGAAAACCTCATTGCCCTGAAAGTGAACCGATGGTGCGACGGGACATACCTGGAAGACCAGGATTTCTGGCGTCTGAGCGGAATTGGGCGGGAAGTATTCCTTTATGCCCGGGAAAAGACACATATACATGATTTTACATTACTCCCTGTCCTGGATGAAAATTACAAAAACGGGACATTGGACATATCTGTTACCCTGAACAGGGCTTCAGACCAGGCGCTGGTTCAGGCCGAGCTTATAGATCCCCGGGGCAACAGCCTTGGGCTGAAATCCTTGTCTGGTTCTGAACACCTGATATTTACCGGCTCTTTTACCGTAAAAAACGCACAACCCTGGTCGGCAGAATTGCCACATCTTTACACCCTGGTACTTTCGCTGGCCGATACCGGCACCGGGAAGGAAACGGAATTCATTCCCTGGAAGGTGGGCTTCCGTAACGTGGAGATTAAAAACGCCCAATTGCTTGTCAACGGAAAACCCATACTCATCAAAGGGGTTAACCGGCATGAGATGGACCCGTCCACAGGTTACTACGTGTCTGTGGAGCGTATGATCCAGGATATTGAACTGATGAAAAAATTCAATATCAATGCCGTAAGAACCAGCCATTATCCAAATTCACCAATCTGGTACGACTTGTGTGACTTTTTCGGGATCTACGTGGTCGATGAGGCCAACATTGAATCCCATGGAATGGGTTATGGGGAAAAGACACTGGCTGCCCGGCCCGATTACCTGCAGGCACATGCGGAACGTATAGAAAGGATGTACCTCAGGGACAAGAACCACACCAGCGTGATCATCTGGTCTATGGGCAACGAAGCCGGAGATGGTGACAACTTTACTAAGGGTTATGATTTGCTGCGCAAGGCAGATATTCAAAAAAGGCCTATTCAGTATGAACGTGCCACGCGGCCTGGAATATCGGATATTTTTGCCCCCATGTACATGGGTTACGAAAGCTGTATCCGTTACCTGGAAAACGACCCCAAAAGGCCACTGATACAGTGTGAATACGCCCACGCCATGGGAAATTCCATGGGAGGCTTCGACTATTACTGGCAGATCATCCGCCAATACCCGCAGTACCAGGGAGGATTCATCTGGGATTTTGTTGACCAGGCCCTTTTCCTGGAGCGTAAGGAAGGACATTTTGTGTATGCCTACGGCGGGGATTACAACCCCTACGACGCATCCGATCAGAATTTCAACAATAACGGGCTATTCAGCCCTTCACGCACTCCCAATCCCCACGCTTATGAAGTGTCCTATTATTATCAGAATGTATGGGTCCAGGATATGGATGTGGCCAACGGGAAGATTGGCATTAGGAACGAATACTTTTTCCGCGACCTGTCACACCTTTCCCTGGAATGGGAACTGCTGGCCGACGGGGTTCCCGTCAGGAAAGGTCATTCAGACAACCTGAAAACACTTCCGGGACAAACAAGCGTGATGGAGCTGGGATACAGCCGATCCGACCTTGAGCCTTACAATGACCGGGAATTATTCCTGAACGTTTATTTTTCAACCCGTAAAGCCGAGGTCCTCCTTCCAGCGGGTACGATCCTGGCCCGGGCCCAGCTCCCTGTTCATATCACGGAGGCCCAAAAACTCTCTGTAGAACAATCCACAGAACCAATTTTTATCATAGACCAGAGCGACAGAAACTGGCTCATCGCCCGCTCTGGGAACATGCGGGCAGAATTCAGCCGGCATGACGGATTTATTACCCGGCTTTTCTTTAGGGACAAAAACATGCTGGAGGAAAAATCACGAATCACCCCCAATTTCTGGCGTGCTCCTACCGACAACGATTTTGGCGCATCGCTGCAATTGAAATATGCTGTCTGGCGTGATCCGCAGATGGAATTCAAGGGATTTGAAACAAATGATAATGTTATCAGGGCAGTATATGAACTGCCGCAGCTCAAAGCAAGACTGACCATGACCTACAGGCCAGCGCCGAGTGGTGGGATGCAGATAACCCAGGAACTGGAAACCCTCGCAACTGCAGAAGAAGCCGTCAACATGCCTCCGATGTTCCGCTTTGGGGTCCGGTTCAACACTCCAAAAAAATATAACCGCCTGGTTTATTATGGCAGGGGACCCGGTGAAAATTACCCTGACAGGGCCGGAAGTGCTTTTGTGGGCCTTTACAGTCAAAGCGTATCCTGCCAGTTCTACCCTTATATCCGTCCGCAGGAGAACGGCACTCGTACCGGCCTGCGGTGGTGGGAACTGCTGGATAATGCCGGTTCAGGCATGAGGGTAGATTCGGATTCGCTGTTTTCCGCGTCGGCCCTTCATTATTCCATAGAAAGCCTGGACTCCGGCCCGGCCAAGCGAAATCTCCATTCCCGGGATCTTCAGGAGGAAAACCTAACACAATGTTGCATAGACCTGCGCCAGATGGGCCTGGGATGCATAAACACCTGGGGAGCTCTTCCCCAATCCCGTTATATGTTGCCATATGGCAATTATACGTTTACATTTACCCTGTCCGAAACCAATAACAAATACTGATATGAAAATCAACCCGGTAAAATGGCTGCAGACCCTGGCAGTTTTCGCATTCCTTACCTGCCTGACCGGCGGCATTCTGGAAGCTAAGATAAAAATCCATTCCATCAAGTCTCCGGACGGCAAACTGGAACTTCAGGCAGTAACACAGGCAAATATCTCATTCTGCCTTCTCCGGGGAGACCAGGTGCTGGTCTCATCCGCACCCCTTTCACTAACCCTGGAAGATGGAACAATCCTGGGGCCCAATGCCAGGATATCCAAGGCCAGAACAACCAATGTACGGGAAGTCATCCCCTCCCCGTTGTACAGGAAATCAGAGATAACTGCAGTGTATAACCAACTGGATATCAGTTTTCGTGAAGGATTCGGGATTCGTTTCCGCCTGTATGACCAGGGAGCCGCTTACCAATTCTATACCACAGGAAGGGATTCCCTGCACATCGTGAACGAATCTGCAGGCTTTCTTTTTGAAAAAGACTATACCTGTTACGTTCCTTACAGCCGGGGAGAGGCAAACCCTTTTCATAATTCATTCGAAAACGTTTACACGGTTACCCCTGTCAGCGGTTTTGAGCTCGGCAGGCTGGCCTTCCTGCCGCTTCTGGTCTGCCTGGATGATGGCATAAAGATGGTGCTTACGGAATCCGACCTGGAGTCTTATCCCGGCATGTTCCTGAAGGGTGAAAAGACCAGCCGTGGTTATGAATACCGCGGCGTATTCGCGCCCATCCCTTCTACAACCAGGACTGAACCGGTGCGCGGCCAGGTTATCCCCACAGGCTATTCCCAGGTGATAGCACGCACCACGGGAACACGTTCTTTTCCCTGGCGCATTATGGCTGTATCAGAAAAAGACACGGAATTGCCTGTCAATGACCTGGTATATGCACTGGGGGCTCCCAACAGGACAGGTTCCACAGATTGGATAAAACCGGGCAAAGTGGCCTGGGACTGGTGGAATAACTGGGGGATCACGGGAGTGGATTTCCCGGTTGGTATCAACACAGAGACCTACAAATATTACATTGATTTTGCGGCCGCCAACGGGATTGAATACGTGGTGCTGGACGAGGGATGGTCACCCCCGGCAGGTCAGGACATCATGCAGGTGATCCCGCAGATTGACCTGCAGGAATTGGTAACATATGCCGGGAAAAAGAATGTTAGCTTGATTCTCTGGTGTGTAGCCTACGTACTGGATGAAAAGCTGGAAGAAGCCTGCAGCTTCTATTCCCAAATGGGTTTCAGGGGATTCAAGGTCGATTTCATGGACAGGGATGACCAGCCTGTAGTGGAGATGTTGTATCGCCTTGCAGAAACGGCGGCCCGGCACAGACTGCTGATTGATTTCCATGGCATGTACAAGCCAACGGGATTCAACCGCACCTATCCGAACGTGGTGAATTTTGAGGGCATCTTCGGACTGGAACAATCCAAATGGAGCCAGGAAGACATGGTCCCCTACGATGTTATTTTCCCTTACATAAGAATGCTGGCCGGCCCTGTCGATTACACACAGGGCGGGATGCGCAATGCAACACGCCAGGATTTCCATCCGGTATACAACAATCCCATGGCGGCCGGCACACGCGCCAGGCAGGTGGCCACCTACGTTGTCTTTGACAACCCCCTGGTCATGTTGTGCGACAATCCTACAACCTACATGAAAGAACAGGAGACGACCAGTTTCATTACCCGCATTCCCGTTGCATGGGATGAGACACGCATCCTGCAGGGAGAACTGGGAAAATACATAGTATCTGCACGCAGAAAGGACTCGCAATGGTTTGTGGGAGGCCTGACAGACTGGACCCCACGTACCATCACCCTGGACTTGTCTTTCCTGGAAGCGGGACGCACCTACAAGGCAAAAATATTCAGGGACGGTGTGAATGCCCACCGTCATGCCACGGACTACAAGATAGAAGAACGGGAGGTTTCCTGTAAAGACAAGATTACGCTTGATCTGGCACCTGGAGGGGGGTTTGCGATAAGTTTTTAAGCGTCTGGTAATCCCGGGAATTGTAGATCTTGATTTCCCGGGGTCCCTGCCCCTCGGCTATCAGGGAAGAGGGGGTGTCTGAGTTATTGATCAGCAGCCACCTGTCACTAAGGGGCATGTATATGTTGAATAAATTGTAAATCCCTGACCAGTACCTGCGTCGGATGACATTTTCCGGTATGGTGTGCCCCCCGGCCATTACCCGGTTCTGAACCCGTTCCACCGCCAGGTCGGGGCTGTTGAGCCAGAAATATACCAGCATCACATCGTATCCTTTTTTCTTGGTTTTTCCTATCAGGTTTGCAAAAGAACGGACAGCCAATGTAGTCTCGATGGCAAAATCCTCCCTGGTTTCTGAAAGTTCCTTAATCCTCCTGAGCATCACCCGGCCTGCGTCTATGGCTGCATTGGAAAGATCAAACGGAGAAATGCCCCTCGCTATTTCGTCCGAGTTGACAAAAGCCCTGCACTGCAGCATTTCAGATAATATGGTATACGAAGCGGTTGTTTTACCGGATCCGTTGCACCCGCTTATCACATACATGGTTGGCATAGTACAAATTTACACTAAAATCCCGTACATTTGCCATATGCCCAGAAAAATTCCAAACAGGGAACTTCGCCGGCTATCCCCCCGGGAATTCCTTGACAGTCCAAGGATGCCGGTGGTACTTGTCCTGGATAACATCCGAAGCCAGCATAATATTGGCTCGGCTTTCCGCACCTCGGACGCCTTCGCAGTGGAACACGTATGCCTGTGTGGAATCACGGCCTGCCCTCCTTCGGCCGAAATCCACAAATCCGCCCTGGGAGCGGAAAATACTATGGAGTGGACGTACTTTGAAAACACCCTGGATGCAGTCCGTTCCCTACAGGAAAAAGGGTACGCCGTTCTGGCGGTGGAACAGGTGGAGGGAGCTGGAAACCTGGCGGCTTTCCGTCCAGCAGGGCATCAGAAAACCGCACTGGTTTTCGGGAACGAAGTGCACGGAGTCAGACAGGAAGTGGTGGACGCTTGCGACGGGTGCCTGGAAATCCCCCAGCATGGCACCAAACACTCACTGAATGTTTCCGTTGCCATAGGGGTGGTACTCTGGCATTATTACCTTACCATTAGGGTCTGGTAGATCTCTACGGTCGCCCGGGATTTGTTGAGTGTATAGAAATGGAGACCTGGAGCCCCCAGCATGAGCAGGTCACGGCACTGGCGTATGGCAAAGTCCATCCCGGCTTTGTAGACCGCATCGGGATTGTACCGGTTGCTTTCCAGTTGTTCCAGAAAGGCCGGGGGGACAGATGCGCGGGAGAGGTTCACAAAACGCTCCAGCTGTGCATATTTGGTTAAAGGGATGATCCCGGGAATGATCCGGCATTTGATCCCCGCCTTACGGGCCCGGGCCACAAAATCAAAGTAACGCTTGTTGTCAAAGAAAAACTGGGTTATCAGAAAATCGCAACCGGCATCCACTTTCTTTTTCAGGTTTTTCATATCAATTTCAGCGCTGGGCGATTCGGGATGAACCTCAGGATAGGCTCCTCCTCCTATACAGCAATCATCAATGAACTCGCGGGCAAAAGTGATGAGTTCCGTGGCATTGGCAAAACCATCGTAACAGGGAATAAATCCATACTTGGACCCCACCTCGGGATCCCCCCGGAGCAGCATGAAATTCTGCAACCCCAGCTTGCGCAGCGTTTTAAGGTCTTCCAGCGTTCTGGACCTGGTACTGCCCACACAGGTATAATGTGCAACGGTATTGAGTCCCACCCTGTTTTTCAGGTAGTCAACCAGGTCAAAGGTACGGGACTGTGTAGATCCCCCCGCTCCGTAAGTCACCGATACAAACGAGGGGCTCAGCTTGATGAGCTGCCCTATGTTCAATCCAAAATCAACAGCGGCAATCTCGTCCCTGGGAGGATAGAACTCAAAAGAAAATGTTTTCTCGGAAACCTTGAATATATCGGTCAGCTTCATAGGCCCGGATCCTTGTTTACAGTGATATAATGAGCCTGCGGGTGGCTGATGTACATGCCGCAAACGGATGCGGCAGGCTGCAGCATACAGGACGAGGTGAGGGCAATGCCCAGGTCATCCTCAGGTTGTAGCAGTGCCACCACGCTTTGCTTGAGGGTGTGGTCGGGACAGGAAGGATAGCCAAAGGCCGGACGTATCCCGCGGGGCGCTCCGCAGGAATAAGCCATAAGGTCATTGTGCAGGGTTTCGCTGGCAGCCTCTGCCAGCAGATCCAGCAAAGTTCTCAAAATAAGCGAATTGTAGACATCTCCGCGCTTCTTCATACTTTCCGCGAGCTTTTCCAGCTCCGGGGAGGAGGCCGTCAGCAGAAACAAGCCGGCATGATCCGGAGTGTGTCCGGAATCCCCGGTTGCTATGAAATCGGCAAGGCTTGTATTCGGCGATCTGTCAGTGTGGCGCAACAGGTCACGTTCCATGGGCAAATCCAGGACGATACGCCGGGAGGAAGTTCCGTCAAGAAACAAGATATGATCATCCGGAGTGGATACGGCAGGCCAGAACCCGGCGGCTGCCCGGGCATTTGCAATGTTTCCGTATTGTCCGCCAATAAGGTCATCCAGCAGACGGACGGCATCTTCCATGGCAATCTTTCCCTGTTCCCTGTTTTCACGAACCTCCCATATGTGCAGGAAAGTATCCCAGTCCAAATGCTTGCGTAGTTTTTCAAAGGGAATCTCAACATGCCGGACCCCAATGAAAGGAGGAACAAAACCATCGGGCACCCTGTGCTGTCCGCAACATGGACAGGGTTCCTGCCCTGCAGTGGAGAGCGAAGGAACCCATTTGTTGGCACGTGCCTCGGCGGGGGACAGGTATTCCTTCCTGGCTGCGGCCACCCCGTAGGCATCCCTCATCCGTTTCTGGGAAGCGCGTAAGTCTGTAAAATAATGTTCCCGTTCCCCGGGATCTTTTGAGGTACAAACGGCCAGGACCGGCACCACGCCGGCTGCATCGGGGCAATGGATGACCGGCCCGCTGTAACGGGGGGCAATCCTCAAGGCAGTAAAAAGGGCAGAAGTTGTAGCCCCTCCAATGAGCAGGGGAATGGTCAGTCCTGCATTTTCCATGGCACCGGCCACATCAACCATTTCGTCCAGAGAGGGAGTGATCAGGGCGCTCAATCCTACAAAGGCAGCCTGCTCCCGGATGGCGGCTTCCACTATCTTGTGTGCTGGCACCATGACCCCCAGGTCACTCACTTTGTAATTGTTACATTCCATTACCAGGATCACCAGGTTTTTTCCAATATCATGCACATCGCCCCTGACAGTGGCAATGATACCTTTCACCGTTTCCTTGGCTGCGTCACCGGAAACCTGGCTGTTCTTTTCCGCCTCAATGCGGGGCTGTAATATGGATACGGCCCTTTTCATGGTCCGTGCTGTTCTGACCACCTGGGGCAGGAACATTTTTCCCTCTCCAAAAAGTCTGCCTACCCGTTTCATGCCTTCCATCAGGGTATGTTCCACAATATCAATGGCCGGAGTGGAGTGCAGGGCTTCCAGGTCTTCCTCCAGGTATTCTTCTACCCCGTGTGCCAGGGCATGGTGCAGGCGTTCCCCGGCTTCCAGGTCCCGCCAGGCTTCGCGGGTCACGGCCCCGGCTTCCTGTTGTCCCGGGCCGTTGATGGTGCCTGCCATTTCTATGAGCCGGGACGTGGCCCCGGCATCTGTGTCCAGGATGACATCTTCCACAGCCCGGCGCAATGGTTCCGGAATTTCAGAATATATGGGCTGTGCTCCGGGTTTGACAATGGCCAAATCCAGTCCTGCCGCTATGGCATGATAGAGAAAAACAGCATGCATGGCTTCCCGGATGGTTTCATTGCCACGGAAAGCAAAAGACAGGTTGCTTACCCCGGCAATGACCAGGGCTCCTTTCAGGTTTTGTTTCAGATACCGGACTGTATCTATGAAATCCACGGCAAAATGGCGGTGTTCCTCCATCCCGGTGCCCACTGCCAGCACGTTGGGATCCAGAATTATATCGTGGGGCTCAAAACCTGCCTGTTCCACAAGCATACGAAAGGCCCGGGTACATATTTCTATGCGACGTTCCCGGGTGGATGCCTGCCCCTGCTCATCAAAAGCCATGACAAGCGGAACAGCCCCATATTGTTTGATAAGTTTTGCCTTTCGCAAAAATGCTCCAGGCCCTTCTTTCAGACTTATTGAATTTACAATGGACTTGCCCTGGACACATTGCAAACCGGCCTCGAGCACTTCCCAGCGCGAAGAATCCAGCATCAGCGGAACCCTGGCCACTTCCGGATCGGAACCCAGCATGAAAAGGAATTCCCTCATGGCCGTGGGTGCATCCAGCATTGGATCATCCATGTTGACATCCAGTATATGTGCTCCGTCCCGGACCATTCCCCGTGCTATTTCCAATGCCTGGTCGTATTGCTTTTCTCTTATCAACCTGGCGAACTTACGGCTTCCCGACACGTTAGTGCGTTCTCCGGCGATCAGGAATGCCGGTTCTTCGCGAACTGTCAGCATTTCCAGACCGCTCAGGGTGATCTTTTGCACCTGGCTTTCATCTCCCCTTGCGGTAACCCTTCTCAGTGGCGCCTGGTTCTGCCGGACCATACTTGCTACTGCTTCTATGTGTTCGGGGGTGGTTCCGCAACAACCGCCAATTATATTGACAAGCCCTTCGTCCACATAAGCTTTTACCTGCTGCGCCATAATGTCGGGAGAAAGGGTGTATTTGCCGAACATATCCGGCAATCCGGCATTGGGGTGTGCGCTGGTGAAACCTGGAGCGAACCGGGACAGGATGCGAATGAAAGGCAGCATTTTGTCCGGTCCGAAAGAACAATTCAGTCCAACGCTGAACAATCCGGAGTGTGCTGTGGAGACAAGGAAAGCTTCTATGGTCTGCCCTGAAAGAATACGGCCTGAGTTGTCTGCAATGGTTGCAGAAAGCATCACGGGAATGCCCGGAGCTTCTTCTGATATGGCAAACAGGGCCGCCTTGGCGTTGAGTGTATCAAAAACGGTTTCAACCAGGAACAGGTCAATCCCGCCTTCTTTCAGACCACGGGCCTGTTCACGGTAAGCCTTTACCAGAGTGGCAAAATCTGTTGCACGCACTTCGGGCCGGTTCATATCGGGTGAAATGGAGGCCGATTTATTGGTAGGCCCCATTGAACCGGCAACCAACAGGGCACCGCTTTGTCTTGCCAGGCGGGCAGCCTGGAAATTCATCCTGTAAACCTGGTCCTGCATGCCGTAATCCTTTTGGGATATGGCGTTTGCATTAAATGTGTTGGTGGTGATGATGTCGGCTCCGGTCTGGACGTATTCCTTATGAATGGATAATATCAGGTCGGGCTGTGTCAGGACAAGAACATCATTGTTCCCCTGGTTCCCGGGGGGAAAAGACGGGGTATAACGCTGGATCATAGTACCCATGGCCCCGTCCAGAATCAATATGCGCCCTTTTAAAAGACTTCCGGGCAGATTATTTTGCCAATTCACTTATTTTTTCAAATAAGGCATCAATCCTGTTCAGAAAATCTTCTTTTAGCGCCTTGATATGGGGTTTTGCCGGTTTTTCGTGAATTTTGTTCAGACGGTCAAACATTTCATCCCTCAGGGCTATGGCCTGGTTGATCACCTCCACAGCTTCGGCTTCTTTCTTGTCCGGATTGACATAAATGAAAGTACAGCAATCCGAGATTACCTCGTCAATCAGATAGTCAAAGTCTTTTTTTAATGTTCTTAAATTTTCAGGCATACACTTTTGGTATATAAATATTATAAAGGTTCAACGCCTATCCCGGGTTTGTCTTCCAGGGTAATGTACCCGTCTACCACTTTCATCCCGGTAAATATATCGTTGGCTATCAGCCAGTTTCCATCCAAATCTGCCCATTCCAGCTGACTAGCAAACTGGGCCGCTGCCGATATGGCCACCGATGTTTCTGTCATGCAACCCATCATGATGCGCATATTGAGGGCTTTAGCAAGGGTGATCATTTCCCGGGCTTCGCGCATGCCGGTGCATTTCATCAGTTTGATATTGATCCCGTCGTAGGCACCGTACAGTTTTCGGACATCTGACAGTCGCTGGCAGGCTTCATCTGCCATAATGGGAAGGGGGCTCCGGTCACGTAGCCAGGCCGCTTCATCCAACAGAAGTTTGGGCATGGGTTGTTCAACCATTTCCACACCTCGGGCGGCCAGCCATTCTATCATGGATAGGGCATAACCTTTCTCTTTCCATCCCTGGTTGGCATCCACCACAATGGGCAGGTTGGTCACTTCCCGGATGGTGTTGATCATGGTTTTATCGTTTTCCCCGGTATTGCCGAGTTTTACCTTAATCAGGTTGTAATCAAGGGTTTCCAGCGTCTTTTTGCGTACCTCTTCCCTGTCAATGCTTCCATCAGGCGCATAGGCCAGTCCCACCGTAACGCAGGTGCTGGGAAGGTTCTTGTTGCTCCATCCCCAGATCTTCCACCAGGGCTGTCCCATAAGTTTTCCGCACAAATCGTGCAGGGCAATGTCCACGGCACACTTGGCGGCGGTATTGTTGGTTGTTATATTGTCCACATAGGTCAGTATCTCTTCCATCTGGAAGGGGGAACTGAAACGGCTCAGGTCAACGCGTCTCAGAAAATCCATTACAGAAGCCGAACTTTCTCCCAGGTAGGGCGGCATCGAGGCTTCTCCGTATCCCACATGACCCTGGTATGAAATCCTGGTCAGCACGATCGGCGTGGTGGAACGTGAAGATCCCGAAATGGTAAAGACATGCTTCATCCTGGCCTCAAAAGGTTCAAAAGTGAGCACCATCTTTTCTGACGATGATGCCTTCTGTGACTGGCCTGTCTTTTTAGTTCCCGAGGCAAACAGTTTTGCCGGATTGGCAAGGGCCGCCGCCGCCGCCATTGCCATGGATGTTTTCAGAAAATCGCGCCTTGTAGCATTCATGGTATTCTAATGTTTATGGTATACTATTGACCGGAAATCCCGTACCAGGGATGCTCCCTTACAGAAACAACATGGGTGCCGTCATCAATGTGATTCAGGATCCTGACTGCCCTGAGCAACCGGTTGGACCCTTCGTAAAAAATATCACTGGCCGGGTCCAGGGAATTGATCCTGACCCTTCCGGCCGAATGGATGAAACGACTGTCTCCAATATATATGCCAACATGGGTAATGCTTTCCTTCTTGTCTTCGCTGGCTTTCCGTCCAAAAAATATCAAATCACCCATGGTCAGGTTCTGCCATCCCTGGGTTATGTCTACCGGTTCACCCATGCGGGCCTGCTGGGAAGCATCTCTTAACAACACAATCCCATTCAGGTAGAAGGCGGTTTTTACAAGACCGCTGCAATCCATGGCTTTAACAGAAGTGCCGGCCCACAGGTATGGGAAACCAACAAACTGCATGGCCGTTGCAATGATATCCTCGGGCAGGGGATTCCCTGCCTGTGCCCACGCCTGGAAGGGTTCCGCATCAAAGCGCGGGAGGTATGCCTGTTTCCCATCAGGCAGGCGGACCTTGTAAAATAAAGGCGTCTGTCCTTCCAGTTCTACGATATTGCCCCATACACCGTCTGAAACTACGGGCGCTCCCGGGAGGGGTTGTTCCCTGAACAAAGTATAGTGTTTGTTAACTATAATTTTGGGTGCTTTCATCCATTTTCCGTATGTAGCCTCATCCATTTCCTGCAAGCTTGAGGAAGTAACCCAGGCAATATAGCCTTCCGGTGTTCTGACCCGGGTCCAGCTCCCTTTTTTGTCCAATATCCGCAGGGGCATTCCCATAACCGTCTGGGTGGCCAGTTCTGCTGAATATTTCGGTTCATACCTCAGGTTTGCTACCGACAGGCAAGTAATACCGTAAATGGCACCTTCCAGAGTGCTATCCGGCAATACCAAAAGACTGTCAACCAGTTCTATCCCCTGTGATGCAGCAGCTGCAGTCAGGGCCGGTGCCACACCGGATTCGGTGGTGGAACCTTTCATTACAAAGGCCCGTGAACCCTTCAATTGTTCAAAGGTGACCTCATAAACATTATCGCGCCTGTCAGGGGCGAAAGCCGTTTTCACATTTTCGGAAATTATGGCAAGTTTTTCCAGAGTCCGGGCTTTCGTGCATCCGGCCAGCAGGGCTAGTGCGGCTAATAATGCCGGCAGAAAATTGAATTGCTTTTTCATATCCTACAAATTTACGGCAAATCTTTGATTTGACAAGACATACTTTTTACCTTTGCATTATGCGGCGCTACAAGTCATTTACGGGGTATTTCATTGACAAATACGGCACGCGCCTTCAGAAGGTGGTCGTTGATGCCGGCTTTTCCTGTCCCAACCGCGACGGGACAGCCGGAACAGGCGGGTGTACCTATTGCGATAACCGGGCATTCCATCCCGGCTACAGCACCCCGGATAAAAGTCTTACCCTGCAGATAGACGAAGGCATTGAATTCCATCGTGTCCGTTACCGTAAAGCCGGAGGCTACCTTGCTTATTTCCAGCCTTATTCCAACACCCATGCCCCACTTGAGGACCTTCGCAGGATATACAGGCCCGCCCTGGAAGACCTGCGCATCAGCGGGATTGTGGTGGCCACCCGTCCCGATTGCATGGACGACCGGAAGCTGGAATATTTCAGGGAGTTGTCACAGGAAAAGATCGTCATGCTGGAATACGGGGTGGAATCATGCTATAACAGGACCCTGCAGCGCATCAACCGGTGCCATACCTGGGAACAATCTGTCGCGGCTATCCGTGACACCGCTGCCCTGAACCTACATACCGGGGTTCACATGATCTTCGGATTGCCCGGGGAGAGCCGGGAAGAGATGCTTGCCGAGGCGGCCCTTCTGAATGAACTGCCCGTTACCAGCCTCAAACTCCACCAGCTGCAGATTGTAAAAGGGACACCCATGGAAAAGGAGTTTGCCCAAAAGCCCGGAGATTTTGTCACTTTTTCCCTTGATCAGTACCTGGACTTTATTATCGATTTCCTGGAACGGCTGCGACCGGACATATTCATTGAAAGGGTGGCCGGAGAAGTGCCGCCCCGGTTTGTACACTCTAATCCCTGGGGTTTGATCCGCAATGTGGAAATCCTGCGCCTGCTTGAAAAAAGGCTGGAAGAACGCGAAACTTTCCAGGGGGCCCTTTATGTCAATCCCAAAGAACATGCAACTGACGGCAATCCTCCACAACCTGAAGGTGTGAACGAAACAGTTCCGTCATGAATCCCAGGTTCACCATATGGTCCAGCTGGGTAAGCAACGGATCGTAAAAGCCCCCGATATTGAGTAAAACAATGGGCTTGTCAATTTTTCCCAATTGTTTGAGGACCAGGGCAGAGAACAATTCATCCATGGTTCCGTAACTGCCAGGAAAAACAACTATGGCATCGCAATCTTCAATAAGCTTCTTCTTTCGTTCCTCCAAAGTTGACACCAGTATCATCCTGGTAAGCTGAGTGTGGGCTATGCGTTTTTCCTCTATTAGCGAAGGCATCACACCCTCCACGCTGCCACCCCTCTTCAGCACGCTGTTGGCCAGGATGTCCATGAGTCCGATATTTGTTCCCCCGTAAACCAGTTCAACTCCTTTTTCAGCCAGAATGGATCCCAGGAGTTCTGCCTGTTCTGTTATACGCGGGTCATTCCCGGTATGGGATCCGCAGAAAACACTAATCCTTTGCATAAATCTTATTGACTATGACGGCAATCGCCCCGTCACCGGTTACATTGCATGCCGTACCAAAACTATCCATGGCAATATACAGGGAGATCATCAGTCCAATGGCCTCAGGATTGAACCCCAGGATGGACTGAAGTACTCCAATGGCAGCCATGATGGCTCCGCCGGGAACACCAGGCGCAGCAACCATGGTAATAGCCAGCAGGAAAATGAATCCCACAAAAACAGCCGGATCAACAGGAATGTTCATCATGATCATAACGGCCAGGGCACAAGCCGTGATTTTGAGCATGCTCCCCGACAGGTGGACCGTTGCACATAGCGGGATGACCGATCCGGCTATACGCGGATCTATGCCTAAACTGATGGCCTGGCGCAATGTGACCGGGATGGTTGCTGCAGAGGACTGCGTTCCCAGCGCTGTCACGTAGGCAGTAAGCATGGTACGCAACATCGTAAAAGGATTCCTTCTGGCAACCAGGCCGGCAATCGAAAATTGAAAAACCAGCAGGATAACGGTCAGTATGAATATCAATATCACAATCTTTATGAACACACCCATAACTTTGGCGACATGACCTTCAGCCGCCATTTTCATAAAAATGCCGAATACAAAGACGGGCAGCAAAGGAACGATCACTCCGGATATGGTCTTGTTCACAATCTCCCTGAAACCCAGGAGTACCTGCATTAAGGATTCCCCGTTGCTGATAACAGTCAGTCCCAAACCAAGAATAAAGGCAAAGACCAGTGCAGGCATCACTCCAAAGAGAGGAGGAAAGTCCAGTGTAAAAAAAGGAGTCAGTGATTCACCGGCAGACAAGGCTTCTCCGGCAGGGGGTGTCATTGCCATGGCCGTATCTGCGCCACCAAGCAAAACAGGATACATCAGTCTACATGAAAAGAGAGCGAAAAAACCTGTCAGTACAGTGGACCCATAAGCCAGGGCCATAGTAGTTCCCAGCATTTTACCGGCTCCCCTTCCCAGTTCGGCAATCCCGGGGGCTATGAGACCCACAATGATGAGAGGAACAATAAAATCAAGGAAATTGCTGAAAAGGCCATTGAATGTCAAAAATACCCGTAAGGCCCAGGTGGGAAAGAACAGTCCCGACAGAATTCCCAGTAATATGGCTATGGCTACCCGGGCAAGTAAACCCACCTTCCATTTTTTCATGAAGACAAATATAATACATAATCACTCGTTTTCTTTATCTTTGCTGGATAAAAATCTTAGGCCATGAAATCTTCAGCTGATAGGATACTCTTTGAAGGGCTTACGTTTGACGACGTGCTGCTCCTTCCTGCTGCCTCTGCTGTTCTTCCACGCGAAGTGGACCTGACTACGCGTTTTTCCAGGAATATAATACTCAGTGCCCCTATCGTGTCTTCTGCCATGGATACTGTCACTGATTCGACCCTGGCCATAGCCATTGCGCGTGAAGGCGGTCTTGGTGTGATTCACAAGAACATGACCATTGAACAACAAATGGAACATGTACGTAAAGTCAAACGTTCCGAGAGCGGGATGATCTATGATCCCATAGTCATTGGGCCCGAAGCTTCTGTTGGTGATGCACTCCACCTGATGGCCGAGAACAGCATTGGCGGAATCCCGGTGGTTGACAAAAAGCACAAACTCATTGGCATAGTGACCAATCGCGACCTCCGTTTTGTGGATAACGACTCCACACCCATTACAGAAGTAATGACCAGAGAAAACCTGATAACCATCCGCAACGGGGCCGACCTGGGCAGCGCCACAAAGCTGCTTAAAATATACAAGATTGAAAAGCTGCCTGTGGTAGACAAAAATTTCAAACTAATAGGACTGCTGACATTCAGGGATATAAAAAAAATCAAAGACAATCCCAAAGCCACCAAGGACAGTAAAGGCCGGCTACGTACAGCAGCCGCAGTGGGTGTACGGGCCAATACGCTGGAACACATAGAAAAACTCTTGTCGGTAGATATTGATGCGGTTGTTATTGACACAGCACACGGTCATTCTAAAAGCGTCCTGGAAACAGTGCGTAACGTAAAAAAAGCCTTCCCAAAACTTGATATAGTAGCCGGGAATGTAGCCACATCCGCCGGAGCACTCGCCCTTGCTGAATGCGGGGCAGATGCCATCAAGGTGGGAATTGGTCCGGGCTCCATCTGTACAACACGTGTTGTGGCCGGCGTGGGGGTTCCCCAGTTATCGGCCATCATGGGAGCCTATGAAGCGCTCAAGGACAAGGGCATCCCAATCATTGCCGATGGCGGTGTACGGTATTCCGGGGATATGGTCAAGGCCCTGGCGGCAGGAGCCGATACGGTAATGGCCGGTTCACTGTTCGCCGGAGTGGAAGAGTCTCCCGGAGAAACCATCATTCTTAATGGAAGAAAATTCAAGAGCTATCGCGGCATGGGATCTCTGGAGGCCATGCAACAGGGCTCCAAAGACCGTTATTTTCAGGACGCAGAGGAAGATGTTAAAAAACTGGTTCCCGAAGGTATTGTCGCCCAAGTTCCCTACAAGGGGACACTGAGCGAAGTCTTTTATCAGCTGGCAGGCGGGCTGCGCGCCGGGATGGGATACTGCGGGACACCAGATCTTGCTTCGCTTAAAAAAGCCGGATTCGTACGCATCACTTCTGCCGGTGTAGTGGAAAACCACCCGCATGATGTTACCATTACCCGTGAAGCGCCCAATTATTCCAGATAAAAAACCTGCCATGAAAAAGTGGATCCTCATCCTTTTTTGTCTGACAACATTGGTTTCCTGCCATCAATTAAGGCGGTGGTTCGGGAACGAACCGGAACGTGTAGCCCAGATCGGCAAGGAGATACTCTACAAAAACCAGGTAGAGGGATTGTTGAAAAACGCCCCCTCCGCTGATGACTCCATGAACCTGGTCAATCACTATATTGACCTTTGGGCAATAGACAACCTGCTGTTAAAAAAAGCCGAGGTTGAACTCACCAAAGAAGAAAAAGACGTGGACCAGGAATTGGCCGACTACCGTAAATCACTGCTGGTCTTCAGGTACCAGAAAAAATATGTGGAAGAACGCATAGACACACTCATTGAAGAAGAAGAGATCCTTTCCTATTACAATAACAACCAGGAGCATTTCCTGCTGGATTCCCCGCTCTTCAAACTCCGCCTGATCAAAATGCGCCTCCACTCGCCTTACCTGCCCATGGTCCGCAACATTTACCGCTCCAATACAATAGAGGACCAGGCACAATTGAAACTGTTGTGTGAAAGCTCGGCCGAGATCTATACCGATTATGATGGCAAATGGCTCTCGGAGCAGGAATTGGCACAGGATTTGCCGGTTGGAAGCATGGAGCGGATACATGCGTTAATAAAAGACGGATACATAGATACGCGCGACAGCCTGTATGCCTACCTTGTACGGGTAGACGGTTTTGTTCCGGCCCGCGAACCTGCTCCCATAGAACAGACAGAAGCAGGGATACGCCAGATCATTGTTAGCAAAAGAAAACAACAATTGCTGAAAGACCTGGAAACTGAAGTGTTGAAAGAAGGCTGGAACAAACAAATGATAAAAATCTACAGAAAAGATGAAGATTAAAAAATCTGCCGCAAGCTTGCTGATTTTCCTTCTGATAAGCGTTTCTGCATTTGGTCAGAGATATGACAACGGGCTGGTTGACAAAGTGATTGCTCTCATTGGGAACGAGATGATCCAACTTTCTGCCATAGAGGAAGAAGTTCAGATGCAAATGATGCAGGGGATCATCACAGACAAGAACCTGAGATGTGAAATATTGGAAAACATGCTGGTTTCCAAACTAATGCTCAATCAGGCCCGGCTGGACAGTCTTACCGTTAACGAAGAATACGTAGAAATGGAACTGGAAAACAGGCTCCAGGACATCAAGACGCGGCTGGGCGGAGAAAAAGCTACGGAAGATTATTTCCACAAGCCAATCTTCAAACTCAAACAGGAATGGAGGGATTTGTTCCGGGAACAAAGCCTCACGCGTGACATGCAATATGCCGTAACCGAAAAAGTTCCCGATATGACTCCCAAGGATATCGAAGCTTTCTACAAAGCCACTCCAAAAGACAGCCTGCCTATCATCCCCACTCAATACCAGCTCAGCCAGATTGTCCTCTACCCTCCCAAAGAGGAGGCCATCCTTATGGTCAAAGAGCGTTTACTCGAGTTCCGGGAAAGAATTCTTAACGGAGAACGCTTCAGCACCTTGGCCACCATGTACTCTCAGGATCCCTACTCGGCCCGCCGGGGAGGAGAACTGGGTATGGCCGCCAAGCAAATGTACTGGCCGGCTTTTGGCGATGCAGCCATCATCCTCAAGGAGGGGCAGGTGTCACAGATAGTGGAAACCCCCGATGGATTCCACATAATTCAGATGATAGAAAGGGAAGGAGATATGTTCAATGCACGCCACATACTCCTCAAACCCCAGGTTCTTAGCACAGACCGGGCAAAATCCCTGGATCGCCTGGACAGTATTGCCACAGCAATAAAAGCAGACAGCACAACCTTTGATAAAGCTGCCTTGTTATATTCAGAAGATCCGCCTTCCAGGCTCAACGGGGGACGTATGTCCGATGAAAATTCCGGATCCATGCTCTTTGACAAAGACCAGCTGAAAACAAACGATTATAATGTGCTTAAGGACATGAAGGAAGGAGATATTTCCGTTCCGTTTGAGAGCCGGGACAATGAAGGACGTGAGGGGAACGTGATTTACAAGATCATCCGCCTTGACAAGATCATACCTTCTCATGTGGCCAACCTCGAGGACGATTACAACGTCATTAAGGAAATGGCAAACAACAAGGCACGTCTGGACGCCGTAGAAAAATTCATAGGAGAAAAACAAAAGACTACATATATCCGTATTGACCCTCTGTTCAGGGATTGTGCCTTCAAACGTGAAGGGTGGATCAAATAATGAAAAAAATCCGGATTTTGCTGCTCTTTGTCCTGCTGGCCGGGTTGATAACAGCCCGGAATGGCATGCTGGCCCGGACGGTCAGACAGGAAAGGACAGAGGAAGAAAAAGTACATCTTATCAGTGCCCAGATGGCCGAAATGTATGAACTTTTCGGGGTTAGTTACCGCAAAGTAACAGGTCCTGCCCGTTTCCTGCACAATAATACCTATATTCTCTGTGATACAGCTATCTGGAACACGGCAGACAACATCATCGACGCTGTTGGAAACGTCCAGATCATCCAGGAGGGAACGCGTCTGACCGGAGAAACCATACATTACCTGGGAGATCTGAACATAGCCGAAGTACGGGGCAGGGTGGTCGAACTCATAGACAAGGAAGAAAATCGCCTGCGCACACAATATCTGAATTTTAACACTAAGGACAGTATCGCTTATTTTTATAATGGCGGCAGTGTGGTAGATAACCAGGGAACCATACTGGAAAGCCGCAGGGGGTACTACTATTCCAAAGAAAAGTTGTTCTGCCTGTATGAACATGTAGAAATGGGAACCGACACGCTCACGTTAAAAGCCGATTCACTTTATTATCATTCTGACCTGAACATGGCTGAATTCTGGGGCAACGTGCAAGCCTGGCATACCGATGGCTTTCTCACTGCCCGGGAAGGCAACTATAAAAGAGATGAAGAGTTGTACCATTTCATGCACGACGTATTCATACAAACAGAAGAACAGGAAATCAGGGCAGAGGACGTACATTACGATAAAAACAAAAACTCAGGATTATTACGTCATAACGTCCAGGTAAGGGACACCACCCAACAGGTTCATATTCTTGGTGACAGACTGGATTTCCGGAGGGAACCGGATTGGGTGCAGGTTACAGAAGATCCCGTTTTCATTGCTTGGGAAATCAATCGTGAAACCAACAGCAGGGATTCGCTGTTCATGCGTGCCGATACCCTCCTTGCCTATACATCCACTTACGGAGAAATGGACTCCCTGGAACGCGTTCGTGCCTTTGACAGGCAGGAAATTCCAGAGCGGAAAAAACCTGCAACCACAGCAGATTCCACTGACCAGTCCGACACCATCGCCTTAACCGGCTCCATGGCTCTTCCCGACTCTATTTCCTTGCCCGCCAAAGACGTCCTGCCACCTGCGAAAGACTCGCTTCCACCAGCCAAAGATTCTGTTCCGGATCCTGTGACAGAAGCAGCTGTAAATGACCTTAAAGCTACCCTGCTTGATGCGCAATTATCATTTATTAAGGTGGACAGCATCCTGTCATCCAATGTCAAGTTTTTGGGTGACAGCCTTTTCAATACCACAGAAGTTCATTTTTTATATGGGTACAATAATGTCAGGGTGTATAAAAGCGACATCCAGTCTGTGTGCGATTCCTTGGTATTCAACAGTATAGACTCAATGATGCGCCAATACGGCTCTCCGGTGCTGTGGAACCAGGAAAGCCAGTTAAGCGCTGACAGCATTCAGTTCCGTTTCAGCCGGGATTCCCTGTACCGGGTTGATTTTCTTTCCAGTGCCTTTCTTATATCTCAGGAAGAAGAGGTGTTTTTCCACCAGATCAAGGCTGACCTGATGTATGCTCACGTTCGTGACAACGACATTTACCGGTTTGACGCCAAAAAAAATGCCAGGGCTCTTTTCTATATTCCCGAGGATAGCATCATCACTTCCCTGAATATTAAAGAATGTGACGAAATGAACGTCTGGCTTAAAAACAGAAGGGCAGAACGCATCATCTATAAAACATCGATTAAAAGTGACATGATCCCGCTCTACGATCTGAAAAAAGACCAGGAGCGGTTAGCCGGCTTCAACTGGAGGGCGCCCGACCGTCCCATGGACCGTCATGCCATTACCTCCCGTACTATTGAGGCAGATTTTGCACAACCCGGTGCTAAGTACATAGAACCGCTTTTCCCCTATACTCTCAAATATTTTCCAGCTGTTCACGCTTTGCCTTCCACACTTCGTAAGGGTGTGACCACAGATGCTGTGAAGGAACTTAGTCTGAGGGAAAGGGAAAACAGGGTCAATCCGTACATCCCGCTAAATGAAATGCCTGTAACACCGGCAAAGCCGGAAAACATGCCTCCAAAGCCGGCTAGAATGCCTGAAAATGTCAGAAAAATAACACCCGCTCTGCAACGCAAACAGCTACAGATTAAGGAAGTTGAATAATTGTAACGCAGCTTTTGCGTCATCCAGGTTCAGCTTGTTTTCTGCGATATATTTTTCAATATCGTCCTTTCTGTCGGGAAACATTCTTTTGAAATTCCGGACGTTGGCAATATACAATTTGCTGCCATCATACAGTAAGCCAAAATGGGTAAGAGTATACGGGATATGCCTCAGGCTCTTCAACCGGATGGCAGTATTACCTTCCACACCATACATCATATTGACATTGGTGATTGACGATGTGACATCAGCCGTTCCATAAGCTCCGATTTTCACATCCTGGTGTATTTTCAAAACTGATTTCAGGCAGAAGGCAGATGCTCCGCTCGTAGCCAGGATCCTTACCCAGGTTTTGTCATGTCTCAGGTACGTATCATGACCTATCGTGAGCAACCGGGCCTCATCCTGATTTCTCATCACCAGCGTATCCTTATTGGAATCAATAAAGAAAAGTTGCAATCCGGGCAAATAGATATTCATCACCCCCTCGGCTACGCTCCTGTCCAGGAAATGCACGCTGCCTTTCTGAAATTCCGGATACATGAATATCATATCGTCCGGTAGTATGTCATTGATATCCGTACCAATGACTGCTTCAGTATAACCCCTTTTTTGAGTTTGTGCTCCCGCTATTGCGGACACAAGCAGAGCCACTGCAATCAGCAGGGCAATAGTCAGTGGATTTCTTTTCATAGTAATTATATTTATTTTTACCAGGCGTACAAGGGGAGCCCGCCCATAAGTTCTTTAACTTTTTTCTTAACCCGGTCAATGACAGCCTGATCGTCCAGATTGCTCAACACTTCATCTACAAGGGCCACAACGGTTTCCATATCCAGTTCCTTGAGACCGCGTGTTGTCACAGCCGGTGAACCCACACGGATTCCCGAAGTCTTGAACGGTGAACGGGAATCATAGGGGACCATGTTCTTGTTCACGGTTATGTCCGCCCTGACCAGTACGTTTTCAGCATCTTTTCCAGTCAGTTCAGGAAATTTTGACCGCAGATCTATCAGCAACAAGTGGTTGTCCGTGCCGCCCGTCACCAGTGTGTAGTTACGCTTTTTGAAAGCCGAGGCCATCGCTTGTGCATTTTTCTGCACCTGAATCTGGTAATCCCTGAACTCGGGTTGCAGTGCTTCAAAAAAAGACACTGCCTTGGCTGCAATGATATGCTCGAGCGGTCCGCCCTGCACTCCGGGGAAAACACTGGAATTGATGAGCGACGACATTTTCCTGATTACACCCTTGGGTGTTGTGAGCCCCCATGGATTATCAAAATCTTTACCTATAAGAATGATCCCGCCCCTGGGCCCCCTGAGTGTCTTGTGGGTGGTCGAAGTCACTATGTGTGCGTGTTTCACAGGATTCTTAAGTAGTCCGGCAGCTATCAGTCCTGCCGGATGGGCCATGTCCACCATGAAAATTGCACCAACCATGTCTGCGATTTTGCGCATCCTCTCGTAATCCCATTCCCTGGGATAAGCAGATCCGCCCCCGATGATCATTTTTGGCTTGTGTTCCAGGGCGAGTCTCTCCATCTGATCATAATCTATAACGCCTGTCTCTCGGTCTAATGTATAGGCAACAGGATGGTAAAGAATCCCGGAAAAATTGACTGGAGAACCGTGTGTGAGGTGGCCTCCGTGTGCCAGGTCAAGACCCATGAAGGTGTCTCCGGGCTGCAGACAGGCAAGGAAGACAGCCATATTGGCCTGAGCTCCCGAATGGGGCTGCACATTGGCATACTCTGCACCATACAATTCACAAATCCTGTCAATGCAAAGCTGTTCCGATTTGTCAACAACTTCACAACCGCCATAATAACGCGCACCGGGATACCCTTCGGCATACTTATTGGTTAGTACAGATCCCATCGCACTTAATACCTGGGGACTGACAAAATTTTCCGAGGCAATTAATTCTATTCCGTTGGCCTGGCGGTTTTCTTCTTTCCTGATAAGATCAAATAGGGCAATATCCTGTTTCATAAAAAAATATTAATTTTCAAAGATACAAAAAAACCCGGGATCCCCGGGTTCTCCTTATGACTTACTCGTCTGGCTCATTCTTCACCAACAACTTCTACCTGTATGGTAGCACTTATTTCACGGTAAATCTTGATGACAGCTTCGTGAACACCCACTTCCTTCAAGGCTTCTGCCCCTGTGAAGGTTATGTTGCGGCGGTCCACTTCAATTCCCTGGGCAGCAAGGGCTTCAGCTACCTGAATGTTATTTACGGAACCGAAAACTTTTCCGTTGCTGCTTACTTTGGTAGCGATCTTTATCTGGCATGCTGCCAGCCTTGCGGCCAGTGCCTGGGCGTCTTCACGTACCTTGGCTTCCTTATGGGCACGCTGACGCATATTTTCCTGGTGCATTTTCACTGCCGAAGCAGTTGCCATGATCGCCATTCCCCTGGGAATAAGATAATTGGTGGCGTATCCATTACGGACCTTTACAATATCGTCCTTATGTCCCAGATTATCAACATCTTGTTTTAAAATGATTTCCATAGCCTCTCTCCTTATTTAAGTAAATCGGTTACATAGGGCAGTAAAGCCAGGTGGCGTGCACGTTTGACAGCCTGGGCCACTTTGCGCTGGAATTTCAAAGATGTTCCGGTAAGTCTGCGCGGCAGGATCTTGCCCTGTTCATTGAGAAAACGTTTCAGGAATTCGGGATCCTTATAATCTATATATTTTATCCCGGCCTTTTTAAAACGGCAGTATTTTTTCTTTTTTACCTCAACTGTGGGGGGGTTCAGGAAACGAATTTCGTTGTTTTGTGCCATGATCTAGTCCTCCTCGTCAATTTCAATATCATCTTCCACAACTGGTTTCTTCACCCTTGGAGCAGGCTTTTCTTCCTTTTCCGGGGCAGGGGCGGTTTCTTTGGCCGGGCTGTGTTTTTTCTCTGCATAGGCAATGGCATGTTTGTCCATCGCGAAAGTCAAGTACCGGATTACACGCTCATCCCTGCGGAACTGGAGTTCCAGCTTTGCTATAAAATCGGGATTTGCTTTAAATCCTATCAAATGGTAAAAACCAGTGGTTTTTTTCTGGATGGGGTAAGCTAATTTCTTAAGCCCCCAGTCCTCTTCGTAAACGATCTCACCTTCTGAGGAGAGAATCTGATCACGAAACTTGGCAACCGCTTCCTTCATCTGAACATCAGACAAAACGGGAGTTAAAATGAAAACGGTTTCGTACTGTTTCAACATAGTGATTGTTTATTAATTTAAATTATAAAGGGCTGCAAAGATAGGAAATTCCTGCAGCCCTGCAAATTTTATTTTATATCAGAAGTACCTGCTATTTTACCGGCGTATTTTTCATTGTTTCCACCAGTAAGTCCCAGAATTTTTGTACAGTAGGGATCAGGCAGCGTTCATCAGGAGAGTGCGGGGAACGCAGGGTGGGACCAAATGAGATCATGTCCCAATGGGGATAGGCGCCTCCCAGTATGCCACATTCCAGTCCTGCATGGATTGCCTTTACTTTAGCTTCCTGGTTATACATGTTTTTGTAGATATCCTTCATCACCTTGAGTATGGGCGAGTCCATATCGGGTTTCCATCCCGGGTAAGACCCGGAGAAAGAGACCCTGGCACCAATGTTGGCAAAGCAACAGGCAAGGGCCGTTCTCATGTCTTCCTTTGCCGTATCTGCCAGACTGCGTATCAGGCAATGAACGGCAATCTTCCCGTCTTTTGCCCTGAATATTGCCAGGTTGGATGATGTTTCCACCAGGCCGGGCATGGATGCACTCATTCCCCACACCCCGTTGGGAGCAGCGTACACAGCACGGATCACTTTCAGGGCCGTTTCTCCCGGAATCATATGGGAGGGCATGTCACACAAGGTAAAGTTGACTTCCAGGGCGGGATCCACTTGCCTGAGTTCATTGCCAATAATGCCTGCCATGTTTTCAACCCGGCTTTTCACGCATGCTGTATTGTCAACAGGGAAACAGATCACGGCATCTGCCTCGCGCGGGATGGCATTGCGCAGGTTCCCGCCTTCCACCCAGGCTATGCCTATGTTGCATTCTTCCATCAGGTGGTAAAGAATACGCGTGATGATCTTGTTGGCATTGCCCCGCCCCAGTATGATATCCATTCCCGAGTGTCCTCCCTTGAGCCCGGTAATATTGATGCGGGCAGCTTTCCATCCGGCAGGAACCGGAGAAGGCTGGTACTCCATTTCAAATGAGCCGTCTTCCCCTCCTGCACATCCCACGTAAAGCTCTCCCTCATCCTCCGAGTCCAGGTTCAGTAAAATGTCACCCTGCAGTACGCCCGGTTTAAGTCCCCTGGCTCCGGTCATCCCGGTTTCTTCATCTGTTGTAATAAGCACTTCTACCGGGCCATGCACCAGGTCAGAGGCCTCCAGTACAGCCATTGCTGCTGCTATTCCCATACCATTGTCGGCTCCCAGGGTAGTCCCGGTCGCATAGACCCATTCACCTTTTATCCTGGGAATAATGGGATCTTTTTCAAAATCGTGTTCGGTGGCATTGTTTTTCTGGGGCACCATATCCATGTGTGCCTGCAGGATGATTCCCTTGCGGTTTTCCATACCGGGGGTGGCCGGTTTACGTATGATCACGTTTCCGGTCTCATCCACAATGGTTTCCAATCCCAGGTTTTTACCAAATGCAGCCAGGAATGCACGGATTTTCTCTTCTTTCTTGGAAGGACGGGGTATTTGTGTCAGTGAATAAAAGTGCTTCCAGACCCTTTGGGGTTTTAGGTTGATAATGTCCATAAATGTATTTTTTAATTAATGATAAAGTTCAAAACGGGGCCTTTCTGGTATATGGGGATACGGGCCTGGAGCAGTTCTTTCTGACCGTCGGTGAGTCGCACCAGGGCTATCGCAGGTTGCCTGTAATAAAGACGCGTTCCGGTACGAATACGGCCTTCTTCTGTCTGAAACCGGGGTATGACTTCTTCGGCTGCGGTGTTAATCTCCAGCAGGATGGGCCTTCCGCCCACGTTACCGGCAGGCAGCAATCCTTCAGTTTCAGAAAAACGAAACGCTACATAACGGGTGTTTTCCTCATCGGGCAGCACATCGGTGGAAAGATGTGTTTTGCCTGTGATGGTCTCTCCCAAAAACAGCCTCAGGTACTCTTCTTCCATGCGACGCATCTCTTCCACTGCCGCTCCCATGGCCTCTCCGCTGTAAAGTGCATCGGTGTCTCCGGTAATGATGGCAAAACGCATGTTGCGCAATTCAAAAACTTTCCTGGCAGCTTCTTCGGCCCGCTGTTCCAGTGTTTTTTCCACCAACTGTGTCTGTTGCACAGGAATGGCAGAAACCTCACGTCCCTGGATCTGAGAACGATACAGGGTGGTGCGTTCTTCTTTAAGATTTTCTATGATCCCGGCATCGGAAACCTCCTGCGATCCGTCCGTGGAGGGGAAACGCCAGTGGTTTTCTTTTGCTGCGTAGCTGTCGGACAAAAAAACCAGGCCCTGGGAGGTCAGTTGGAGGAACCAGGGCTGTGCATTGCCTGCAGATAAGTTGACCACATAGAGCTGGTGTGGATCGGCTTCCAGCATGGGTGTCATTTCTATGCGCGAAAGCTCATAGGTGGTGGTTTTCGCCTGACCGGCCTCAATGCCAAGGAATTTGCGGGCATAACGCGCATAGGGTCCCGGGCTGAAGCTGGAATAGGAGGCTTCGGCCACTATGCGGACACAGGTGCGGGGCAGGCTGTAGACAACAGCTCCCTGGGGGATCTGTTGTCCTTCTGTCACGGGTTGTCCCTGTATGGGAACCCACAGACTTATGGCCAGTAATAAGATAATCAGCTTTTTCATACTGTTATTTTTTATGTTTTTTTATGCAAATATCGGGCCTTGTAATGGCGGTGTCCGTTTCCAGCGTTTATGGCTCCAAAGCCAAAGGGGTGGATTTTCCCGGATATCCTCTTCAAGGAGCCGGGCAAACCGGCGGGTTACATAACCCTCCTCATGTGAGGCGGCATTTTCTGCTATCGGGGTCAAACGCATTACATAATGTCCTTTCCCGGATTGCCGGATCATGCCGTAAACCACTGCAAAACCGAATTTACGCGCCAGGATTTCGGGCCCTGCTATCATGAGTGCAGGCTGACCCAGAAAACTCACTGCAATGCTTTTTCCTGCCGGGCCGGGACACTGATCCGAGATCATGGCATAGATTCCGGGCTCCTTCCGGTGCTTTGCCATATACCTGGCAACGTGCCTGCTTTCCAGAAGGTGCCATCCGGTCTTGTACCGGTTGCGAATGGTATGCATCAATTTATCAAATAACGGCGAATTCACCCGCTGGTAGACCATATGCAATTGTTTCTGGTCATAGCCGCCAACACTTTCGCTGGCCGGACAGATGCACGCCCTGAGAAATTCCCAGTTCCCGGTGTGCGGGAGCATCACCACAACACTTTTGCCTTTTGTTTTCAGGGACTCCAGCACTTCTCCCCCTTCTATGGAAAAGCGTTTCATCACGCTTTTTCCCGATGCAGAAAAGAGCCAGGTAGTCTCTGCAATAAGGCGGCCAAGGTACCGGTAAAAATCCCGGACAAGATCCTGTATCTGGTGGTAGGATTTTTCAGGAAAAGACCTGGCCAGGTTGGTAATCACCACCGTGCGGCGGTAGCCTGCAATTCTTGCGGGCAGCACCACCAGAACATGGGAAAGGCCATAGAGCACAGGCAGTGGAAGCAGACTTAACAGGAAAACAATCGTGTAAAGGGCAAAATATCCAAGCTGCGAAAATAGTGCCTTCATAGGCAGACAAAGTTACCAAATTTATCGTATTTTTGCCGGGTATAAACCAAAAATAACCACCTACTATGTTCAAAGGACAACCCAAAGGATTAATAGCCGCTGCGCTGGCCAATATGGGCGAACGCTTCGGTTTCTACACCATGATGGCCATCCTGTCTCTGTTTTTATCGGCTAAATTCGGCCTGAGCGAAACTACGACCGGACTTATTTACTCCATTTTCTATGCACTCATTTATATTTTAGCCCTTGTCGGGGGTGTCATTGCCGATAAAACAAAAAACTACAAGGGAACCATCCTTACCGGTATCATCATGATGGCCGTTGGATACCTGCTTATAGGGTTGCCCACCCCCACACCCGTTCCCAACCTGCCCCTGTATCTGACCATTACCTGCGCGGGCCTGTTTACCATTGCTTTTGGTAACGGCCTGTTCAAAGGTAACCTGCAGGCTGTTGTTGGACAAATGTACGATAACCCAAAATATGCAGGCAAACGGGACACCGGGTTCCAGATCTTTTACATGTTCATCAACATTGGTGCCATTTTTGCCCCGTTCTTTGCCATTGCGGTAAGAAACTGGTGGCTGCAGTCGCACGGCCTGGTCTACAATGCCGAACTGCCTGCACTTTGTCACCAGTTCCGTGCCGGAGAACTGGCCGGGGAAGCCGTGGATAAATTCGCGCTGGCCGCCGCAGAGGCTACCCAGGGTCCCATAACCGACCTGGCCGCATTCGCTGACAGGTACCTGGACGTATTCAGCACAGGGTTCCATTATGCATTTTTCGTAGCCATAGTGGCCATGGTCATCTCTCTTGTGATATTCATAACCACTAAAAAAAGGTTGCCGGATGTTAAAAAAGACGGAGCTGCAAAAGATAAAACTGCCGCTACTGTTACCAAAATGGATGTTGACGAGGTCAGACAACGACTTCTTGCCCTGTTCGCCGTGTTCGCGGTTGTGATCTTCTTCTGGTTTTCCTTCCACCAGAACGGCCTCTCATTGACTTTCTTTGCGCGCGACTACACAGACCTGAGCATGATAGACATCAACCTTGGATTTACACGCATAGTAGGAGCAGAAATTTTCCAATCTGTAAATCCTTTGTTTGTAGTGTTGCTGACCCTGCTGATCGTCCCGTTCTTCTCCTGGCTGAACAAAAAAGGGATGGAACCTTCCACGCCCAAAAAGATCGCCATCGGTATGGGAATTGCCGCCGCCGCTTACCTGATCATGACCATTGCATCGGTGAACCTTCCCCTTTTCAGTGATGTCAAGGCAGCCGGAGGGCTGACACAATCTGCCAAAGTAGGGCCTTTTGTCCTGATATCGACGTATTTTGTTTTGACTGTTGCCGAGTTGTTCATCAGCCCGCTCGGGTTGTCATTCGTGTCCAAGGTCGCCCCGCCTCATATGCAGGGATTGATGCAGGGAGGATGGCTTGCCGCCACTGCTGTCGGAAACCAGTTGCTATTCATAGGAGGCCTGATGTATTCACATATTCCCTTATGGGCTACCTGGACGGTATTTGTTGTAGTATGTCTCATATCTATGATTACCATGCTGTCTATGGTTAAATGGCTGGAACGGGTAGCAAAATAGCAAATATACTTGGCAGGTCGGCCGGTTTTTATGCCGCCATTGCCATAGCATGCTGGTCTACTGTGGCCACGGCTTTCAAATGGGCGCTGGAAGGACTGACACCTGCATCCATGCTTTTCATAGCCACCACCGCTGCTATCGCCACGTTATTCATCCTGTTGCGTGCAGGAGGATACCGTGGCGACTTTTTTGCCCTACCCTGGAAGGCCTGGAAAAGGAGTGCCTTTCTGGGACTTGTGAATCCTTTCCTCTATTACCTTATCCTTTTCAAAGCTTACAGCCTGCTGCCGGCACAGGTGGCCCAGGCACTGAACATGATCTGGCCACTGATCCTGGTCCTGTTATCCATTCCCATCCTGGGGCAGAAGATCCGCTGGGCAGGCATACTGGCCATGGTCATAAGTTTTGCGGGGGCACTGGTGATTGCCCTGCAGGGAGACCCTATTGCGGTTTTCCGGGAAGGTCTGATCATAAAGAATCCCTGGGGAGTTGTACTGGCTTTGGGCAGTGCTTTCCTTTGGGCCGTGTATTTTTTGATCAATATGAAAAACACATTGCCCGATGAGATATCACTGCTCATGAATTTTCTCTTTGCCTGGGTTTACATTGCCCTGTTTTTAGTGCTCAGCGGGCTGGTTTCGTTGCAAAGCGGAACGGGCCCTGTTTCACCCGCTCCCCTGAAAAGTATCCTGTCGGGGGTTTACATCGGGATCTTTGAAATGGCCGTTCCGTTTGTTGTCTGGCTCAAAGCACTCAAACTGGCAAAAAACACCGCTGTGGTAAGTTCCCTGATCTATCTGTTCCCCTTCCTTTCACTCATTCTTATCCATTATGTGCTGGGTGAACCTATATTTGCATCTACCGTCATCGGACTGATCCTGATCATAACAGGCGTACTGCTATCCCGTTTTTCAGAAAGGTCTGCGCCAAAACCCGCTCAACACTCCTGATATGAAACAACTGCTGAAGAGAATACTGCTTGCTGCCCTGCTCTTTGTGATGGCCGGATCCAGTGCCCTGTACGGACAACGCTCCCTGAAAACCATAGAGGACCTGGATAATCCGGATATCCGCATGGGGGTTCTCATAGCGACATGGCAGGAGAGCTATGCAAGAGAGCGTTTCCCGAAAGCTAGAATTTTACCGCTTGCCAATACAACCGACCTGCTTTCCCTGTTAAGGAACGGTGACTGTGATGTTGTGTTCCTGGCACGACCGCCCTGTATTTACATCCTGGAAGAGGCCACGGACCTGGCATTTTTGGATGAATGGGTCGCACCCACTGCCGTCTCGGCCGGGTTCCCGTTGAATGATACTGTTTTTCTGCCCCGGTTTAATGAATTCCTGCGAGAAATCCAGGATAACGGCACCCATAAACAAATGGAAGAACGGTGGCTGGAAGAATCCGGTAACACCATGCCTGATTTTCCTGAAAGCACAGCAAGTCAGGAGGTGTTACGGATAGGCACCACGTGTATGGATGTACCCTTCTCTTTTTACCAGAACAACAAGCCTGCAGGATTCGATATAGAATTGACCCGGCGGTTTGCTGCCTGGATGGGAAGAAAACCGGTCTTTGTGATCTCGGATTTTAGCGGCATGCTGGCAGGCATGTTGGCCGGGAAAATGGACATCATGGTCAATTACATCATGGTAACACCGGAAAGGACTCTTAAATATTCCTTTTCCGAAACCTACCTGACAACCTATTCTTCCATGATAACGCTGCGTTCCAGGCTGGAACAGGGTATGTCGGTTGATAAGCCCCGCCAGGGATTGAAGGAACGTTTCTACAACAATATCATCCTGGAGAAACGGTATATTCTTTTATGGGTCGGGCTGAAGATCACCCTGCTCATAGCCGTCCTGTCTACACTGGGAGGCACCCTGACCGGGGCTGTCATTTGCTACCTGCGCATGAGCCACCGAAAAATACTACGCTGGCTGGCTTCCGGATATATTGCTTTTTTCAGAGGCATTCCACAGGTAGTGCTTTTAATGCTTATGTACTACGTGGTCTTTGCCACAACGAAGATGACCGGGGTAACAGTATCTGTAATCACTTTTTCCATGATCTTCGGGGCTTACGTGTCGGAAATGTTCCGTTCTGCCATCCAATCCGTTCCCCGGGGGCAGACAGAGGCGGGAATCGCCCTGGGATTCAGTAAGATAAGCACCTTCATACATATTGTTCTCCCTCAAGCCATCAGGCAGGTGTATCCCATATACAAAGGCGAACTCATTGCACTTACCAAACTCACTTCCATAGTAGGATACATAGCGGTGCAGGATCTGACCAAAGCCAGCGATTTGATACGCAGCCGTACCTTTGACGCCTTTTTTCCCCTGATCGTGATCTCAGTGATTTACTTTTTCATTTCCTGGGGTCTGGCACGCCTGCTCGATGCGGCCCTTCCCACCAGCATAAGACACTCCTGACAATCAAAGGTAACAGTAAAACGTTTTTGACCCCTGATAAGGTAAAGAGGTACCTGTAAGGCTCCCGGTGCATTCTTTTTTTCGCGCGGACAATACCCCAGCGCCTGTTTCAGACAATACCGGCAGATCATCAGAGGGGTTTCCTCTCCTATGGGAGTCGCCGCTGTCGGGAATGATCCCGAAGGAAATAAATTTTGTAAGGCAAGCAACGGATCCTGTTCAGGTTGACCTGAGTCCCGGGTATCGCGAAAGCCCCGGGCATTGGATTGTACCAGTTGCTCGAGTTTCTCCAGGGCTTCTCTTTTAGCCATGGCCAGTGCAGAGGCAGGAATGAACCAGGGAAAATCTTCGGGGCTAAACACCACATTGTGTATCTTGTACGGAGTGTCGCCCATACGGGAGACGGTTGCTGTCAAAAAATCCCTGGTCTTAACGGGATCCTTCGCTTGCCGGAAGACACAATCAAGAGGAACGGTTACCGGGGCAGGCGGTTCTCCCGGGAGTGTTTCACGGAGCAGGGTCAGAAATAATCCTCCGTCCCGGGCTGTTATCTCTATGTCCATATCCATGCGGCGCTCTGCTGTTTTTCCCCTAAGTTGCTTTTCAAACATCCGGTCGTAATTCCTGTATATTTCCGTTCCCTTTTTCAGTGGAATACCTTCCCGGAAAATGCTTTTTCCCTCGACTTTGTTCACGGCAAAACCGGAAAAGGTGCCGTCAGGGAGTGTAAAACAAAGTCCGTCACCTGTGTTGACGACTGCATCGGTTTCAAATCCTCCGGGAAAAACACGATTGATCGTTCCCAGGTATTCTCCCGTTGATTTGGGAGTGTGCCACTGATGAACAGGTAAAGTAAAGCGGCCGTTATCCGGGAAATATTCGGTCTGATCGCGGTGAAAAGTTTTTCTTGGATCGGGCTTGAAAAATAATGTGCATTTTCCCAGCGAAGTTTTTTGCCCTTGCAACCGGTCCAGTTGCTGCCTGTAATAAGCCGTAATGTTTTTCACATAAGAGACATCCTTCAACCGGCCTTCGATCTTGAAAGAGTATACTCCCGCGTCAATCAACTCCTGCAAACGTGCCGAGCGATCCATATCCTTCAGTGAGAGCAGGTGCTTGTTCCTGGCCAACACAGATCCCTCCGCATCTTCCAGGTCATAGGAAAGACGGCAATACTGGGCACATTCCCCCCGGTTGGCACTGCGGCCGCAATCTTCCTGGCTAATATAGCACTTGCCACTGTAGCTCACACACAAAGCACCGTGCACAAAGCATTCCAGTTCAACTGACGTTTTTTCCCTGATCTTGCGTATTTGTTCGGGAGCCAGTTCCCTGGCCAGTACTACCCTGTCAAAACCTTCCCTCTCCAGGTACAGCACTTTTTCCAAAGAAGCATTGTCCATTTGCGTGCTGGCATGTATGGGTAACGGGGGCAATACCTTTTGACGGCGTAGATACAACAGGCGGATGTCCTGGATGATCAGGGCATCGGCTCCGGCGTTGTAAAGTTCGTGAGCCATCCGGACGGCATCTTCAAGTTCGCTGTCGAACAAAAGCGTATTCATGGTAATGAAGATCCTGGCTCCGTAACGATGGGCATAAAGGACTGCCTGTTCAATTTCGCTGATAGAATTGCCTGCCGCCACCCGGGCCCCGAACCTGCCTGCCCCCATGTAAACAGCATCGGCACCGTGATTGACCGCTTCCAGGGCACATTCCAGATTTCTTGCAGGAGCCAGCAATTCCACTTTCCGTTTCATGAGGCGAATTTACGAAAAACCCTTACATTTGTCTTATGATGCCGAAAGTAGCCATAGTGATCCTGAACTGGAACGGTCAGCATTTTCTGGAACGTTTCCTGCCTATGCTCATAGAAAGGACTCCCGAACACCGGGTAAGCCTGTATGTGGCAGACAACGGCTCTACAGACGGGTCTGTCTCCTGGCTCAGGGAACACTTTCCGGATATACCACTGATCCTTTTTGACCGCAACCTGGGTTATACAGGGGGGTATAACAAAGCCCTGGAACAAATAGAAGCACAATATTTCATCCTGCTCAACTCAGACGTAGAGGTGACACCCGGCTGGCTGCCGCCTCTGGTACAATTCATGGATACCCATCCCGGCTGCGGAGTGTGCATGCCAAAGATCTTGTCCTGGTCAGATCCTGCCCGGTTTGAATATGCAGGGGCCTGCGGAGGATACATTGACCGGCTGGGGTTTCCCTTTTGCAGGGGACGTATCCTGACTTCCATTGAAACGGACCAGGGGCAGTATGATCATCCGGCACGCATTTTCTGGGCCAGCGGCACCTGCATGGTGGTCCGCTCGGACCTGTTCCGCAGTCTGAAAGGTCTTGACAACCAGTTTTTCGCACACATGGAAGAGATCGATTTCTGCTGGCGTGCTCAATGGGCAGGTTATACCATTGCTGTGATTCCGGAATCAAAAATCCTTCATGTGGGCGGAGGTACCCTCCCCAATGATTCCCCGCACAAGCTGTATCTGAATTACAGGAACAACCTGCTGATGATGTACAAAAACCTTGGCAAAGCCGAGGTTTTACACATCATAGCCCTGAGGCTGCTTGCAGATCATCTGTCGGCCGTTGCCTATCTGTTCCAGGGTAAATGGTCTTTTACCGGTTCTGTGTGGAAAGCGCATTACCATTTCTGGACTATGAGACATTCTGTGGAACGGACAAAAAAAGAACCCGCCCGGGATTTTTCAGGAGTGATATACAAGGGCAGTATAGTTTTTCGGTTTTTCCTTTCCCTCAAAAAAGTGACCTTCAGCAAACTCCGGATGCAATAAGTTTTGACAGTCCCATCCCGTTAGATCCTTTGATCAAAACCGTTGCTCCCTCCAGTGGACGCCGGCCCAGGTGCATGATCAGGTCTTCTACCCTGGCAAAGCACATTCCCGCAGCCCCAAGATCCTGCACGGCTTTTGAAAATAGCGGTCCTACCCAGAACACCTGGTCAAGTCCCATCTGTTCCACCTGCTCTACAATGCCCCGGTGGGATTTATGCGCATAAGCCCCCAGTTCCAGCATATCTGCCAGGATGGCGCATTTTTTCCCTTCGCGGATCGAATCCAGGTTTTTCAAAGCCAGTGACATGCTCACGGGATTGGCATTGTATGCATCTGCTATAAGTGCATTGCGCCCGGTTTTGATCCATTGTGAACGGTTGTTGGACGGGATGTAGCTGGCAACGGCTTCTGCGGCCCTAGTGTTTTCAATTCCGTAATACCGGGCCACTGCCAGGGCTGCCAGTACATTTGGTGTATTGTATAACCCGGCCAGGTGCGTTCTGATTTGCGGATAACCTGACACTGTGATAACCAATACACCATCCTCCAGTGAGGTATGTAATGGTTGTTTGCTTATTCCGTAAGGTATGACGTGATCGCGGATCGTTCTATGCTCCAGCATTTCCGTTAACACGGGATCATCTGCGTTGTAGAAAATGGTTCCCGCATGGGCGTTCAGGTAATCATACAAAGCCCCTTTACATTGTTTAACCCCTTCCAGGTTACCGAATCCCTCCAGGTGAGCTCCGGAAATATTGGTTATCAGGCCGGCATTGGGCTTTACCATGTCTGTCAGAAAAGCTATTTCTCCCGGATGGCTTGCTCCCATCTCAAACAGTCCGGCTTCAGTTGTGGAGCCTATCTTAAGAAGGCTCAGCGGAACCCCTATATGGTTGTTCAGATTACCTTGCGTGGCCGTCACATTATAGCGTACAGAAAGCACAGCGTGAATGAGTTCCTTGGTGGTGGTTTTTCCGTTGGACCCGGTCAGGGCCAGGACCGGGCCTGTGAACCGGCTGCGGTGCACTGCGGCCAGTTGCTGTAAAGCCTTCAACACATCGGGTACTACTATACAGCGTGGATCGGTCCCCCGGTATTGATCTACCACAGCGTATGCTGCTCCTTTTTCCAGGGCCTGGGAAGCAAACATATTCCCGTCAAAACGTTCTCCCTTAAGTGCAAAAAACAGGCAACCCGGACGGATTTGCCGGGTGTCGGTGCATATATCGGGATGCTTTTCAAATAGTGCGACAAGACGATCCATAGGCTAATGATTATTTATGACCGGTAGATCCAAAACCACCTTTTCCCCTTTCTGTTTCTTCCAGTTGCTCCACGGGTTCCCATGCCACCCTCTGGTGTGAAGCCACTACCAGTTGTGCTATCCGTTCACCGGGCACGATCTCCGCTGCCTGGCCGGAAAGATTGACCAGAATGATGCCAATTTCTCCGCGATAATCGGCATCAATGGTCCCCGGACTGTTCAAAATGCCAATTCCCTTGCGGGCGGCCATTCCGCTGCGCGGTCTGACCTGCGCTTCATAGCCGGCAGGCAATTCAATGAACAAACCGGTCGGAACCAGGGCCCTTTCCAGTGGCTGCAATGTGATGATCCCGGGAATATGTGCCCGCAGATCCATGCCCGCAGACAGGGGGGTTGCATACTCAGGCAGGGGGTAAGGAGAGTGGTTAATGATCTTGATTTTCATAAATACAAATATAAAAAAAAACGCTACCTTCGCCTTCCGGAAAGCTTAGAAATAATCACGTTCAGCAATATGAAAAAAACTACGTTAATAATTCTGATTGGTATGAGTGTACTGTGCATGGAATCCTGTAACAATACGGGCAAAAAAACCAAAGAAGCTACAGGAGCAACAGCAAATGAAACAACACAAGCCGCCCCGCAACCGGCTTTCGATTCGGCAACATTGTCCGCAGATCCTGTTTTTGAACTAAAAACGACCGAAGGATCCATGATCATCAGGCTGTATAGCGAAACACCCCAGCACCGGGACAATTTTGTAAAACTGGCATCCGAGCGCTTTTACGACAACATCCTGTTCCATCGTGTGATCAATGGCTTTATGATCCAGTGCGGTGACCCGGAATCTCGTACAGCCGCTGCAGGACAAAGGCTTGGATCGGGTGGACCCGGTTATACCGTACCCGCAGAATTCGTGACGGGACTGACCCATAAAAAAGGAGCGATAGCCGCTGCAAGGACAGGCGATGCAGTCAATCCGGAAAAGGCTTCTTCCGGCTCTCAGTTTTATATCGTACACAGCCCGGAAGCCTGCCGCCAGCTGGACGGTAACTATACGGTGTTCGGCGAAGTTACGGAAGGAATCGAAGTCATTGACAAGATCGCTTCTGTTCCAACCGGAGCAGCCGACAGACCCGTCAAGGACGTGCGTATCATAAGCATCCTGCCAGTACTCTAGTAGGATTCGTTTTTACCGCGACACTCAAAGGTATACGTTCTGGAAACGGCCAGAGGCATTTCGTATGCCTGGGCAACGGCATCTTCGGCTGTAAGGTACAAATGCACCGTGAACTTTACCGAACCCGCTTCCCGGGAAAGGTCCTGTGATAATTCCTGTTTTCTGGTAGCAAACTCTTCCTCAAAACTTTGCATTTCCAGGTCAAAGTTGGTCACAATGCTTGAAGTAAAACTGGCAATGCCTTTACCAACAGCATTTTCCATGGCTGCTTCCCGGGTGCTTCCCGAGCTGGTAACCGTCCAGTCAAATTGAAAGTCTTTTTGAATGTCGTTTCGTTTCTGGGTAAGCATTTCAGCCAGCTCCCTAAGGCCGGGGGTGCTGGTTGAGGTTACTTCACTAAATGTAATGTTGGCCCGGGACCCGAAATTGTACGTTGCGGGATAGCCCCCCTCTCCCTGGCACGAAACAGCCAGGATGCCTGTTGTCAATAAAAGAATAAGTGTCCGGATCTTATGATTCATGGCTTCAAAGTTACTGAAATATGCGGTTCGTTTCCATCCCACAGGGGTGTAAGCTGTAAAAGGGTAAAGGCTATGCCTGCCCTGAGGGGTGCTTCTGTCCGGAGTGTTTGCCCAATGTTTCCATCAACTTCTTCCCCTATGAGCCACATTTCCTGTCCCTCCAGGGTAAATACCACCCGGCCCTTTGCCGATGGCACAGGGTGACCATGGTGGTCTACAGCTTTTGCGTAGACAAAGAGCAGATCGTTGGGAGCGGCAGGGATGTTGCCTGTGTCCAGATAGCACTCCACCGCAACCGCTTCACCGGGGGTATGAACGCTGTCGCGGGCACAAACCTCTTCCCCGCAGTATGCCTCGGCTTTCAGCCAGCCTTTTTCATATCGGGGTACAATAAAAGTAAAAGGCGGTTCCCTGCGTTCTACCAGTTTTCCGTTCAGCCACAATGCCACCTGCTCTGCGTTGCTCATCACCTGTACTTTCACCGATGCGGTATCTGTTCCTTCCCAATAATCGGCAATAAAAACCATGGGGTGTTCCATGGGAGAACGTTGCGAGCGAAAGTAATGCCAGGAGTATTTGGGGAGCCTTTCCAGGGACATGAGCCCCGAGGCTTCCAGGTCATCGGCATATCCCCTGTTGTAATCGAACATGACCCAGTAATTGTCGGCACAGGCTTCCACATTGTAATTGCTGCTATGCGCTTCCCTGATATTTGTGACCTGCTGCAGCAGGCGTTTCTGTCCATGTTCCCTGAGCTGGCGGCTGGACCGTTCGGCCGGTTGAAGGTTTTCCCAGTTTTGCTGGGCAAATCCTGCGTTCAATGCATAGTATTCCCAGTCCCCGTATTCAGAAACAATCAAGGGTTTAGGGGTTTTGACGGGCGGATGTCCCAGCCGGTGCTGTCTGGCCTGCAGGAAAATATCGTACCCGTATTCCTGCCAGCCGGCAGTATGAATGGGGACCGGCATTTCACTGCGGGAAGCTTCCAGTATCCTGTCTATGAAATCTTCACTCATCCACGATTCATTCAGGGATACTTCCCAGGCCAGTACACACGGGTGGTTACGGTCCCTGCGTATCATATCCCTCGCTGTTTCTATGACCTGTGCCTGAAAAGCCGGGTCGTCAGAAAAATATTGCCAGCCGGGGATAGCATCCAGCACAAACAATCCCAACCGGTTACAGGCTTCCATGAAATCGGGGGATTGCGGATAATGAGACAGACGTACCAGGTTAAAACCGGCTTCCTTGATCTTTACGGCATCCCTCCATTGCGTGTTCCGAGGTACCGCATAACCTACATACGGATACTCCTGGTGGCGGTTTACCCCACGTAGAAAAGTCTTGTTCCCGTTGATAAATAGTTCCTCCCCCTGAAAAACCACTTCCCTGATCCCCACGGTGGTGCGCTGTGTATCAACGACCATGTTACCTCCCCCAGGGCCGGTCATAATGATTCGCGTTTCCAGATCATAGCAATAAGGGCGTTCCGGGCTCCAGAGTGAAGGCTGCTTCACCCTGAGCAAATCAAGGGCGGTACGGGACTGACCGCTTTCCAGGCGGATCTCCTGTCGAGAAAAGGCACACAGGCTGTCTTCGGCCAGGAGTGACTGTTCCAGTAGGAAGGTTTTTGCCTCGGCCCGGTCCTCATCTAGGGGGCTGTACCGGATATGTGTCCGGACCTCAATAATGGCCGAGTCCTGTGAAACAGCAGGGAAGGTAACCAGAACACCCCCGCCTGCCGGCGTATTTTCAAGAATGGGATCGGTTATGTGAAGCGGTGACTTTATGATCAGGCGGGCATCCCTGTAAAGCCCGCCATACATGTTGAAATCAAGCAATTCAATGGGTTTGGGGCCTGTTATGGGATTATCGTGGTTGTCCAGACGGAGTTTCAGTTCCGCCTGCCCGGAAAAATCCCCGTTTTCTTTCATCACCCGGGTAATGTCACAGACAAAAGGCAGGTATCCACCCATGTGCCTGCCGGCATAATGGCCGTTCACCCATAGTTCAGCCACATTCATGGCTCCTTCAAAGCGAACCAGTACGTGTCTTCCCGGTGGAATATCCACCACTTTCCGGTACCAGCAGATCCCCTGCCACTGATTGTTCACCACATAGGGTTCCAGCTGAGGGGTATGGGGAAGAAAAACTTCCCGGGTCGCCTCAGGCTCCTGGTCCTTCCAGAATTCCCACCCCGTATTCAGGTCCTGAACCTTAAAATAATCGGGTGTGCTGCACGACACGGCCAGTAATAACAGTATCCGGGTCAACTTCTTCATAAGACAAAGGTAATGGAATTTTACCTACTTTTGATACCATGAAATTCTATCTGTCTGCCCTGCTTTCTGTCCTTTTACTCGCTTTCACATCCTGTGAAAAAACACCCATTCCCAATCCGGAACCAGACCACGACAAGCCGGTGTCCCTGGGTTTGAGCTGCCAGGGTGCGATTGTCATAGATGCAGCCAGCGGGGAAGCGCTGTACACCCATGGTTCCGATTACCCCCTTGTTCCGGCCAGCATGACAAAAGTGATGACAATGTATATTGTCTTTGACCATATAGAAAAAGGATATTTGTCCCTGGACTCGCAGATTCCCATCAGTGCAAATGCAGCAGAACGCTCTGTGAATCCGGGTGAGTCCAATGTTCCCCTGAATCAATATCTCACGTATTCTGTAGATGAAATGATCGGGGCTCTTTGTGTTGTATCGGCCAATGCCTGTGCGGTTGCCTTAGGGGAATACCTGTCCGGGGGCACAGAAACGGACTTTTCAGTTATAATGAACCGGTATGCCGATTCCCTCAAGCTTGAAGCCCGTTATTTCGATGCTGCCGGGATGTCTTCAAAAAACGAGATCACCCCGCGTTCCATGGCTTTACTCACCCGTGAATTTATCCGCCGGTTCCCGGTGATCCTGGAGTACACCTCGCTCACGAGCCTGAATTTCAGGGGAACCGTATACGGGGCCACCAACAATATGTTGCCGGGAAAAACCTACTATTATAACGGGTGCGACGGCTTCAAGACCGGGTATACCTCGGCGGCCGGCCTTTGCATTACGGCAACAGCGACCCTGGCAGACAAACGGGTGATTGCTGTTGTCATGAAAGCCCCTTCTTCCTATGCAAGGGCACAGGATGCGACACGTTTGATGGATTATGGTTTTACCACGCTAATGAACAGGGTCGCTGTCTATGGCATCCAATCCTCGTTCCTGTAATCCAGGATACGTTTAATGGCTTCTGTTGCTTCGCGGGCAGCGTTGGATGCACCCAGTTCCATACATCTGGCGTAAGCATTCAGGGCTTTACCCCAGTTTTCCTGCTGGCGGTATAATCCGCCCAGCTTATACCAGGCAGTCTGGTCACGGGAGCCTTCGGTTGTTTTGACGTATTTTTCCAGTTCTTCTATAGTTTCCATAGCTGTCCTTTTATACAATGCCTGAAAATCCCATAAAAGCAAGCGACAGGATTCCTGCCGTGATGAGCGATATGGGCACTCCCCTGAAAGGTTTTGGAATCCCTACAAGGTCCATCTGCTCACGCATGCCGGCAAAAATGATCAGGGCCAGGCCAAAGCCCAGTGCCATGGAGGCCGTGTAAACAAGGGATTGCGGTAAATCGAGCATATGCGGAGTCCCTCCAAAACTGAATTCTTTTGTCACCACCAGTATAGCTACACCCAGAACAGCACAGTTTGTAGTGATCAGCGGTAAAAAAATACCCAGGGCCTGGTAGAGTGCCGGAGAAATTTTCTTCAGGATGATTTCCACCATCTGCACAAGAGCTGCAATGACCAGGATAAAAGTCACTGTCTGCATGAAGGCTATGTTTAGCGGGTCTAAAATATAATACTGGACCAGGTAGGTGAACAGGGTTGAAAGGGTCATTACGAAAACCACAGCGGCAGCCATACCTGTGGCCGTTGATATCCGGTTGGATACGCCCAGAAAAGGACATATGCCCAAAAATTGGTTCAACACAATGTTGTTGACAAAAACCGCCGATATAATGATGATTATGTATTCCATACCACTAAGCCTTTTTTAACTTGTTGAACAACACCATAAGGTAACCCAGGGCTATGAAGGCGCCGGGGGCAAGGATAAAGACCAGAATGGCATCTCCTGGTATGATTTTAATACCAAATAAAGAGCCCGATCCAAGCAGTTCACGCACCGTTCCCAATACGGTAAGCGACAGGGTAAATCCCAGTCCCGAGCCCAGGCCGTCCAGGAAAGAATCAAACGGATTATTCTTGCTGGCAAAGGCTTCTGCCCTTCCCAACACGATACAGTTGACCACGATCAGGGGGATGAACAGCCCCAGTGTCTGGTATAGTGCCGGAACGTAAGCCTGCATGACCAATTGCACCACGGTGACAAAAACGGCTATTACCACCACAAAGGCAGGTATCCTGACCTTTGAGGGAACCAGACCTGCAACAAGGGAAATGACCAGGTTGGACAACATAAGTACGAATGTGGTTGCCAGGCCCATGCTCATTCCGTTGATTGCAGAGGTGGATGTCCCCAATGTGGGACACATACCCAGCACAAGCACAAAAGTGGGATTTCCCTTTATTATGCCGTTAACTAAGGTTTTAAGCCTGCTCATTGGTCGCCTCCTTCTTTTTGAATTGATTGTCTAAAAGCCTTGTAAGCCAGTTCTAACACATCGCAAAAAGCCCTGGAACTGATGGTGGCTGCTGTTATGGCATCAACCTGGCCCCCATCCTTTTTAACGGCAAGCCGGAAAGATTCAGGATTTTTCTGGTTGAATTGCAGTGAAAAATTACTTTTTCGGGGATCTATCTTATCTCCCAATCCCGGGGTTTCGGTATGGGATATGATGGCCGTGTTGTTGATGGTGCCATCGGGCAGGAATCCCACCATAACTTTTATCTGGCCTCCAAAACCTTTTGTTGTGGTTGCCTCTACTGCCACCCCGGTAAGTTCTCCGTTCAAGGTGCCGGGGTAAACTGTCATTTTTTTACCGTCAGCCTCAACCTGATAAGCTTCCTCGGCCGGCATGTTGTCGAATTGTGGCAATACACCGCCCAGCGCCTGGTTAACCCTGGCTGCCTGCGCTGCCACGATGGGTTCATATGTAATAAGGTATACACCGCCTAAAAGTGCCGATCCTCCAAAGCAAATGATCAGCAGGCACAGGAACATGTTCTTGAAATTCGATTCTCTAGCCAAGGCTCACCTCCTTTCTGTACGGGATTGGTTTTATCTTGTTTAACAGGGGTGTTAAAGCATTCATGAATAATATGGCAAAAGAAACGCCTTCCGGATAAGATCCCCAGACCCGGATGATCATGGTCATCACCCCTATCCCCATCCCATAGATGAGCATCCCTAAGGGAGACATGGGGGAAGTGGTATAGTCTGTTGCCATGAATACAGCGCCCAGCAGTAATCCCCCGGTAAGAAGGTGAAAGAGGGGATCGGCATTCATGGTAGGATCCAGCAGCCACAGGATTCCGGAAAAAACAGCCACCGTCACCAGAATGGCAACCGGAATCAGGGGCTTGATCACTTTCCTGAGCAGCAGGTAGGCAAATCCCAGCAAGACAGCCAAAGCTGAAGCTTCACCCAAAGATCCGTCAATGTGTCCGAAAAGCATTTGCCAGTATGAAAAATCGTGTTGCTGGCTCAATGTTTCCATGGTAAGCCCGTTTGCCAGTCCTTCTTTTATGATTCCCAGGGGTGTGGCTCCTGATGTTGCATCCAGTAATTGTCCCTGAGCCCCGAGCAGCCCTTTTGGCAATTCCCATGTATCGGGCCTGAAAATGCTGTTGTTCAGGGACCAGTTGGTCATTTGCACAGGAAACGATATCAAAAGAAAAACACGGCCCACCAGGGCAGGATTAAACAGGTTGTGCCCCAGTCCCCCAAAGGTCATTTTTGCGATCCCTATGGCGGCAACGCATCCAATAAGAACCATCCACCAGGGGGAAGAAACCGGCAGGTTTACAGCCAGTATCAATCCGGTCACCACAGCAGAGAGGTCATGCACCGTTGTTTTTTTCTTCATCAGGTACCGGACAATCAGGTGTTCCAGGAGAACACAACCGGCAACCGAAACAACAATTACCAGCAAAGCACTGAGTCCTGCAAAATAAACGCTGACAAGAACAGAAGGCATCAGGGCGATGATCACATCGCGCATGATCCTGCGTGTGTTCTCTTTGCTGTGCAGGTGTGGAGCCGGTGAAACAAGTAGTTTGTCCATATTATTTCTTGCGTTTATTCTTCAAAGAGGCATTCCTGGCCATGCGTATCTGGTCCAGCAGGGGCAGGTGTGCCGGGCAGGTGTACAGGCAACATCCGCATTCAATGCAATCAAAAACGCGGTGTTCTTCCAGTTCCTGCGTGCGGCCCGCCAGGGCCAGCTGATACAAAAGATAGGGTTGCAGCCGCATGGGACACGCTTCAAAACATTTGGCACAACGGATGCATTCCCCTGGTTCTTTCCGTTTTGTCTCTTTTTCTGTAAAGAGCAGAAGCCCCGAGGTGCTTTTCATCACTGGCGCTTCCAGGTTGGAAACAGGTTTGCCCATCATAGGCCCCCCGTTCACCACTTTGGCAAATTGCGGTGAAAGGTTCCCGTCCTTTTCCAAAGCTCCTGCAAGTGACAAGATGTCTGAAATGGGCGTCCCCACCCTGAAGCGGTAATTCTTTTGGACGGAAAGATCAGAACTGCTAACAGTCAATACTTTGGAAATAAGGGGCTTGTTTTTTTGCACTGCCTCATATACGGCAAAGGCGGTACCCACATTCTGGACAATGGCTCCGGTCGAAATGGGCAGTGCAAACGAGGCTACCCTTCTGCCCAGAAGCGCATCTATCAGTTGTTTTTCTCCTCCCTGGGGGTATCTCTTCCTGAGCGGAACAACTTTCCATTGCAGTGATTTTGAGGTCAGCTCCCTCATCAGTGCTATCGCCCGGGGTTTATTCTCCTCGATACCAATTATCCCGCTAACATTTGCTCCCAAGGCACGGCGCATCAATTCACCTCCTGTGAGTATTTCCTGGCCGTGTTCGATCATCAGCCGGTAATCCGCGGTGAGATACGGTTCACATTCTGCCCCGTTCAGTATCAGGTACTCAGGCTTCATGCCTTCGAGCGGGGTCAATTTTACATGCGTGGGAAAAGAGGCTCCGCCCAGGCCGACAATCCCCGATCCGGAAATTTTTTTGAAAATCTCCTCGGGAGTCGCAGTGATTTCATGCCGTATCTCAGGGGAACGGTCAATTCCTTCCTCCCACTGATCCCCTGCGGTGTCAATCACGATGGTCAGGACCTTTTTACCCAGGAAATCGGGATAAGGTGCCACATCTGATACCGTTCCGCTCACAGAAGCATGAATCGGGGCCGAGACAAATCCTGCCGGTTCTGCGATCAGTTGTCCCACCTTCACTGTATCTCCTTTTTTTACAACCGGCACTGCCGGCATCCCCAGGTGCTGGTTCATGGATATGAAAACCCGTTTAGGTATGGGGAAATTTTCTATAGGATAATCCCTGGAGAATTTACGATCATCAGGATGTATTCCTCCAATTGAAAATGTTTTACTCATTTCCGGTCTCTTGTTTTTTTGGTGGAAAATTGATCTCTGTTATGCATCCGACCGGGCATACAGGGGCGCATTTCCGGCACAGACGGCATTTTCCCGGATCAATGGTTGCCAGGTTGTCGGCTATGGTTATGGCTTCAAACGGACAGGCTTTCAGGCACAATTGACAACCGATGCATCCAACGGAGCAGATCTTGCGGACAAACGCCCCTTTGTCCTTATTGGAGCAAGCCACAAAGATCCTGCGGTTTTTTGGTCCTTTTGGCCTTATTTCCAGAATGTTGCGCGGGCAGGCTTTTACACAGGCACCACATGACGTACATTTGTCTTCCAAGACTACAGGCAGGCACGTGTGCGGGTCCATGACCAGGGCATCAAACTGACAGGCCTTCACGCAGTCGCCCATCCCAAGACACCCATAGGAGCAGCCTGTCTGTCCGCCATACAGATCGGCGGCTACGGCACAGCTCAGACTTCCATTGTAGGTGTTGAGCCGTGGAAGGTTCTCACAGGAACCATTGCAACGCAGCACGGCCACTTTTGGCGCTTGCTCCTTAGCTTCCCTGCCAAGGATATGCGCGATGTTCTTCATGGTTTCATATCCACCGACCGGGCAAATAAAGTCAGAAGAATCAGGATTATTTACATAGTGTTCGGCAAATGCCCGGCAGCCGGCAAAACCGCAACCGCCGCAATTCGCACCGGGCAGGGCCTCCAGGACCTGGTCTATACGGGAATCTTCCTGCACCTTGAATTTTTGAGCCACTAAATACAATATAACTGCCAGGAGCCCTCCCAGTATGCTAAGGCTCACGATGGTGTACAGTAAAGTAGAAGTCATTTTGGATGCGATCTTTTAACAAATATATAACAAAATAATATATCCCTATACCCAATAAAACGATTAATCCCAGCATCCACTCGGGCAAATTCAGGAGCACACAACCTGCTACCAGTACCCCCATAATGATGGCAGGCAAAACCATTGCGTACCACAACGCTTTGAATCCCAACCGGGTATGCATTTCAATAAACACTTCCTGGCCCAGAACTGGTTGCCAGTCGTCAGGTTCCTTCAGACGGGTAATCTCTTTTTGTTTCGTCTGGCCAAGCGAACAAACCCCTTTAGCATGACAGGAAGCACACGCCCCTGTGGTGGTGATCTCCGCTCTGAGCGGATTCACCCCTGTGATAATGCCCCTGTGTCTGATACACTTAGTGGAAGACATTCCTACTTGATCTTACTTGTGAGTGGATACCTCAGGTTTTCATAGCTGCCCAGCCTGCCGGTTACCCGGCCCACAACGACGGGAGACTCTATGAATAAGGGGATCCTGTTGCGGTCATCACTGATCCAGAACCGAAGTTCTTCCTTGCCGTCAAATACGACACCGGCTACTGTCTGAGCTGAAAATTTCAGGCAACGGAATGTGCCCATGCCCTGAATACGTATTTCATCCCTGCCATCAAACCTCAGGTACAAATCATAAACCTCCTCGTCAATGGCAAAAGATATGGGAGAAATATCACCCGGCTTAATGTTTTTGAATTCCAGATTTCTAAGAAAATAGAAAAGGGTAATGAAATCAAATGTGCAGATCCTTCCGGGCAGCAAAGTATCCTGTACCGAGCCATCCTTGCGGATAATCCTTGCATTGATTGAATGATCTGTATTATAATGGTAATAATTCTGGATGGTATACTTGCCTTCATGAACATCCCGCATAAAATATGTGGGACGCAGGTCCGTTTGCCGGAAATGACTTTCGTAGTAATCATCCACACGGAAAAACGCATTAAAGAAACGCGCTGTCTGTATGCGCCCTATTGCCTGGAAAAGCTGCACGACTCCGTTGCTTTTTTCTGCAATCTCGAGGGTTACAGTCCCCACATCGGTGTTAAGCACACCCCAGGTATAACTGGCTATGATGGTCAGTTTCTCACCGGCCCCGAAGGCCAATTGTGAAGAAGGGACTTCCCTCACAGGGAGGCACGGTTTTTCGGCTTCCTGTGCTGGAGAAAGCCACGATACGGTCAACAGGAATAACGTGAGGATGGAATATCTATAACCCGCCAAAGTTGTCATTCAGATCATTCATTTGATTCATCCGTGAGGCATAAGTAATGCTCTCTCCGGTTGCAAAATCCGGACCACCTTCATTCAGATCCATAAAACGTATTTCGCTGCTTCGGAAACGCATCTGGAATTCCCCAACAGCCCCGTTCCGGTGTTTTGCCATGATTACCTCGGCGATTCCTTCCAGTGAACGTCCGCTGTCATCTTCCTTGAATCCATAATATTCAGGACGGTATAGGAATATGACTATGTCGGCATCCTGTTCAATAGCTCCGGATTCCCTCAGGTCACTCAGCTGGGGTCGGCGGTTGCCTCCCCTGGTTTCAGAAGAACGGTTCATCTGCGACAGGGCGATCACCGGCACATTCAGTTCCTTGGCAATGGCCTTCAGGGACCGGGAAATAGAGGCCACTTCCTGTTCACGCATACCCCTGAGCTCAGGAGGTCCTGCCATCAGCTGCATATAGTCTATGATAATGAGTTTAACGCCTTTATGGGCTACCAGGCGCCGCGCCTTGGCCCGGAACTCAAATATGGAAAGGGATGGGGTGTCGTCTATGTAAAGCGGGGCTTTGGTCAGATTGATGATACGTTGGTTGAGCTGTTCCCATTCAAAGTTTTTTAGTTTTTTACCCCCTCTGATCTTTTCAGATGACAAGCCCGTTTCACTTACCAGCAAACGTTTAGCCAGTTGGACATCCGGCATTTCCAGAGAAAAGAAGGCCACCGGTATGTTATGGTTAACCGTCATGTTGCGGGCCATACTCAGCACAAAAGCCGTTTTTCCCATAGAAGGTCTTGCAGCAATCACAACCAGGTCGGCTTTTTGCCATCCCAGTGTCATCCGGTCGAGTGAAGTAAAGCCCGACGGAAGTCCGCTCAACCCGTCATCCCTTGTCTGCACATCGGACAATTCGTCCAGCACTTCTCCCAGGATGGAACGCACGGGCCGTGTATCCCGGCGAAGGTTCAGATCGCCCAGGTCAAAAAGCTTTTGCTGGGAAGCGTTAAGCAATTCGTCGGCAGGTATGGCGTCATCAAAAGCATCCCGCAGGATGCCGTATGCCGTGGTGATTAATTCACGCTGAATGAATTTTTGCGTCAACACCTTGGAGTGATAATCCAGGTGCGATGCGGCTGCCACCCGCATGGAAAGCTGACTCAGATAATAAGGTCCTCCCACTTCGTCCAGCAGGTTATTTTTCTTCAGTTCTTCAGCAACCGTATAAATATCAACAGGATTGTGGGCTGAGACCAGGTCTGTTATGGCTGCAAAAATTTTCCGGTGACTTTCCTTGTAGAAATATTCCGGTTTGATCACACCTACAACGTCGATCGCTGCGTTTGGCTCGAGCAGCAACGCTCCGAGAACCGCTTCCTCCATGTCAATGGCCTGGGGAGGGACCTTTCCCATATCCAGGCCCACGGTTTCAACCTGGGCATGTCCCTTTCCCTTGGCAGGGCTGGTGTCAGGTGCACGTTTTGCCATAAAATTCTCTCCTTTTTATTTCAATTTATCCAATGCCCTGGTAACTATAGCGGCAGTAAGGTTCAATTCTTCCCTGTTGATACATAAGGGCGGAGCTATCCGGAATGCCGTATCATAGTATAAAAACCAATCTGCCATGGCTCCTTCTTCCAACAGCAGGCGGATCATATCCTGTACCTTTTGCGCCGAGCCCAATTCCACCGCCAGCAACAATCCTGCTCCTCTTATTTCTTCTACTGCAGGGTGCGTGGTAAGTGCTTCTTTCAGAAAAGCAGACTTTTCCTGTACCTGCCCTGTCCATCCTTCACGTAAGAGCACCTGCAGGGCGGCAAAACCTGCAGCACAACTAACAGGATGTCCACCAAAAGTGGTGATATGCCCCAGGACAGGGTCAGATTTCCAGGCTTCCATAGACTCCCTGTTACAGATCAGGGCCCCCAGGGGCATTCCCCCTCCCAGGGCCTTGGCCAAAGTAACCATATCAGGCGTCACCCCATATTTCTGCATGGCAAAGAGGCTGCCTGTCCTGCCGAAACCTGTCTGGACCTCATCAAAGATAAGCAAAGTTCCCGTATCGTTACACCGTTTTCGCAGGGATTCCAAAAAACCCTGATCCGGAAGGCGGACACCGGCTTCTGCCTGAATGGGTTCTGCAATAACACAGGCCGTACCCCGGTCAATCAATTCCAGATCTGAAAGATTATTGAACCGCATTTCCGTTACACCGGGTAACAAAGGTCTGAAAGACCGGCGGTATGTTTCATTGCCCATAACACTCAGTGCACCGTGCGTGCTCCCGTGGTATGCATTCCGGAAACAGGCGATCTTATGCCTGCCGGTAATGCGTTTGGCCAGCTTCAGGGCAGCTTCATTTGCTTCGGAACCTGAATTGACAAAGTAAACAGAGTTGAGCGGAGCGGGAAGGAGTTCAGTGAGCAGGGTAGCCAGAAGTACCTGTGGTTGCTGAATTATTTCACCGTAAACCATAAGGTGTAGGTGGTTTGCTGCCTGGTCAGCTATGGCCTGGATGACTTCCTTGCGGGCATGACCCACATTGCTGACAGAAACGCCTGAAATAAGATCTACGTAACGTTTCCCCGAAGGTGACAGAAGAAATACCCCCTCTGCTTTCTGAATTTCGATCCCTAATGGAGAGGGGGAGGTTTGGCCCAGGTGGTCAAAAAATTGCTGGCGTATGGAATGCTTATTCTTCAAAATCAGGATCAACCAGAATTCTTCCGCAGTATTCGCATACAATGATTTTTTTGCTCATCCTGATGTCTAGCTGGCGCTGTGGTGGGATATTGTTGAAACACCCGCCGCAGGCACCCCGTTTAACGGTTACTACGGCAAGACCGTTGCGTGCATTTTTCCGGACTTTGCGGTATGCAGAAAGAACACGTGCATCTATCTGGCTTTCTATTTGTTCCACCTTGCGAAGAAGGGCTTCTTCTTCTTTGGCGGTTTCACTTATAATGCTCTCCAGTTCTTTTTTCTTTGCCTCCAGGTCTTTCTGCCTCTCGTTGTGGGCCTCTTTGGTTTTCTCCAGGTTATCTTTCCTATCTTTGAGCAGCAGGGAAAACTCACGGATATACTTTTCTGCCATTTCGGCGTCTAGTTTCTGGTTTTCGATTTCTTTGGCAAGGGAATCAAATTCACGGCTGTTCTTTACATTGGCCTGCTGCGCTTCGTACCTGGCGACCATACCACGCGCATTGTCTGCATCGATCCTGCGAAATGCAATGTCTTTTTCAATATCACGGATTTCCTTTTGCAGATTCTCCATCCTGGTGGCCAGCCCTTTGATGTCGTCTTCAAGATCCTGTACTTCCAGGGGAAGCTCACCGCGAAGCAGGTGTATTTTGTCTATCTGTGAATCTGTTGTCTGAAGTTGAAAAAGAAGACGCAATTTTTCCTCCATTGTCAGCGTTCCTTCCTGTTCGGCCTTTTGCAGGGCGGTAAATGAACCGGCTTCGGTCCCGGCTGTTTTTGTCGTTTTCTTTGTCATAATATAATTGATAACTTAATAATATCGGAAGGGATTTGTGTAGATCTGTGTTTTGCGGACGGCAAAGGTAGGGAATTTTTTGATAAGCTGGTTGACTACCTGGTCCTGTATTCCGACCTCCGATTCATAATGCCCGATATCTGCCAGCATCATCTTTGGAATTGTCTCTAAATAGGAATGATAATTAAAATCAGCACTAACAAAAACTCCTGCACCGGAACGCAGAGCATAGGGTATCAGGGAAGATCCGCTGCCCCCGCACAGGGCCACCCTGGATACTTCCCGGTGAAACGGAACAGAGGCTTTAAAATGTTTCAGGGAAAAAGTGGCTTTAAGCAGGTTGAAAAAATCCCCTGTGAGCATTGGTTGCTCAAGATCCCCCACCACTCCCAGTCCGCACGGGGCATCTTCCTGGTTCACACATGATTCAGGGGCCAGAATGGAAATGTTTTGCAGATTCAGTGCGCGTCCCATTGCCCCGCTCACACCATCCATGATCTTGTCGGCATTGGTGTGCATGGAATATACAACAAGATTGCCACGTATGGCCCGGGCAACGGTCCGCTCCACAGGAGTAGCATCCTTCAGGCTTTTCAATCCTTTGAAAATGAGCGGATGGTGCGATATGATCATGTTCATACCACCGGCAATGGCTTCTTCGACCACCTCCGGAGTGCAATCAAGGCATACCAGGATCCCGGTCACCAGGGTTGCGGGATTCCCTATGCAGAGTCCGGAATTATCCCATTCTTCCTGTAATTCCCCTGGAGCCCATTGTTCCAGCACTTCAATGATATCTGCTGCAGAGAGCCTCATCCCATCATGTCCTTAATTTCAGTCAGCTGTGTCTTGATCCGGTTGAGCGATGCTATGATGTCTACCGTTCTGTCCTCCCCTTCCTTGTTGTCCCTCAGGCGCTTTTTTGCCCCTTCCAGGGTCATTCCGCGTTCCTTTACCAGGTGATAAATGATTTTGAAACTGGCCATATCATCTGCAGTAAACAGCCGGTTGCCTTTCTTATTTCTTACCGGTTTAATAAAATCGCAAAAAGTGGTGGACCAGAAACGCACAAGGGAGGTGCTTTCTCCAAGCATTTCGGCCACTTCTCCAATGGAGTAGTACATTTTATCCATAATCGGTTAATCTAAAGATTGTCCTGTATTATATGCGGTGAGCATAATCTGGCGGTATTCTGCGGGCATGACATCCATAAAATAGTAATGGACCGGGTCCATTACCTGCCCTTCCTGCCAGATTTCATAATGCAGGTGGGGCATAAAGGACATTCCGGTAGATCCCACCCGTGCAATGGTCATTCCCCTTGTAACATATTGGCCTTTTCTAACAAAAATGTCGCTCAGGTGGGCATAAACGGTAGAATAGCCCCTGTAAGGATGCAGGATTTCCACCACATTTCCCTTGCCCCTTGCCGAGCGGGCAACGTTGACAACCTGGCCGTCGGCTGTTGACAGCACATCTGTTCCAAGTCCCACCAGAAAATCCATCCCCGTATGATCCATCGGGATTTTGTAAAAGGGATGTATACGACGGCCTGTAGTGGCCCCCATGGCTTCCAGGGAGGGATTGCGCAGGGGAAAGGCGGCCGGCAGGTATTTCAGGCTGTCCAGTTGTCCGTACACAATATTTGAGACCCGGAAGAGGCCATCAGTTACCTGTGCAGCACGTTGTTCCAGCCCGCTGATGACCGAATCGGCATGATAGGCCAGTGTGAAAGAAGGATCTTCCATAAGCTGGCTATAATGGTTTATATCGGCTTCTTCTGTAAGTTCAAGGGGCTGTGAATGAAGAACAGTCCCGTAAATGCTCTTGTCCCTCACTTCCAGTTCTTCCAGAACCGTGTTCAGATTATTCATTTCACGGCTGAGTCTTTCATATTCGCTCTGCATGATTTCAGTTTCGCGGATAAGGTCTCTTTCGGCCGGGGAGAGAATGAACATCCCGAAGATCAGATAATAGAGCAGGGCCAGGCCTATGCTGCCCAGGAAAACCCATAAGGTGCGCTTTAAGATGGCTTTTACATTGAGACGCACCCTGGTGAATTCCAATTTTTCCTTATTGAACTGATACCGGTTCATTTTCAGAAACTATTGGCGTCCGCCCAGAATTACCGCATGGTAATCGTCCGTTGCAATATTGTTGTTGAAATAATTATAAGGATTGACCGGACGTCCCATATATATTACCTCGTAATGCACATGAGGACCTGTAGATTTCCCTGTTGCTCCCAGGAGGCCTATCTGCTCTCCGCGCTTGACCAGCTGTCCTTCATATATAGTGGTTTTGTTCAGGTGAGCGTAACGTGTCTTATAACCAAATCCGTGATCAATAAGTATATAACGTCCGTAACCGTTGTATTCGTAACGTATCGCTTCCACTTTTCCGTCTCCCGTTGCATAAACAGGTGAATTGGGCGCTCCCGTAAGGTCAATTCCGTCATGCATCCTGATATCTCCGTAAACGGGATCTTTTCTGTACCCGAATCCTCCCGACCATCTGAAATTCCTTGTATCCTCCGGAATAGGCAATATGGAAGGAATGCATTTGGCCACTTCTCCCACCTGCCCTGCCACACGTTCCACATCGTCAAAGGATTTTGACTGGATATAGGCTTTCTTCATGATCTTGTCAAAATTCAGGGCAGTCGTCATGAGCAGGCTTGAATTCCGGGCATATTCCAGGTAGGGATACCGGTTGGATCCACCAAAACCTGCATCTCTGACCTCAGTGGGAATTTGTTCCATCCCGAAAATATTCCTGTAGATATTGTTGTCACGAAGTTGCAGGTTTTCCAATCTTTTTTCAGATTGTGCCATTTGTTTACTCAATAACTCCAGAGACGACCGGGCATTTTCGAACTCCCTTTCAAGCCTCACGGTTCTGGGGGTTTTCAGTTTCAAACCCTCAGTATAAACCATGTAATAGCCCAAAGCCACAAGAAGGCTTATGGGAAGGATGATCAGGGCCCTTACAAGGTAAAAGCGCAACGATGCTCTTTGCAGCTCGTAAGAAAGTGTTTCCGGGTTGTATTTGTATTTTCTTTTTCCCGCCATCAGCGTTCTAAACACGTTGTCAACAAGCAAAGATAAGTATTTTTCTAAAAAGCGGTATATTTGTCCTTTAAATTATAGCAACATGACTTCTGGCGATATCAGGAAAACTTTCCTGAACTTTTTTGAGGAGAAAGAACATACTATTGTCCCCTCTGCTCCCATGGTGGTTAAGAACGATCCCACCCTGATGTTTACCAATGCAGGAATGAACCAGTTCAAAGATTGGTTCCTGGGCAACGAACCTGCCACTTACAAACGGGTTGCCAACACACAGAAGTGTCTGAGGGTAAGCGGGAAACATAATGACCTTGAAGAGGTTGGACACGACACCTATCACCATACCATGTTCGAGATGCTGGGCAACTGGAGTTTCGGTGACTACTTCAAAAAAGAAGCCATTGCCTGGGCCTGGGAGTTGCTTCACCAGGTTTTCAAATTGGATGCAGACCGCCTTTATGCTACCGTTTTTGAAGGATCTAAGGAGGACAACCTGGGACCCGATGACGAATCACGTGCCATCTGGGAACAGTTCCTTCCTCCGGAACGGATCCTGGCAGGAAGCAAGAAAGACAATTTCTGGGAAATGGGAGAAACAGGGCCCTGCGGACCCTGCAGCGAAATACATATTGACCTTAGGACACCCGGTGACCGGGCGCAGATTCCCGGGATTGACCTGGTTAACCAGGGACACCCCCTGGTAGTGGAAATCTGGAACCTTGTCTTTATACAATACAACCGCAAAGCCGACGGGAATTTGGTTTCCCTTGACCAAAAGCATGTGGATACCGGAATGGGACTGGAGCGGTTGTGCATGGCCATCCAGGGCAAAACCAGCAATTACGACACCGACCTGTTCCAGGGATTGATAGGGGCAATAGGCCAGCTGTGCAATAAGGAATATGGGAAGGACAACCATATAGATGTGGCCATGCGTGTGATTGCAGACCACCTGAGGGCCATGTGTTTTTCCATTGCCGACGGGCAGTTGCCATCCAATGTGAAAGCCGGGTATGTCATCCGGCGCATTTTGCGCAGGGCCGTTCGCTACGGACATACCTTCCTAGGGTTTGACAAACCGTTCCTCTGCGACCTGGTACCGGCACTGATCGGGAAGATGGGAGAAGCTTTCCCTGAGCTGGTTCAACAAAAAGACCTGATCCAAAACATCATTCGGCAGGAAGAAGAAGCTTTCTTGAGGGCATTGGAAAAGGGAACCCGTTTGTTTGAATACTTTATCCAGGATAAGACACTGAAGGAATTCAGCGGCAAAGACGCCTTTTTGCTATACGATACCTATGGATTTCCACTGGACCTTACCATTCTTATGGCTAAGGAAAAAGGCCTGGATGTGAATATTGCCGAATTTGAAGAAGAGCTGCAAGCCCAGAAAGACAGGGCACGTAAAGCTACCCTGGTAAAAGAAGGAGACTGGATAGAGGTGAGGCCCTTTGTTCAACCGGTGTTCCTGGGATACGAAACCACGCAGGCTTATGCCAGGATTATTCGTTACAGAAAAGTCAGGACAAAAAACCGCGAATTTTATCAGATCGTACTGGACCAGACACCCTTTTATGCCCAGAGCGGAGGACAGGTAGGGGATTCCGGTTTCCTGGAAAACGCTCAGGGAGAAAAAATTCCTGTCACAGATACGATCAAAGAAAATAACCTGATCCTGCATTTATCACCCCATGCCCCCGCATATCCCGAAACGGAATTCCTGGCAGTCGTGGATCAGAACCGGAGGCAGACAATTGCCAACAACCACACAGCCACCCACTTGCTCCACCATGCACTCAGGCAGGTTCTGGGGCCCCAGGTAGAACAGAAAGGATCCCAGGTTTCGGAAGAGGGGCTGCGTTTTGACTTTTCCCATTACGCCCGTATGGAGCCGGAAGATATCCGGAAAACAGAACGCCTGGTCAATGAGCTGATCCGGAAAAATATACCGCAGGATGCACTTCTTGATGTACCCATTGAAAAAGCCGGCCAAATGGGAGCTATAGCCTTGTTTGGGGAAAAATACGGAGAAAAAGTGCGCATTATCCGCTTTGGCGAATCCATTGAATTATGCGGCGGGACACACACCTCTGCAACTGGTAATATCGGGATATTCAAAATTGTGAGCGAAGGGGCCATTGCTGCCGGTGTACGGAGGATAGAAGCCATCACAGGCCTGGCCGTGGAGAGGAAAATTGAAGAAATGGAAATGATAATCAGCGAGGTCAGGGCCCTGATGAACGATCATCCCGATGTTATTGCCTCGGTAAAGAAAATCTTACATGAAAACGAAGATTTGCATAAAGCCATGGAACAAATCCGGCATGAAAGGGCGGTTGCCCTGGGCAAATCGGTTTGGGAAAAGCGTTCCAGCCTGAATGGCATTCAATTTGTACAACTACGGGGCATATACGTACCCGAGATGATAAAAGACGTGGCTTTCTCTTTCCGTGAGGGCAACTTTGACAACATGGCCTTTGCCGCCGCCTACGAACACGGCGGCAAAGCCAACCTGACCCTGCTCCTTTCCAGGGACCTGGTGAGTGACGGATTGAACGCAGCAGAGATTATCCGAAAGGCTTCCCGTCATATTGGCGGCGGAGGAGGCGGGCAGGACTTTTACGCAACGGCCGGAGGAAAAGACCCGGGGGGTTTGCAGGCCGCCATGGATACCATTGCCGAAGCATTGAAGAATCATTAAACCAACTGACGGTGAAAATATTTGACCGTTTTCTGGTCCGCTCATTCCTGGGCCCTTTGTTCCTGACTATTTTTATAGTTCTGTTCGTTCTTGTATTACAGTTCCTGTGGGTATACATAGATGAACTGGTGGGAAAAGGGCTGGGTCTGAAGGTGATCCTTGAATTCCTGTTCTGGGGAACCTGTACTGTTATTCCCATGGCCCTGCCACTGGCTACCCTGCTGGCCTCTATCATGACCATGGGAAACCTGGGAGAATTCAACGAATTGCTGGCCATGAAGGCGGCGGGCATTCCATTGCAGCGTATCATGCGCCCACTCATTATCTTGTCTTTTTTCATCTCCGTGGGTGCTTTCTTTGCCGCCAACAACCTGATGCCGCTTGCATACAAGAATATTTTTGCCTTACGTGACGATATTTCACGCACCAAAGAGGAAATCCGTATTCCCACCGGAATCTTTTACAACGGAATTGATAATTACAGCCTCCGGGTTGAAAACAGGAACAATGTTACCGACATGCTGTACGATGTGATGGTATACGATCACAGTTCCCGAAGGGGGAACAACAGCGTAACCCTGGCCGATTCGGGTTCCATCCGGCTGACAGAAGACAAGAAAAATATTCTTTTCACGCTGCACAGCGGTGAAACATACGAAGAAGGCGAAAGAAAATCCGTTGCCGATACTGCTTTTGCCCTGCAGCGGATTAAATTTGAAAAACAGGATATCATCATAGAGCTTAACAACTACGCTTTTCAAAGGCGGGACGAAGACCGGTTCGGAAGCGACGTGATGGCACAGGGCGTACGCAGCCTGGGCTACCGGCGTGACTCGCTGGATTCCCTTTATACCATTGCCCTGGAACAATTCCGGAAGCGGATGCTTATTGCGGGGGGCCTGACTTATGCCCTGCAGCTGGATTCCGCCAACCGGCAACAGTACCAGGGGTATTTTCCCATAGACCGTCTTCCCGTGCCCGAAAAAAACATGCAATACCCCGACCTTTTAAACCGGACCATCGGTAAGGTGGACCAGATGTTGAACCAGGTGGACAACTATATGATCGAAGAGATCCAGATACACCTTCCCCTGAGAAGAACAAAGGTCGAATGGTTCCGCAAATTCACTGTGGCTTTCGCCTGTTTTATTTTCTTTTTTGTGGGAGCGCCCCTGGGGGCCATCATTCGAAAAGGCGGTCTGGGTACTCCCGTGATCGTCTCCATGCTCTTTTTTGTGGTCTATTATGTTATCGATATCTCCGGAAAAAAGCTGGCCACGGACGGGTCTGTTTCGGCTGCCATGGGGACGCTCATCTCATCCCTTGTGTTGCTGCCCATCGGAGTGTTCCTGACCTATAAGGCCACTACCGACTCGGCTTTGTTCAACAAAGATGCGTACCTTGCAACCATAAAAAAGATCAGGAAGCATTTTCCCCGTTATCATGACAAAGAAAAAAGAAAAGCCTGAACTTGTCTTTATGGGCACTCCCGGCTTTGCGGCCGGGATCCTGAAGGAGCTGTTGCGACTGGGATATCCTGTCAAGGGCGTTGTAACTGCACCCGACAAACCAGCCGGCAGGGGTCTTGTACCGCAACCTTCTGTTGTAAAGACAACGGCCCTTGAGTCCAATTTGCCTGTCCTGCAGCCTGTTTCCTTAAAAGACAGTCAGTTTCTGGAACGTCTCTCCAAATGGGATGCTTCCATTTTCGTGGTTGTGGCTTTCAGGATGCTGCCTCCGCAGGTCTGGCAAATGCCTCCTCACGGGTGCCTGAACCTTCATGCTTCCCTGCTGCCCGGGTACCGGGGTGCAGCTCCTATCAATCATGCTATCATAAACGGCGAAAAGGAAACCGGGCTTACAACCTTTCTTATTGACGAACAAATAGATACAGGAGCAATACTCCTTCAGCAGTCCATCCCCATAGCAGAGACTGATAATGCAGGATCGCTCCATGATAAGATGATGGAAGCCGGAGGTCCCCTGGTAGCAAGAACTATTGAAGGGCTCTGGTCGGGCAGTATCAAGCCGGTTCCCCAGCCTTTCGTAGCTCCCGGGGAACTCAAACCTGCCCCCCGGCTCAGTCGGGAAACCTGCCGTATAAACTGGAACAATGAACCCGGGGCAATTGTCAATCTGGTCAGGGGACTGAGCCCTTATCCCTGTGCTTTCTCTACCCTTAAGAAAGGAGAAACCTTTGTGGATATTAAAATTTACGAAGCCCGGGCCGAAATTACCACACATGGCGACACCCCGGGAAAAGTTGTCTCGGACTGGAAAACAACGTTAAAAGTTGCCTGCCCCGGGGGATATGTCCATTTGCTGGAGGTCCAGGCCCCCGGGAAAAAACGGCTTTCCGCCGGTACTTTCCTTGCAGGATTCAGAAATACAGGAGAACTGAACTTCCGGTAACCATGAAAGAAGCCGTCATACTGGCCCAGGGGGCATACCCGGTACACCCTTATCCGTTACATCTGCTGAAAACGGCAAAGACGCTCATTTGTACAGACGGGGCAGTGAACAGACTGCAGGGACGGGAGCCGGACTGGGTTGTTGGAGATTTTGATTCCTTGTCCGAAACTTCGCGGGAAAAATACATCTCCCGTATGATAAGAGACACCTCTGAAGAAACCAATGACCTGACAAAAGCCGTGCAGTTTTGCTCCAGGAAAGGTTTCAGGAGCGTTGTCATCCTGGGCGCCACCGGATTGAGAGAAGACCATACGCTGGGAAACATCTCCCTGTTAGGGTCTTTCGCCCTGATGATGGACTCTGTGCGTATGGTAACAGATCATGGAATTTTTCATGTTTTTGCGCAGGGAATTCAAAAGGCCGATGGCTTTATGGAGGTTTCGGTACCCTGTTGCGGGGGAAATCCCGTCTCTTTTTTCGCCTTTAATCCGGCCATGAAATTACGGGCCGAGGGGGTGCGTTATCCTGTGGAAAACGTGGTTTTTGATTCCTGGTGGAAAGCCACACTTAACCAGTGTACGGCAAACAACCTGTTATTGTCCTTCCTGAACGGGCCTTTGCTGGTTTACCTTCCCTTCTCTCCTACCTGGAAGGAAGCCCGGGACATACCGGAAGAGTGACCGATTTGCGGCTCGACGCATAAGAGCCGAAGATTCCCAGCGCACCTCCTGTTATATTGCCGGTAACATTGCCCCTAGGTCCGGAAAAAAGCGGGAATTGCTGGTTTTTTTCAATTTTAGCCTCCGCCAGAAACAGGTAATACTCCTTGCTCAGTGTCTGCAATTCCAGGGTTAGCACATCGCCGGCATAAAGATCGAAAGTGCCTCCGTTGTCCCACACCAGTGACTTGGTTATGATCCACTCCGGAATGGGATACCTCAGATATTCCCCGTCTTGTGTATAATCGTTTAGCATATGGATGTAATACCTGAGTATCCTGTTGCTGTAAAGCACGTCGTTGATCCAGAGAGCGCCTCCGTAGTAATCTTCTCCGGGGGTATCCTGTAAACCTGCCACCAGCACGAAGGGCGTGTCCGCTCCGGAAAGCGACTTGAGTACAAGGGATTCCAGCGCGTGTATATAAGGAACGGTAGTAGTTGCGGTATAGTATTCATCTTTCCCGTCCCCGTCATAATCAATCCATACTTCCAGCAGGTATGTTTCTCCCTGCAGGGCTGCAAAATTTTCACCTGTTGAATAAATGCCCGGGGCATCCCGCCTGAGACTATCTCCATTCAGCCGAACTTCTGTTGCCTCTATGTTCACAGGCAGTTCCGATCCAAAATAAGGCGCCGTGGAAGAAATCTCAACAACCTGGTTTCCCGGGTCAGTGGAAAGGGTTCCTGTAATAACCAGGCGTGGTTCCATATCGTCACTTCTGAGCGCTATGGGCTCTGTGCAACCCGCCGCCAGTAACAGCAACAGCAGCCATACCAGGGTTGCGGACCTGATGTCTTTGATGGTCAAAAACTGAAATTCCATGTTATTGAAGGAACTATGCTAAAAAGGTACGTCATTTCAAGGTATTGCTCCCCGGCCGGATTCAACCGGTAATTAATTGCCCAGGGATTCTTGCGTGCGTAAAGGTTGTATACAGACACATTCAATGAATGTTTCCAGCGCCTGCCCGGTTTACCCAGCCGTATGTTCAGTGAAGCATCCATCCTGTGGTAATCTGCCATGCGGTATGAATTCCTTTCTGTATACACAGGGATCAGTTCATTGTAAAACCAGTAACGGCCCTCGGGCAGGGTAATTGGCATGCCGGTGGCATATACCCAATTGAGCGAGGCCTGCAGGCGGGGGGAAATGTCATAAAAGACCACTATGTTGATATTGTGCGGACGATCAGAGGGGGCACGATATGTCTGATTTTTGTTGACTCCCGGGATGTTTCTGAATGAGCGGGACCAGGTATAGCTTATCCATCCGCTTAAGGCCCCTGTATTTCTTTTGAGCAGGAATTCCACCCCGTAACTCTTCCCTTTTCCAAAGCGGAGTTCGGTCTCAATCTTGTCATAGAGCAGCAGGTTGGGATGTTCTTTAAAATCAAGGACATTGTCCAGGTGTTTATAAAAAACCTCAACCGATGCCTCATAATCCTTATTGAAAAGATTGGCAAAGATGCCCGCTGAGATCTGGTGTGATGCCTGGGGAAGGATGGACGGGCCGGAAGGAATCCAGATTTCCATAGGAGAGCCGGCAGAAGAGAAGGACAACAGGTGAACGTACTGGAGTGTCCTGGAATAGGATGTCTTCAGTGAAAGCTCAGGAGTAACAAGGAATGAAAGCCCCAGGCGGGGTTCCCATCCGTACCGGTGATGAAAAAATTGACCGGAAGGAATTTCAGTCCCCTCTTCGTCTATCAGGTTGTACTGTTCATCCACCTGGTACAATGTTGTGGGCCCTACGTTGTCAAAACGGGTGAAGCGAAGGCCATAGCGGAGTTCAATCCTGTGCCCGAACAGCTTGTGTTCGTTGGAAAAATATACAACGTTCACAAATCCCTGGCGGCGTGACATGGTAATATCCTGCTCTACCTTTGCTCCCGTTCCTATGGTTCCGGTTCCTATTGCTTTTCCAGGCTGAAACCACTGGAAATTGGAGGTGTACCCGAATTCAAAGACGTTTTTCTGGTCCGGGATGAAGGAAAAATCCACACGCAGGCCGGCATCCTGGATACGGGATATCCATTCCAAATCCATTTCGCTGGTTGACCCCTGAAAATCGTAATCGTAATTGGTATACGTGGTGAAAAACCTCATGAATAAACGGTCAGAAATGGCATGGTTCCAGTTTATGGCTGTCGCGGCATTTCCGAATTTTAATCCCATATCCGAGATCCTGAAACGGTCCCTCCCGTTGTACAGGCTCAGGTAGAGATAATTGTTGTCATTGACCTTCCATTTCAGGCGGGCGTTCAGATCGTAAAAATTGATGGTCGTATTTTTAATGATTTCATTCTTTGCCAGGGGAAGGAACAGGTCTGCATAAGTTCTGCGGCCGGCAGCAAGGTAAGTCAACCTGTCATCTGCTATTCCTCCCTGAACCGAGAGACGGCTGGCAATCAGTCCAAGTCCACCGTCAACTGAAAAACGTCCGGCTCCGTCGGCCGGTATGACTTCGAGCAAAGAGGACAACCGGCCTCCAAAGCGGGCAGGTATATCTCCCTTATATAATGTCATGGTTTTGACCGCATCTGAATTAAAGATGGAGAAAAAACCCAACATATGGGACACATTGTACAACGTGGCATTGTCAAATAGGATCATGTTCTGATCCGGGCTGCCGCCGCGCACATGAAAACCGCTGCTCCCTTCCGATGCAGCCTGTACCCCGGGAAGCATCTGTACCACTTTAAGCAAATCCACTTCTCCGAACAACGTGGGGACACGCTGAATGATCTCGGTGTCTATGCGCTCAATGCTCATTTCGGCCCGACTGAGCCGTTTAGCGGGACTGTCGGCAAAGACGGTCACACCCTGTATGTAATAAGACATGGGCATGAGGGTGAAGACGGTGTCCTTGTCGTGGTCAAGAACTACTTCTGTCAGCTGTGTTTGATATCCGATATAAGAAACCTCAAGCCCGTGATTTCCCTGCGGAAGCCTGATCAAAAAGTGACCCCGGGTATCTGTAAGTGTCCAGAGACCACCCTCTCCGGGCAAACGGATCACGGCACCAGGCAGCACTTCTCCCGTTACGGCGTCAGCCACTACTCCTGAAAGTGCATAATTTGTCTGCGCTTTCAGGCCGGCTGCCGTCACGATCAGTAACCCCATCAGCAGAGGGATGACCGCGAACAAATTAATGATGTACCGCCTCATTGATCCTTTATATACATAAAAAGGAGAACATGGATGTCCTCCTTATTATCTCCTGACTTATGTCAAGCGGATACTGTACCGTTGGCTACAATTTAATACTGGGACGGAATTTAACGACTTTTTTAGCCTTAATCTTGATAGTAGCTCCTGTACGAGGATTTCTCCCTGTTCTTTCACCTCTTTTTCCTACAACAAATGAGCCAAACCCTACTAAGGTTACTCTTTCACCTTTTTTCAAGGCTTTGGTTGTGGCAGCAAGGAAAGCATCCAGTGCTTTTTTTGAATCAACTTTTGAAAGTCCCGATTCAGCAGCCATTGCGGCAATAAGATCTGCTTTGTTCATGATAATAAATTATTAGGTTAAATGAAAGTTTTCTTGTGGTAACAGGCACAAATCTAACATAATTTTCTTTTGATTCCAATAGTTTGCAGTAATTCAGCCTTCTGTTTTTCAAGTTTTTTTAAAAAAAGCGTATTTTCTTCAGACAAAGGGAAAAGCGGCCTGTGGGCCAGGGACTCATTCAGTTTTTCCATTTTTTTAACAAGAGCCCTTGTTTCATCATCGGCTGCAGCTTCCAAAAAACGCTCCAGGATATACTCAATTGTCTGCTCAGTCAGGTGGCATTGGTCGGCAGCATAATACCTGTAGTCCCTTAACTCGTCCATAACCAGTTCATAGGAAGGGAAATAGTATACATTGGGAAAAGTGCTTTGCAAACGGTCAATGGCCAGGTGAAGGGAGGCTTTGCTCAACTGGTTGCCGTGGGCTCCGTCTCCCCAATGACGAATGGGGCTTACCGTCATGATCCAGGTCTTGTCCCGGTGTCGTTGCAGCAGGGGAACCATCAGATCAGCCACCTGCTCGGGGGAAAGGAAATCACGGCTGAAAAAACGGGCCGGCAATTTATGGCAGTTTGCCACCACCTTGCCATTATGGGTGTATGTCCAGGCTGTTCCAAAGGTTATAACCACAAAATCAGTAGTATGGAAAAAATCCGCTGCTTCTTTCAGTTTATCGTTTGCATGAGCAAGAAAACTGCCGGCATCCTCCCTGGAGAAAGAAGTATGATGATTCAGGGAGCCATAAGCCCCATAAGGAAATTTCATCACCTCGGCAAGTTCAAAGGGAACGGGACCCTCAAGGCGTTCCAGTGAAGAAGCTATGGACGAGGGATTGAACAACGGGCCAAATGCATCCGGGGCAACCAAAAAATGCAATTCCCTCATTTTTTGTGCAATATCACTGGCAAAACAGGATCCTGCAAAGAAAAACCGGTTTGCATATGAAAAGCGTTCCGGCAGGGGTGGTGCCGTTACTTTTGTTTGCCATTCCATAGATGCAAAGTTAGCATTTTGTTTATCTTTGCTGCATTAATCCTAAAACTACCCCCTGTGAGAAAAATCATACTTCTGCTGTTTTGCATGACATTGCCGCTGAATTTTATTTTTGGTCAAAATGATTCCATTGTCGAGGTCAGTGCAGGAACTGAAACGCTTGTAACAGAGGAACCTGTGGTGGAAAACGTAAATCCCTACAAAGGTATCCTTGAGAGCCGCCAGTTTGTCTTTAACATTAAATCCATCCTCAGGGGCCTTCTGGGCCTGGTCTCTTTACTGCTGATAGCCTTTCTGTTCAGTACCAATCGGAGGAAAATCAACTGGAAAACCGTTGGAATTGCCCTACTCATGCAGTTGCTCATTGCCCTTGGAATTCTGACTGTGCCGGCGGTGCAAACGCTCTTTGAAATATTCGGAAAGGCTTTTGTCGTTGTCCTGGACTGGACTAAAGCCGGTTCCAATTTCCTGTTTGGATCGTTAATGGATCAAAATAAATTCGGGTATGTGTTCGCCCTGCAGATCCTGCCTACCATCATCTTTTTCTCTGCGCTCACATCCCTGCTGTTTTACTGGGGTATTTTGCAGAAGGTTGTATGGGTCATGGCCTGGGTCTTCACCAAGCTGATGAACCTCTCGGGGGCAGAAAGCCTGTCAACAACCGGTAACATTTTCCTGGGACAGACAGAGGCTCCCCTGCTGGTGAAAGCCTATGTCCCCACCATGACAAAATCAGAGATCATGCTGGTGATGACCGCCGGCATGAGTACCATGGCAGGCGGGGTCCTGGCCGCATACATTGGCATGCTGGGCGGGGGAGATGTTCAGATGAGCATTGCTTTTGCCAAACACCTGCTTTCTGCTTCTGTCATGGCCGCACCCGGTGCCATTGCCATGGCCAAGATACTGGTTCCTCAAACAGAAGAAATTGACAATAAAGTCAAGGTTTCAAAAGAAAAAATGGGAAGAAACATGTTGGATTCCATATCCAACGGGGCTATTGACGGATTAAAGCTTGCAGCCAACGTCGCTGCCATGTTGCTGGTTTTCTATGCGTTGATTGCCGGAGTCAACTATATTTTCGGAAAAGTGGGGCACTGGACCCACCTGAACGGCCTGATTGCCAATTGGACCAATGGAATGTATGACAGCCTCTCGCTGGAGTGTGTCCTGTCTTACCTTTTTGCTCCGGTTATCTGGCTTACCGGTGTTTCTGGACAGGATATTGCCCTTGTGGGACGTTTGCTGGGAGAAAAACTCATTATGACCGAATTTGTGGGTTACAGCAGTCTTGCCCAGATGATCCAGGCCGGGGTCTTTGAGCATACCAAATCGCTGATCATAGCCACATACGTACTTTGTGGCTTTGCCAACTTCGCTTCCATAGGGATCCAGATAGGCGGGATAGGTGGCATTGCACCCAATCAGAAACATATTCTGGCAAAATTCGGATTCCGGGCACTGCTTGGAGCTACCCTGGCCGGATTGCTTTCTGCTTCCATGATAGGAATGTTCCTGTAGTATCACTTCGGCGAGAGCCGGTACAACACAAACGCGATCAGCGCATAAAGAACGTTGGGAAGCCACAGGGCTATAGCCGGAGGTAATGCATCGGCGTGAACAAACATTTCAGAAAATCTCAGGAACAGGATATACGAAAAACTCAGGGCAATGCCTATCCCAATGTTCAGTCCAATGCCTCCCCTTCTTTTGCGTGAGGATAAGGACACACCCATGATGGTCAGGATAAAGGAAGAAAAGGGAATGGCAAGTCGGGAATTTTTCTGGATCAGGGCAAATTTAATGTTGGTGTCACCACGCAGGCGCAGGATTTCAATGAAGCGGTTCAACTGTCTCAGGTTGAACTGTTCCACAGATTCCTTCCTTCTCACCAGGTCTGCTCCGGTAATATCAATCAGGGTGTCCAGTTGTCTCCCCCATTTTACGGTATTGGAGGTGTCGGAAAAACGGCGGAGGTTGTATTCGTTCAAGCGCCACTTTCCTGTGGTGGAATCCCAGCGGGCTGTCTCGGCAGACAGTTTTGATACAAGTTCGTTTCCTTTGAATGACTCCAGGGTAAAACGAATGGCTGTACTGTTCCAGGCGTTGTAAGATTCCATATAGACATACGTGTCAGGCTCAACCTGGTAGTGTATGTTCCTGTTGTATTCTGTGCGCGTTTTCAGGTACTGTTCCTCAAAAGCCAGGCGTTTACGATTGGCAGGTGGTATTACAAACCAGTTCAGCGCCAGAGATAAAAGGGCTATGAACAATGCAGACAATATATACGGGTACATGATCCTGTTAAAGCTGATCCCGCCGCTTAACATGGCAATGATCTCACTGTGGCTCGCCAGTTTTGATGTAAAAAAGATGACGGAAATAAAGACAAACAGCGGTGAGAACATATTCATGAAATAGGGAATGAAATTCATGTAGTAATCCACCACAATAGCACGCAGTGGCGCTTCCTTGTCTACAAAATCATCAATTTTTTCACTGATGTCAAAAATAATCACTATCCCTATAATGATCAGAATGGCAAAGAAATAAGTCCCCATGAACTTCCGGATAATGTACCGGTCCAGTATGGTTATATTAAAATTATAGGATCTTTTTTTCAGTCTTCCATTCATTACAACCTCATTTCAAGTTGTCCGACCATTTTATTTTTCCATGGGGTAAAATCTCCCGTCTTTATATGAAGTGCCGCCTCTCTGACCAATTGCAAATAAAAAGCCAGATTATGCAGGCTGGCTATCTGCGGCCCCAGCATTTCACCGGCAATGAACAGATGACGCAGATAGGCTTTTGAATATGTTTGATCCACAAACGATGCTCCTTCCGGATCTACGGGAGAAAGGTCATCTGCCCATTTCCTGTTCTTTATGTTGATTATTCCTTTCCCTGTAAAAAGCATGCCGTTGCGCCCATTTCTTGTGGGCATAACGCAATCAAACATATCAATTCCCCTTGCGATCCCTTCCAGTATGTTTGCCGGAGTCCCCACCCCCATAAGATACCTGGGTTTATTGCGGGGCAAATAAGGATCTACCGTTTCTATCATCTGGTACATAACCTCTGTGGGTTCCCCTACCGAAAGGCCTCCTATGGCAAATCCTTCTGCATCAAGTGAAGCTGCATGTTCTGCTGCCCGGCGACGCAGGTCAGGATACACACATCCCTGAACTATGGGAAAAAAAGATTGTCCGTATCCGTACAGTCCTTCCGTGGAACGAAAACGCTCCAAACCCCTTTCAAGCCACTGCCTGGTCATTGAAAGTGATTGTTCGGCATAATCGTACGGGGCATCGCCCGGAGTGCATTCGTCAAGGGCCATAATGATGTCGGCACCTATAATCCTTTGAATATCAACTGTCTTTTCCGGTGAAAAGAAATGCCTGGATCCGTCTATGTGCGACTGGAAATAATACCCTTCAGGTGTCAGTTTCCGCCTGGCAGCCAGTGAAAACACCTGGTACCCGCCACTATCGGTCAGTACCGGTCTGTCCCAGCTGCAAAATTTATGAAATCCTCCGGCTTTCTCAATAATATCCAAACCCGGCCTCAAATACAGGTGATATGTATTCCCAAGAATGATCTGTGCCTTCGCGTCTTCTAACAGATCCCAGTGAAACAGGCCCTTTACGGTTCCTAATGTGCCTACCGGCATAAAAATGGGAGTGTCTACCTCTCCGTGCTCCGTAACCAACTTCCCGGTACGGGCCCCACTGCCCGGATCTTTATGCAACACCGTAAAATTCATCCCACAAATATAAACCTTTTAACTTTTCTTCCTACCTCCAGGCAACTCCTGTTGGTTGCTCCTGGCCGCGTTTGCTGCTGACGGCTGCTTCCACTACAAAATCGGGAAACTTGTTTCTTTTTGCCGAGGCTTTAGCCTTTCCTGCAAGCGGTCGCCTGAGTGCTAAGAACGGAGTGCTTTTTCTTTTAAGCCGAGGAACTCCGTTCTTAGCGCTCAGGCGACCTTGCAGTTATGCGTATTGCTGCTCAATTTACCGTCTGGTGGTCTTTCAAGGCGGTGCGCCAAAGGTTTTTGGCGCTAATAATATGCTGCTTCGCAGCACCAATCATTGTTCCCAGCTGCTTTTTGGGAGGTAGTAAGTGATGATTTTGTTGAAAAAACCTTTAACCCGCTATTATTGTGTACGTTATGGGCGTGAACACCATTTTGACAACTTACCACCTCCCTGGATTTCAGTGGTTTTGCAGGGGAGGTGGTAAGTAACAACCATGTTACAAAAATGCATAACGCCCTGTTTACTTGCGTATTAGAGGCGCTGTCGCGTTTTCATCACTTACCACCTCCCCTTGTTTTTGCGGTTTTTCTGTGATTTTGGGGGGAGGTGGTAAGTAACAACTGTGTTACGAAAACACATGACATCCTGTTAATGTGCACATTAGAGGCGCGTTCATGTTTTTTGCAACTTACCACCCTCCATGGATTTCAGTGGTTTTGCAGGGAGGTGGTAAGTGGCGGTTTTGTTATAAAATCTTGTGACATGCTGTTATTATTGGCTTTATTGGCGCGAACGCTATTATTGCTACTTACCACCTCCCTGTCAACACCAACACCAAAAAGGGATAAGTCACGGTCAGTAGTTTAGCACAGGTGGAACCTCAGTGCGCCAAAATCGCACACAAATTTTTAATTAACTGTATTATAGGTGCTTACAATTTGACTATGAAAAATGGCGCACTGAGGTTCCACCTGTGTGTCTGCTGGCGTACGGATACTGCTGGCAGGCACTGCTCCTGGCGGGAGGTTGCTGATACCATTTGGAACGGAGAGCCTCGGCGTACCAAAAAAGCGCTCCGTTCCAAATTGTGTCAGCGACCGCAGCGGGCAGCAAAAGCACGCAGCGCCTCGGCGTACCAAAAAAGCTCTCCGTTCCAAATGGTGTCAGCAACCTCAGCCTGCAAAAAAAAAGACTAACCAATATATGTGTTGGTTGGTCTCTTTTTTATTCATTCCGCCGGCTTTGTTGCCGGTAATTGCACAGTTGTCTGTGTTCTGGCCCGGTTGCCGGCAGTACTTTGTGGCTACTCAGCGGCAGGCTCTTCTGCTGCTACAGTTTCAGTGGCCGGTTTTGCCTTCGCCTTGGCTGATTTTGCTTTCGGCTTGGGTTGTTCTTCGGTTGCCGTTACCTTTTCGTCTGCTGCCTGTGCTTGATCTGCAGTTACCTTTTCTGCTGTTTCAGTCTCAACTTTAGCCTTTGAAGCTTTGGAACGGCCTCGGCGGGTAGTTTTCTTTTCTTCCTTTTTGGTTGTTCCTGCAAGAGCCAGCTCGTTGAAGTCTACCAGTTCTATCATGGCCATGTCGGCTGCATCGCCTGCACGGAATCCTGTTTTCAATATACGGGTATAACCTCCGGGACGGTCTGCAATCTTGGGTGACACAACACGAAACAGTTCGCTTACAGCATCTTTGTCTTTAAGATAGGCAAAAACCGTACGGCGTGAGTGGGTGGTGTCGAGTTTTGATTTGGTAATCAGCGGTTCTACATAAACCCTTAACGCTTTAGCTTTGGCTACCGTAGTTTCTATCCGCTTATGAATGATTAGGGACGATGCCATATTGGCCAGCATGGCCTTACGGTGTCCTGATTTGCGTCCCAGGTGATTAACTTTCTTTCTGTGTCTCATGTTTCCTTACTTTCTTTTCAATGTTATACTTGGTAACGTCAATTCCAAAAGAGAGATCCAGACGTTCCATAAGCATATCTATCTCGGTCAGTGACTTCTTCCCGAAATTGCGGAATTTCATCAACTCATGCCTTGGTATCGAAACCAGGTCGGCAAAAGTTTCAATTTCCGCTGCTTTCAGGCAATTCAGTGCCCTCACGGAAATCTCCATATCTGAGAGTTTGGTCAGCAGAAGCTGACGCATGCGCAAAGATTCCTCATCCAGCTCAGAGCTGACATCTTCCTGGGGCAGCTCCAGGCTGATACGTTCATCGGAGAAGAGCATGAAATGATGAATCAATATCTTGGCAGCTTCTTTCAGTGCATCTTTAGGATGAATAGATCCGTCTGTTGTCACTTCAAGAATGAGTTTTTCGTAGTCGGTCTTCTGTTCCACCCTCCAGTATTCCATGGAAAAATTGACATTCTTTATAGGAGTGTAAATTGAATCCATGGCTATTAATCCGAATGGGGCGTTCTCTATCCGGTTTTCTTCGGCCGGCACGTAACCGCGTCCTTTTCCAATGTGGAGCTCCATGGACAGGGTAACAGAAGGATCCATGTTGCAAATAACAAAGTCCGAGTTAAGAACCTTGAATGAGGACAACTGCCTGGATATATCTTCGGCAACAAAAGTCTCTTTGCCTTTAACCGTGACCCTGACCGTCTCTTCATCCATGTCTTCGATCATTCTTTTGAAGCGCACCTGTTTCAGGTTAAGAATAATGTCCACTACATTCTCCATCACACCGGGAATGGTTGCAAATTCGTGTTCAACTCCGTCAATTTTGACGTAAGTCAGTGCGTATCCTTCCAAAGAAGACAATAAGATCCTGCGGAGCGCATTGCCGATAGTCGTAGCGTATCCGGGTTCCAGGGGACGGAACTCAAAACGCCCGAAGGTGTCGGTTGCTTCTAGCATGATGACTTTATCGGGTTTTTGAAATGCTAAAATGGCCATGGTAAAAATTTATAATATTACTTGGAGTACAACTCCACAATTAATTGTTCATTAATGGGCTCAGGGATCTCTGTCCTTTCGGGATAATTGAGAAACTTACCCGTTACCGATGCTGCATCCCATTCTATCCACGAATATTTGCTTACCGAACGTGAAATGTTGTCCTGAATAACTTCAAGGTTCTTGGAGCGCTCCCGCACAGCGACAACGGATCCTGGGCGAACCAGGGCAGAAGGTATGCTGCACACATTTCCGTCAATGGTAATATGACGGTGTGTAACCAGCTGACGGGCAGCGGCTCTGGTAGGAGCGACACCCATGCGGAAAACGATATTGTCAAGCCTGCTTTCCAGTAAAAGCAAAAGATTTTCACCCTTACGTCCTTTCATGGAAGATGCCCTCTTGAATAAATTGTGAAACTGACGCTCCAAAATCCCGTAAGTGTATTTCACTTTTTGTTTTTCCTTAAGCTGGGTCCCGTATTCAGATGTTTTTTTACGTTTTTTGGTCATCCCGTGTTGTCCTGGAGGATGGTTCTTCCGTTCGTAATTTTTATCGGGGCCATATATCGGTTCTCCGAATTTACGTGCGATCTTGGTCTTTGGACCTGTATATCTTGCCATCTTATTTCAATTTTTTTTGATCAACAATTATACCCTGCGGCGTCCTTTAGGACGGCACCCGTTATGGGGAAGCGGGGTCACATCAACTATTTCTGTAACTTCTATACCTGCTCCGTGGATTGTACGGATGGCAGACTCACGTCCCGATCCCGGTCCTTTTACATAGGCCTTGACCTTGCGCAATCCCAGATCATAGGCGACTTTAGCGCATTCTGCAGCTGCTGTCTGGGCGGCATAGGGGGTGTTCTTCTTGGAACCACGGAACCCCATCTTCCCGGCTGAAGACCAGCTGATGACCTGTCCCTCACTGTTGGCCAGGGTAACGATCACGTTATTGAATGTAGAAGAAATGTGAGCTTGCCCGTAAGCATCTACTTTTACCACTTTCTTCTTGTTGGTAGTATTAGATTTTTTTGCCATAATCTGAGTTGTTATTTGGTTGCTTTCTTCTTGTTGGCCACCGTTTTCTTGCGGCCTTTACGGGTGCGTGCATTGTTTTTGGTGGTTTGTCCGCGTACAGGCAATCCAAGACGATGACGGATGCCCCTGTAGCAACCAATATCCATCAACCGTTTGATGTTCATTTGGACGGATGAGCGTAATTCTCCTTCAATTTTGTACTCCTCCGTGATAAGCGAACGGATGGCTGCGATCTGATCGTCATTCCAATCCTTCACTTTGGTGTCATAGTCGATTCCTGCCTTGGCCAGGATCGTCCGGGCAGAACTGCGACCGATTCCGAAGATATAGGTCAGGCCTATTTCTCCGCGCTTGTTATTGGGTAAGTCAACACCGGCTATACGTGCCATAATTTATAATCCTTTATTAATTAACTGGTTTATCCCTGGCGCATTTTGAACTTGGGATTCTTTTTGCAGATCACGTACAGACGGCCTTTGCGTCTTACGATTTTGCAATCTGCACTGCGCTTTTTAATGGATGTTTTCACTTTCATTGTAGTGACCTTAAAATATTTTTACTTGTATCTAAAGGTTATTCGGCCTTTAGAAAGATCATAAGGAGACATCTCCACCCGAACCCTGTCCCCGGGCAATATGCGGATGTAGTGCATCCTCATCTTTCCTGAAATATGTGCAATTATCACGTGTCCGTTGTCAAGTTCCACACGGAACATGGCATTGGATAATGCTTCAATAATTACACCTTCTTTTTCAATAGCAGACTGTTTGGGCATTGTTTGTTAATCCTTAATCACTTTATAACTTCATATCCTCACCTTCAATGAAGGCGAAAGTAGACAGGAGTTCAGCTTTTCCCTTGCGAACAACAACCGTTAGTTCGTAATGGGCTGAATTCCTGTTGTCCGCTGTCCTGAGTGTCCATCCGTCGCGTTCTACATAAACGCCCCTTCCTCCCTGGTTGATCATGGGCTCGATACATAACACCATTCCTTCATCCAGATGCTTTCCCTGACCTGAGCGGCCATAATTCGGCACATCCGGCTTTTCGTGAAGGTGGGTGCCAATACCATGGCCTACCATTTCTCTTACTACGGAAAAACCTTTTTTTTCTACATACCCCTGGACAGCTTCGCCGATATCGCCAATGCGGTTACCGGCTATGGCTTTCTCGATTCCCCTGAAGAGTGATTCGCGGGTTGTCTGCATAAGGAGTTCAGCCGCTTGGGAAACTTTCCCCACACCAAAGGTGTAGGCCGAGTCCCCAAAATAACCCTTATACTTTGTCCCGCAATCGACGGACACAATGTCTCCTTCCTCCAGCCGGTAATCGCCGGGAAACCCATGGACCACCACTGAATTCACAGAGATGCAGAGGGAATAGGGAAAACCGTTGTATCCGAGAAAAGCGGGAACCGCTCCGTGGTCGCGAATGAAGGCCTCGGCAATCGCGTCGAGTTGTTTTGTGGCAACTCCGGGGAAAATATGCCTGCCTACTTCCGCCAGGGTTCTGGAGACCAGCATCCCGTTTTCGCGCAATAGCGCAATCTCTTCTTCGGTTTTCGTAATATTCATTAAGCAAAGAACTATTTCAAATCCGGGTCTTACAAATTGGAACGGCCTTTGAGCCTTCCGGTTTTCATAAGTCCGTCGTAATGGCGCATCAGAAGATGACTTTCTATCTGCTGCAGAGTATCCAATATCACCCCAACAAGGATCAGCAGCGAAGTTCCTCCGTAAAACTGTGCAAACTGAGCATTAATCCCCAGCATCTGGGCAAATACAGGCATAATGGCAACCAAACCCAGGAAAATGGAACCCGGAAGGGTAATGCGGGACATCACACTGTCAATATACTCGGCCGTCTTTTTACCCGGTTTGATACCGGGTATAAAACCGCCATTCTTTTTGATATCATCTGCCATATTGGTGGGATTTACCGTAACTGCAGTATAAAAATACGTAAAGGCAACCACCAGTATGAAGAATACAAAATTATACCAAAAACCCTGCATATTGCTCATTACTGCCGCAAAACCACGCGTGGCATCGAAGCTGGCAAAAATCATGGGGAACAGCATCAGGGCTTGTGCAAAAATGATAGGCATAACTCCTGCAGCGTTGATCTTCAACGGAATATATTGTCTTACGCCCCCATATTGCTTGTTACCCACAATACGTTTTGCATACTGTACGGGAATCTTGCGGACTCCCTGTACCAAAGCGATTGATGCCACAAAGATGAAAAACAGGACAACCAATTCAACCACAAGCATCAGCATACCGCCCGTTGACTGGGAGAGGCGGTCACCTGCCTCGGCCACAAAGGCAAAAGGCAAACGTGCGACGATTCCGACCATGATGATCATGGAAATTCCGTTCCCCAATCCACGGTCTGTAATCCTTTCTCCAAGCCACATAATGAACATGGTACCCCCAATGAGCACTACAGTGGAAAAGATGTTGAATGAAAAACCTTCAATCAAAAAAGCCGAAGGCGGAAGTTGTGCGCGCAGGTTGGTAAGATAGACAGGACCCTGCAGGGCCAATATGACAATGGTCAGATAACGTGTCCACTGGTTCAGTTTCCTGTGGCCACTTTCTCCTTCCCGCTGCATCCTTTGGAAATAGGGGATCATTATCCCCAAAAGCTGGATTACGATTGAAGCAGAGATATACGGCATTACACCCAATGCGAAAATGGAGGCATTTCCGAATGCTCCGCCCGAAAACATATTCAGCAAACCAACAAGACCCCCGGAAGCCTGTGCCTGCAGATTGCTCAGCTGCATGGGGTCTATTCCGGGAAGGACAACAAAGCTGCCCAGCCTGTAGATCAGAAGAAGCAATACAGTATATACGATCCGTTTGCGCAGGTCTTCAATCTTGAAAATATTCTTTATGGTTTCTATCAGTTTTTTCATTGGTCAGGCTTATTCTGGGTTATTCAATGATTGCAATCTTCCCTTCCTTAGCCTCTATAGCTTCTTTCGCCTTTTGGGAAAAACCGTGAGCAGTGACATTCAGTTTGACATTCAGTTCACCTTTTCCAAGGATCTTAACCAGGTCATTGCTGGATATCAGGCCTGCATTACGCAATACGTCAACATTGATATCAATGATCCCCGTTTTTTCATGAAGTGATTGTAAAGTGGAAAGGTTTATGGCTTTGTATGCAACCCTGTTCCTGTTTTTGAAACCGAATTTGGGGAGACGGCGTTGCAACGGCATCTGGCCGCCTTCAAATCCGGGTTTGCGGGAATATCCGGAACGTGACTGGGCACCTTTGTGTCCGCGTGTAGATGTTCCGCCCCTTCCCGACCCTTCGCCGCGACCTATGCGTTTTCTCTTGGAAACTGATCCCTTGGCGGGTTTTAAATTTGATAAGTTCATTATGTTTCCTCCTTTACTTTACTTCTTCAACTGACACCAAATGACGCACCTTCTCCACCATGCCCCTTATGACAGGAGTAGCTTCTTTCTCCACACAATGGCTCATCCTGCGGATTCCCAAAGCGGCCAGAGTTGCAAGCTGTCTTTTAGTGGCAGAATTACTGCTTTTTGTCTGGGTTATTTTCCATAATTCCATGATCTTTCCTCCTTATCCGTTAAATACTGTTTCCATTTTAACACCCCTTACACCGGCCACCTGGTAAGCATCGCGCATTTCCATCAAAGCATGAACAGTGGCTTTCACCAGATTGTGAGGATTGGAAGATCCTTTAGATTTGGCAAGGACATCGTGTACTCCTACAGATTCAAATACAGCCCTCATGGCACCTCCGGCAATAACTCCGGATCCTGGAGCGGCGGGTTTCATGAATACGCGTGCACCGCCAAACTTGGCTTCCATTTCGTGAGGAATGGTTTCCCCGTTCAGGGGGATGCGGTATAGATTCTTTTTTGCATCCTCAATACCCTTTGCTATGGCAGAGGTTACTTCACCGGCTTTGCCCAGGCCGTATCCGACTACTCCTTTTTCATCACCTACTACCACAATGGCGGCAAAACTGAAATTACGGCCCCCTTTGGTAACTTTAGTAACACGCTGAATGGCCACAAGACGGTCTTTCAATTCAAGATCCGTGGCTTTTACTTTTTTTGCTCTACTATTTGCCATATCCGTATTAGAATATTAGACCGCCTTCTCTGGCGGCATCTGCTAAACTTTTAACTCGTCCGTGATAGAGATACCCTCCACGGTCAAAAGAGATAGTGGTTATGCCCTTTTCGAGGGCACGCTCTGCTGCCAGCTTTCCTACCAGGGCAGCAACCTGTACGGGTTTTTTCCCCTTGATCTCTTCTGCCAGCGAGGCATCTTTTGACGAGGCCTGTAGCAGGGTTATTCCTTTTATGTCGTCTATCAACTGAACATAAATTTGTTTATTGCTCCTGTAAACGGCCATCCTGGGGCGTTCAGGAGTTCCGGAAATCCGCTTGCGGATGCGGTATTTTATCCGTTGTTTTCTTGCTTGTTTTGATAAAGCCATAATTTCACCTCCTACTATTTAGCACCTGCGGATTTACCGGTTTTACGGCGAATTTGTTCATCTACAAATTTAATACCCTTGCCCTTATATGGCTCGGGAACACGCAGCGAGCGGATCTTGGCAGCTATAGTTCCAAGCAGCTGTTTGTCGTGGCTTGTAAGGGTCAGGACCGGGTTGGCGCCTTTACGTGCGATCTCAACCGTAGCCTTGACTTCTTTGGGCAGCATGAAATGTATATCATGGGAATAACCCAGATTGAATTCCAGCATTTGACCTTTAACTTCGACGCGGTATCCCACGCCTACAAGTTCCTGTTTAATGGAGAAACCCGTTGAAACACCAACGACCATGTTGTGGATCAGGGCACGGTACAAACCGTGCATAGACCTGTGGCGCGGCTGGTTCGTAGGACGTTCCACTTTAAGCTCTGTCCCCTCCACCGACACTTTGATGTCCGGATCTACTTTTTGTTTCAGTTCTCCGAGAGGGCCTTTCACCACAACCAAATTGCCCGGGCCTACGGATACGCTCACGCCTTTTGGCAGGTTTACAGGGAGTTTTCCTATTCGTGACATATTATTCTCTTAATTAATATACGTAACACATGATTTCACCGCCAACGTTCAGCGTTTTTGCTTCCTTGTCGGTAATGATGCCCCTGGATGTAGATATGATGGCTATACCCAGGCCATTGAGCACCCGGGGCATATTATCCACATTGGTATAACGACGCAAACCGGGACTGGAAACGCGGATGAGCTTTTTAATGGCCGGGCGTTTTGTCTCGGGATGGTATTTAAGGGCAATTTTAATGGTGTTGGAGGGTTTTCCTTCTTCAATCCTGTAACTGAGAATATAACCCTTTTCATGTAAAATACGGGTGAGTTCCGTTTTTACCCTGGATGCGGGAATCTCCACGATCTTGTGTCCAGCATTCACCGCATTACGAATCCTTGTCAGATAATCTGCTATTGGATCAGTCATAATTAATGTTTTTAAAATTTGTTTTCGGCAAAAAATTGCCCGATATCCAATAAAATATATGTATGGCCGGCCTTTGCGGGGCCTTGTTACCAGCTTGCCTTACGTACACCTGGGATGAGGCCGTTGCTAGCCATTTCGCGGAACTGAATGCGGGAAATACCAAAGTCCCGCATATAGCCTTTAGGCCTGCCCGTAATGGAACAACGATTGTGCATACGTACCGGGCTGGAGTTCCTGGGCAATTTTGCCAGTCCGCTCCAATCGCCAGCTTCTTTCAGGGCTTTCCTCTTCTCCGCATACCTGGCTACCAGACGGGCGCGCTTCACCTCGCGTGCTTTCATTGATTCTTTTGCCATCTATTGTGCTTTTTTAATGTTTTTAAACGGTAAACCAAACTCCCTGAGCAGGGCGAAAGCTTCTTCATCCTTGCTGCTGGATGTGACGAAAGTGATCTCGATTCCCAGTATTTTTGAAATCTTGTCAATGTCAATCTCGGGGAAAATGATCTGTTCTTTTACTCCCAGTGTATAATTGCCACGACCATCAAATTTCTCCGTGATTCCTTTAAAATCGCGGATACGCGGTAAAGCTATTGAGATCAGCCGGTCCAGAAATTCATACATTTTTGCCGAGCGAAGCGTTGCTTTTACGCCTATGGGCATACCCTTCCGGAGTTTGAAGTTTGAAATATCCTTTTTTGAAAAGGTCTGTACCGCTTTCTGACCCGTAATCAGGGTCAGTTCACCTTGGGCCACCTCAATGAGTTTCTTGTCTGCAGTTGCCGAGCCTACGCCTTCGTTCAAGACTATTTTTTCAAGCCTGGGGACCTGCATAACCGACGTGAAACCAAATTCTTTCATCAGCCTGGGAATAATCTCTTCCCTGTACTTTTTCTGTAGTGTGGGAATATAACCTTTAGCCACTGCGGGGGCCTGTTGCTGTTTTTTAACTGCTTTTGCCATTATTTGATCTCCTCTCCCGATTTTTTTGCATAACGTACCAATTTCCCCTTGCTGTTGAGCCGTCGTCCAATACGTGTTGGACCTCCCTTAGCGGGATCCACCACTTGCAGGTTGGATATATGTATGGCTCCTTCCTTCTTGATAATGCCCCCCTGGGGACTTTTTGCCGATGGCTTGGTATGCTTGCTTATCATCCTGATTCCTTCAACAATGGCCCGCTGCTCCTTGGGTCTTACCTCAAGCACCCTTCCTGTCTTTCCCTTATCTTCACCGGTATTAACAAATACCGTGTCGCCTTTCTTGATGTGCAATTTTGTACTCATAACTCAATTCCTATAATACCTCCGGGGCCAGTGAGACAATTTTCATATAACGATCCCTGAGCTCCCTGGCTACCGGACCAAATATGCGCGTTCCGCGCAACTCTCCGATATTGCTGAGCAAAACACAGGCGTTGTCATCAAAACGGATATATGATCCATCCGGACGACGGATTTCTTTTTTAGTTCTAACCACCACTGCCTTGGAGACAGAACCCTTCTTGGCTTCCCCTCCGCCCGGGATGGCGCTTTTGACCGAGACTACAATGGTATCGCCAATACGCGCATACCTGCGTTTTGTGCCGCCCAGCACACGGATACAAAGGACTTCCTTTGCCCCGCTGTTGTCAGCAACCAGTAAACGTGATTCTTGCTGTATCATGGCTATTTCACTTTTTCAATGATTTCTACCAAACGCCAGCACTTTGTCTTGCTCAGTGGCCGCGTTTCCATAATGCGTACGGTGTCACCCTCGCTGCATTCGTTGTTTTGATCGTGGGCAACGAATTTTGTGGTTTTATTCACAAACTTACCGTATATGGGATGTTTTACCTTCCGGTTTACAGCAACTACTATGGACTTATCCATTTTATTGCTGACCACCAATCCCGTTCTTTCTTTTCTAAGATTTCTTTCCATGAATCAATGATTATAGATTCTGTTTGGGTTGTTTTTCACTCAAAATAGTAAGCATCCGGGCAATATTGCGGCGTGCTTTTTTTATTTGTGACAAATCATCTACGGGAGAGATGGAGTGGTTCATTTTAAGACGAAGCAAACTGGCTTTTTCCGCCTCAATACGATCGCTTAGATCTTTCACAGATAACTCGCGTATTTCAGGTGCTTTCATTGTTGTTAAACTAATTTTGTTCTACATAATCCCTGCGGACCACAAATTTGGTGCTCACAGGCAGCTTCTGGGCGCCCAGCCGGAGGGCTTCCTTTGCAACTTCAAAGGGAACGCCTTCCACTTCAATCAGGAGCCTGCCGGGAGTAACGGGGCAGACAAATCCTTCCGGAGCACCTTTCCCTTTACCCATACGGACTTCAGCAGGTTTCTTTGTAAAAGGCTTGTCCGGAAACACACGGATCCAGATCTGTCCTTCACGTTTCATATGACGTGTAACTGCCTGACGGGCGGCCTCAATCTGGTTGCCGGTCAGCCAGCAGGACTCCATTGTCTTGATTCCGAAAGAACCAAAGGCAAGCTGGGTTCCTCTCTGGGCAATCCCTTTCATACGGCCTTTCTGTTGCCTTCTGAACTTGGTTTTTTTAGGTTGTAACATTGCTTTTTTCTAAACGTTTAACGTAACGTAAAATATGGTTTGTTGCTTCGGTGCTAATTCAGTGGGGTTCACTTTGTAACCCTTTGTCTTGCAATTTGTTAGAAACAATCTGCTCTAAAATTGCGGGTTGCAAAGATAGAACTTAATTTCTGATTTACAAAAATTTATGAACAATGAAATTGAAAAATGTTAGAAACTGCCTGCATTCCGGGCGACCTCCTCCATCAAACGCAAAACATTGCCACCCCACAATTTGTCAATTTCATCTTCTGTGTATCCCTGTTCAAGCAGTGCCTTGGTTATAGCCTTCATCTTCCCCATGTCTTCAACACCCACGATGCCTCCCCCTCCGTCAAAATCACTGCCGATTCCCACATGCTCGATTCCCACCAGGTCTACCACATATTTAATATGTTCCATCAGGTGCTCAAGCCCTACTTCTGCCTTGGGCTGGAATGAAAGAAAATACCGGCCTACGGAAATCTGTATCAGACCTCCTTTTCCTGCAATGGCAAGGATTTCTTCATCTGTAAGGTTTCTTGGGATCTCTTTCAGGTTATAGACTCCGGAATGACTGGCCATTACGGGTGTGTGGCTTGCCTGCACAGCCTGAAGGCATGTTTTGCGCGATGCATGGGAAACATCCACTATCATTCCCAGGCGGTTCATTTCCTGAATGACCCGGTAGCCAAAAGGTGAAAGTCCTCCGTGAATTTCCAGGCTGTCCATTGCAGCATCGGCTACACAGTTGTTGCCATTGTGGGTAAGGCCTATCATTCTGACACCCGTCCTGTAATAATGCTCCACCAGTGAGATGTCCTGACCCAGGCAATAGGCATTTTCTATGGAAAGCAACATGGCTGCCCTGCCCTGCTCCTTAAGTGCCTTAACATCCCCGGCGCTGTAGGCCACACCCCCCAGCTGCTCATGTTCTGCTGCAAACCTGTGCAATGACCGCAGCATGCTGTCGGCCAAATATTTCGCCCTATCATGGCCCTCCGGGGTACATGGTCCCTGTTCCTGGTAGGCCGAGAAAAAAGCCGCGTCCAGGCGGCCTTTTTTCATCAGTTCAAAGGAAACCTGGCCTTTTGTCACCGTGGATCGCCGTTGGGGAAAAGCCAGCGCCATGGCAAAATCATTGTGCGTATCCACGGACAGGATGGAATCATGCAGTCGTTCAACCTTAATGTCCAGAGAATCAGTTGTGGGAGGTTGAGCCAGCAGACAGAAAAGAAAAAGAAGTTTCATCCTGCAAATATAGAACGTGAATCCTAATTTTGTTACATTTGTGACAATATAAAGCTTGCCGTTCTTATGAAACGTTATTTTTTACCTTTCCTTATCCTGCTAATGGTTACCCTTCCGGCCGTCGCCCAAAAGGATACTTACAGACTCCTCCTGCACTGGTATCCGCAGGCTCAGTTTGCAGGTTATTACTATGCCCAGGAAAAAGGTTTCTACAAAGAGCTTGGCCTGAACATAGAAATAATCCACGGGACAGTCACCACCCCGTCCTCCCATATCATCAAAACCGGAGATTTCGATTTTGCCACCCTCTGGCTCTCAACGGCCATGCAACTTAAAGAAGCAAAGGTGCCATTGCAGCTCCTTGCTCAGACCAACCAGAGTTCTGCCCTGATGCTTATAAGTCACAAAGGCAAGGGCGTGGACAGACTGGAAGAATTCAACGGGAAAAAAATCGGCATATGGAGCGGGGATTTTGAACTGCAACCTCTAAGCCTGCTCAAAAGGAACAACATAGAGATGAATATCATAATCATCAACAATTCCATCAACCTGTTTCTTCGCGGTGGTGTAGATGTATGTATGGCCATGTGGTACAACGAATACCATGAAATTCTCAGTGCCGGTGTCAGGGAAGAAGACCTGAACGTATTCCGCATGAGTGATTACGGAATGAATTTCCCCGAAGATGGAATCTATGTGAACGAAAAACTGGCCTGGAACCGACCCGGATTGTGTAAAAAATTTGTTGAAGCCTCAATACGTGGATGGATGGCCGCCTTTGATGACGTGGAAGGAACTCTTGATATTCTTGAAAAAGCCTGCAACAAAGCAGGGGTACCATTCAGCCGTGCACACCAGCGCTGGATGCTCAACTGCTTCCGCGAACTCCTGGTCCATCCCCGCACCAGGAAAATAGAAACGACGCTCCCGGTACATGCATATAATTTTGTGGGATCTGTACTCTTGGAACGTAATTTCATCAAATCCATCCCTCCTTATGAAACATTCATCGCAAACCTTTAAAAAAAGGAAAAGCATATCCTACACCATCGCCAGGTATGTGTTTGCCGGAACAGTCGTGATCCTTGTCATTATCCTGGGACTGAACTACACCTCCTCCAAAAAACACATGACGTCCGTGATCCTGGAAAAAGCACAACACCAGGCAGAGGAATTTGCCGGAAACATCAACCAGGTTTTTGCCTCAGCGCAGAGGATTCCCACCGTGATGGCCTCACAGCTGAACCAGATGGAAGACTGGTCTTCACAGGACCTTAGCCGTATGCTGGAATCCATGCTCATGGAAAACCCCGATGTTTTTGGAGCCACCATTGCCTTTGAACCCGGCATGTACAAAGGCATGCCACAGATGGCACCTTATGCCTACAGAGAAGATTCTGTTGTGAAATCCACGCTTCTATTTGAAGGTGGAAACAATTATTTTATGGAAGACTGGTATATTATACCGGTGCAATTGCAGGAGCCCTACTGGTCCGATCCGTATTACGAAACTTCAGCCGGCCAGGAGGATGTGCTCATGATAACTTATTCTGTCCCATTTTTCACACAACGGGACGGTAAGCGGGTGGTCGCCGGTGTAACAACTGTGGATATTTCACTCCTCTGGATCAACAACCTTATGGAATCCCTGGCTGTATACCAGACCGGTTACGGTTTTTTGATCACCAACAGCGGCCGGTATGTGTATCACCCCGACCAGCGCCTGCGGATGAACGAAACCACCTTTTCTGCCATGGACGACTGGATTGTAAGCAATAAAGACCTTTCCACGGCAGAAGCAGACACCATCCGCAACCAGCAGTTCAACGTCTACCGAAAAATGCTGGCCGGGGAAAGCGGCCTTTTTATGGACTCCTTTATGTTCCCCGATTGGGAAGAAAAAGCCTGGTTCGCTTATGTGCCCATCCGTGCAAACCAATGGTCGCTGGCCCTGATTTATCCGCGGGACGAGGCACTTGCCGAGGTGCGCAGCCTGAACACCATCCTGATCCTGGTGGGTCTGTTTTCACTCTTTGTTTTATTCGGATTTGTCTTTATTGTTACCAGGGTGCTGACTCTGCCCATAGTGAAGCTCACACGCTATACCAAATCTGTTGCTGAAAGTGGCGACTACACCAGGAACGTACCCGAATTGTCTTCGAACGATGAAATTGGCGAACTGGCCAATTCCTTCTCCGTTATGATGCATGAAATCGACCAGGCGCAAAAAACACTGGAAGACCGTGTTAAGGAACGTACCGCACAGCTGGTAGAAGCACAGGACTTACTGGTCCAGTCGGAAAAAATGGCTTCCCTGGGACAACTGACAGCCGGTGTTGCCCATGAGATCAAAAATCCGCTCAATTTCATCAATAACTTTTCGGAATTATCCGTAGATCTTACAAAAGAGCTCAAAGAAGCACTTACTCCGGTAGCCATGAATGAAAACGACAAATCCTATGTCAACGAGATCCTGGGGGATTTGTCCATGAACGCTGAAAAGATTCTGGAGCATGGTAAACGTGCCGACAGCATAGTCAAGGGAATGCTGCTTCATTCACGGGGCAAGAGCGGCGAGTTCCAGCTTACCGATATCAACAACATGCTTACCGAGGACATAGCCCTGGGATACCACGGCATGAGGGCGCAGGACAACTCGTTCAACATCACCATTGAGGAAGATCTGGCAAAAGACCTTCCCCAGATCAGCGTGGTCCCGCAGGATTTAAGCAGGGTATTCCTGAACATGATCAATAATGCTTGCTATTCTGTTAAGGACGCCGGTCCATCGAAACCTTCCGGGTGGATACCCACACTGCGGGTAAGCAGCCGCAAAGCGGGTAATTTTCTGGAAGTGCGTATCCGTGATAACGGAAAAGGTATCTCTCCCGAAAACATCAAAAAGATATTCGATCCTTTCTTTACAACAAAGCCTGCAGGTAAAGGAACAGGACTCGGTCTGTCACTCAGTTACGATATTGTTGTAAAGGTGCACGGAGGGCAAATACAAGTTGAATCGACACCCGGCGAATATGCAGAGTTCATAGTAATAATCCCCATAAAACAATAATAATTCATGGCAGCAGAAAAGATTTTAGTGGTAGATGACGAAACAGATCTCCAATATGTGATCAACCAGAAATTCAGGCGACAGATCCGTAACGGGCAGTATGAGTTTCATTTTGCCTTCAATGGGCTGGAAGCCCTGGCCAAACTTATAGAGGTACCCGATATCGGGGTAATCCTGAGCGATATCAATATGCCCGAGATGGATGGCCTGACCTTGTTGAGCAAGGTGCGGGAATTGAAAAACCCGTTGCTCAAGACTGTGATTTGTTCTGCTTACGGCGATATGGATAATATCCGAACGGCCATGAATCGGGGTGCCTTCGATTTCGTGACCAAACCAGTCGATTTCAATGATTTGGAAATCACCCTGGAAAAGACTATCGGGGAATTGAACATTGTCAGGGAAGGACTTGCCTACCATGACAAACTCCTCTCTATCGAGCATGACCTGATGGTGGCCCGTGAAATACAAAGGGCCATCATGCCCAAGCCCATCCCCGGTCTGGAATGGGCTGATATTGACGGATCCATGGAGGCTGCCAGACAGATAGGAGGCGATTTCTATGATTATTTCATGATGGATGATCACCGTGTTGGATTTGTAATAGGTGACGTGTCCGGGAAAGGCATACCGGCCGCTATCTTTATGGCTGTGAGCAGGACCCTGATCAGGGCAACAGGGCTCAAGGGCATGTCCCCAAAGGATTGCATGAACTATGTCAACCACTTGTTGTGTACAGAAAGCGTAAATTCCATGTTCGTAACCGTGTTCTACGGAATGCTGGACCTGGAAACAGATACGCTCCATTATGTAAATGCTGGGCACAACCCTCCCGTACTACTGCGTCACGACGGCAGCACAGAGGTGTTTCCCGTTACCGATAACATTGTACTGGGCGTTTATGACGGTTATTCATTCAAGACCAACAGTATCCCTTTCCACAAAGACGATACGCTGGTCATGTATACAGACGGGGTGACCGAAGCGTTCAACCAGAAGCAGGAGGAATACGGGTTTGAGACGCTTCACACGTTGCTAAAGGAGAAGGTTCTCGGGAATAAGGAGGTTATGGATGGGAAAGATGCTCCGGCACGGATCTGCCGGATCATTGCCGGTGATGTAGCCCGCTTTGCCGGTGATGAAGAGCAAAGCGACGACATCACCATCCTGGTTGTCAAACGAAATTAGGATACCCTCATGAAACGAACACTGGAACTAGAGAATCAGCTGTCCGCCTTGTCCCGGTTACTTGATATCACGGGCGATTTCCTTGATGCAAACAAGGTTCCGGTTCCTGTTCAATTTAAAATCAAACTCATCCTGGACGAGATCTTCAGCAACATTGTCTCTTATGGTTACCTGCCCCAGGATCCACCCGACACCGTACTTATCGAGATGTGCATCAAGGGAGGAAAGTTCACCGCCACCATCAACGACGGGGGACGGCCCTTCAACCCGCTGGAATACGACATGGTGGATACCAGCCTCCCTGCCGAGGAAAGGCCTATCGGCGGGCTTGGGATCCACCTTATACGAAACCTGGCTGGAGAACTTGCTTACGAGAGAAAAGAAAACAGGAACGTTTTTTGCTTCTCCATAGAGATTGGATGAAAACAAAACTTACCATCGCGTCATTAGTCCTATACCTTCTGGCCCCTTTGTGCCTGCAGGCACAGACGGCTAAAACATCAAAAGGGTATCTTATGGGTTACGTCGTAGAAAACGGTGATACCCTGTTCATAGCCTCCATACCCGACCTGCACATATACAAGCGGGACAAGAAGAAAAGCGACCGCGAATGGAGGGAATATTACAGGACCGTTCACAATTTTGCCCGTGCCTACCCCTTTGCGCTACAGGCCAGGGAACGCATGGACAGGACGGACAGTATTCTGGAAGTCAGCAACTTCTCCCCAAGGGAACGGGAACGTTTCCTGGAAAAAACCGAACGTGATCTTTTTGCCGAATTTGAAGCCCCCCTCAGAAAACTGACTTTCACCCAGGGCCGTATCCTGCTCCGCCTGATTGACCGTGAACTTGGCCAGACAAGCTATGCCGTGGTGAGAAGTTACCGGGGCGGACTGACCGCCTCGTTCTGGCAGGGGGTCGCGCGCATTTTCGGAGCCGATATGAAAAAGCCTTATGACAAGTACGGCGAAGACAAATTACTTGAAGAATTAGTGCGCATGTACCACGACGGGCGCTTTTATTATCTCTATTTCTCCCTTTTCGGTCCCCCCAAAGATCCCAATATCTCCCCTTACGGGACCAGATGGGCCAACTGACAACCAGTCTTCCAGCACAACCAGTTCTCCGCCTCCGGGCAGGGGACGGCGTACTGACTGGTGTATGTGCCCGGCAATACAGAAATCGACCGGACGATCGTATGTGGCGGCATATTGGTATATGGGCTCTTCCAGGCTTCTGCCCGAGGGACCCAATGTGTGATTGTCCCTGTTCCAGACCGACCATTTCCGGGCAAGGGCAAATGCCCAGCGGGGATGTATGCAGCTGAACAGGACCTGAAGGACCCTGTTGTGAAACATCTTGTGCAACACGCGGCTTTTGAAGGGATGGCGACCCATGCGGTGCCCGTGTGCCAGCAGAAAATCTTTTCCCTCGAGCTTTATATACAATTCATTGCGATGAATCTGCATGCCCAGCTCCTGTTCCAGGTATCCGAAAGTCCACAGATCATGATTGCCCACAAAAAAATGTACCGGAATCCCACGGTCCCGCACACGTGCCAGCGCTCCCAGAGTACGGGTATAGCCTCTGGGAATCACATATTTGTATTCGTACCAGAAATCAAAGATATCCCCAAGCAGGAAAAGGCCGGCCGTATCCGGGCCAAGGCTGTCCAGGAAAGCGGTAAAGCGTGCTTCCCTGCCCGCCGGGTCTCCGTTCCTGAGGCCCAGATGAACATCGGCAACAAAATAATATTTGCTCATAACAAAGGTACAATCAGGCAGGAAAGTCCAGCCAACAGACAATATACCGCAAACCAGGTGAACTTAACCCTGCGTACAATAGAAATCATAAGCCGGCAGGCCAGCAGTCCCGAAATAAAAGCAGCTGTAAAACCTATGGCTAGAGAAATAAATGGGATGCCGGTGCCGGCCTGGGCAAACCCCCCGGATATGATTTCCAGGAACGCCTCTCCCAACACGGGGATCAGCACCATCAGGAAAGAGAACGGAGCCACCTTGTCTTTATCTCCGCCAAGCGACAGTCCGGTCGCGATGGTGGCCCCGGAGCGCGATAATCCCGGTACAACCGCAAAGGCCTGGGCCACCCCTATCAGGAAGGCTTCCCGGTAGCCGATTGGACGGACCGAGCCTTTTTTCAGCCTCAGGGCCGAGAGCCACTGGGAAACTAACAGCAGCACCGAGGTCAGCAGCAACATCCAACCAACGAGTGTCAGTCCTCCGGTAAAAAGGGCCTCTACCCGTTCCTTGAAAAACAATCCCACAACCAGGACAGGAATTGCAGAGAACAAAAGGCGGAGGGTCAGCCCTGTCGCAGGAGTAGCCCGGAAACGGAGCGTGTCTGAAACCATTTCCCATATCTGTTTGCGAAAAACCACAATGGTACTCAGAACGGTTGCCAGATGCACCACAATCTCGAATGAGGCATCTTTTGTTTCAATACCAAAAAGTGTCTTTACTATTACCAGATGTCCACTACTGCTGACCGGAAGAAACTCGGTCAGCCCCTGCAGCAGTCCAAGCGCCAGCGCCTCAAACCCGTTCATTCCCCTTATTTTTCTTTATGTGCATAATGGCAATTATCTCAAAGACAAAGCCGCCGCAAACCAGCAGGGGAGCAATAACCATCCTGCGAAAATTAAACATGCTCTGGCCTGTAAATACCTCGGGATCATCGGAGCCTCCCCCTGCCATTAAAATAAATCCCAGGGCTATGACCGCCAGGCCTATGAGCAATAGGTACACGTTCCTTGCAGGCAGGGCAAATTTCCCTTCGGCTTCTTTTTCATTCATTTTCTGTTTCTTCATTGCAGTTTAATAATAAAAGGCAGAAGCCTTAAGCTTCACCACACGATTTACGACAAAATAAGTTGATATCCTGCACAGCAGAATCCCGGTAACAATCATGCCACCCATGACCAGCAGGAACATCTGGCGCGATATGAGCATCAGAATACCGGGAAATTCCCTTTGCAACAAGTAGAGTACGCCCATGAGCAATACTATGGCAATGAGCGAAGACAACAGGCCCTGTATTAAGGCCTGCGCCATAAAGGGTTTTCTGATGAAACGCCTGGTGGCACCTACCAGTCTCATGGTGTATATGGTAAAGCGGCGCGCATAGACAGATAATCTGATGGTATTATGTATCAAGGCAAAGGATATGATCAAAAGCACAAGAATAATGACACCCAGGACTATGCCGATATTGCGCAGATTCCTGTTGATTAAGGTTATGAGTGGCGCCTGATAAGAGACTTCCTCTACATACGGGAGCTTTGACAGGAATGTTTCCATGCGCGCAATACTGTCATTTTGGACGTAAGCTGCATTCAGCCTTAGCTCGACAGATGCAGGCAGTGGATTATATTCAAAGATGTCCAGAAATTCGCTGCCCAGCAACTGCGCCATTTCTGCTGCTCCCTTCTCCCGTGATATGAACGATGCTTCCCGGACCGCGTCCCTGACGTACGGGGTTGCCATAAACTGTTTGATAATCAACGTAGAATCGGCATCTTTCGTTTCCTGGTCTAGAATGACTGAAACCCCAAGGTGTTCCTTGAAATAGTCAGAGACGGTCCTGGCATTGACCGCGAGCAAACCGGTTATGCCCACCAGGAGCAATACCAGGGATATGCTTATTACAGAGGACAGATATGACTGTACAAGTTGCTGGTTGATAATATTTTTCTCCTGTTGTGCCATCGTTAATGGTTCCAAAGGTAATGAAAGTATAAGAAATTTTTGCTATCTTTGTATGATTTCAAGCGGTAAAGCACTATGACAAAAGCCAAAAAGATCCTTTATGTGAGTTCGGAAATTTTCCCTTTCCTTCCACTAACGGATATGTCCTATGTTGGCCGTCATTTACCCCAGGCAGTGCAGGAATCGGGTGGCGAAATCCGTTCATTCATGCCAAAATATGGATGCATCAATGAACGTCGCAACCAGCTTCATGAAGTGATCCGCCTGTCGGGCATGAACATCATAATCAAAGATATTGACCGTCCGCTGATTATCAAGGTTGCCTCTATCTCTGCGGCCCGCATGCAAGTCTACTTTATTGACAATGAAGATTATTTCCAGAGAAAATGCACGTACAGAGACACGAGTGACGGTTTTTTCGCTGACAACGATGAAAGAGGCATATTTTTTGCTCGGGGTGTGTTGGAAACTGTGAAAAAGCTTCGCTGGAAGCCCAACCTGGTACATTGTCACGGATGGCTGAGCCACTTGTTGCCTTTGTTCCTGAAAAAAGCTTACCATGATGACCCTCTTTTCACAAATGCCCGTGTGGTTGTTTCACTATACAACGATCTGACCAACGAAACTTTTAACGAGAACATGCAGTCAAAAGTGATCATGCCCGGCATCAAGACAAAAGATGTGGAATTCCTGGAAGAACCCACAGCCCTTAATCTTGCCAAAACGGCAATGCAATATGCCGACGGCATCATACTGGCCAGTCCCGGTGTTGACCGCAAACTCACGCAATACGCCGTATCCCGGAAGATTCCCGTTCTGCCGTACATCAATCCACAGGACCCTTCAAGCAACTATATTCGGGATTACGACAGCTTTTACGATCAAATTTTAGACACCCAATGACAAAAAGGGCCTGCAGCATTATCCTGTCTGCTTTTCTCCTACTCCCGCTTACCTCCTGCATTACGGTAGATAACCGTATGGGTTCCGACCTGATCCCCACCAACCAGGTGTTGTCCATCAACTGGGTGGAACTTGAGGCCCCCATGTTTACTGCCGTTGCAGACAGCATGAACATGTCGGCTCCTGCCTATCTGGCGTTCGGTTCTGTTATCTCTCCCCTGTTTGGCAAGACAAGCACATCAGCACTGGTACAGTTTGCCCCTTATTCCTATCAGACAGAATATGGTGACAATCCCATCGTATCAGATATGTTCGTGGACATTCCGGTAGGAGGTTTTACCGTTTTTAGCGAAAGTGACCGGTATATTCCGCAAAACGTATATGTTTACAAGCTCGTTAAGGACCTGGATCACCTGGACATATACCATGAATCCTTTTCTGAAGAATACATAGATCCCATCCCTGTAAGTAAACCGGGGATAATTTTCCTGGGGCGGGACACCTTGCGCATTGACTTTACAGAAACCTTTGCCTATGAACTGCTCCAGGCAGATTCTATTGAAAGGGACAGCACCGAGGCATTCATAAACAGGTTCAAGGGTCTGTACATTACCACAGACCCGCTGGGTACGGCTGAAACGGGCGGCCGGATCAATTACCTGAACGTCAACGAAGCCAGCATTTACCTGAATTATAAATCGGGGGATGGCGACAGCCTGCTTACCTATTATTTTAACATATACGGTACCTATTACAACATTTCTTCCCACCAATCCTCACAGCTTGCCGTGGAGACCCCGTCTGATCACCTTTATTATGAAGGCCTCGCCGGGGTGAAACCCTGCCTGGACGCTGCTGTTCTCGCTGCCCGGATCAAAGCCTGGGGGCAGGCACAGACACCTCCTGTAGAACCGGGCCGCATTATGATTTCCCGTGCCGACCTGGTAATGCCTGTTGAAATACCCTCAAACCAGGATTATTCCATGGTAGACAGAGCACCCGGCAACCTATATCCCAGCCACCTGGTATCCAATGATACCCTGACTTATTTCAACCCGCTCAAAGAAATTTACTACGACAACTCGGGGGGTACCATGAATCGTACCCACTGGGAATACACCTTTGAAATCACCTCTTACCTACAGGAACTTCTCAAAAAAGGCACCATAACCCCGCGTGACAATCTGTGGATCATGCCCACCTATGTTGTTACCGGTAACTCTTCAGACACCTGGTACGTAGACAACTATACCTACCGTAACATCCTTTTGAATGGCAACCTGTCCGAAAGGCCTCCTTATGTGAGGATCACCTATGCCGTGTTGCTACAATAAAAAAAATCGTTACATTTGCACCCCGTTTTAAAGACTTCGTAGCTCAGCTGGTAGAGCAAATGACTCTTAATCATTGGGTCGAGGGTTCGAATCCCTCCGAGGTCACAACATGCTGCGCCTTGTTCTTATACTGCTGCTTTTAATGCCTTTTCAGGTACTTACGGCACAGGTTTACGATCTGGACCCGGTGGATTTTTTGAAGAAGATTGAGGGAAATCCCCGCGCACAGGTACTGGATCTGCGGGACCCTCAGGAATATGCTTTCCGGCATATTCCGGGAGCGGTCAACATCCTGCCAACCGACATTTCATTCCTGGAAGAAGTCCACGACCAATTATCCGCTTCCGATACCTTATATATCTATTGCCGTATGGGCAAGTCAACAAAAGAAGTAGCGCAACTGCTGCTGGACAATGGATATAGCGTGATCTACAACCTCCGTGGCGGCACGGTTGCATGGGATGCATACCTGGAAAAAGAAAGGCGGCGTAATTCCCGCTAAAGACCCCTGTTGAATTCGCGTAACCATGCCTGACGGGAAGCCTCCTGTTCGGCATCTTTTTTTGAAAGGCCCCGGCCCGTACCTAAAACAGTGCCATCTGCTACGGCTTCTGCCTCAAACAGGGATTGGCTGCCTGGAACCGGCGACAACATGTGAACACGGAAACCGAGTGATTTCCCTTTTTTCTGACAACGCTCCACCATACGGGATTTATAATCAGTCTCTGTACATTCCAACTCCTGCCAGTTCACATGGGAGAATAAATGATTCAGCAGGACCTCCCTGCATTTTGAAAATCCAATATCCAGGAAGACGGCCCCGGCCAGTGCTTCAAACATATTGCCGCCAATATTGCGTGACTGGTTGTCGTTTCCCCTCACATCCATCAATGGGAGCAAGCCTGTCTTTTCTGCAATCCTGTTCAGGGAGTCCCGGCTCACAATACGCGAACGCATCTGGGTCAGATACCCCTCATCGGCATTGGGATAACGCCGGTAAACAGCTTCTCCAACGACAATATCCAGTACGGCATCACCCAGAAATTCCAGCCTCTCATTGGAGTTCTTATTCTCAGAGACAGCAGAGCGGTGGGTAAGTGCGATTTTGTAAATATCCAGATTCTTTGGCTGAAAGCCCAGACAACTACGTAAGGCCATCCGTAGTTTTTTGTCTTTGGTGTCTTTATCCGCGGGGCGGAAAATCATTCTTCGATTTTTTTGATCAACAGACTGGAGTTGTGCCCTCCAAAGCCAAACGTATTGGAAAGTGCTACGCGTACTTTCCGCCTTTGCGCCTGGTTGAACGTAAAGTTCA
>DBRG01000014.1 GCA_002305545.1 Bacteroidales bacterium UBA1374
ATGGTACTGGGATTGGGGGCAGGCATCTTTTTCTGTCATTTGCCTTTCTTCAAGGTTAACGGATATGCCATGACCTCATTCAGGTACATATCGGGAAGGATATTCTCCGACGTCACAAAAACGCTTGGCATCGAGTACAGGAAACTCTCCTTCAAAGACCCCGATGAGGCAATGGCAAAACTGGATGAGGTGCTTTTCAGCGGGACTCCTGTGGGATTACGCGTGGGAGTGTACAACCTGACTTATTTTCCAAAAGAGTACAGGGTCCATTTTAATGGCCATAATCTGTGCGTGATAGGCAAGGAAGGAGATGATTACATCATATCGGATCCCATTGGACAGAACAAAAACAAACTGTCTGCCGCAGACCTGAAGAAAGTGCGGTTTGCCCAGGGGGCGTTACCACCCAATGGAAGCATGTATTACATTACCAGCATGGAACACTACAAACCACTGGACGCCGGCATGATTGAAAAGTCAATGATAAAAACATGCTACAACATGACGCACATCCCGTTGCCTATGTTCGGAGCCAAAGGCATCGCTTACCTTGCCCGGAGAATGCGTAAGTGGGAAAAACTTTTTGGCAAACGGGGAGCGGCACTGAACCTGGCACAGATCATCCGCATGCTGGAGGAGATCGGGACGGGAGGAGCAGGATTCCGGTTCATGTATGCTGCATTCCTGCAGGAAGCTTCGGTGTTTTTGAACAGGCCCGGGCTGAACCAGTTCTCCATGGAACTGACAGCGGTGGGGGACCTGTGGAGGGACTTCTCCTATAATGCTGCACGATTCTTCAAGCAACGTGACCCCGAAGGTCTCACCTATGAAGATCTGGCTGTAAAACTGGAAGTTATATCGGCAAAAGAAATTGATATTTTTACCCGGTTGGAAAATTCAATCAAGCGTGGATAATCAATTCGCTATAGAAACACGAGCTCTCAAGAAGACTTACAAAGGAAAGTCACACCCCACACTTGATGATTTTTCACTCAGGATCCCGTATGGTTCGCTTTTTGGCCTGCTTGCCCCAAATGGAGCGGGAAAAACGACTGCGATCAATATCATTTGCGGATTACGTCGCTATGACAGCGGAGAAATCTTTATTGACGGGCACGATGTGTCGGACGGCATGCAGCATGTTAAACCCCTTTTGGGCCTGGTACCCCAGGACATTGCCCTTTTTCCTTCCCTTACCGCCTATGAGAACCTGAAAATTTTCGGAGGACTGTACGGATTGGAAAAAACATTACTGGAAGAGCGGATAGATCAATTGCTGGAGCTTTTTGACCTGTCTGCAAGCCGCAATTCTTATATCAACCGCTTTTCCGGAGGTATGAAACGCAGGGTCAATGTGATAGCAGGGATGTTGCATGCACCAAAAATTTTAATACTTGATGAGCCCACGGTCGGGGTAGATGCCCAGTCTCGCAGGTTGATCCTTGAAAAACTGACCGATATCAACAACGCGGGTACCACCATACTCTTCATATCCCATTATCTTGAAGAAGCGGAACAAATCTGTAACCAAGTGGCATTTATGGATAACGGGACTATCGTATGCCAGGGAAACCCGGCAGACCTGATAGCCGGCAAAAGTGAATGCAAATGCCTGGAATCCTTATACCTTTTGTTAACAGGAAAAAAGATGAGGGATAGCCAATGAGAAAATTCAGGTTTTTACTCTATAAAGATTATCTGTTGCTCAAAAGGGATGTGGCCGGGTTGCTGCTCATGTTCCTGATGCCCGCCATCCTTGTCGTACTCATGGCGCTGCTTCAGGACAGCTCCTACAGAGCGTTAACAGAGTCTTCTGTCCCGCTGCTGCTGGTGAACAGAGATCAGGGGGAATTGGGAGAAGCCATAGACAAACAGATCGAAGCCTCGCGTATATTCCAGATTGACAGGAAGGTAAACGAGGCCGTTCCCACCCTGGAAGAACTTGAACAGGAAGTGGCCTCGGGCCATTATACACTGGGTATATATATTCCTGAAAATACAACCGAGAGCATACGCAAAAACGTGGCCAGGTATGTCCTGGCAGCATTTAGCGGAACCATGGAAAAGCCCTCTCCGGACATGGTGAATTTTGTTATTTTTATTGACCCCACTACAAAAGTTTCCTTTTATACTGCCTTAATGAGTACATTGAAGGAACGGACACAAAAAATTGAATTTGAATACGTTCTGAACGAAATTTCCCGGCAGGTAAACGAGTTCAGCCCCATTCCCATTTCCACGGACGGGTTCTCCACAGAACAGGTTCACATTGATATCCGCGACGCACGCCTGGATGGACGGGATCTGAATCCCGATCCCGTACAGCACAATGTGCCTTCCTGGACTCTGTTTGCGATCTTTTTCATTGTAATATCGCTTTCAGGAAGCATCATCCGGGAACGGCAGGACGGGAGTTTCTCCAGGATGATGACCATGCCCTGTTCCTATACGGAATATCTGTTGAGCAAAGCCGTAATTTTTACCATGGTTTCGTTAATCCAGTTTGTTCTGATGTTGCTCATCGGGGTATACCTGTTGCCTCTTTTTGGCATGGAATCGCTGAATCTGGGCACTTCCCCCGCGGCTTTGATCCTACTGGCCCTGTCGGCGGCTGTTGCGGCTATCGGTTATGGGATTGCCATAGGAAACATTGCCAACACCATCCACCAGTCTGCCATTTTTGGAGCTATATCCGTAGTGATCATGGCTGCCATTGGAGGCGCCTGGATCCCGACGGCAGTCATGAGCGAATCCCTGCGTAACTTAAGCAGGATCTCTCCCATATACTGGGGTCTTTCAGGTTTTATGGATGTGTTTATGCTCAATGCAGGCGTAATGGCTGTTCTTAAAGAATGCGGCGTGATGCTCCTCTTTGGGCTGGTTTGTTTTGCGGTGGCCATTACCTTCAATTACCGGCGAAGACTGGACGTCTGAATCCATTGTTGATCGCAAATGCCGGGTTGAGAATGCACGTAAGTATGATTTCGTACCAGTTGAATCCGTCTCTTCCCATGGCCAGGGCAGCTCTGTGTGTAAGTTCGCCCAAAATTATACCCCCTAACGGAGTGACTATCAGATCCTGGATACTCGGTTGTTCCAGGCCCCCTTCCCAGGCATATTCCCACAGGAGTGATTGCATCAGGGCAAAAAGGGATGACTGCCAAATGGCTGCACCTTGTGATCTTGCGGCATTGTAATAAAAGCTTCCCTGGTAGGGATGTCCTATGTAATTGACTATAAACAGATCATGGTCTTTTATGGGCGGTGTGGTAAAAGTAAGCCTGTACTGTTCTTTCATGGCCGCCCCTTTGAATACTTCTTTTCTGTTCCACTGGCTTATGGATTCCGGTGACAGGATCAGGGTGGTCATGATTACAGCATTATACCCCAGCGAATAGGCACTCCCCCGGGATCATTTTGTTCCCGAATGTTTCTTCACTGTGATTCAACATATAATGAGGATCCCTGATATATTGCGCGTTCATTGGCAAAAAGGGAAACAGGCGCACTCCCAGGAAAATACTGCTTCTAATACTCATCCCTGTGCTAAAAGTTGATTTATCAAATATAAACACTTTTTTACGTAACTTGCAGTATGTTTGAAATTAAGGAAGAAGTATACGCTACTTATTTGTGTCTGCGGCCTGTGGGACGCCTTGATACCGTACAGGCTGCTATTTTTGACAAGACGGTAAAAGATTACGCAAAAAAAGAAATTTTTCTGGTAATCAATTTTTCTGAATGTCCTTACCTTTCAAGCAGCGGGATAAGGATTTTACTCAGTACTTCCAGGGAGCTTGCTTCAACGGGCGGACAACTGGTCCTCTCCGGCCTTTCGGCGGAGATGATCCAGGTGTTGCAGATTGCAGGTTTGGAAACGGTTTTTAAAATTTGCGCAGATATCCCTGACGCGGTGTCCTGCATTGAACAATTGAAAAAAAGGGAGATTAACCGGGCGTATATATTCCCGGGGAAAGCTCCCTGTGAAACGGAGAGCGTAAAGGAACCTCCGAACACTATACTTTATGAATGGAAAAATCCACAGCTGACCGGCTTTGATTCTTTACACATAGCAGCGGGAAAAGGGGCTTTAGGAGAAATGCTCATGAGAGCAGATGCTGTGACAGGCTCTTTTTTCACCCTGTTCAACTGCACGGGTTTTATACCCGATGATCCGGCTTATGCCCCAGATTTTCGCATCGTCAGCGACCCGGTTCAGGGAACATTGTTTGTGGACCAAGCATTATCTATCAAGGGAACCTTCCGGATACGTGTTACGGTCAGCGATCCGGGACCTGTTAAAATTTCAGAACTGATAAAATACAAAGGATTTTCCCCTCCGCTTACAGAGGCGCCCCCGTGTACCATACTCTGCCTGGACCGGAATGCACAAAAGCCCTCGCTGTCTGTCATTTTCAGGCAAAAAAACGGAGTATGGGAAGGAGGAACCTTTCTTTTACAACAGGAAAACGTAATACAACAGGGTGAATACACTGAACAAGCCCTGCGTGACTTATTAACCTGGAAAAATGTAGTGGGAGTTGCCAGGCATGACAGGGATGCATTGCTTACCCGGCCGGTATTCTTGTTGTTTTTTGCCGGTGAGACACAGGATTCCTCCGCTTTTCAGACACAGGTGGTCTGTGAAGGCGAAGAGATCGCTGAGGATTATCTGATCTTCCTGACCAGAAGACTGTATACAGATTCAGTAAAAGCAGAGCTTAAGAGACTTCACGGCGGGTATTCTGCCAGCACTTTTCATGTCCGTTCCTATGACCATCAGGGCAGGGTTCTCAGACCCACAGTATTAAAAACCGCGGATCGGCCCATGATCCAGAGAGAAGCAGAACGTTGCAGACAATATGCCATGCCGTATATTCTGAACAACAGTGCGATGGTTCTGGGAACTTCTTTTTATTGCAGTAAGGGAGCGTTACGATACAATTTCGTGGGCATAGGAGGGGAAGGGGCCGAGTTGAAATGGCTCACCCATTATTTTCACAACTGGCCTGTCAGTGACCTTGAATCCTTGTTTGACAAGATCTTTTTGAAAATACTCAAACCCTGGTATGGACAGGCTTTAAGTGAAATCATCTATCCTTACGCGGACCACGATCCCACAAAAACCTTTTTTCCGCATGTGTTCAAAAAGGCCGAAGAAGAGCTCGGGATTCCAGACAAGAACCATTCCTTCACCATTGACGGTTCCGGGAAGAACTATCTGAACCCGTACCGCTTTCTTAAAGAAGAATATCCGAAAAGGCGGGAACAGGGAATGGCGTATTATTCTGCCATTTGCCATGGCGATTTGAACATGCAGAATATCCTGCTGGACAACGATATGAATGTTTACCTTATAGACTTTTCAGAAACCAGGCCCCGGTCGGTGGTATCGGATTTTGCCCGGCTTGAAGTCATATTCATGATAGAATCCTTTCCCATGGAAAAACAGGAAGATTTTCTCCAGGTATTGGAATTCCTGACAAGTTTTTATGAAAAGCCGGTTTCCCTGGATAAACAATTCCGGACTGCCTGGTCTGGCAGGTTGCCCGGATTGATGCAAAGAAATAGGACACTAACCTTGAAAATGCGGGAGTATGCACTCATTGCTGCCCAGGGGAACAAGACTTTCGCTCCCTATGCGCTGGCACTCCTTGAATGGATTTTGCCTATTGTCTGTTATTCAAGCGCCACTATATGGCAAAAACGCCTCTCGGCCTGTGTGGCTTCACTGCTGTGTGAAGCATTAGAATCAGGTAAAGAGGTACAATAAAAACGAAACCATGAAAATAACAATCATTACTTTTATTATGTTAACATCCTTATTTTCAAATGAAAGGCAGCAAAACACAGGGCAGGTGGTGGAACCGGCCGAGGATTTTTATGCATTATCCTTCAAAACCATACGGGGAGAAACATTTTCTTTTGAACAACTGCGAGGGAAAAAGGTTTTACTGGTCAACACGGCTTCCAAATGCGGCTTTACACCGCAATTCAAAGAACTGGAAGCCTTACACAAGGAATATGCACCGAACCTGGTCATCCTGGGATTTCCCTCCAATGATTTCATGAAACAGGATCCGGGGACCAATGAAGAAATCCTTGAATTCTGCGAGATCAATTACGGTGTGACATTCCAGATGATGGAGAAAAGCTCGGTAAAAGGTAAAGACCAGAACCCGGTATTTCGCTGGCTGTCGGATAAATCCAAAAATGGCTGGAACACAAACGCTCCCGGCTGGAATTTTTCCAAGTACCTGGTAGATGAGAAAGGCCGGCTCATAGGCTTCTGGCCTTCCAGGGTGAAACCCAACGATCCTCAGATACTGGAAAAGCTTTAGGGCAGACTGTTCACACTTCCGGCACCCAGACCAGGAGTCTGAGCGGGGCCCCGCTTCCTCCCTTGATTTTCATGGGAGCGGCTACCACATAAAAATTGCGTGCAGGTACCAATTCCAGGTGTGCCACGTTTTCATAGGCGGTTACATCGTGGCTGAACAGGGTGCGGTGGGTAAGAAAATCTGCAGACTGTCCGTAGTCGATACTCGGTGTGTCTATACCTACAGCCTTAACATTCCTTTCTTCAATAAGCCACAGGGCGGCCCGGGGATCCAACCCGGGAAAATGCAATTCACCAACACCTTCTGGCCCGGATTTAAGGGTCCCGGTGTATTGCAGGGGATCGTTCCAGTATTGGCCAAAACCGGTGCGCAACAACACGATCGCCTGAGCGGGGATCGTTCTGTTCATTTTTTCCCACCCCAGAAAGTCTTCTGTGGAAATAAGGTAATCCCGGTCTGCCAGAGCCTTTTCCGATATATCCACACAAATCCCTTCTCCGGTGAATTCTTCCGGAAGGATTTGTTCAATGGACCTTCCATTTTCCGAGAAATGCAACGGGGCATCAAAATGGGTTCCCCCGTGCTCTTCTGCCGCATACAGGAAAGAGGAATAAAAATAACCTTTGTCATTGATCCCGTATGTCACGGTATCATGACTGAAAGTCACGTTGGTTGGCCAGTACACAGTGCTTTTTTCATAATTCCACGTCAGATCCAGCCATTGCCCCTGGTCCCAGCAGATTTGTTCGCTGGAAATATTCCTGCAACCCGCAGTGACCAGTAATAAAATGATCATGTAATACTTTGTCATAGGAAGCCTGGTTTTATTGCTTCAAATATAGCTGATTTAAAGTACATTTGTGACATAAAAAAAGTTACCATGAAGAAGATAACCATTCTGACAGCCGCCTTACTGGGTTGTGTCCTGCAGGTTTCTGCCCGTTCATACGAAAAGGGGCCCTATACCGTCACCCGGCTAGGGGAACAGGTGTACAACATCGTGGATGCCAACCGGCAAAATCCTGCCGGGATGCATTACAACCAGGCAGGAGAGGTGACAGGCATGAACAACAGTTCCGATATGTACCTGGTGCTGGGGAAAGAAAAAGCCTTGCTCATTGACCTTTCCAACAACATTGACTGGGTTGAAGATCCCGCCGGCCGGCTACAAGAAATTGTATATGATCTGGCCCGGTCAAGGCAACTGGTCATAACCCTGACCCACCGTCATGGGGACCACCTGGGGATGTTGCCTGCTTTCCGGAACGATTCGCTGGTCCGCTTTTGGGTTCCGGAAAATGATTTTTCGGGAAGCGAGCTTTTCCCTGACCATAGAACTGTTTTCTTCAAAGAGAGGGAATCCCTGGATCTTGGAGGAGGGGTCATTGTTGATTCTTTCACCCTTCCGGGTCACACCCCCGGATCCACCGTGTTCTTCCTTAGAGGCCGGAACCTGGTCTTTACCGGAGATGCCCTGGGCTCGGGCAACGGTTTGTGGCTCTTCGATCATGAAAGTTTCGGGCAGTTATCGGCCAGCGTCGGTTCTCTGATCAACCACATCATGGATTCGAAAAATGGGATTTCACCTACCGAACTGGTTTTGTACACGGGTCATTCCTGGCAAAAGGGCACGCCGGATCCCCTTAGGAGCAAATACCTGGAGGATATGCATGTGCTGATCGGGCAAATTGAAGCCGGAATTGCCCGGACAGAGCCGTACCAGACTTTCCTTCCCTTTTTGAATGCCAATTTCAGATACCAGTCTGCTGCCATCACCTGGAACAGGGAGGCCGCTGAACGTTTTGTTGAAGAAAAGCGTTTTCCTCCCGAAAAGGATTTCACAGGTCAGGGGCCCACGCACAGGGGGAATAACTTTGAACTGATAAAATTGCTTGATAGTCATACCTTTACATCGGATGATTCGCCGGTGGGCGATATGGAGTATTACCTGTACGATCCTGTGGCTCACGGGGCAGATCCCGGGAAGAAATATCCGCTGATCGTTATGTTACATGGGGCTTCCAACGGCATGGAAGGGGTGATGTGTGCCGCTTATACAGATTTTGTGGTTTACGCCGGGGAAGAATACCAGCAAAAGATAGGCGGGGCCTATATACTTTTTCCCAAAGCCAATGAATATTTTCAGAAGGAAGGGGATAACCAGGTTATCCGTGGTACCTGGATGACTAAAGACGCGACGCAGAAGGGCTCTGTGTATACTCCGGTCTTGGCGGCTTTGATCGAAGAAGTTGTCTCGGCCCATGATATCGATAAAGAACGCGTTGTAATTGGAGGCACTTCGGCAGGGGGATACATGGTTTGGCGATTCCTGGCTGCCCGGCCCGATATGGTAAAAGGGGCTTTTCTGATAGCACCGGCAGACAATCCCTCTGAAGAAGAATTGAAATTGTATGAAAAATACGGGATCCATATTTGGGTCATTCATGCGAAAAAAGATGAAATTTGTCCGTACGGGATTTTTACCGGACCTGTGAGAAACATGCTGGAGGCAACAAAAAATGTTCGCGTTTCTGCACTGGAGACAGTACGTTACGGGGACAAGGGAATTGTCCGGCTTAATGTTCGCGGGACAGAGATGGGACAACACCTGCCCTTGTTTTGTGTTGGATCCGATATGGTCTATGACGATGGAACTCCTTACGATCCCCGATACCCCGGGGGCTTTACAGGATGGTTGAATATGGTTTTTGGCAATGATTGATACTGTAATTTTTGATCTGGGCGGGGTCATTGTAAACATTGACCGGGATTGTTCGGTCAAAGCTTTTGAAACCCTGGGTCTGAAGGATGCCGGATCTTACCTGGACCCTTACCACCAAAGCGGCATTTTCCTTGAACTGGAAGATGGCAGGCTGGATGCTGCCGGATTTTGTGAACGGCTTGGCCAGTTGTGCGGCAGGCCGATTTCCTTTCTGCAGGCACAGGAAGCCTGGATGGGATTCATTTCCGGTGTGCCCCGTGAGAGACTCGCTTATGTGGAAAGCCTGAGAAAAGACTACCGGGTTTGCCTGTTGAGCAATACCAATCCTTTTATCATGGAATGGGCACGCAGCCCGCGTTTTACCAACGCAGGCCGGGCACTGGATGATTATTTCGATCATTTATTCCTTTCCTATAGAATGAGATGCGTCAAGCCGCACCGGAAAATCTTCCGGGATGTGATCGACACCCTTGGAGTAAAACCGGAACACATCCTCTTTGTGGACGATGGTCCTGCAAACATTGAGACGGCAAAAGGAATGGGCTTCCTGACTTTTATGCCCGTAAACGGGTCCAATTGGATCCCGGACGTTCAGAAAGTGCTTGCAAATGCCGTTATAAGCCGGAACAGGGACAGGTAACGGTTGGTGTATATATGATGGTAATCATCCAGCGGGGTATGGTACACGTCAAAGGCGTCCCCGTCAACCATCATGTACAAAGCAGGAACCTTTTTCATGGCAAAAGGATAATGATCGCTGTCATTCGATAGCGGGCGTTGCTCAATGGTAAACAAACCCAGGCTGTCGTTAATGTGCTTGAAACGTTGCAGAGTTTCCTCCCCCCCGGGCCCGGTTTCCAAAAACAACCGTTCTCCGTTGTCGGCCACCATGTCCGGATCTATTACCTGAAGCGTCCTGTCAAGGGGTACAACCGGATGGTTGGTGTAATACGTCGATCCGAGCAGGTTGTTTTCTTCGGCAGCGACAGCAATAAAAACATACGTAAGCTCCGGTCTGTTCTCAGGCAAGGCATAGTAATGCGCCAAGGTCAGTATAAATGCCACTCCCGAGGCATTGTCATGGGCCCCCGGATAATACACCTCTTTGCCAAAATGTCCCAGGTGATCATAATGGGCAATAAACACAATACAGGAATCTGCCCTTGAAGTGCCGGGTATGTGTGCTATCACATTGGATGAGGTATAACCTTCTATCATCCGGCTTTCAAAACGGACCTGGATCTGTTTTGCGTCATCCGGGAAGCCGGGTCCGGCCCAGATAACGGGGATGGGTTGCACTGTGCCGCTCCGGGACTTGAAAAAAGACGGAACTTTATCCTGGACCATGATCAGTCCTGCAATAGGTGTTTTATAAAGTTCAAACGGGGCAATGCCCATATATTTGAATACGAGATCGTATTGCAATACGACGTATGAATCACGGAAATCACCGCTTTCCAGTATAGGCAGCAACCGCTCCGGATCATGATCCTCCGGATTGATGTACTTCAGAGGCCAGGTTCCTTTCTGTGAGGGGGAGAATTCCCGGACAATAAAATCTTTGCCTGGTTCCAACACAATCCCGTCAACCGACATTTCCATTTTTTTGTGAAAAACGTTAACGTTGTAAGTAAATGGCTGCAGGTACCCTCCATCCACAGAGGGTTCCACCCCAGGGATCTGCCTGAATTGCCGGGCAATGTATTTTGCCGCTTTCCTGTCACCGTTACTAAAATCGGAACGACCCTCATATTTTTTTGAGGACAATTCCCTGATGACTTCCTTGTAGTATGTTGTGTCCTGGGCCTGTGTACATGTGAAAGACACCAGGAATAAACCTGTGATTATAAAATACCTGTGTTTCATAACAGCAAAGATATATTTTTTCTACATTTGTGACTATGAAACGATTGGCATTGATCGTACTGGCAATCGCAGCGTTTGCCTGTACGGAAAAACACATCCGGACCATATCTCCGGAAGCAGATGTTGTAATGGACCGGTTGCAGCAGGCTGCCGGCAACAACCAATTTTTCTTTGGACAGGAAGACTTTCCGTTTTACGGTCATTCCTGGGAGTATGAAGAAGGCCGCAGTGATGTTAAAGAGGTATGTGGTGACTATCCGGCCGTTCTGGGCAGCGATCTGGGCCACATAGAGCTGGGAGATGAAAAGAATCTGGACGGTGTGCCTTTTGATGTGATGCGCCAAGCCATAACAGACCATTACCTGGCAGGCGGGATAGTCACCATAAGCTGGCATGCCCGCAACCCGCTAACCTCTTCCAATGCCTGGGATGTTTCAGACAACACAGTGGTGGCCTCCATTCTGGAAGGGGGTTCACATTATGATTTATTCCAGAGCTGGCTTGACAAAGTGGCCGTTTTTCTGGATTCTCTCAGACTGGAAGACGGAACCAGAATCCCTGTTATTTTCAGGCCCTGGCATGAACATACCGGCTCCTGGTTCTGGTGGGGCAGAAAACTTTGCTCCAGCCAGGAGTATGTAGCCTTGTGGAAAATGACCGTGGACTATATGAGAAACAGGGGACTGGACAACCTGATCATAGCCTATTCCCCCAATTACGGAGGCCTGGACCGGAACGTATATATGGAACGGTATCCCGGTGATGATTATGTTGATCTGCTGGGACTGGACGCATACGGTGACGGGCAGGAGTTCCTGGACGTGCTGCGCAATGAGCTATCCATGGTGGCCCAGCTGGGCAAAGAGCACCAAAAAGCCATCGCCCTTACAGAGTGTGGCATGGGAGGCCTTGGCAATCCCCTGTGGTTTACACAAACACTGCTCAAAGCCACGGAAGGTTTTCCCGTAGCCTATGCCCTCGTATGGCGCAATGCCCCGGACTATCTGATGCCCATGCATATATTCGCTTCTTACCCCGGGCATGCATCTGAGCAGGACTTTATCGCATTTTACCAGGATTCACGTACCCTGTTCCTGAACGACTGATGCAACAGCAATGAAAAAGTTGTTTATTATCTTATTGGTACTAACCCTTGCTGTTTCTATGCCTGCAAGGTCTCAGAACGTGCAGTTGCATTACAGGACAGGGCAGTGGGTTTATCCGGACACCCTGGGAAAAGATGCCCGTATTCTAAGCACCGTGGAAATGTTCCGGATGGACCCCTGGGGGGATACTTTTTTCTTTGTCGATATGACATATACCCCGCAGGGAGTAAACTACGCCTATTGGGAAATTGCCCGTAACCTCAAATTCTGGGATGCCCCTGTGGCAGTACACCTGGAATACAATGGCGGATTGCTGGGGTCCATATTGTTCAACCATTCCTGGCTGGCGGGGGTAAATTACGGCATTGCCAGCAAAGACGGGTCAAAATCATTTTCAATATCGGCCATGTATAAATACATCCAGGGATTGTCCAGACCATCAAATTTTCAGTTGACCGCCATCTGGAACATGGACCTGGCCGGCGGGAAATGCACTTTTTCCGGTTTTGTGGACTGGTGGAGACAGGGTGATAAATTCATACTCCTTTCCCAGCCGCAATTCTGGGTTAACCTGAACGCTTTTGAAGGTATCAGCGATTCTTTCTGTCTGAGTGTGGGAACCGAGGTGGAACTGAACAGCAACCTTTTTTACAAAGGTTTTTATGTGATCCCCACCCTGGCCGTGAAATGGACCTTCCGTTAAGCAGGGCGCTACTGCATCACTTCCCTGATTTCCTGCGTTGTTACCGGTAACCGTTTGCTGCCAAGCAACCGGTGCCCGTCAGGGGTGATGAGCACGTCGTCTTCTATGCGGATCCCTCCAAAGGCATATAGCGGTTTACACTTTTCGAAATTGATGAATGCCGCGTTATGTCCGCTGGCTTTCCACATTTCCAGCAGGGCAGGGATCACGTAAAAACCCGGTTCAATGGTCATTACATTCCCGGTTTCCAGCAAGCGCGCCATGCGTAACGATTTAAGCCCGAACTGCGTGCTTCTGGAGATGGTTTTATCATAGCCCACATACTGCTCTCCCAGGTCTTCCATATCGTGCACATCCAGGCCCATGTTGTGTCCAAGTCCGGTGGGGAAAAAGGCGGCATGGGCCCCTGAGGCCACAGCTTCCGCGGTATCTCCCTTCATCAGGCCGAGGTCTTTTAGTCCGTCTGTGATTATGGTGGCAGCAGCCAGGTGTACATCCCTGAAGCGCACTCCCGGAGCGCACATCCCGATACAGTGGTTGTTGGCTTTGAGGACCAGGTTGTACAGGTCGGCGGCCATCCCCTGAAATACCCCGCCCACCGGAATGGTACGGGTAAAATCGCTGCAATAATGGCTGTGTAACTCAGCCCCGGCATCCATGAGCAATAAACGGCCTTCAGTCAGTATCTGGTTGTGAGCGTGGCCGTGCATTACTTCTCCGTTCTGTGTCAGGATAATGGGAAAAGAGGGCATAAACCCGCCACTGACAGCAATTCCTTCCATGATCCCGGCCAGTTCCTGTTCAACCATCCCGGGCTTTGCCAGTTTCATAGCCGTATAGTGCATGGCGTAACCCAGGTTGCAGGCACGGTCTATCTGTTCAATCTCTTCCGGTTGCTTGATCATGCGCATGCCTACGATGGCGCGTATAAGCTCCTCCGAGGCTTTCTCTTTCTGTTCCTTAGGATGGATATCCAGCATGTCCATCAGTTCTATCATGTTGTCGCTCCGGTAAGGTGGCAGAAAATGTACAGTGCGTCCTTTCCTTTTCTCTTCCCGGATAAAGGTTGCCAGGTTTTTACTGGGTGAAGTATGCAAGAGGCCTATCTTTTCCGCTTTTTCCTGCATGGCGGGCAGGGGACCTGTCCAGACAATGTCATCCAGGCTTACATCGTCTGCAAAAAGTATTTCCTTACCTGTTTCAAAATCAATGACGGCAGCCAGGTCGGGCTCGTCCAGTCCAAAATAATACAGGAACGTGCTGTCCTGCCGGAAATGATATATGTTACCGCTGTAATTGCAGGGTGCTTCATGGTTGCCCATGAACAGGCCTATTCCTTTATTGAGTTTTGACTTGAGTGTCTGACGGCGTTGCGCGTATATTTCTTTAGAGAACATAATGGTTTTATTTTTCTCAAAGATAGCAAAAAGTCATGTACCTTTGCCGTATGCTGCCTACTTCTCGCAAGGAACTGGACCGTCTTGGATACGGGAATGTCGATATCATACTTTTTACCGGAGACGCCTATGTGGACCACCCATCCTTTGGGGCAGCTGTCATTGGCAGGGTGCTCCAGGCACAAGGATACAGGGTAGCCGTTGTCCCACAGCCCAACTGGAGGGACGATCTGAGGGATTTTAAAAAACTGGGTGTGCCGAGGCTTTTTTTCGGCGTCACCTCGGGCAACATGGATTCCATGGTCAACCATTATACGGCGGCCAGGCGCCTGCGCAGCAACGATGCCTACACCCCCGGCGGTAAGGCCGGAATGAGACCCGATTATGCCGTTACCGTTTATACCCGAATCCTTAAACAGCTTTATCCCAATGTTCCGGTAGTATTGGGGGGCATAGAAGCATCCCTTCGCCGGCTCACCCATTACGATTATTTGACAGATACTCTGAAGCCTTCCGTTTTGATAGACTCAGGGGCCGATTACCTGGTCTATGGCATGGGAGAGCGTCCAATCGTGGATTTGGCTAAAAAACTAAGGGAACATGCTGCCGTTGATGAAATCCGGAAAATCCCGCAGATAGCATACCTTGCTGCCTGGCCGGAGGAGATTTCATGCGTCCCTGAAAAAATACTGTACCTCCCGTCCCACACGGAATGCCTTAATAGTAAAAAACAGTTTGCAGAGCATTTCAGGGTATTTGAACAACAGGCCAACACCTCTGATCCGCCTGTCCTGGCAGAACCCGTGGACAGTAAGGAAGGCAGGACCGTGGTTGTCAACCCTCCATATCCTCTGATGACTACAGCCCAGCTGGATCAGGTTTATGACCTGCCTTATACATACAAGGCCCACCCCCGTTACAAAGGAAAGAGTATCCCTGCCCTGGAAATGATCCGGTTTTCTGTATGTCTTCACAGGGGGTGTTTTGGCGGATGCAGTTTCTGTACCATTGCGGCACACCAGGGAAAGCGGATTTCATCCCGCTCCCTGGAATCGGTAACCACGGAAATTTCCAGACTTGCCGCCCTGGAAGAATTCAGGGGCCATCTCTCAGACCTTGGCGGCCCTACAGCCAATATGTACCGCATGAAGGGCAGAAACCCGGCATTATGCGATGCCTGCAACAGGACATCCTGCCTGTTTCCGGGGGTATGTAAAAACCTGGACACATCCCATGAATCGTTGCTGGAACTGTACCGGGCAGTAAGAAAAATACCCGGTGTGAAAAAAGCCACTATAGGAAGCGGGATCCGTTACGATCTGTTTGTAAATGAAAAAGGATTCCTTAATGACGAGGGAAAACAGTATTTCCGGGAATTGATACAGTATCACGTATCGGGAAGGTTGAAAGTGGCTCCTGAACACACGCAGGACAACGTGCTCAGCATGATGCACAAGCCTTCTTTTGCATTGTACAGGGTCTTAAAACGTGAATTCCTGAGTGAAACAAAAAGGACAGGATCCCGTTTACAATTAATCCCTTATTTCATTTCTTCCCACCCGGGATGCACGCAAAGGGACATGAACCTGTTAGCGGGGATCTTTAAAAGTGAAAAGATCCGGGTGGAGCAGGTTCAGGATTTCACCCCCACTCCCATGACCAAATCATCGGTCATGTATTATTCAGGTCTTGTTCCCGAGACAGGAGAACAGGTATTTGCAGAACACGACCCACAAAAAAAAGCCCTCCAGAAGGAAGGCTTTTTTCAAAATAACCGTAAATCCTAATAACCCGGATTCTGTTGTGAGCGAACGCCTTCGTTGGCACTCAACTCATCTATTGAAATGGGCAGAATGGTTTTGTAGAATGTCCGGTCAATGGTTTTTTCACGGTGAGTTATCACTACCATGGGGTATATAAAATCATCGTTAAAGGTAATGGTCTTGTTCAGACGCATCATGTCAAAAAAGCGATGACCTTCTGCGAACAGTTCCTTGCTCCTTTCGTCCAGTATCATGTCAGAAGTAATGGTCGTAGCGGTTGCCGGAGTCAGGGTGGGAGAGCGCTTGCGGATGGCGTTCAGATAAGTGACCGCCTTATCCTTGCTGTTCGAATTCAGGGCAGCCTCTGCTGCTATCAGGTAGATCTCGGACAAACGGATCACCTTGATGTTCACAGCCGTTGCAGAACCTTTACCGTCACCGGCAAAATCAGTGCTTCCACTGTATTTGTAACAGGAACCAAAACGGTATACCTCGGTATCTTTATAAGATTCATCGTAGTCCATGATGCCCCAGCGTATGTCTTCCGGATCCTGGTTCATCCTTTCAAGCCAGTAATCGCTGGCCATGAACCAGCCCATAGCCGAGGTAGAACCGTGACCAAGGCGGCGCAGGTAAAAGCTCAGCGAGCCGGATCCCAGGTCAGATTCACCCTGAAGCATGGCCAGTTCAAATATCGATTCGGTATTGAACTGGTTAGTCCATGAGCTGACCCAATTTTCATTGGTGTACAGGGTGTATACCTTGGAATTGATGATCTCTTCTGCAGCGGCCAGGGCACCACCCCAGTTTTCCATATACAGGTAAACGCGGGCCAGGATAGCCCTGTTGGCATAGTAATTTATGTACCCGTTGGTCTTTGTCTTGTTCAACAGGGGGGCTCCGTCAGTAAGGTCTTTCACGATCTGTGTGTAGACTTGTTCCACGGTGGCCCTTGAGGGCTGCGATGAAGCATCAAGGGGTTCCAGTGTAAGGGGAACACCCAGGGATGTTTTATCCATGTTGTAGGGTTTTCCGTACAGCCTTACCAGGTCAAAATACATCAGGGCGCGCAGGGTAAGTGCCTGTCCTTTATATACCAGCAAGGCACTGGTGGAATTGCCTGCGTCCTCTATCTTCTGGATATTGACAAGCAGGTTGTTAACCTGGGCCAGGCAGTGGTAGATCTGGCTCCAATAACCGGAATAGGAGTTTGATGAGGCAGAGTGGTTGAAGGTATACAAAGCGTCCAGACCCCTGCCTTGGGAACGAAGCGCAAAATCACCACCCTTGGCATCGCCGTACATGATAAAGTTACGTCCGTAGTAGTTGGAGGATGTCATCTTGCTCATAATTCCGTTCATGATCACTTTGGCGTCGGCCGCTGTGGTAATGGACGTTTCGGCTGCGGCGGAATTGCTGGGTTTTACATCCAGGAATCCTTCACAAGACATGGTCAGAACAACGCAAATTGCTGCCAGTAATATATTTATCTTTTTCATAGTGTTGTTCAGTTAATCGTTAAAAACTAAATTCCAGGCCGAAGGTGAAGGTCTTGCCCAGGGGAATTTCCCATCCCCTGGATCCATATTCGTTCACTTCGGGGTCGTATTCCTTATGAGCTGCGAGTGTCCACAGGTTGGTCCCGTTGAAGAATATCCTGGCGTTCTGGATACTGATCTTGCTGGTCCAGGCACGGGGCAGGGTATAGGAAAGTGTTACATTCTTCAGTCTCAGGTAGTCGGCAGGGTTCATATGGCGGCTGCTCTTCTGGTTCACATCTTCCATGTCAATGGCAATACGCTGTGGGTATTTTGCGGTCTTGTTTTCCGGAGTCCAGCGGTTGTCATAGCAATACTGTGACATGATACGTTCCCAGTAATAACCATCGTCATTAACGTCACGACCAACAGCATTGTAAGTGTATCCTCCGATCTTGTATACAAAATTCAAGGCAATGCTGAGTCCTTTCCAGCTCAGGTTAGTGGCAAATCCTCCAAAGAAATCAGGATGGGCGTCGCCCAGGATCACTTCATCGGCGTCGGAGTAATTGTAGGTTGCCGGACGTCCATCAACCGTAAGATCGGGCTGCGAATCGTTGTTCAGGAACCAGACATTCTTCCCGGTCTCATCTTCAACTCCGGCCCATTCAAGGCCGTACAGGGACAGGGTGGACTCGCCTTCACGGTAAACGAACTTGGCGCGGGCATCTCCCCCGGTGGGATCATACCAGTAAATATCCTTGCCGCCATAAAGTTTGGTTACAGTAGAACGGATCCAGGACCCCGTCAGACTGGCACTCCATGTCAGGTCTGCTGTGCGGATGATATCGCCGCTCAATTCAATTTCCACACCATGGTTATTGATCTCTCCAATGTTCTTCAGGGTAGAGCTGAATCCAGTAACTGTAGAGATGGGAACGCTTTGCAGCAGGTCTTTGGAGTCCCTGTTGAAATACTCAACAGTTCCGTTCAGACGGTTGTTAAACAACCCGAACTCCAGGGCAGCGTTCCAGGTGTAGCTGGTTTCCCAGGACAGGTTGGCATCGGCAATGTTGGCCACGCCACCACCCGGATCTTCCATGTACTTGTTACCATAGGAGGTCAGGGCACGCCATCCGTAGTTGCTTGAGGGAAGCGTTCCGTTCACACCGTAGGAACCTCTCAGACGCAGGTTGCTTATCATGGTTATGTCTTTCATGAAAGCCTCGTTGTTGATCCTCCAGGAACCGGCAACTGACCAGAAGTTCCCCCAGCGGGTGTTGGAGCCCAGGCGTGAGGATCCGTCACGGCGGAATGACCCGGACAGGTAATAACGTCCGTCATAGCTGTATTCGGCACGTGATAGGAAGGATAACATGGTACTGCCCCAATAGTAGGCATTGGCATCCAGAACCCCGGCGGTGGCCACCGTATGCAGGGCGCTGGTAGGCAGATTTGTTCCGGAAGAACGCTGGAAGTCAGTCTGGTTGTCTTCTGCTTCCCATCCCACTAGTACATTCACAATGTGTTTGTCCGCAAATTCCTTATCGTAATTCAATGTGGTGGACGATACGATCTTCTGTACATTGGTGGACATTTCGTGTACCTGTCCCTTGACACTGGAAGCGCTAAAGTGGTTTGCGCTGTAGTAGATGTGGTCCCTTGTCTGCGTGTTGTCGTATGACAGGACTGATTTCAATACCAGTTCCGGCATGAACTTCACGGTCAGTGTCTCATTGGCTGACAAACGCAGCACATTGGATTCGTTTTCCCATTCATTGTTATAATAGACCTGGTTGTAGGCATAACTTCCGTAACGGGCGGTCCAGGGATCCCCTGTCTTGTAGTCTGTGGGCCAGTAGAGGGGCCACAACAGGTTGCGTGACTGCATGAAGTAATTGGCTCCTGTGCTGCGGGTATCGTTGAATCCGTGCTGCACGTTCTTGGAAATGTTCACGTTGGTGCTGAATTCAACGAGCCTGCCCACTTTCTGGTTCACGTTCACGCGGCCGGCTATACGGCTGAAGTCGTTGACCGTGCTACGTCCCTGATCCTTGGTATAGGAAAGAGATGAATAATAGCTGGTTCTGTCGCTGGCACCGCTCACAGACAGGTCGTATGTCTGGTAAATAGCCGTGCGGAACAGGACATCGTCCCAGTTATAGTATTTACCTTCCCTGTTTTCCTGTCCATCGGTCATTCCCAGTATTTTCAGGGAATTCACCGTGTTATCGTCGGCCGTGAAATAGTACCCGTGTTTGTTAAAACGCTTGTTTAACTGAGACAGGGCAGATTTACTGGAGGCCTCGTCGGATTTGCCGTCGTATTTTCCGGCATTCCAGAAGTTTTCATAATAAAGTTCAACCTGTTGCTCGGGGCTTGCAATGTCAAAGTTAACGGTAGCAAAAGAGGGTGTGAGCCCTACAGATGCTTTGAAATTGACCACAGGTCTTCCCAGGCGTCCGGTCTTGGTTGTCACCAGAATGACCCCGTTGGCAGCGCGCGAACCGTATAGTGCAGAAGCGGCGGCGTCTTTTAGAACGGTGATTGATTCAATGTCCTGGGGATTGAGTGTGCTCATCACGTTGTTTGTGGCATAGATGTAGCCGCTCATTTGCCCGGTGTCCCCCGAAACCACGGGAACCCCGTCAATAACGTAAAGCGGTTCATTCGAGGCGTTCATGGATCCGATACCGCGTACACGAATGCTCGAAACGGCACCTGCCTGGCCGGAATTGGTCGTGATCTGCATACCGGCCACTTTCCCGTTCAGGGCGTTTTCAAAGGATAGGGTGGGGACGTCTTTTATGGCGTCGGATTTAACCACAGAAGCAGCCCCGGTATAGGTTCCTTTTCTGGCTGTTCCGTAAGCCACCACCATGACCTCTTCCAATGCCAGGGCATCCGGATTCATGGTGATATTTAGAACACTCCTTCCTTCCACAGGTACCTGGATGGTTGTAAAGCCGACATAGGACAAGACAAGAATTGCATCCGAAGGACATCTTTCGATCACAAAATTCCCGTCGATATCGGTATTGGTTCCGAGGCCTCTTTCCCCCTGGATCAGGATGGTCACAAAGGGAAGTGGAGAACCGTCTTCTGAAGATGTTACCTTGCCGGTAACCCGCGATTGCGCAAAAGCAGCAGTTGTAATCAACACTGCCAGCACAAATAATAAAGATTTCTTCATGAAAATTTGGTTAGGTTAGTAATTATGGTTTAAAATAAGTAACGATGCTCGGGAGACAAAGATAAGAAACTAAATTTTTCCGGCAATAGACTGATTCCTTTTAATTCTTGGTAAAATAAGGTAATTTTGTTTCGATATATTAATAAAAAACCTTATGCACATCCATACTGTCAGTCCTTCCCCGATAGGAACCGGGATCCCGGAAAGAGTCATCAACGGGGAAATTCGCCTGGAGCTGTCCGAAGAATCACGCCAATTGATTGATCAATGCCGCAAATATCTTGATAAGAAGGTGCGCAATTCATCAGATTTGATTTATGGTGTCAACACAGGCTTCGGGGGATTGCACAATGTTGCAGTGGGAAATAAAGACCTTGAGCGGTTACAGAACAACCTGGTCATGTCCCATGCCTGCGGAATGGGTCCCCAGGTGCCCGAAGTGATTGTACGCCTTATGCTCTTTCTCAAAATCAGGTCTCTCTCATATGGTTATTCGGGGGTACAGCTCAAAACGGTGGAACGCCTGGTGGACTTTTTCAACCTTGGGGTAACCCCGGTCGTTTATGAACAAGGTTCACTGGGGGCTTCGGGTGACCTGGCTCCCCTGGCACACCTGGCGCTGCCCCTGATAGGGTTGGGAGAGGTGGACTTCAGGGGTCAGCGGATTACGGGCAGCGAACTGAACCGGCAAATGGGCTGGGAGCCTGTTGCATTGCAATCCAAAGAAGGGCTTGCCCTGCTTAACGGAACCCAGTTCATGTGTGCCTTCGGATTGTGGTGTCTTGTGCAAGCTCAAAGACTTGCAGACCAGGCAGATATGATCTGCGCCCTGTCTCTGGACGCATACGATGGAAGGCCCGAACCTTTTACCAAAGAAGTGCATCAGATCAGGCCTCATGCCGGGCAGGCCGCTTCGGCCGCACTAATCAGGGAATGCCTGGAGGGGAGCGAACTGGCACAACGGCACAAGGAGCACGTCCAGGATCCGTACTCGTTCCGTTGTGCGCCGCAAGTGCACGGAGCCACCAGGGATTGTATTGAATATGTATCCAGGGTGATGACCACAGAAATGAACTCGGCCACAGACAATCCCACCATATTTCCTGCGCTGGACAAGATCGTCTCGGCCGGAAATTTTCACGGACAACCCCTGGCTCTGGCTCTGGATTTTCTGGCTATAGCCGTGGCGGAACTGGGAAGCATATCTGAACGAAGGATCAACCAGCTGGTTCTGGGAAAAAGGGGATTACCCCCATTCCTGGTGGCAAGGCCCGGACTCAACAGCGGATTCATGATCCCGCAGTATACCGCAGCCTCCATCGTCAGCCGGAACAAACAATTGTGTACGCCCTGTTGTGTGGATTCCATAGATTCCTCACAGGCCCAGGAAGACCATGTAAGCATGGGAGCCAATTCGGCACTCAAGTGTTACTCTGTGGTAAACAATGTGCGACAGGTGCTGGCGATAGAATTATTCAATGCCGCGCAGGCCCTGGAGTTCAGAAGACCCTCACGAACCTCTGCCCGGCTGGAACAACTGGTGGCCGAATTCCGCAAACATGTACCCTTTATTGAAGACGATACTACCATGTACCCGCACATGCACAAGGCAGATAATTTTTTAAAAGATGAATGGCATTTTAATTGAAAATATACGGCAGCTGGTACAGGTCAGAGAGAGTCCGGAGGATAATCCCTCTTTTTGCACTGGACAGATGATGAACCGCCTGCCGTACATCGAAAATGCCTGGATTTTCATCCGGAACGGGGTGATTGACGGATTCGGCCCCATGGACAGTAATCCCTACCGTGAAGACATACCTCTCGGAACCACGGTCATTGATGCCACCGGAAAATGTGTTTTTCCTTCCTTTTGTGATTGCCATACACATATTGTTTATGCCGGGAGCCGGGAACAGGAATTCTCGGATAAAATACGCGGATTGTCTTATAAGGAAATAGCGGCACGCGGAGGTGGCATTCTCAATTCCGCCCGCCTGTTGCGTGAAACATCAGAAGAAGAGCTTTACCAACAAAGCCTCGCAAGGGCAAAGGAGTTGATTTGTTTTGGCACCGGCGCCGTTGAAATTAAAAGCGGCTATGGATTGACCGTTGAGGACGAATTGAAAATGCTGCGTGTCATCAGAAGGATAGAGCAGGAGACTCCCCTGACGGTCAGGGCAACCTTCCTGGGTGCGCATGCGGTTCCGGAACAGTATAAGGGGAACCAGTCCGGATATGTAGACCTGATCATAGAAGAAATGATCCCCAGGGTAGCTGAAGAAAAACTGGCCCGGTATGTGGATGTGTTTTGTGAAACAGGCTTCTTTACAGTTAAGGAAACAGAAAGAATCTTCACGGCAGCCCTCAGGCACGGATTGCGGCCCAGGATCCACGCCAACCAGATGGATTTTTCCGGCGGGGTGCAGGTAGCCGTGGATTACGGGGCCATATCGGCAGATCACCTGGAACACACAGGACCGCAGGAATGGGACACTTTAGCCGGGTCTGACACCATGCCTGTGCTCCTTCCCGGGGCCACCTTTTTCCTGGAAATGGAATACGCCCGTGCCAGGGAAATGATAGACCGCGGGCTTCCCGTTGCCCTGGCGACCAACTATAATCCAGGGTCCTGTCCGGCCGGAAACATGCAGTTTATGATGACCCTGGCCTGCCTGAAAATGAAAATGACCCCCGAGGAAGCCATCAATGCAGCCACCCTGAACGGGGCGCATGCCATGGATCTGTCGTATTCGCTCGGATCCATAACGTTGGGCAAGAAGGCCAATGTGTTTATCACGGCCCCTATGCCCTCGTATGAATATTTTGCCTATGCCTTTACCAGTCCTTTGGTGGAGACAATCATTTTAAACGGAAAAATTACAAAGACATGATTTTTACATTAGCACAACAATTTTCAACTTTATTGGGTTTGCTTACCATTATCCCTACAGGTCACGGAGCCGTATGCTTAAAACTGGAAAACAAGATCATTTATATCGATCCGTATTCCCAGACCACCGATTATACCGGTTATCCCAAGGCAGATATCATTTTCTTTACCCATGACCATTATGACCATTACGACACTTTGGCCCTGAAGCACCTGGTAACCCCAGAAACCGTTTTCGTGGGCCCGCCCTGCATGGAAGAACACCTGACATTGGAAAAGACAATGAAAAACGGGGATTCCTACCGGTGGGAAAATATTGAAATCCTGGCTGTTCCGGCCTATAATATCCTTAATAAAAGGCCCGATGGCCAGCCATTCCACCCCAAAGGATACGGGAACGGTTATGTGTTTACTTTCGGGAATGTTAAAGTATATATTTCCGGAGACACAGAATTGATTCCCGAAATGGATAACCTGGGACCCATAGATGTGGCCCTGTTAGCCAAAAATTTACCCTATACCATGAGTGACGATCAGTTCGTTCAGGCTGTAAAAAAGATAGGAGCCCCCATGGTGTACCCGGTACATTATTTTGAACTGGATAAGGCGGCGTTGGAAAAAGCCGTTGGAGAGAAAGTGAAACTCATTTACGAATAATCCTATGAAACGAATCATTGAATGTGTACCCAATTTTTCCGAAGGGAGGGATAAGCAGGTCATTTCCAGGATTGCCGATGTTATTTCAAGGGTCGAAGGTGTTACCCTGCTCAATGTTGATCCGGGCGAGGCAACAAACCGCACGGTCATGACTTTTGCCGGCACACCTGAAGCCGTTGTGGAAGCTGCATTTCAAGCCATTAAAACAGCCTCTGAAAACATTGACATGCGAAAACACCACGGCGAGCATCCCCGCATTGGGGCAACAGACGTGTGTCCGCTCATCCCTGTATCGGGTATAACCATGGAACAGGTTGTAACCTATTCCAGAGACCTGGCACGCAGGGTGGGGGAAGAACTGGATATTCCCGTTTATTGCTACGAATCAGCCGCTTATTCTGAAAAACGGAGAAACCTGGCAGTATGCAGGGCTGGAGAATACGAGGGATTGGAGGAAAAACTGAAAGATCCGCTTTGGAAACCCGATTTCGGGCCCGCCCGTTACACGGAAAGAACAGCCTCCACCGGACTAACGGTGATAGGAGCCAGGGATTTTCTGATAGCCGTGAATTTCAACCTGAACACTACTTCTGTCCGCAGGGCCAACGCAATTGCCTTTGATGTCAGGGAAAAAGGCAGGAAAGTAATGGTCAATGGCCAGGAAACCTGGGAGCCGGGGACGTTGAAAGACTGTAAGGCCATCGGATGGTATATCAAAGAGTACGGAATAGCCCAGGTGTCCATGAACATTACAAATATTGCAGTCACCCCGCTTCATGTGGCTTTTGACGAAGTCTGCGACAAGGCATACAGCCGCGGTATCAGGGTTACAGGAACGGAATTGGTGGGTCTGGTGCCTAAAAGCACCCTGCTGGATGCCGGCAGGCATTTTCTGCACAAGCAACAACGTTCATCAGGGCTGCCGGAAGAGGAAATCATCAGGATAGCCATAAAGTCCATGGGACTGGACGAGTTGAAGCCTTTTAACCCGAAGACCAGGGTTCTTGAATACCTGCTGGAAGACAATTCTTCTGAAAAAGGTCTGTGTGACATAACGTGCCGCGAATTTGCCCTGGAGACGGCCAGCGAATCTCCCGCACCCGGCGGGGGCTCCGTCTCGGCTTATATGGGAGCCCTGGGGGCCTCCCTGGGCACGATGGTGGCCAACCTGTCTTCGCACAAACGCGGATGGGACGACCAGTGGGAGTATTTTTCACAATGGGCCGAAAAAGGACAAGCGCTGATCGCAGAGCTGCTGCATCTGGTGGAAGAAGACACGCTTTCCTACAATAAGGTGATGGAGGCCTTCTCCTCGCCTTGTAAGGACGACCTGGAAAAAGCAACCCTGTATGCAGCACAGGTTCCTTTGCAAACAATGAAAACATCCCTGTGTGTCTTTGACATCCTGGAGGCGATGATTGAAAAGGGGAACCCCAATTCGGTAACCGATGCCGGTGTGGGTGCATTTGCCGTACTGGGTGCCGTCAAGGGAGGGTATCTGAATGTGCTCATCAATGTTGGCGGTCTCAGGGATAAGGAAAAGGCCCGTATGCTGAAGGAAGAAGCACAGACACTGCTAGACCTTGCCATAGAACGGGAGCATTTACTGTGGGAAAAAGTAAGAAATAAAGTAAAACAATAGCATAATGAAAAAGTTCGTTTTATCTCTAACGGTTTTATTTTCACTAAATTTCATGTACGCCCAGGACATCATGCTTCCAGCGCCCAGGAAAGATGGAGGAAAACCATTGATGGAAGTTTTAAGCAACAGGCGCAGTCTCCGTGAAATCTCTGATACTCCGCTTTCGGAACAGACATTGTCCGATCTTTTATGGGCAGCGGCCGGGGTAAACAGGCCGGACGGCAGACGTACGGCCCCTACGGCAATGAACATGCAGGAGATTGACATTTATGTCTACACAGCCGAAGCCGTTTACCTGTACCTCCCGCAGGAGCATATACTCAAGCACCTGCTCACAGGGGATTTCAGGGCAGAGACCGTAAGACAGCCTTTTGCACAGCAGGCACCTGTTCTGCTGCTTTATGTAGCCAATTACGAAAGGATGAAAAGGCTGGATCAGCAAGGAAAAGATTTTTACGGGGCAACGGATACCGGTTTCATAAGCCAGAACGTGTACCTTTTCTGCGCACAGGAAGGCCTTAATACAGTAGTGCTGGGCATGATAGACCGGGATGCGGCCAAAAACAGGCTCGGATTTGACGGAAAAGCACAGTTAGGGCAGCCTGTAGGGTATCTTAAACACCACTGAACGAGCTGAATCCCCCGTCGATAGGCAGTACAATCCCGGTAATGAAACTGGCGGCGTCTGAGCAGAGGAACTGAACGGCGCCGTTCAATTCTGTAATATCACCAAAGCGTTTCATGGGTGTTCTTGCCAGAACCTTCCGGCTCCGGTCAGTAAGGCTGCCGTCCGGGTTGAGCAGTACAGCCCTGTTCTGGTCTCCTATGAAAAATCCGGGAGCTATGGCATTTACGCGAATTTTTTCACCAAACCTGAGCGCCATTTCCATAGCCATCCATTGGGTGAAACTGATGATGCCCGTCTTGGCTGCCGAATACCCCGGGACCCTTGTAATGGCTGAATAGGCAGCCATGGAAGATATGTTTATGATGGATCCCGCTCCCTTGTCGGCCATGACTCTGCCCATAGCCAGGGAAGGGTAAACTGTCCCGTTCAGGTTCAGATCGGTCACTTTCTTCCAGTCCTCAATTTTCATGTCAAAAACACTCTGGTCTTCACGTAAAGTAGCCCCGGGCAAGTTGCCCCCCGCCACATTTATCAGGATATCTATGGTGCCCCAGAGGTCTGTGACCTGTTGAGCAGTCTTCTGAAGTCCTTCATAATCCAGCACGTCACTTACAAACCCTGCTGCCTGGCCCCCCTTTGACCGTAGAATCTCAACGACCGAATCCAGTTGCTCTTCCCGGATATCCAGGGCGGCTACACGGGCACCCTGTGCCACAAAATGCCTGGCAAGGCTTCCTCCAAGAACGCCTCCTGCTCCTGTTATGACTGCGACTTTGTCCTTTACACTGTAATTTGTTCTCATAATGACTTGGTTATTTTTGATCCAGATATTTAATGGCGGCCATCATACCTGAAAGTTCGGCCAGAGCTTTCATCCTGCCATAAAAAGAATATCCCGGATTGTATTGATTGTTTTCTATATCGGCGAGCATGAGAGGACCATGATCAGGCCGCATGGGCAGCCGCCAGTTCTTCCATCCTTCTTTTTTTCTTCTTTCCTGTTCTTTCAGAAATATCCGGATGACCTCTGCCAGGAGGCCCCTGCCGGAAAGATGATCCGTCTCGCCGAAATTCCTGTTTTCGCTTACCTCGGTGCTCCGCAGGTGTACGAAATGCGTCCTGGCGGCAAAACGCCTTGCCAGTTCGGGGACGTCGTTATGAATACCCGAGCTTAATGAGCCTGCACAGAAGGTAAGGCCGTTCACCGGACTGTCCACGGCAGAGAGCAGCCACTCCACATCTTCTTTACAGGTTACTATGCGCGGCAGTCCCAGAACCGGAAAAGGAGGATCATCCGGGTGGATGCACAGGTTAACACCCGATCTTTCGGCTACCGGAGCAACAGCAGACATAAATTGTCTGAAATTTTGCCTTAGCCGGGTTTTGTCCACTCCCTGGTAACGGGCAAGCAGTTTCTTGAACAAGGCAACCGGCTGCTTGTCTTTTTCAGTTATGTTCCCGCTCACAAAGCCCTGTGTTTTGACAATAATATTCTCCACAAGCACCCTCTTCTCTTCTTCGGTCATGGTCCTGTACAGCTGTTTGGCCTGCTCCCTGATTTCTTCCGGGTAATCGTTCCCGGCCCCTTCTCTTTTGAGTATATAAAGATCAAAACACGCAAACCGTGCATAGTCAAAATAGAGTGATTTTGTCCCATCCGGATTAGGCCTGTACAGGTCGGTCCGTATCCAGTCTATTACAGGCATGAAATTGTAACATACCGTATGAATGCCTTCCATCCCCAGGTTTTCAAGGGAAAGTAAATAGTTCTTGAGGTGCCTGTCCCGCAAAGAACCGGCCAGTTTGATCTCCTCTGTAACCGGCAGGCTTTCCACCACAGACCACCTCAGGCCATGAGCTTCTATGAATTCCCGTCTTTTTCTGATTTCCTCCCTTGTCCAGATTTCCCCGTTAGGGATGTGATGCAGCGCAGTGACAATGCCCTCCACCCCTATCTGCCTCAGGGCTTTAAGGGATATAACATCGGACGGGCCAAACCACCGCCACGTTTTTTCCATATTGCTTAAGTTAATTGTTCGTTTCCGTAGTCGCGGGGAGAAACCCCATAGTAATTCTTAAAGGCAGCCGAGAAATGGGACAGATTTGCAAAGCCTGTAGCATAGGCCACTTCTGAAACATTCATTTTCCTGCTGCTGATCAGTTCGGCTGCCCGTTTAAGGCGGACAGAGCGGATGTAATCGCTGGCCGTGAGCTGTGTCAGTTCTTTGAGTTTCCGGTGAAGGTGCACCCTGCTGATCCCTACAATACCGGCCAGTGTCTCAACGCGGAAGTTGTTGTCGGCCATCCGTTCCTGAATGGCCTTATTGATTTTTTCCATTAGTTGTTCATCGGGCGATCTGAGCCATTCCATATTATCTTCATTCCCTTCGGCAGCAGGCTGTGCAAGAAAGGTCCGGGTCCGTTCCCTGTTTTCCATAATGGACTGCAGGGTCGATACAAGCAGTTTGATATTAAATGGCTTGACTACATAAGCCTCGGCTCCGCTTTCGGTCCCCATCAGAACGTCTTCTTCTTTGGAACAGGCACTCACCAGGACAATGGGGATGTGATGCACATTGCTGTTGGCTTTTATTTTACGGCATAGTGTGATCCCGTCCATATGCGGCATGATGATGTCAGCCAGCACCAGATCGGGTTTGCGGGTAAGAATGAATTTATGAGCTTCGGCCCCGTCGGAACAGGTCTCTACATGGTAATAAGGTTCCAGCTCCTGCCTGAGGTATTTCCTGATTTCCGGATCGTCATCTACGATGAGCAACTGATATTTCGTCCTGGAACGCGGTTTTTTGTATGTGTCTTCCGAAGCATCTTCCAGTTCCTGTTCTGCTTTCCTGTCCCTGGCAAAAGCATACAACTGGTCCTGAGGAACAAAGTGGGTGTCAATCTCTTCTTCCCTGAGGTGCTCTTTGCCCAGCGGGAAGGTCATGATAAAGGAAGTACCTATGCCGTCTTCATTGGCCTGCACCTCAATTTTTCCATGAAGCAATGTGATCAGGGCTCTGGACAGGTGCAACCCGATTCCTGTTCCATAATTTTTCTTGATAAGTGGATTATCCGCCTGGTAGAAACGGTCGAATATTCTTTCTATCTGGGATTTCTCAATGCCGATACCTGTATCCCGGACAACGATCCTGACTTTTTGCCGGTCATCCACCAATTCGGCCTTTACCATGATTTGACCGCCGTCAGGGGTAAATTTGAAGGCGTTGGAGAAAAGGTTCATCAGGACCTTGTCAAAATTTTCTAGATCAAGCCAGATTTTCAATTGTGGCATATCATGTTCGAAACAGACCGTCATATTCCTTTTTTCGGCCTGGTACCCGAATGTTTGTATGATATCATAGATAAAACCGATCAGGTCTGTTTCCCTGAATTTAAGCACCATCTGTCCCTTATCAATTTTGCGTATGTCCATCATCTGGTTAATCAGGCGCAGTATGCGCTGGGCATTTCGGTACATGAGCCGATAGGTATCCAGCCGCGAATCGGGTGACGGCTCCCTTATGAATTTTTCCAGGGGGTTCAGGATCAAGGTAATGGGGGTACGTACCTCGTGAGACATATTCATAAAGAACTGCAAACGGGCTTCGTTGATCTCCTCCACGCGCGCTTTCTGTTCCATTTCCTTTTTATGCCTGTTTTGCATCATAATGTAGGATGTGACAAGAAATACCAGTATCATGCCGCTGACCAGGTAGCCGGCATACATCCACTGGCTCTGGTACCAGGGAGGCGATATCCCCAATCTTATTTCCCTGACCGGGCTGGTGTATTGATTTTCAACAGCACGTACCTGGAACCGGTATTGCCCCGGATTCAGGTTGGTAAAATGGATTATATTGCTCCCTTCAGGGGTTCGGATCCATTCATTGATGATGGGTTCCAGACGGTATTCGTAACGAATGTGTTCCGGGTGAAGGTATTTGAAACAGGTCACTTCAAATCCCACCATGTTGTCATCATAGGCGACATCCAGGATACCGTCTTTTATGGTTGAAGAGCCGAAGGCAACCGGGTTGTTGAAGATCCGGTAATTGATCAGGTGTACTTGCAGGCTGGTGGCTTTTTCTTTAATATTTTCCGGATAAAAACCTGTCACTCCGGCAATGTTGCCAAAAAACAGACAACCCCTGGAGGTTTTTGCCAATGAATTCCTGGAAAACTCATTTTCCTCTATGCCATCTGAATCTGTAAAAACGCTGAAATTTGTTTGCCCGGGTATTAAGCGGGCGATTCCCGAATGGGTGCTCATCCAGATATTGCCTTCAAAATCTGTCTGTAAACCGCAGATAACATTGGAAGGGAGTCCGTCGGAAGTTCTGAAAGAGGTGAATTCACGGGTTGTTTTATCGTACCTTACCAGCCCGTCTATGGTTCCTGCCCAGATGCTTCCGTCAGTAGCCTCGGTTACCGTGTAAACAACAGAACTCAGAAAATTCTCCGCTTTATTGCTCACAGGGTCAATACAGGTAAGCCCCTTAAAGGTCCCTGCCCAAACCAGACCGAAACTATCTGTAAACAACGTGTTGATCCAGTTGTTGTTGATTTCATCGGGCACCGGGGTGCCATCAGAAAAGGAAAAAAAATGGTGCAGCAAAGCCCCTGAAGCGGGGTCCACCTGGTATATGCCGTTGCCCCAGGTTCCTATCCAGAGCGTTTTGTCCTTTCCCTCCACAATGGCTCCCACGGCCAGGTTATATCCTTTTGTTCTGTAGCCCAGCAGGTCGTTCCTGTAGGTGAATTTCTTCGTTTTTACGTTAAGTACCCCAATGCCGTTAATGTACGATCCAATCCAGAGATTCTGTCCGTTGTCCCTGCACAAACTCATAATTGTAGCTGGAAAAGGAGACCCCGGGTTGTCAGAAGGGGCAAGGTGCAGCAGGCGGTTCCCTTCCGGGTCCACCTGGTAGAGACCGTCACCATCTGTGCCCACCCACAAATTGTCCTTCTCATCGCATACCAGCGACATGACGCAGGCAGAACCGATATTGTTGTATCTGTAGGAACGGGATCCATAGTAGGTAAAACCCGAAGGATTGGAAGGGCTTACATATACGCCCCGCTGAAAAAGGCCCATCCACAGGTTGCCATCACGGTCTTCCATAAGACAATGCACCTTTGTCCTGGAAAGGTCCATGAGTGTTGAATAGGAAGGGTAATCCACCACCTGTTGCAATTCCCTGTCATAATACTTCAGCCCTTTGCCGTCTGTTCCTACCAGGACCCTGTTGTTGGCATCGGCCAGGAGGGATTTAACGGGCAGGCTCCTGATCCCGTTATAATAAGGTATATGAATCAATGATTCCGTTACTGCATCATAGCGGAAAAGACCTTCGGACAGGGAGCCCAGGAAAACGTTACCCTGTTTGTCGGTACAGAAAGCGGGTACTTCTCCCGGTTTATCAAACTCACCGGGAAAGGGGATCTTTTGTATAATCCCGTTAATGTTGTTGTACCTCCAGACAGAGCCCTCGCGCACACTAAGCCACAGGTTCCCTTTTGGGTCTTCGTACAGTGTGGTAAGAAAATCACTGTCAAGGGAATCTGTCAGACGCCTGTAGAATCGTGTCCTGCCGCCACTTGTTCCGGGACGAACAAAACAACCTTGCCCCGAGGTGGCAATCCACAGGTCCCCGTTACGTGTTTCCAGGATCTGCATGATGTGGGGAAATACCCTGGCATCGCCCACAAAAAGGGGGATTTCTTCAAAACTGTCTGAATAGGGCAGGTATCGCTGCAACCCGTTCAGGCAACCTACCCACAAAGTTCCTTCGCTGTCCTGATAGACACAATGCACGTAGTTGTTTTTCAGAGAACTGCTGTCACCAGGGATATAATGGTATTTCCTGAGATTGTGACCGTCTATGCGATTCAGCCCGTTTTCGGTGGCGACCCATACAAAGCCTGTACTGTCCTGGAAAACCTGGTTTATAAGGCTGTTGGAAAGCTCATTTCCAGATGAATAAAACCGGCCGGCCTGGGCACAGGCTGTATCCTTTATGCCAGTGATACATACAGACAAAGTAACACAGGCGAAAAACAAACGGGTTTTCATTTGTTACAAAAATAACAAAAACAGCTTATAAAAAAGGTTGAAAACAAAATGTGTAACAAAATAGATAATTGTTGTAACATTTTCAAGAAACGCGTTACGTGGTGAACTTACTATGAAACAAGATTTAAAACAGTCTGCGATGGTAAGAAGTAACTTTGAAATTAGTCTTTAACCTAAATACTTAATTAAATAAAATCATTATGAGAAGAAAAACCATCCTATTTGCACTGATGATGTGCCTTGCTTATACTTTGTGGGCACAGCCCCGCGAGGTGAGCGGGACAGTCAGTGATTCCAGGGGTCCGCTCATTGGGGTCAGCGTGAGGGTAATGGGTACCAATACGGTATCTGTTACCGATGCTAACGGTGAGTTCCGGATTATGGCCACGGCGGAGGACCAGCTGGAGTTTTCGTATATCGGTTACCAGACCATTATTGTAGAACCGGGTCAAAGGCGGATTCTTGACATCCGTATGGAAGAAGACTCTCTGATCCTGGAGGAAGTCGTAGTGGTGGGTTACGGGACCATGCGTAAAAGCGACGTTACCGGGGCCATCAGTTCCATAAGGGAGAATGAAATCAAGGAAGTGCCGGTGGCCAACATCAACCAGGCCCTCCAGGGACGACTGGCGGGAGTTCAGGTCAACCAGACCTCTACCAGGCCGGGTCAGACAGGACAGATCCGTATCCGGGGGGCGCGGTCGCTAAATGCCAGCAACGACCCACTGATTGTTGTCGACGGTATTCCCTTTGACGGCAGCATGAACGACCTGAACACAGGGGATATCACGGGCGTTGACGTATTGAAGGACGCTTCTGCGACAGCCATTTATGGAGCCCGCGGGGCCAACGGTGTCATTCTTATCACTACAGACCGGGGACAAGCCGGAAAACCCAGGATTTCCTATAACGGATTCGGGGGTGTCAAGGAAGTAGCCCGGAAATACCAGGTGTTTGATGCAGAAGAATTTATCAGGCTCAGACAAATTGCCGGAGCATTTACCAACATGCCCCAGGAAACTGCTTTTTATGAATCCGGAGGAGAGACCAACTGGCAGGACCTGATGTACCAACAGGGCTATGTAACGCAACATGACCTGAATATTTCAGGGGGTACTGAAAATGCCATTTATTCTGCAGGAGGAGGGTATTACAGGGAAACAACCATACTTCCGGGACAGGATTTTTCACGTATCTCCCTGCGGGCCTCGGTCGAAACAAAACTCGGAAAGTATATCCGTGTGGGATTAAGTACGCAAAACGGTTATACTGTTACGAACGGTGAAAGCGCATCTTTCATGTACCAGCTCGTAACCCTGTCCCCCATTGCCCCGGCATACAACGAAGACGGAACTCCTGTAAAACAACCCGTTTATCCCAACGATAATTATTACAATCCCCTGCTGGTGCTCAATGAGAACAGCTGGGCCCAGCAGCGCATACGGTTCAACAGTTTCAACACATTGTTCGGAGAGATAAACTTTACACCCGATTTGCAATACCGTCTGAATGTTGGTTTAAACTACAGGCAGGATAATTACGGGCACTTCTACGGATCCGACACACCCTTCAAGGACGGGGAAAGTTCAGAAGCCGTGGTTAGAAACGGGCTTGGGCTGGGATGGACTATGGAACACCTGCTTTATTACAACAAAACCTTTGCCGAGAAGCACAGGCTGAACCTCACAGGACTGTTCTCCATGCAGGAAAACACTTCGTTCCATTCTTATATGAAAGCATTGGACATGGTGGCCGATTATGTACAATACTATAACCTGGGTCTTTACAATGCCGATAAGGGATCCATTCAGATTCCCTCCAACAGCCAGGGATATTACCGTACGGCCTTGATGTCGGGAATGTTCCGCTTGAATTACGGGTTTGACAACCGGTATATGCTAACGGCAACCATCCGTGCAGACGGCGCGTCGGTACTTTCTGAAGGGCGCAAATTCCATTACTATCCTGCCGTATCGGTTGCCTGGAATATTGCCAACGAACCCTTCATGAAAAATATTGAAACCTTCTCCATGCTTAAGATCAGGGCAGGTTACGGCCAGACGGCCAATCAGTCCATCAATGCCTACAGCACGCTGGGAGGCCTGTCACAGAACAAGTACAACTTCGGGGATGCCTTTGCCTTTGGTTATTATGTTTCGACACTTGCCAACAGCGACCTGGGCTGGGAATACACCAATACATTTAATGTGGGCCTTGATTTTGGCCTCTTCACAGACCGGATCACAGGAAGCATTGAATGGTACAGGCAGCACACTTACGACCTGCTGTTAAGCCAGTCCCTGCCTCCCACAAGCGGGGTTCCCGGTTCCATTATGAAAAACGTGGGCGAAACACAGAATACGGGGATGGAATTCACCTTGTCCGGAAAGATTGTAGACAGACCGGGAACGGGATTCAACTGGACTGTTGATGCCAACGTTTTCTTTAACCGCAACAAGATCGTGGCACTCAACCAGGTTGAAAAAGATGAGGGAAACGGCTGGTTTGTGGGATATCCCATAGATGTAATCTACGATTACAAGAAGGTTGGTATCTGGCAGATTAAGGAAGCAGACGAGGCAGCCACATTCGGGTCTAAGCCCGGAGAGGTAAAAATACTGGATTACAACCAGGACGGGAAGATAACCACGGATGACCGCCATATCTACGGCACCTTTGAACCAAAGTTTGAAGGTGGCTTCACAAGCCGTATGAACTATAAGAATTTTGATTTGTCCATTGTAGGATTCTTCCGTGTCGGGGGCACCCTGGTCAGCACCATATACCAGGGCCAGAGTTATCTGAACATGCTGCAGGGGCGCAGGAACAATATCTGGGTGGATTACTGGACTCCAACCAATCCGACCAATGAGTATCCCATGCCCGACGCTACAGACCGTCCCTCACAGGGAACATACAACAGCGTTTTTGGTTATTACGATGCATCTTTTCTGAAAATCAGGACAATTACCCTGGGCTATACCCTCCCGGCTTCCTGGCTCAGGAAGATGAATGCTTCACAGATCAGGATCTATCTGACGGCGCAAAATCCTTTTACCCTGTTCTCTCCGTACCTCAAGGCAGGAGGAGTGGATCCCGAAGCTACCGGCACAGGACACCAGGGATTCGGATACTCCGGGCCCATTCAGTCACGTCAGCTGACTATAGGTCTTAATACGCCGCCTACCCGCAATTTTTTGATTGGACTTAATATCGGATTTTAACCATGAAAAAGATCAACATACTTGGAATTATCGCACTGGCTGCCATCATGATGGCAGCGTGCTCGGATTTTCTTAAAGAGCAGCCCCGCTCTTCCCTTACACCGGACTATTTCACGTCCGATGCGGGTATCGAGGCAGGTCTGACTGCTGCTTACTCTGCGCTCCGTTACCAGTACGGACCGGAAGGAGCCATGTCCATCACCGTTGTGGGAACAGATGAGTTCACCTATGGTGGCGACGGCTCTTCCATAGAGATCAACAACTACGGCAGCGCCCTGTTCAACAACGGCCACCTTCAAACACCCTGGAACAGGAACTTCACCTATATCAATACGTGCAACGGGATCATCGAGTTCGGCTCCGAAGGCGGAGATCCCGGACTCATTGCCGAAGCAAAATTTCTCCGTGCACAATATTACTACAACCTGGTGACCACCTTTGGCGGTGTACCGCTGGACCTGGGCTCCGGAGAACTTAAATTCAATACAACCCCCAGCACCACCTCCACCAGGAACACGGAAGAAGAAGTATATGCCGCCATGTTGCAGGATTTCAAGGATGCATTTGAAAACCTTCCCTATACCCCCTCCCGCACAGGGGCTGTGGCCAAATCGGCCGCTTTGCATTACATTGCCAAAACATACCTGGCCCTGAAGGACTACCAAAATGCGCTTGTCTACGCAAAAATGCTTATTGATGATGCCGAGGGAGCGCGCACTTACGGGGCATACCTTCTGCAGGATTTCCGGGATGTCAACCGTGATGGCAACGAACACAACCCCGAAGTGCTTTTCCTTGTGGAACACACCGGGGCCAGTTACGAATTTGACGAAAGCGGCGAAGGTGCCATGAATGGCCCTGAAAGCGGGCTGAAAGAAAACAGGGCAAATTTCATGATGTGTCCCTATTATGAAAACCAGGGACTTGTCAACGGCAATAAACCCCTGACAAGGACCATTGAATACGGCCGCGGATGGAGGCGTTTTATGCCTACACCCTGGTTGCTCAATGTGGCTTTTGCGGAGAAATTGCATGATTCCCGTTACGACGCTTCTTTCCAAAAAGTATGGTATGCCACGGTTGAGGTGGAAGGAGATCATGGCAAGACACTCCATGTTGGAGACACTGCATTCTATATGCCTGGCTATGAGATGAGTGTTGCAGAAAAAACAGCTTTTGTCAAACGTACCGGGGCCCGGGTTTACCTGCCGTCGGATTATGAGCCCGATGCCGACGGTGGTACCAAGAAACGACAGATGTTTCCGGCCAACCTCAAAATGGCAGCCCCTTCACGCAATGGGGTGAATGACGCATCAAACCGTCCTTTCCTGGTTGCAAAACTCTCTGAAACCTATCTTATTGCAGCAGAAGCAGCCCTTCTTTCGGGTGGAGACCCCACACCGTATATCAATACGCTGAGACGCAGGGCAGCTTACAGAAATCCAGATGATTACAAGGGATATGAAAATGCCCAGGACGGGGCGGCAAATCTGGCCAAAATGGGATACGATTACCAGGCGGCACTTGCAGCCATGACCGTTACAAGGGATCAGATAGACCTGGATTTTATCCTGGATGAAAAGTCCAGGGAACTCTGCGGGGAACAGCTTCGATTCTTTGACCTTGCCCGCACTGGAAAACTGGTGGAACGGGTACAGCTGTATAATCCAGAGCAACCAGCTAAGGCAAATGTACGGGATTTTCACAGGTTACGTCCCATTCCCCAGTCTCAGATAGACCTGATGACCGATGAGAACAAGGCCAATTACCAGAACCCGGGTTACAATTAACAGTAAATAATCCTACTATGAAGAACATATTATCCATATCAATATTAGTGGCAGGAGTGCTGTTTGTATGCAGTTGCCATCCGGAAGAGCCGTTCCACAAAGGAAGTGCTTTTCCAAAGACAAGTGATGCAATCACCCTGGCCTCGGCAGGCGAAGCCAAAGGCGTGAATATGGGGGTTGGCATCGGTTACGAGCCCTTTATGAACACATCAAATTACGCCGATATTGCATCAAAGGAATTTAAAAACGTTACCTTTGGGTATCAAATGAAACACGGTGCCATTGTCGGAGATGACGGAAGCCTGAACTTTGGGGTTACTGACGGGTTGGTTGCGGCAGTCCAGGCAAAAGGTCTGGGTATTTACGGCCACACGCTGGTCTGGCACCATAACAACAATGGTAATTACCTGCGCGGGATTGCAGGCGGTGGGGGACAGCAGGAGTTCACCAACATCATCAGCAACGGTGATTTTGAAACAGATGCTTCCGGCTGGTCTATCTGGAACGGGGATAAGACACAAAGCCTGCATTGCACCAACCTGGCCTATGTTTACGAAGGCAACGGATGTATGCAGTTTGTCAATGCCTCGGACAATCCCGGCGGCCAGTGGAAAGGACAGATAAACAAGCAATTCGATATCCCTGTGGTAGAAGGCCATGTTTACCAGGTCACCTTTTTTATACGGTGCCTGAGCGGATCCGGGTCCGGGCGTTGTTCAACCAGCGGTACAGCCCATTACCAGGGTGATTTTGATGTATCTGCCGATTATAAAAAGATCACCTGGGAGTTCACGGCAGCTGGCGGGGAGACCGGATTATGCTTTGACATGGGAGCAAAGGCAAACACCTATTACATTGACAATGTTAAAGTCATAGACACCCAGGAAGAGTTCGAGGATCCGAATGCTGCCGTGGATCTGATACCCAACGGAAGTTTTGAAAAAGATGCCACAGGCTGGACCATCCTTAACGGAGACAAGACCCAGAGCCTGTATTGTACCGATGCGGCTTTCGTATATAAAGGGAATGGGTCCATGCAGTTTGTCAATGCTACCGACAATCCCGGCAGCCAGTGGAAAGGCCAGATAAAAACGAGTTTCAGCGGACCCATTATTGCAGGGGACACGTACCAGCTTTCCTTCTATATCCGTTGCGCAACCGGAACAGGGTCCGGACGTTGTTCCACCACAGGCAATCCGCAGTATCAGGGTGATTTTGAGGTAACCACTGAGTACAGTAAAATCACCTGGGAGATTGTGGGCAAAGAAGGGGAGGATGGCTTGTGCTTTGACCTGGGAGCCAAGGCCAATACGTATTATATTGACGAGATCAAACTGGTTAACCAGACCGATCCCTCCAACGGAACTGTCATCAATAACGAGATCCCCAACGGAACGTTCGAAACAGATGCCGGAGGCTGGACCATCTTTAACGGGGACAAGACGCAGAGCCTGCATTGTACTGACATGGCCTATGTTTACGAAGGGAATGGCAGCATGCAGTTTGTCAATGGGTCTGATAATCCCGGGGGTCAGTGGAAAGGACAGATCAACACGCCTTTTGTAAGCAGTACCCTTACCGAAGGGGAAGATTACATTCTTTCTTTCTATATTAGATGCAAGAACGGCACAGGTTCCGGACGTTGTTCCACTACCGGCAGTGCCCACTACCAGGGTGATTTTGATGTTTCAACTGATTATAAAAAGATTTCCTGGGAATTTAATGCAGACGGTGGAGAAACCGGGATGTGTTTTGACCTGGGCGCAAAGGCCAACACCTATTATATTGATAATGTGGTACTGAAGCTCAAATCCCTGGACGAGGGTGATGACGGTGAAATCGGAGAAGATGTGATAGAGTCGCTGGATGCCGCCATGAACGAATGGATTACCTCCATGGTAACAAAATACAAAGGAGTAGTTTCAGCCTGGGATGTTGTCAACGAACCCATGGCAGACGGGAACAGCGGAGTGCGTACCAGTGTCACCGATGACCAGGCTTCGGAAGGAGACATTTTCTACTGGCAGGATTACCTGGGCAGGGATTATGCCGTAAAAGCATTTGAGTATGCCCATGCAGCCGATCCGGAGGCCCTGCTGTTCATTAACGATTACAACCTGGAATACAATCCGGTCAAGCTCGACTCACTCCTGGCATTCGTTCAGGAAGTGCAGGCCAAACTGGATGCAAACGGCAACGGTGCCCGCATTCACGGGATTGGAACCCAGATGCACACTTCTTATATGGCCTATGCCGGCATTGCCCCCATGTTTGAAAAACTGGCTGCCACGGGTTTGCTCATCAAGGTGAGTGAATTGGAAGTCAAACTCAATACCGGCAAGAATACCGGATACGTGCTGACCGATCACGACCAGGATTTCCAGGGTGCCATGTATGAGTACATTATGGATTGTTATCTGGAGTATGTTCCCCAGGAACAGCGTTACGAATTCACCATCTGGGGAATCAATGACGGGGAAAGCTGGGTGAACGAACCCCAGAAGGGACTTTATTATTATCCGTTATTGTGGGACGATCAATACAAAAAGAAGCCGGCCTATTACGCCCTGATGAAGGCATTGGGGGTGGAGCCGGAAAATATAAATTTAGAATAGATAAAAATAAAGCTTTATGAAGAAAGCATGTTTCGTTGTTTTATGTGTCTGGTTAGTTTTAGGGAGTTGTAAACCGGCATACCAGAAGGAAAACCTGTCATTCCAGGAACGGGCCGAGGACCTGGTTTCACGGATGACACTCGAGGAGAAAGTATCACAGATGACCCACGAGTCGTCTGCCATCGAAAGGCTGGGTGTGCCGGAATACAACTGGTGGAATGAGTGCCTGCACGGGGTTGCCCGTGCAGGCCGGGCCACCGTTTTTCCCCAGGCCATAGGCATGGCCGCCATGTGGGATAAGGAAATGATGTTTCGGATAGCCACGGCAGTCAGTGACGAGGCCAGGGCCAAACACCACGACTTCCTGCGGCAGGGCAAACGGGGAATATACCAGGGCCTGACATACTGGACACCAAACATCAATATTTTCAGAGACCCCCGATGGGGAAGGGGCATGGAGACATACGGGGAAGACCCTTACCTGACAGGTGAACTGGCCGTGCAGTATATCAAGGGTTTACAGGGAGACGATCCCAAATACCTGAAACTGGTTGCCACGGCCAAGCACTTTGCTGTTCACAGTGGTCCTGAATCTACCAGGCACAGCGCCGATGTCCATCCCAACCAGCGTGATTTTTACGAAACGTATGCTCCGCACTTTAAAAAGGTAGTGCAGGAAGGCGGGGTTTGGTCCGTCATGGGCGCCTATCAGCGCCTTTGGGGAGAACCTTGCTGCGGCAGCTTTTTCCTGGGTTCTTTGCTCAGGGACAGGTGGGGCTTCCAGGGCTACATAGTTTCTGACTGCTGGGCCATCAAGGATTTCTACGACAAAGGAATGCATGAAATTGTGGAAACACCGGCAGAAGCCGCCGCCCTTGGAGTAAAGGCAGGCACTGATTTGAATTGCGGGATTACATATCCTTACCTGGTGGAAGCCGTGGAAAAGGGGTATATTGAAGAAGCCCTCATAGACACGGCCGTTCAGCGCCTGATGCTGGCCCGGTTCAAACTGGGAATGTTCGATAAACCCGGGAAAGTCCCGTACAGCAAAATACCCATAGAAGTGGTTGAAAGTCCGGAACACGTTTCCCTTGCCAGGGAAGCAGCCCGCAAATCAATTGTCCTGCTGGAGAACGACGGCACACTCCCTTTCACCAAAGAAGTGAAAAAAGTGGCGGTCATCGGGCCCAATGCCGATGACCTTGAAGTGCTCCTGGGCAACTACAACGGTTATTCCAGGAATCCCGTCACCCCGCTGGCCGGAATAAGGAACAAATTGCCACAGGCCGAGGTCTCCTTTGCGCAGGGATGTGCCCTGGCCGCCGGCCTTCCTTATTTACGAACGGTTCCTTCCGGGGTGTTGTTCACAGACATGCAGATGACACAACCAGGCCTTACGGGACATTATTACAACAATTCATTGTGGGAGGGAGATCCGGTGCACATGCGCACAGACCAGACCATTGATTTCACCTGGTGGGACAAAGCCCCTTTTGAGGATATGAACGCGCGGAATTTTTCCGTGGAATGGTCCGGAGTGCTTTGTGTGCCCGAATCGGGACGGTATGTAATGGGAGCAGAAGCCTTCAGTGGCTGCACCCTTACCCTGGACGGAGAAGAGCTGATTAACAGGATTGACGGCCACCACGCCAGGAAGGAATATGAATACGTGCAACTGGAAGGGGGTAAACCTTATGCCCTGACCCTCCGATATGTCCAGGATGATACGGAATATGCCACCATGAGGCTGCTGTGGGAAGCCCCCCAGGAGAATTTGCTGGCAGAAGCACTCGCTTCGGCTTCGGAGAGTGATCTGGTGATCCTTTGCCTGGGACTCAGCCCGTTACTTGAAGGGGAAGAAATGAAGGTCAAAGTGGACGGATTCAACCAGGGAGACCGTCTTGACACAGGACTTCCCGCAACCCAGCTGGAACTGGTAAAAGCAGTGAAAAGACTCGGCAAGCCCACGGTCCTGGTGTTATTGAACGGCAGTGCGGTAAGTTTTGACAAGGAGGTCAAATCCCTGCCGGCCATCCTTGAAGCCTGGTACCCCGGACAGGAGGGAGGAAATGCCATAGCCGACGTGATCTTTGGGGACTATAATCCATCCGGGAAACTACCCGTCACTTATTACCAATCCATAGACCAGATTCCCGTATTTGAGGAATATGCCATGGAAGGCAAGACATACCGGTTTTTCCGGGGCCAGCCGCTCTATCCCTTCGGATACGGCCTGAGTTACACAACTTTCGCATACGAACCCCTTAAGATACCGGAAAGTCTTCCCTGCGGGATCCCTGCAGACATATCGTTTCAGGTGACCAATACCGGAGAAAGGGACGGTGAAGAAGTAGTACAGGTTTATATATCTTTACCCGATGCTTCCAACCCGGTTCCCATAAAAACACTTCAGGGATTTGAAAGGATCCACCTGAAAGCCGGCGAGAGCCGTATAGTGGATTTCACCATAGTTCCTGAACAGATGGCTTCACTGGATGACAACCAGGTATGGGTTGTGGAAGCAGGTAAACTTGTCCTGGAGGTGGGCGGCAGGCAATATGCTGTCCGTCTGGAAGGCGATACCGTGTTTATACCTAATGAATAATATGTCAAGAAATGTTCTGATAGCCTTATTCTTGGTTTTATGCGCCGGTTCCTGCTGGATGACATCCGACAAGGAACCGGTTGCTGCTTTAGGCTTATTACAGGAAGACCAGTACAACGCACCGGTCATTTTGCCAAAAATACTGAGTGACGGACTGGTCCTGCAGCGCGGTAAAAAAATCCCTGTCTGGGGAAAGGCCCCTGCCGGTGTCCCGGTAAAAGTAGAATTTGCCGGCATGGAGCAATACACCCGTGCCGACGTGAGCGGGAATTGGAACGTTTCTTTTCCCGCAATGGGTCCCGGAGGCCCTTATACATTGAAAGTCAACGATCATCTTGTGAATGATATCCTGGTGGGGGATGTGTGGCTGTTTTCCGGGCAATCCAACATAGAGTTGCAGGTCCGCAGGGTGGCCATCCGGTATCCGGACCTGGCAACCACCTATACCAACGCACACATTCGCGAATTCCGTACAACGACGCATTATGATTTCCAGGGACCTTTATGGGATGTGCAGGTGGGTCGGTGGAAGCAATGTATTCAGGAAGAGATTCCGGAATTTTCTGCACTGGCTTTTTTCTTTGGCATGGAATGGAATCAGAAGCATAATGTTTCTGTAGGGTTGATAGTCAACGCTGTAGGAGGATCTCCGCTGGATGCCTGGCTGGATGAAGCCACGCTCCGTGGATTTCCCGGACCCACGGGCCCCGATCATTATCCAAAACGGCTCTCTGACCTCAAGCGCGATACCTGGGTTGACAGTGTAAAACAGTCCGAGACCCGGGCCATGGCGCATTACCGCTCTTTATTCACTTCCGATCCGGGGCCGGAGGGATCCCGGGGATGGATCGCTTACCGGGTGCCTTCATTCTGGAACCAGGAAGAAGCAACGCCCCGGGGACCGTTGTCCCGGCTGCCCGGCTCGGCCTGGTTTAAAAAAGTATTTCACCTGACCGAAGCACAGATCAGCCATGCAATGGAAGGAGCTCCGGACCGGGACGGGATGCTCATCCTGGGCACCATGACTGACGCCGACAGAACGTTCCTGAACGGTACCCAGGTAGGATCTACAGGATACCAATATCCACCCCGTATCTATACCATACCAAAGGGTCTGCTCAAACCCGGAAAAAATGAATTGCTTATCCGCCTGGAAAATTATTGGGGGCCCGGAGGTTTTACTTCCGGCAAGGATTATGCGCTTTACATTGGAGCGGCGCATCCGTTTTACGCTATGGCAGATACCGTTTCCCTGGAGGGAGATGACTGGATGGCGCGCATGGGAAGTACCCTGACAGCTGACGATTCCCCGTACCCTGCCACTACTACATGGCACTACCAGCCGGCCGGTCTGTACAATGCGCTGCTGGCTCCTCTGACACAGCTTCCCCTAAAAGGTGTCATCTGGTACCAGGGAGAAAGCGAAATAAACAGGCGGGATTACGATCAGATGCTTTGTGCCCTGATAGACCGCTGGCGCAATGACTGGAATGACAAGGCACTTCCGTTTGTTATAGTGCAGTTACCCAATTTTATGAAAGATCATGCACCCTGGCCTGTGGAAACAGACTGGGCAAAGCGCCGGGATGAACAACTCTCAGCCTCCCGGGCAAGAAAACATACGGCATTGGTGGTAACCCACGATATAGGGGAGTGGAATGATATTCATCCGCTCAACAAAAAAGATCTGGCACAACGCGTATTTTCAGCTGCTGAATACCTGGGTGCCTCGAACAGGAAGGCCCCTTTGTCTCCCCTGCCGCAAAATGTTGTACTGAGAGGAAACAGGGTGTTGATCACCTTTTCTTATGCCGGGAAAGGCCTTACAACAAAAGACGGCCTTGATCCTGCCCATTTTGCCCTGGCCGACGGACAGGGACGCTATTTCAGGGCAAGTGCCCGCATAATTGGAAAAAAGAAGGTAGCCGTTTGGTGCGTGGAAGATTTTGTACCACGGGCAGTTAGATACGCATGGGCAAACGATCCTTCAGAAGCAAACCTGCAGAACGATGCAGGATTGCCTGCCCCCACCTTTCAATGTAACCTGGACGATAGTAAATAAATCAATACATAATGATAACCACAGGTATATACAGGAAATCCCTGTACCTGGCAATGATTATGATGACGTTGGCGGGATCAGCGGAGCTTGCAGGACGTTCCAGGGAAGAGTATATAACGCGCCACCCCGTAGAAAATGGATTTGCCCTGGCCCGTGACGGAGATCCGGCACCCCTATGGGTGTCTGATCAGGATTTTCCGGGCGTGCTCCGGGTCGCAGGCCATTTACAGGCAGATATGGAAAAAGTGACCGGTAACAGGCCACTCCTTATCAATGATTCCGATCCTGCTCCCTGTGACCGGATGATCATAGCCGGAACCCTGGGAAAGAACCCGCTTATTGATCAACTGGTCCAATCCCGGCGGATCTCCGGCAAATGGCTAAAGGGGAAACGGGAGACATATATTGCAACAATCATCAAAGAGCCGGCCATAGGGATCAGGGAAGCGCTGGTCATAGCCGGAAGCGATAAACTAGGCACTATTTACGGCCTGTATGACCTTTCCCGGCAGATAGGCGTCTCCCCATTACATTTCTGGGCCGATGTGCCGGTATCCCCGGCTAAAGACCTGTATGCAATGCCGGGCGAATATACTCCGGGAGAACCGGCAGTCAGGTACCGTGGCATTTTCATCAATGACGAGGCGCCTGCCCTCTCGGGCTGGGTGCACGAACGTTATGGAGCGTTCAACAGCCGTTTTTACGAACACGTATTTGAATACATCCTCCGGATGAGGGGAAATTTTCTTTGGCCTGCCATGTGGGGAAGGGCCTTTTACGACGATGACCCTGAAAATCCTCGCCTGGCAGATGAATACGGCATTGTAATAGGAACCTCCCATCATGAGCCCATGATGCGTGCCCATGTAGAATGGGCGCGTTACGGTTCCGGTGAGTGGAATTACCAGACGAATCCCATGGTTCTCAGGGATTTCTGGAGGGAAGGCATGAAAAGGAAAGGCAACTATGAAAGCATCGTTACCGTGGGGATGAGGGGAGACGGAGATGAACCCATGGGTACGGAGCGCAACAGAAACCTGCTGGAGCAGATCATTGACGATCAGCGCCGGATCATAGAAGAAGTCACAGGAAAATCCGCCAGACAGACACCGCAGATGTGGGCCCTGTACAAAGAGGTACAGGACTATCATGACCAGGGCATGGATGTCCCGGACGACGTGACCTTGCTTTTCTGTGATGACAACTGGGGTAATGTTCGCAAGCTTCCCCGCCCCGGGCAGAAGCCAAGGGCAGGCGGTTACGGCATGTATTACCATTTTGATTACGTTGGCGGCCCGAGAAATTACAAATGGCTTAACACAAACCAGATATCCCGTGTGTGGGAGCAGATGGACCTCTGTTACCGCCATGGAGTGGACCGTATCTGGGTCGTCAATGTGGGCGATATCAAACCCATGGAATTCCCCACCGCCTTTTTCCTGGAAATGGCCTGGGACCCAGGAGCCATGACCCGTGAGCGGATGAGCGCCTATCCCCGGAAATGGGCAGCCGCCCATTTCGGAGAAGAATATGCAGGGGATATTGCCGGTTTGCTAACTGCTTACACACAGTTTAACAGCAGGCGGAAACCAGAGCTGATAAATCCCGGGACGTATCATTTGTTCCACTACAGGGAAGCAGAAAAAGTAGTGGCTTCATACCGGCAACTGGAAAAAAGGGCGCTGGAGCTGTACAGGGATCTGGAAGCATCTTACAGGGATGCCTTTTTCCAGCTTGTGCTTTTTCCCATACAGGCATGCGCCAACCTGAACGAAATGTATGTCACGGCGGCAAAAAATCACCTCTATGCCCGGGAGGGCAGAGCTGCAACCAACGCAACAGCCTCTCGCGTAGAGGAGCTTTTTGCAAGGGATTCCCTCCTTATCTCCTGTTTCCATAACGATCTGGCTGGTGGAAAATGGAACCATATGATGTCACAGACACATATAGGATATACTTACTGGCAGGAGCCTCCAGTGAATGTCATGCCCGCAGTGGAAAGGATAACTGTGCCTGAATCAGGTCCGCTCAAAATCAGTCCCGATTCCATGTCTTCTCCACTGCCTGTGCTGGATCCCTTTGGAAGTGACACACTATTTTTCGAGGTATACAACACCGGCGCCACACCCAGGCGCTACGTCCTGAAAACGGGCCATCCCTGGCTGAAGGTGTCTTCTTCGCTGGGATCGGTGGACCAGCAGTGTACTTTTTTCCTGACTGCCGATTGGGATAAAGTCCCTGCCGGCAGGACCGAAACGTATGCAGAACTGATACAGGAGCCAGGCCGGCTGGATGAGTCTGTCCGTCCGGAACGCATACCCGTGACGGTATATAATCCTGTTGTTCCCGGAACTCCGGCTACAGGAGCTTTTTTTGAGAGTAACGGTTGCGTGGCGATAGAAGCCATGCACTACAGCAGAAGGGTACAGGAACCGCCCCTGGTCTGGGAACACATCCCCGATTTTGGAAGGACTCATTCAGGAATGAGGATATCCACACAACCGGGGTGCCTGGTAGTACCTCAGGGAAAGATCGCCGAATTATCTTTTGATATTGTTTTCTTTTCCCAGGGAACCGTACAGGTGGAAGCCCTATTCTCACCCACCCTGGATTTTCACGGGAAAGGCCTTCGATATGCCATTTCCTTTGATGATGAACCATTTCGTACAGTAGATGTGCACGGGGACTATAATGAAAGGGTATGGGAAACCTGGGTAGCGGACAATATCATCCGTTCCCGGACAGGGCACCAGATCCGTACCCCGGGCCTTCACACGTTGCGCATCAGGGCGGTGGATCCGTTCCTGGTGCTGCAAAGGATCGAAATTGATACCGGGGGACTGCGCCCATCCTACCTGGGACCGCCGGAAAGCTACCACAACGTACGGGACATGAAAGCGGAAGACGGGTACCGGCTGTGGCTCCGTTACAGACCTCTTGACGCTGACCTGCAGGACGTTTACGCACCTTTCCTTAACGGGATCCATGTCCCGCAACAGACCGCCACCATGAAAGCGGCTATCGGTGAACTCAAAAGGGCCGCTGAGGACCTGACCGGCCTGTCTCCCGGGATGTGCAGCCTGTCAGAGGTCGAACATTACGGGGGTATTATTGCCGGCACCTGGGAGGAACGCGCTGTAAGAAAAGAATTCACAAAAAATGAACGTGCCCAGGCAAGTAACCAGGGCTTCCTGATAAAAAGTAACGGTAACAGGATCTGCATTGGTGGGAAAACAGATAAAGGCGTTCTTTACGGGGTGTTCCACCTCCTGCGCCTGATCCAGACAGGGCAATGTATAAACAATCTGAATGTCGTTGAAAACCCCGCATATGATCTCAGGATCCTGAATCACTGGGACAATCCTGACCGTTCCGTAGAACGCGGATATGCCGGTTTGTCCCTGTGGGAGTGGGAACAGTTGCCGGATTCGGTAAGCACCCGGTACCACGATTACGCCAGGGCCTGCGCCTCTTTGGGAATCAATGCCACCGTTCTGAATAACGTCAATGCCGATGCTTGTTTCCTGACACCTGGATATTTGCGCAAAATTGCCGTCCTGGCAGATGTTTTCCGTCCGTACAACCTGAAAGTATTTCTATCTGTTAATTTTTCTTCACCCGAAATCCTGGGCGGTTTGCCCACGTCAGACCCCCTGGATCCGGAAGTAAACAGGTGGTGGAAAGAGAAAGTACGCGAAATTTATAAATACATACCCGATTTTGGGGGATTCCTGGTCAAGGCCAACTCAGAAGGCCGTTCCGGTCCGCTTGATTTTGACCGTACACATGCAGACGGGGCCAATATGCTTGCCCGGGCCGTAGAACCCTATGGGGGGCTGGTCATGTGGCGTGCCTTTGTTTACAGTCCCGGCAGCGATGACCGTGCCAAACAGGCTTACGAAGAATTCATGCCCCTGGACGGAACCTTCCTGCCCAATGTCCTGATCCAGGTAAAGAACGGGCCGGTGGATTTTCAGCCCCGGGAACCGTTCAATCCCTTGTTCGGTGCCATGCGGAAAACCCCCCTGATGATCGAATTCCAGATCACTCAGGAATACCTGGGATGGTCCAAACAGGTGGCTTACCTGGCCCCGTTGTACAAGGAAGTCCTCTCGGCCGATACGTACGCCCTGGGGTTGGGAACCACCGTGGCAAAAGCCACCGACGGCTCCTTGTTCGCGCATCCGGTTTCGGCTATTGCCGGGGTAGCCAATACAGGAACCGACAGGAACTGGACGGGACATCACCTGGCACAGGCTAACTGGTATGCTTTCGGGAGGCTGGCCTGGGATCACGAGCTGACATCAGAAGAGATACTCCGGGAATGGGTGGCCATGACCTTCACTGCCGACAAGCGCTTTATGGAACCACTGGAATCCATCATGATGGGATCCAGGGAAGCGATCGTCAATTACATGATGCCCCTGGGTCTTCACCATCTTTTTTACACAGGACACCATTACGGACCCGAGCCCTGGGCAAACGATCCTTTCTCACGGCCTGACTGGCAGCCCCCCTATTACCATAAAGCCGATGCGCAGGGGCTGGGATTCGACCGTTCCCGCACCGGCAGCAATGCAGCAAGTCAGTATTTTGAGCCCCTGGCCGGGCAGTATGACAACATGCTTACATGCCCCGAAAACCTGTTATTATGGTTCCACCATGTGCCCTGGGACCACAGGTTGAAAAACGGGAATACACTTTGGGAGGAATTGTGCCGTCTCTATACTATGGGGGTGGACCAGGCGAGGGGTTTCCAGCGAACCTGGGACAGCCTGGAACCCTATGTGGACCCCGGCCGTTTCCTGGACATACAGCGCCGGTTGAAGATCCAGGCCAGGGATGCCCAATGGTGGCGGGATGCCTGCCTGTTGTATTTCCAGACATTTTCCCGGCAACCCATACCTTTGGAACTGGAACGCCCAATACATGACCTGGGTGAACTTATGAGCCGGTAAGATATCCTGTTGAAAATTATTGAATAATTTCTTAGCGTAAAATATACGCTAAGTTTGGATTTGCCGCAGATTATTCTTTACTTTGGATATGCAGACAAACCATTCCATATCTGTTGACTGTGTGGTGTTTGGTTTTGACGGGCAGTCCCTCAGATGTCTTCTGGTAAGGCGCAACGGGCTGGACTATAAATTACCCGGAAGCCTGATCCTTGAAAATGAAGATATTCCCTCTGCCGCATACCGGGTTTTGGGGGAGATGACCGGGCTTCGGGATATTTTTCTTAAGGAGTTATCAGTTTTTTCCGATCCTGCGAGAGTAGGGGAAGAAGATCTGAAATGGATCAATACGTTTTACGGGGTCAACACCCGCCGCGTGGTGACTGTTGCCTATTATGCCCTGGTAAAACTGGACCGGAAGATGCGATCATACACAGAAGAAAAGGGGGCTTTCTGGAAAGAAATAAACAATATCAATTCCCTTGCGATGGATCATAAGGAGATCCTGAATAAAGCCCAGGATATGCTTCACAGGGATATGACCTATTCACCCATAGCCTTTGAATTGTTGCCTAAGAAATTCACCATCCGGGAACTGGCCGGGTTATACAAGACAATACTGGGGGTGGAAATCGACAGCCGCAATTTCCGCAAGAAGATATTCTCTTGCGGGTATATCCTGCCTGCCGGAGAGAAGGAAAAAGGGGTGCCTCACAAACCTGCTGCTTATTATGTATTTGACAAGAACAGGTACAGAAAAGAAGAAAAAAAAACAAGCAAGCTAAATTTCATAAACTGGAACGAATACTATGAAAAGCATAGGAATTGACGTAGGGACATCCTTTATCAAGGTCTCCCTCCTGGATGTTGAAACCGGCCGTTGTCAGGCCAGTTACTCATTTCCTTCTGCCGAGATGCCCGTTAAGGCCGTCCGTACAGGATGGGCAGAACAGGACCCCCGCGTATGGTGGGAAAACGTGGGTTGGTGCCTGAAGGAAATGAATGGGAAACACGGGCTTAAGGATGTTAAATCCATAGGCATCACGTACCAGATGCACGGCTTGGTTTGCATAGATGAAGAAGGCAACCCGCTGAGGGATTCCATCATCTGGAGTGACAGCAGAGCCGTGGAGTACGGGGCAGAGGCTTTCCTGCATATCGGCAAGGAAAAATGCCTTTCCCGTCTTTTGAATTCCCCGGGGAATTTCACTGCGGCCAAAATGGCCTGGGTAAAGGAAAATGAACCGGAAATATTCAAACGCACATACAAATTCTTTTTACCCGGAGACTACATCGCCTACAAGCTCACAGGCAATATTTCCACCACAGAAAGCGGTTTGTCCGAGCAGATATTGTGGGATTTTGCAGACGACGCCCCTGCAGGGTTTGTGATGGATCATTTCGGCTTCCCTGGCCACATCCTTCCTGAGCACAAGCCTTCCCTGGGCATCCAGTGCCATACCGGCGCCGGGACAGAAAAACTCTTTGGCATACCAGCCGGCACTCCTGTTTCCTACCGTGCCGGGGATCAGCCAAACAACGCTTTTTCACTCAATGTGATGGAGGCGGGGGAAGTGGCTGCTACGGCCGGTACTTCCGGTGTCGTTTATGGTGTTACAGACAAATCCATAGCAGACCAGCGCTCACGCGTGAACCAGTTCCTGCATGTGAACCACAGGCCGGGAGATCCGCATTACGGCGTGTTGCTGTGCATTAACGGGACGGGTATCCTGAATGCCTGGATAAGAAGGAATCTGCTACCCGGGATGTCTTACGACCAGATGAATGAGAAGGCTTCCCAGGCGCCTGCGGGATGTGACGGACTGCATGTGCTTCCTTTCGGGAACGGGGCGGAAAGGATCCTTGAAAACCGTTTTACCGGGGCAGAATTCAGCGGCATTGACCTGAACCGTCACGACACCGGACATTTTTTGCGGGCAGCACAGGAAGGCATAGCCTTTTCTTTCCGTTACGGAATGGATATCATGAAACAAATGGGCATAATACCCAGTGTTATCCGTGCCGGAAAAGCCAATATGTTCCTGAGCCCTCTTTTCAGGACCACCATAGCCACGCTGGCCGACGCCTCCATAGAACTTTACAATACAGACGGATCCCTGGGGGCCGCACGTGGGGCAGCCTGGGGGGCAGGCTTGTATCAAAGCCGGGAAGCCTGTTTTTCCGGTTTGGAATTGTTACAGACAGAAAAACCGCAACCCTTATGGAAAAAGCCGCTGGAAGAAGCATACAGCCAGTGGAAAGAACAACTTGACAAACAACTATCAAATACTTAAAAACTTATAATTATGGCGACAAAAGAGTATTTTCCGGGTATCGGAAAAATTAAATTCGAAGGCAAGGAAAGCCGCAATCCGCTGGCTTTCCGTTACTATGACCCTGAAAAAGTAGTTTACGGCAAAAGAATGAAAGACTGGTTCAAGTTTGCAATGGCTTACTGGCATACCCTGTGTGCAGACTGCCGCGACCAGTTTGGACCAGGAACCATCAACCGTGAATGGTGGCAGTCAAAAGATCCAGTAACGGCTGCAAAGGAAAAAATGGATGCCGGATTTGAATTCATGCAGAAACTCGGCATTGAATATTATTGCTTCCACGACGTTGATCTTGTGGACGAAGGGGCTACGGTCGCGGAATATGAGGCCCGCATGAAGGAGATCGTGACCTATGCAAAGAAAAAACAAAAGGAAACGGGAATTAAGCTGTTATGGGGTACGGCCAACGTTTTCGGAAACAAAAGGTACATGAACGGGGCCGCCACCAATCCCGATTTTGATGTAGTGGCACGCGCTATCGTACAGATTAAAACATCCATAGATGCCACAATCGAACTGGGCGGTACCAATTACGTTTTCTGGGGTGGACGGGAAGGTTACATGTCACTCTTGAACACCGATATGAAACGTGAAAAGCACCATCTGGGCATCATGCTGCAGAAAGCCCGTGATTACGGAAGGACCAAAGGATTTAAAGGAACCTTCCTTATCGAGCCCAAGCCCATGGAACCCACCAAACATCAATACGACACAGATGTTGAGACCATCCTGGGCTTTCTCAAGAAATACGGACTGGAGAAAGACTTCAAGATCAATGTGGAAGTGAACCATGCCACCCTGGCCGGCCACACCTTTGAGCATGAACTGCAATGTGCAGCAGATGCAGGCATCCTGGGATCCATAGACGCCAACCGGGGAGATTACCAGAACGGATGGGATACGGACCAGTTCCCCATTGACATCTGGGAAGTCACCCAGGCTATGCTTGTTGTCCTCCAGGCAGGCGGGCTGAATGACGGCGGCGTGAACTTTGACGCTCACATAAGAAGGAACTCCACAGATCTGCAGGACCTGGTCATTGCCCACATCTCGGGTATGGACACCTTTGCACGTGGTCTGGAAGCAGCAGCGGCCATTCTGGAACAGTCTCCCTATCTTAAAATGAGGAAAGCGCGTTATGCTTCTTTCGATTCGGGCATGGGTAAACAATTTGAAGAGGGCAAGCTGGATTTCCAGGCCGTTTACGAATACGGATCCAAATTACCTGAACCACGGCAGATCAGCGGGCAGCAGGAGCTGTACGAAACCATCGTAAATATGTATATATAAGATGACTGCATCTATGAAAAACATTGATAAAGGCAGCAAGGCATACCTGGGATCCCTTACTTTTGTTGCCGTTTTGGGAGGGTTGCTTTTTGGATATGATACCGCTGTGATATCAGGAGCCGAAAGAGCCCTGGAAGCATTCTTTTCACAGGCAACAGACTTTGTTTACACCAAGGGATGGCACGGCATAACGGCCTCCAGCGCTTTGTTGGGATGCATCATAGGTGGTTTCCTGTCTGGTTTGCTGGCCCCGCGCTGGGGAAGGCGCAATAGCCTGCGGTTTGCAGCGGTGCTGTTTTTTATTTCAGCCATAGGTTCATGGCGCCCCGAAATGCTCTTTTTTGAGTTCGGCAAACCGACCTTCTCCCTCCTGCTGGCTTTCAACGCATACAGGATTCTTGGGGGGATAGGCGTTGGACTGGCCTCGGCCATATGTCCCATGTACATTGCCGAGATGGCACCTGCCCATGTCAGGGGCCGGCTGGTTTCCGTGAACCAGTTTGCCATCATCTTTGGGATGCTGGTGGTATATTTTGTGAATTACCTGATCCGGACGAACCTGCCAGAACCCGTTGAAATGTCGATGGTTGAGGTGGGCTGGAGGAGGATGTTCCTGAGTGAGGCTTATCCGATCGCCCTTTTTGGATTCCTGTTGTTGTTTGTTCCAAAGACTCCTCGTTTCCTGGTCATGTCGGGGGATGAAACCAAGGCGCTGCATGTGCTGACCCGCATAAACGGGACAAATGCAGCCCGCACCATATTGGAGGAAATCAAGGAAACGGTTATCGAAAAACGGGAAAAACTCTTTTCGTACGGCGTTACCGTGGTGATAATCGGGATCCTGCTTTCTTTTTTCCAGCAGGCCGTCGGGATCAACGTGGTTCTGTATTATGCCCCCAGGATATTTGAAAACCTGGGAGCTACCGGTGACGTCTCAATGAGACAGACAGTGGTCATGGGATTTGTCAACATCATCTTTACCCTGGTGGCAATTTTCACGGTAGATAAATTCGGACGCAAGCCATTGCTCATAATCGGCTCCATTGGCATGATGATCGGTATGGCAGCCCTGAGTGTGCTCTCCTTTATGGATGTGATCGGGATTGCAGCCCTGGTCTTCATCATTATCTATACAGCCTCCTTCATGATGAGCTGGGGTCCCATAACCTGGGTACTGATATCCGAGATTTTTCCCAATACCATCCGCGGACAGGCAGTGGCCATTGCCGTGGCTGCGCAGTGGATTGCCAATTTCCTGGTCTCTTCCACTTTTCCCTCGCTTTCGGTGTGGAGCACGGGAGGCGCTTACCTGATCTATGCCTTCTTCTCCCTGCTGTCCGGTATATTCGTATACAAGATGGTTCCTGAAACCAAGGGCAAGACACTGGAAGACATGACCCGCCTCTGGAGAAAAAAGTGAGCTGCCGGGTGGTACCCGCTTTTTTGCTACCTTTGTTCTTATGGATGCAGTTTCTATAGTAGCAGGTCTTGCGGTGGGGATCATCGCAGGAGGAGTAATCGTCTGGGGATTGATAAACAGACGATTACAAATAAAAGAACTGGAAGTTAAAGCTAAAGAGGAACAGATCGGAGAAAAAGAAAGGGAGATCAGGGATCTGGGTGCCGGAATGGCCTCGGCCCGGACTGCCCTTGAGCTCAAGGATAAGGAACTGGCCGATATGCAGAAACAGCTGATCATCCAGTTTGAGAACCTTGCCAACAAAATACTGGAAGCGAACACCCTCAAGTTTGAAGAAACCAGCAAACAGAGCATGCAACAGTTGCTCAAGCCCCTGGGAGAACAATTGGTGGAATTTAGAAGCAAGGTGGACGCCGCGCACATAGAGGACACAAAACAGCGCTCCACCCTGGAGGAACGCATCCGTGGACTGATAGAACAGACCAACCAGGTAAGCGCCCAGGCCAACAACCTGGCCGAAGCCCTGAAGGGAAGTCCCAAGACGCAAGGAAACTGGGGTGAAATGGTGCTGGAAAGGATCCTCGAGCAGTCGGGACTGGAAAAGGATACGCACTATATGATGCAGGAATCTTTTCGCAACGAGCAGGGGAGTGTGCTGTATCCAGACGTGGTGATCCATTTGCCGGGAGAACGCAACATTATTGTTGATTCCAAAGTTTCCCTGGTTGCTTATGACAGGTATGTTTCTGCATCTTCACAGGAAGTGCAGCAGCAGGCTTTGCAGGAGCACATGGTATCCATGAAAAAGCATGTGGATGAACTGGCCGCAAAACAGTACGACAGTTTTCAGGGCTCCCTGGATTTTACCATGATGTTCGTGCCTGTGGAACCTGCCTATTTAATAGCGATCCAGAACGATCCGGGAATGTGGAGCTATGCCTATCACAAGCGTATAGTGCTTATCAGCCCCACCAATCTTATTGCCTGCCTGAAACTGATGTCAGACCTGTGGAGCCGTGAAATGCAGAACAAGAACGCGATGCAGATAGCCAGGCGTGGGGAGTTGATGCTCAAGAAGTTCGAGAATTTTATCGAGACGTTGTCTGCCCTGGGTGGAAGCATTAAGAAGTCGCAGGAAGCTTATGATGCGGCTATGGGACAGTTAAGGGATGGTAATGGAAACCTCATAGGCCAGGCCAATAAGCTCAAGGAGCTGGGCATCAAGGCCTTCAAGAATTTGCCGGAAATGATTGCAGAGGACTGAGTGCTTTCGGCCGAGACGAGTGACAGCTGTACAAGTGGCAGCAACAGAGATTAGTGCCTCGCAGACTTTGTTCTTTAACCTGTTATTCAATGTGTTATGCAATTAGCACCTCCGGGTGTATGAATTGCGTAAGTAGCTGATAATGAGTCAAACGAACAAGTGTGCGAGGCACCCATTTCAGCCCGCGGCAGCAACACCCGCCAAACATGAGGTTCCACCTCCTTCCTGGCAAAATAGATAATACCTGGTTTTAGTTGACTGGCTGAAGGTCTTATTCCTGGATTTCGTATACTGACCAGGTCTAAATCCTTTTTGGAGTTGGTGTTAACTGGGAGGTGGTAAGTAGCTAAGAAGGTGGAGATGTTCGCAATGCGCTTTATATTAGTGTCTTACGATCCTATTTATATAACAACTACTTACCACCTCCCCCCAAAAACACCGAAAAACCGCAAAAACCGGGGAAGGTGGTAAGTTACTAAAAACGCGGGCACGCCCCTAACGCACACATAAACTGAACATTGTGCGTTTTTGTAACATAGTTGTTACTTACCACCTCCCTGCAAAACCGCTGAAATCCATGGAGGGTAGTAAGTAGTGAAAAATGCTAACACACTTATAATGTGCACACAAATTGGCTGTTACGAGTTTTTGTAACACAATTATTACTTACCACCTTCCCAAAAGCACTCAGGAACAATAAGTGGTGCTGCGAAGCAGCATATTATAAGCACCAAAAGCCTTTGGTGCACCGCCTTGAATGATCCGCATTGAAAGACCACCGGACAACTGTTGGTGCAGCAATACACATAACTGCAAAGTCGCTTGACTGCTAAGAACGGAGCGCCTCGGCTTAAAGGAAAAAGCGCTCCGTTCTTAGCAGTCAGGCGACCGCCTGCAGGGAAGAATTGAAGCCTCGGCATAAAGAAAAAGCTTCCCGGTCTTGTGGCGGAAGCGACCATTTGTTGTACTAAGGAAAAGGATTAAAGCCTCGGCATAAAAAAACCGGCTAAAAGTTTTTAGCCGGTCTTTCAATATATACGACAGAATACTTACTGTGCCAAACGTTTGTAATTATTGTAACGGATTTTGGCATGTTCTTCAGTCAGGGCGAACAGCTCGGCAGCCTGTTCGGGGAATGTCTTCAACAGTGAACTGTAACGTACTTCTCCCGTAATAAAGTCCCGGAATTTACTCCAGTCAGGCTCCTTGCTGTCAAGGGTAAAGGGATTCTTACCCTCGTCAACCAGTGTGGGATTGTAGCGGTATAGCTGCCAGTAACCACATTCAACGGCCAGTTTTTCCTCCAGCTGTGATTGTCCCATACCGCGGTTCAGACCATGGTTGATACACGGAGAGTAAGCTATGATAAGGGACGGTCCGTCATAAGCCTCGGCTTCCTTCATTGCTTTGAGCAACTGGGCGTTGTTGGCACCCATGGCTACTTGTGCAACATAAACGTAACCGTAGCTCATGGCCATCATGCCCAAATCTTTTTTGCGGATCTTTTTCCCGGATGAAGCAAATTTTGCAACAGCTCCGGCCGGGGTCGATTTGGATGACTGGCCTCCTGTGTTGGAGTAAACTTCCGTATCAAGTACCAGGATGTTGACATTTTCTCCGCTGGCCAGGACATGGTCCAAACCTCCGTATCCAATGTCATAAGCCCATCCGTCACCTCCGATGATCCATTGTGAACGGGGGGTCAGGTAACCGCGCAAATCGTAAATTTCACGCAACGGATGCAGCTTTGATCCTTTGAGCAGGGGAATCATCTTTTCTGCCAGCGCCACAGCCTGTTCAAAGTTGTTGCGTACAGGCAGGTACTCTGCAAAAAGGGACTTCAGCTCATCGCTCAGACCGTCTTTTTCCTGTGCCGAGGCAATCAGGTTTGCCAGTTTTTCACGCGTCCGCTCAGAACCCACGTGCATCCCCAGCCCAAATTCTGCGTTATCCTCGAACAGGGAGTTTGCCCATGCCGGACCACGTCCGTTGCGATCTTTGCAGTAGGGAGAGGAGGGGAAAGAGGCTCCGTAAATTGAGGAACAACCCGTGGCATTGGCAACCATCATATGATCCCCAAAAAGTTGTGTCAACACTTTAGTGTAGGGGGTTTCACCGCAACCGGAACAAGCTCCCGAGAATTCAAAGAGGGGTTGGGTGAATCCCAGGTTTTTCACACTTTGTGCTTTGGGCACAATGGTGTCTTTGTACCCGATATTGGCATGCAGGTAGTCAAAGTTGGGTTGTTCGGGCATTTGCGTTTCGGCAAATTTCATGGTCAGGGCTTTTGTCTTGGCCGGGCATATATCGGCGCAGTTTCCACAACCGGCACAATCGTAGGGACTTACCTGGATGGTGAATTGATATCCCTTAAGCGGGCCGTTACCGGCAGTTCTTTTTACTGCTACGGGGGCTTTAGCAGCTTCTTCATCTGTCATGACAAATGGACGGATTGCTGCGTGGGGACATACATAGGCGCACTGGTTACACTGTATACAGTTATCCGGATTCCATTCGGGAATGAATATGGCAATACCGCGTTTTTCATAAGCTGCTGTCCCGGCAGGCATGGTGCCGTCTTCGTATCCCTTGAACACGCTTACCGGCAGATCATCTCCGTTCTGTGCGTTCACAACGTCAGCCACATGTTTAACCCATTCGGGAGCCAGGCGGTTGTGTGTGTCGGCTTCGAATTTTCCTGAACAGCTCTTCCATTGCGGATCAATGGCTATCTTTTCAATCTCTCCGCCGCGGTCAACTGCAGCATAATTCATAGTAACAATCTCTTCCCCTTTTTTGCCATACGATTTGACAATGGCGTCCTTCATTTCGGCAACAGCCAGGTCATAGGGTATAACGTTGGCTATTTTGAAGAAAGCAGATTGCAAAATGGTATTGGTACGGCCTCCCAGACCAATTTCTTCTGCGATTTTTGTAGCATTGATGATGTAGAAATTGATATTCTTTTCTGCCAGTGTCCTCTTAACAAAGTCAGGGAGCTGTTTTTTCGTTTCTTCCACATCCCACAGGCTGTTTAGCAGGAAAGTGCCACCTTTCTTGATTCCCTTGAGGATATCATACTTGTGCAGGTAACTGGGCACGTGGCATGCAACAAAATCAGGAGTTGTCACCAGGTAAGGCGAATTGATGGGCTTGTCCCCGAAACGCAGGTGGGAACAGGTAAAGCCACCGGACTTCTTGGAGTCGTACTGAAAGTATGCCTGACAGTATTTGGGTGTTGTTTCCCCGATGATCTTGATGGTATTTTTATTGGCCCCAACCGTACCGTCCGATCCCAGTCCAAAGAACTTGCATTCGTATGTACCCGGTTTGGCAACGGAAATCTCTTCTTTCATCGGGAGAGACCTGAAGGTAACATCGTCTATGATCCCAATAGTAAAATTATTCTTTGCTTCTTTGCGTCCCAGGTTTTCAAATACAGACATGATCTGGGCGGGAGTTGTATCCTTTGAGGACAATCCGTAACGACCACCCACAATAACAGGAGCGTTGGGTGCGTCTGCAAAGATGTTTTTCACGTCCATGTAAAGCGGTTCGCCAATAGCGCCGGGTTCTTTGGTGCGGTCCAGGACAGCTATGCTCTTTACCGACTTGGGCATAACGCGCAGGAAGTACTTGGCCGAGAAAGGACGGTACAGGTGCACGGTAATCATACCGGTGCGTTCTCCCTTAGCGTTCAGGTGGTCCACAGTTTCCTTAATCGTGTCGCATACAGAACCCATGGCAATGATAATGCGCTCAGCATTCTCGTCTCCATAGTAAGTGAAAGGCAGGTATGAGCGTCCGGTCAATTCCGAAATTTCTCCCATATAACGTGCCACTATGTCAGGAACTGCATCATAGAAGGGATTGGATGCTTCGCGGGCCTGGAAGTATACATCCGGGTTCTGAGCGGTACCACGCGTAACCGGCTGGTTGGGGTTGAGCGCTCTTTCGCGTAAAGCTGTTAGGGATTTGGAACTGATCATCTTTTTCAGATCATCTGAATCCAGCATTTCAATTTTCTGGATTTCATGAGATGTCCGGAATCCGTCAAAAAAATGGAGGAAGGGTACCCGTGATTTGAGGGTTGACAGGTGCGCCACTGCTGCCATGTCCATGGCTTCCTGGACACCGCCCGATGCAAGCAATGCAAATCCGGTCTGGCGGCAAGCCATGACGTCGGAGTGGTCCCCAAAAATTGACAAAGCCTGTGCAGCCAGGGAACGGGCCGATACATGAAATACCGTCGGGAGCAATTCCCCTGCGATCTTGTACATGTTGGGTATCATCAGCAACAAACCCTGGGAAGCAGTAAAGGTAGTGGCCAGGGCTCCTGACTGAAGTACGCCGTGAACAGCACCTGCTGCACCGCCTTCGCTTTGCATCTCAACTACTTTGAGTGTTTCTCCAAAAAGGTTCTTTTTCCCGTGGGCTGCCCACTCATCGGCATATTCAGCCATGGTGGATGACGGAGTGATGGGATAAATGGCAGCTACTTCACTGAACAGGTAAGCAATGTGAGCCGCCGCATAGTTGCCATCACAAGTGATGAATTTTTTTTGTTTAGCCATAATGATATGGAATTAAAAGTAATGTTATTAATGGGTGTTAAAAATTTCAGATAAGACTTGTTGCATGGCAGGAAGCTGCGCTTCCATGCTTTTAAGCAGTGCCAGTTGTGAGCGGGCCCGGACCAGGTTGTGGCCGGGATAACGTGTCCGGTAATACGTGTCTCCGTCAATGTAATCCATCAAAAACCGGAGAAATTGTTCATACGTGATATACAAAGCAGAAAAGGCCAGGTGGGTTTTCTCCTCCTTGTTCAAAAACCAGGCCGCTTTGCTTAAATAACCCTGAGAAAAGGCAGAAAAACGTTCCAGATCCATTTTTACCTCCTCCAACCGGGGGTGGTCCTCAGGAAACGGATTCGAATAAGAACGGATTGCATCACCAAAATCAAACAAAACGGTTGTCTGCATGACAGTGTCCAGATCAATGGCACATACAACCTGCCGGTCTTTGTCAAACAGGAAATTGGAGAGTTTGGTGTCGTTGTGGCTCACCCTTCGTGGGATGGTGCCTGAGAGGACCAGCTTCCAGTATATTTCCATTTGTTCCTTCCTGCCATAAACTTCCTCCACCAGCGAAGAGACCTCTTCCAGACGGGAGATGCCATTGCTTTCATTCATGTCCGAAGAGCGGCTGCGTGCAAGGTTCAGCGAACCGGCAAATTGATCAAAACGGTAACTTATGTTATGAAAGCCGGGCAGTGTATCTTCCAGTTGACCTTCAAAATCGGCCATCCGGCTGTTGAACAGTCCCACACCCTGACCACCTGCCCTCACCAGATCCATATTTTCCGCATGTTCAAAAGTGATGGTGTCCGGAATGAAGGTAAAGCATGCCCAATATTCACCGTCAGGATCTCTGTGGTACCATGTGCCATCTTTAGTGGCAGTAAGGCTGAATGTGGTTCCTCCTTTTGACAGGATGTGGCTGGTGACTTTGTTTATATTGTCCATCATTCCGGGAATATTCGGAAAAACAGAACGATTTTTTCGTTGAAGGATGTATTGCTGCTTAGCAGAGGTTTGTACAAGAAAAGTGTCGTTTATAAAACCTTCTCCCAGAGCTGCCACACGCGTAACATGCTCCGGGATGCAAAAGTGCGTGACAATCAGTTGTGCATCGCCCATAGTGGATCACAAAACTAAAGGAACGCAAAGATACTAAATAAATAGTTCAGGGGCAATCTTTTTTATCATTCCCATGAGCACCGTCCCGGGTCCGTATTCCGTGAAATTATTAGCGCCATCGGCCACCATATGCTGAATGGTCTGCGTCCATCTAACCGGTGACGTCAGCTGCTTAAACAGGTTGTCTTTAATCTTAGCAGGAACTGTATGAGGCAGTCCGTCAACGTTTTGGTAAACCGGACATGCAGGCTTTACCAGAACTGCTATGCTTATGGCCTCTTCCAGCGATTTGCGTGCACTTTCCATCAGGGGAGAGTGGAATGCCCCTCCAACCGGTAATATGACAGCCCTTTTGGCTCCGGCTTCCTTAAGTGCCACGCAGGCTTTTTCTACCGCTGCAACGGTTCCGGATATGACTATCTGACCCGGACAATTGTAATTGGCCGGGACCACTATGCTCCCGGAAGCCGAAATTGCGGCACAGATTTCCTCCACTTTTGCATCGTCAAGGTTCATCACTGCTGCCATTGTGGAAGGCTCCTCTTCGCAGGCTGCCTGCATGGCAAGGGCCCTGGCACTTACAAGACGCAGGCCTTGCTCAAAGGACAAGGCTCCTGCCGCAGTCAAGGCAGAAAACTCCCCCAGCGAATGCCCGGCCACCATGTCGGGCCTGAAATCGTGATCACACCAGGCAGCCGCAACGGAATGCAGGAAAATGGCCGGTTGTGTGACTTTCGTCTGTTTCAATTCATCGGCTCCACCTTCAAACATGATCTGTGAAAGAGAAAAGCCTAAAATGTTATCTGCCCGGTCAAAAAGCGCTCTGGCTTTTGGGTTGGAATCGTACAGATCCTTGCCCATTCCGGTAAATTGGGCACCCTGGCCCGGAAATACATATGCTCTCATAAGTCAAATATACATTTTTTTTCAATGTCCGGGAATCTGCGTATCTTTGCATCCCACTATTAAGCCGGCCCAGTAGTTCAGTTGAATAGAACGTCAGATTCCGGTTCTGAAAGTCGGGGGTTTGAGTCCCTCCTGGGTCACGCTACAAGCAAAAAAGGCTGCAAACTTGTTTGCAGCCTTTTTTGTTTGGGCTGTATTCGGCCCGCAGGGAACGCCGAGCGGAGCGAAGGCAATTCCTGTTTTTCGCTTCCCTACTAAACACAGGAAGCTTTGTTGGTATGCCGAGGCTTCCTGTGCCTTGTGGTCAGCGAGAAAACAAGAGAGCCAAATGCCTTTGGCACACCGCATTTGCGCAGGGCAAACCCGGTTTACCGCGCAATACCAATTTGCTGAAATATAAATTTCAGATTATCAGCAGTCTGCAAAACACTAAATCCCTCTTGCGCGGCACTCCGGGTTTGCCACCCTGCTGCCACCACAAGGTAAGGGAAGCCTCGGCTTAAAGAAAAAGCTTCCCGTTCTTGTGGTGGCAGCGACTGCTTGCAGGAAAGGCTGGAGCCTCCGCGAAACAATCCGATCCTTTGCAGGAAGCAGCAGTCAGGAAGCAGCAGTCAGGAAGCAACTGCATGTGACTTTCGTTCACCGGGGCAAAAGCTATACTATAGGGTGGTCCTGAACCACTGGGAGGTGCGTCCCAGCATCCTCATGCCGGCGACAAAACCCCTGAGTTTCATCAGGTCATCGCTTTCCAGGCGGGCAAAGCAATCATACGTCTTGCCCGAGGCCGGATCATATATGGTCCCGTCTTTCCACTCGTTCTTTTTCTCATTGTATACAAATCCATCCAGGATCCGAAGGCCTATGAGTGACCTGTTCTGAAGGGCAGGATCGGGATTTTTGTCGTCTTTGGGTTCTTCCCCGTTTTCATACTTTTCGGGGATCATATATACGATCGTGCCTATGTATTTTCCATCCTTCAGCTCCACCTGGATCTTGGTTGTCTTATCTTCATTCCACCATACACCGGTTATTTTACCTGCATCCTGTGCAAGTGCTGTAAGAGAATAAATACTGAGAAACAACAAAAGGGCAAGTTTTTTCATAACATTCAAATTTGAGTTTATTTGACAAATATAGAAAAAAGTCGAAATCGTGTACTTATTCCTGCCAACAGATAGGCTGCAACAGCCACCAACATAACCGTCTGATAACCTGCTTCTACTGAAATCACAGCCGCCAGGGCCGTACTGATCACAGAGAAAGACCCGTTGACGGCCCATGCCCACGGAATAAGGGATCCGTCACTTACCTGTCTTATGGCCCGGATTGCCGATGGAAACATCATGCCCATCAGGAAGGCCGGAGGACCAATCACCATGGCGCACAGCAATACCTTTACCGGTAGCGGGCTTCCCATGGCAGCGCGCATCAGTGCCGGCAGACACAGGGCCAGAAGTGCCAGCAGCACGGCAATCACCCCTGCCACGAGCCGCAAGCGGACGCTGCCGGTGACCAATTTTTGGGAACAGGCCGAGCCAATCCCCGAAAAAAAGAGCATCGCGCTCAGAACCGCCGAGGCGGCGTAGAGCGGACTGCCGAAGAACAAGGTGAATTGCTGGATGAAAACCATCTCGGCAAACATATAACCAATGCCGATGACCGAGAAGAAGACAAGCAGCCCCGCTTTCCCTTTTCCCGGGACTTTTCTGAAAATCAGTGGAAGCACGATAAACAGGAAAGAGGCCAGAAATATCTGTGCCATGGTCAGCAGCACGATCAGGTAACCGACCTCCAGGAAAGGCATGGATGCCGATCCAAAAACCTCCCGTATTTTGGACAACCGCCCCAATTTGAGAAACTGAGAAAAATAGGGTCGGGAATCGGTGGCCGGCCTTATCTGAAAATCATATTCCCTGAACAGGGTTTCCCTTTCCCCTTTCAGGAGAAGGTCCGTTGAACGGAAAAAGGACTCGTCCTGCAACATGTTGTAAACTTCTCTTTCTTCCGGACGGATCCCCGGATAGAGCAGGGGATCGAACTGCCGCGAGTGACAGAATGCGCGGATCTTATCAATGTTGTTGGCCGATACCTTGTTTTTTGCCAGGACACAGGTGATGGTTGACCAGCTGCGCACCGCCACAATATGGTCTGCCGGGTTTTCCACCCCTTTGGATTCTGCTGTTACTGCCATGGTAGCCAGTAACTTAAGAGTGCTCCTGGGCGGATAGTCCATCCATAGGGTTGCTGCAATCATACCACCAGGTGACAACCTGTCCCACAAGAGTGAAAAAGCATCCAGGGTGAACAGGTATTGCTCTTCCAGGGCCAGGATTCCCGAACTGCCTCCAAAGGAACCGTTTTCGGGCAGGAGAATCAGGTCGTACCGGTCGGCCTGCTGCACATGATACCTGGAATGCCCTGTTATGAAGCTTACACGTTCTCCGGGCACGTCTATGTTCCCGGTGACCATCCCTACCACTGCGCTGTTGGGTTCCACGGCAATGATCTCTTTGACACCCCGGCTCAGGGCATGCCCGGCCAGCAATCCGGTGGCCGCATCGGCCACGAAGACCTTCCCGGGGGTGCCCATTACATAGGGGAGCGCCTGGGTTGAATAATCCAGATAGTGCCCGGTTTCCGTGCCATCATGGGATTCCGGTGCATCCTCCTGGTCCGGTGTGCCCGGCAGGGCTGACAAAACCACGGCTTCTTCCCGTTCCGGCAGTGCCATGGGCACAAGCGGACCCAACCAGTCCCCGTTATGGAAGAGCACTTCTGTTACCGGTACCTGTCCGGAATAACTCAGGCTTAATCCCGGTGCATACCGCAGGGCGGGAGCAGACACGCGTTTGAGTTCCCCGTAAGGACTGTTGATCGTTTCCATCACCCGGGCATCGGGTAGTAAAAGGGTGCGCGGCAAGCTTTTATATTGTGAAGAAGGAAGGCGGGGAGGGTTCAGCAAGCCTGCTACAAGCAGAACAAGGGCAAGCAAAACCAATGTGAGAAGGCCTGTTTTTTCCGCAACAGTTTTACTACCCTGAGGGAACAAAAGCAATCCGGCTGCCAGCGGAAGGCAGGCAATTACAAAAGGTACTGCAGACGGTGAAACATGCCAGAGCAGGAGTAACATCAGCAGGCCTCCTATCCCGGAGCCTGCCAGATCGGCAAAATATAACCGGCCGATATCAGAGGCATAATAACAGTAAGCCAGCCCAATGGCAGAAGCTCCCAGGAAGAAAGGCACAAATAACATGATGTAGGAAAAGACCAGGTTCAGGTAGTGGCGTTTCTCGTAAAAAACCAGGTAAGAATCAAAACCTCCGAACACGGTACGGGACAGAAAAAGAATCCCCATGATGCTTAAGGAAGTAAAGATCATGAGTATGGCCAGGTTGGTCCCGATTTTTGGAATCATGTATTTTTTAAGGAAAGCCAGAGCGGTCCCGCTTGCTCCAAATCCAAGCATAGCCACAGATATTACCATGTAGGCAAAATGATTCCACTGGCAGATGGACAGGATCTGCATGAGGGCAACCTGAAAAGCAACCATGCTGCAGGAAAGCAGGCCTATAGAAATTGCCAGTCTTCTTTTCATGATTATTTGTTTACCGCTTTTCTTCCCTTGTGAAGGGGACAAAACGGACCGGCATCAGGTTGGTAGTAGTGATGCGTCCTTTCTTTTTTTCAACCAGGATAAGGTTTTGTACCATGAACTGAGATCCAACGGGAATGATCATTTTTCCTCCTTCGTCCAGCTGTTCTATCAGGGGAGGCGGGATATGTTCGGCAGCAGCAGTAACCACAATGGCATGAAAGGGCGCTTTGCCTGGCAATCCGTAATATCCGTCACCGGGGACGACTTCAACGTTATGATATCCCAGGTCCTGTAACCTTTTTTTGGCACTTGCCGCAAGTTCTCTCACAATTTCCATGGTGTACACAGAATCTACAATCCTGGACAGTATAGCTGCCTGGTAGCCCGATCCTGTTCCGATTTCCAGGACCCTGTGTTCCGGTCTTAGGCCCAGGAGACTGGTCATGTAGGCCACAATAAAGGGTTGCGATATGGTTTGCCCGTATCCTATGGGAAGGGGGTTGTCGTCATAAGCCCTGGATCTGAGTGACGGCTCTACAAAAAGATGGCGTTCCACCGTGCGCATGGCCTGCAGGGTTGCGCGGTGTGTAACCCCGCGCGCAACAATCTGGTCACGCACCATCACACTGCGCATACGCGCAAAGTCCTGCTCCCCGGAGCCTGTCACTGTGGCAAACAGGACTGGCAGTGCTTCTGCAAGAAGCAGCACGGTCAATACATATTTCAGGATCCTGGCCATGGATCCGTAAAGTTAATAAAAAGTCAGGATGGTGTTAAGCACCTGCGCCCTGATCTGATCCGGGGCGGGATTCAGGGCTTCTGTAGTAAATATTCCTTTTTCAGGATCAATCCGCCGGAAAACCATCAGGTAAAGATCAAAAATGATATGAAGGCTTAAACAATAACGGGGTTCGAGCAGGGGAGAGACTTTATTGATAATTTGCAGCGTTTCCCGGCGATACGTATCGGCAACCTCCATATAGTGCCTTACCAGGTTGCGAAATGAGGGCAATACGGGGCCTCCGTGTGCCATGCGGTCCAGCTGGTCCTCACTTAATCCGTATTGGCATAGCAGGTCGGAAGGAAAATAATTCAGGTTCTCCAGCCTGTCTTGCTGAAAGTCCCGGATGATATGCACCAGGT
>DBRG01000003.1 GCA_002305545.1 Bacteroidales bacterium UBA1374
GGGAGAGTAGGTAGCCGCCGCCCTTAGAAGGAGTCAAAACGAAAGTGATGACTCCTTTTTTTATGCCATTAACGGATCAACTGATGCTACCTGCTCGAGCACCTGGGTGGGAACCGACGAACAAGCGAGCGCAGAGGAGCTATCTCACTCTGCCGAGCGGTGAGGAGGAGAAGCCTGCAGCTGAAAGCTGCTGGCTTAAAGTAGGTAGCCGCCGCCCTTAAACGAATCCCTGACCAAAAAAGGTCAGGGGTTTTGTCGTTTAAGGGCGTCGGCTGTGCCGCCACCATAACGAACACCCACCCAAACCCTCCCTAACCGTTGGGAGGGCTTAGCCGGGGCAAGCCCCGGCGATCTGTGCTTTTGCTGCCTGTTGCAGTCACTGACACAACAAGATCGGGAAGCTTTTTCTTAAAGCCGAGGCTTCCCTTATCTTGTGGTGTCAGTGACCTCCCGTCAGGAGCAGTGCCTGCCAGCAATCCGTACGCCAGTAGGCACACAGGTGGAACCTCAGTGCGCCATTTTTCATAATCAAATTGTAAGCACCTATAATACAGTTAATTAAAAATTTGTGTGCGATTTTGGCGCACTGAGGTTCCACCTGTGCTAAACTAAGCTTATTCCTGAATTTAGTTACTGACCGTGACTTATCCCTTTTTGGTGTTGGTGTTGACAGGGAGGTGGTAAGTAGCAAAAATAGCGTTTGAGCCAATAACGCCAATAATAACAGCATATTACAAGATTTTATAAAAAAACCGCCACTTACCACCTCCCTGCAAAACCACTGAAATCCATGGAAGGTGGTAAGTTGCGAAAAACATGAACGCGCCTCTAATGTGCACATTAACAGGATGTTATGTGTTTTCGTAACACAGTTGTTACTTACCACCTCCCCCCAAAATCACAGAAAAACCGCAAAAACCGGTGAAGGTGGTAAGTGATGAAAAACGCGACAGCGCCTCTAATACGCAAGTAAACAGGGCGTTATGCATTTTTGTAACATGGTTGTTACTTACCACCTCCCCTACAAAACCGCTGAAATCCAGGGAGGTGGTAAGTTGTCAAAATGGTGTTCACGCTCATAACGTACACAATAATAGCGGGTTAAAGGTTTTTGCAACAAAACCATCACTTGCCACCTCCCACAAAACAGTTGGGAACAATGATTGGTGCTGCGAAGCAGCGCCTTAATAAGCGCCAAAAACCTTTGGCGCACCGCCTTTAAAGACCACCAGGCGATTGTTAGGGCAGCAATACGCATAACTGCAAGGTCGCCTGAGTGCTAAGAACGGAGTGCTTTTTCCTTAAGCCGAGGCACTCCGTTCTTAGCACTCAGGCGACCGCCTGCAGGAAAGGGTTGAAGCCTCGGCTTAAAAAAACAAGCTTCCCGATCTTGTGGTGGAAGCGACCATTTGTTGTACTAAGGAAAAGGTTGGTGCCTCGGCTTAAAAGAAAAAGCATTCCGTTCTTAGCACTCAGGCGGCCGCCTGCAGGAAAGGTTGAAGCCTCGGCTTAGCTAACCCGGTCTCGTGGCGGCAAAGCCAGAGTCCGGGTACTGGTTTTGAATGCATTGGACATGAGTGAATTCTAAGATAAGTAAGGCCGGGGAAAAAATGTAAAAATATTTGCATATATAAAAATATTTGTACCTTTACAATTAATATGATTAATCAGACAATTCGAAAGTACAATTCATGGCAGAGTGCAAAAAAATAGAAGACATTGGTAAGGTCACCCTGGTTGATATCGTAGAAAGTTCTTTGATTAACTATATCAAGCAGAATCATCTTAAAGTAGACGATTACCTTCCAAGCGAAACGGAACTGGCAAAAAGTCTGGGTGTTGCAAGAAGTGTATTGCGTGAAGCGCTAAGCCGTTTAAAGATGTACGGATTGATTGAATCGCGTCCCCGTCACGGAATGGTTCTGCGCGAACCGTCCCTCTTCTCCCCCATGAAAAAAGTGATGCAGCTGAACCTGTGGGGAGAGAAAACAATGTACGATATTCTGGGACTCCGGGTCACTTTAGAGCTTGGCATGGTGGATGAAATATTTAGCCATATAAGCGATAAACATATAGAAGAGCTCACCAGGATAGTAAATGTAAGCACAGTGCTGGAGAACAATTTATATGAAGGAATAAGCGAAATTAGTTTTCACTCCAAACTGTATGAAATTACCGGAAACTCTGCGTTTATTATGTTCCAGGACCTGATTCATCCGGTTATCGGTTTTATTAAAAGCCATTTTGAAGAGAATTTTAAACCCATAAACAAGCAATTGGAAGAAAAAGGTTTGATAGTGACCCACTCAGATCTGCTTACTTATCTTAAGTTCCGGGATAAGGCAGGGTTCAGGAAGTCACTGGAAAATCACTTTATGCCGTACAAAATATTCCTACAAGAAAGAAACGGTTAATTTTTTTCAAAACAATTGTCAGACAAATAAGACAAATATGACCAAACAAAACAGGATAATTGTAATAGTGAGCATCGTAAGCCTTTGGCTGCTGTTACCTGCCTGCTCTGGAAATGATACTGCTATAATCCGGAACTCACCCGGATATGACCGCCTGACAGAAAACAAAGTGCTGAGCATGAATGTTGTTCATGAACAGCTTAATGACCTTACCCTTCTGGGAATCATTGATAAGGCCCTAATTTTCCGCAACAATACAGACAATTCATTACTTTATTATAGCGAACTATCAGACAGACAAGATATTGAGGTGGATCTTGATCAGAAAACAATCAGGAGCTATCCTCTTCAAAATGGTCTGTTGCTGACCGACTCCTTAAGTAAGGGATCTTATCTGCTCACAATTGAGAATACATTTCCGAAGACTGAAAGACTGCCGGATTTTCCAATAGACATTAGCGATTCCCAAATCTCCATTATCGAAAATAATGGAGTGTTGTTCCTTGGGACATCGATACGGGACACCCTGATGGTTTATAGTCTGAAAAGGCATGGTGCGCCGGTTAACCAATGGGAAATCTTAACGCATACAGGCCTCGGTTCAGATAACGGTTTCCTTATGTCTGTTCAATCCAATGGGACAGACAATTGCCTCTATGTATTTATAAAGGGAAACGGTATTTTGTGTTATAACTTAAGATTAGATCATTGGACCAGAAAAGAGATTGATACGCAGCCTATAGATCAGACTTCCTCCGCTTTTGGAAAGGGTGCGGCTCATATTATTTTCCCGCATAATGACGGACATGCCATACAGCTGTTCAATACCGTGACAGACACTTTTTTTGAAATGCAGGTCAACCCTGCAGAAGGTGTGTTCATGGGAGTTCAGGTTTCAAACAACCAGGTATCGACCGTTTATTATGATGAGTCAGGTCAGTCTTTAGAACTGAGGAATTTATCTATTGAGAAGGTGAAAAATGGTTTTTCTGCCATTGACATCATTGTTCTTATACTCTATTTTGGAGTTCTGGTCTTTATTGGTTACTATTTTTCCAAAAGGCAGAAAAATTCAGATGATTATTTCCGGGGCGGACAAAGGATCCCATGGTGGGCTGCAGGTCTGAGTCTTTTTGGTACGGCTTTGAGTGCTATAACGTTCATGGCCATACCAGCCAAGGCTTTTGCCACCAACTGGAGTTATATGCTCTTTAACGGGGGTATTCTGATGGTCGCTCCCATCATTATGTTTGTATTCATCCCTTTCTTCCGGAAATTAAATATTACCACCGCATACGAATATCTTGAAGTCCGGTTCAACAGCCTTATCAGGGTGGTGTGCAGCCTGGCTTTCATTGTGTTTCAGATAGGCAGGATGGGAATCATTCTTTTATTGCCTGCTATAGCCATTAATGTGGTTACAGGTTTTGACATATTTCTCTGTATTATCCTGATGGGGGTATTTAGCATAATTTATACGCGCATGGGTGGTATCGAGGCTGTTGTCTGGACCGATGCACTACAGGTGGTCATTCTTCTGGGAGGGGCACTTTATGCGATTTTCCACATAGTCGCGCAAATTCCGGGGGGTTGGACTGAAACAATTTCGGTTGCCTTTTCAAATGGTAAAATGAGCTTTGGAAGCACCGTCTTTGATCTTTCCGACTCTACTATGTGGACCGTACTCATAGCCACTTTCTTTACCAATCTCACCACATACGGCACAGATCAGAGTATGGTACAGAGATACCTGACAACGTCTTCACAAAAAGCGGCCAGGAAAAGCATCATGACAAATGCCCTTTTGGTCATACCGTCTACTTTAATTTTCTTTTTTATTGGAACGGCGTTGTTTGTGTATTACAAATACAATCCAGCTCATGCCACCCCGATACTGGACAGTAACGATGCCATTTTCCCATGGTATATCTATACCAGGTTGCCTGTAGGCATAGTGGGACTGCTCATTGCCGGAATTTTTTCTGCTGCCATGTCCACATTGAGCGGGAGTATGAACTCAGTGGCTACAGCCTACGTGGTGGATATCCGCCCAAAACTCATGAGAAAAAAACCGGCAGCCGATCTGAAAGAGGCCCGCAGGGCCACACTTATAGCAGGAGCGCTGAGTTTGTGCTTTGCGATCTTAATGGCTACCTGGAACATAAGCTCTTTGTGGGATGAGTTCAATAAAATTTTAGGGCTCATTTTAGGGAGCATGGGCGGACTGTTCTTATTGGGCATGGTGACCAGGAAAGCGAATGCCCCCGGGGCCTTGATCGGCATGGCAGTTAGCATTGCCGTACAGATTGTTGTTGCCAACTATACCCCGGTACACCTGCTTCTTTATACCACTGTAGGTTTCATTACGTGCTTTGTGGTTGGCTATCTGGCAAGTTATTTCTTTAAAACAAATAAGACTACTGTATGATTAACACACCAAAACTTACCGGGTTAATCTCGGCTCCGTTTACCCCTATGCACCCAGACGGGAGCATTCACTATGAAAGAATTAAGGATTTCGCAGATTATGTCATTGCCTCTGAGTGCGTAAATGGCGTTTTTATTTGCGGCACAACCGGTGAATCGGCTTCACTTACTACTGCAGAAAGGGAAAAGATCGCAGAAACCTGGATCAGTCATGCCGGAGGCAGGCTGAAAATTACTGTACATGTTGGAGGAACTTCCATATGCCAGTCGGAAGAACTGGCCAGACATGCACAAGATATTGGAGCCAGTGCCATAGGGTCCATTGCCCCGTTCTTTTTTAAACCGGCCAGCATAGAAGATCTGGTTCAATATTTCCAGCCGATTGCAGCCGCAGCAAACCGTCTGCCATTTTATTATTACAATATGCCTTCCATTTCGGGCGTTTCCCTGCCTGTCCCGGAATTTCTCAAACGCGGGGCCCAGGTAATACCCACCCTGCGCGGTGTTAAGTTCACCCATAATAACCTTATGGAAATGCAGCAATGCGTACAGCTGAACAATGGCGAATTTGATATACTCCATGGATTCGATGAGATACTTATTACCGGTCTCTCGATAGGGGTAAAGGGTGCTGTAGGCAGCACTTATAATTACATTCCCCAGATCTATAAGGGAATCATGCAGGCCATGCAGAGAAATGACATTGCCGAAGCTCGCAGGCTACAGTATGAATCGGTAAAGATACTGGATGTGGTTATCAAGCATGGAGGTGGTGTACGGGGAGGAAAAGCACTTATGAAACTGGCCGGAGTTGACTGTGGCCAATGCCGCCTGCCCATCTCACCTGTTTCCGACGAGGAAATGGAAGACATAAAAAAAGAATTGCAAGACACCACATTCTTTAACATAACAAATAATAGGATTTAACTTATAATAATCATTTGTATGAAACGAATTATCCACTATTTACTCTTTGCAGGTGCGTTGCTTTTTTCAGTTAGCGTCAGTGCGCAGACTCAAGAAATTACCGGGAAAGTGACGGACGTTTCAGGGCAGCCTCTTCAAGGGGTTACTGTTTTCCTAAAAGGGACTTCAACGTATACTGTCAGCAACAATGACGGTACGTATTCCATTTCAGCCAATCCTTCGCAGATCATAACTTTTACTGCTATTGGCTTCGTTACCAAGGAAGTTACTGTGGCTAGTCAGAAGGTGATCAATATCACCCTGGAGGAGGAAGTGTTTAATGTAGAAGAATTGCTGGTCATTGGGTATGGCTCTCAAACCAAGCGAACGGTTACTTCGTCTATAGCCAAGGTGTCGGGGGATGAAATCCGTAATTCAACGGTGACTTCAGCCACAGATGCTTTGAAGGGGAGAGTGGCCGGAGCCCGGATATTCTCCTCCAACAACACTCCCGGAGCTGAACCCACCATTCTGATCAGGGGGGGATCTTCCATCTCGGGAAATAATGACCCGCTCATTCTTGTTGACGGAATTGAACGTGATCTGTCGGGTATAAATCCCAATGACATTGAATCAATGGAAGTGCTTAAAGATGCTGCATCATCGGCAATTTACGGTTCCAGGGCTTCAAACGGTGTTCTTCTTGTCACCACAAAAAAAGGGAACAATAACAGCGCGCCCAGGATTACTTTTCAGGCAGATGTGGCTGTAGAATCCACTGAACGCAACATGGAATATCTGGGTTCGGAAGAAGCCATTACCCTGATGAGAAAACGTTTGATCCAGGGCCCTCACCCAAATTATGCCTATGCCAACAACTACGCTTACAGCTCGGGGAACCTGACCTCGTCCAAATATTCTCTCAGGACTTTAGCAGCGGGAGAAAGTGTTCCCGCTGGTTACCTGTCAATGGATGACCCCATCAATCCGGGTACTACGCTTATTTTTCAGGACAACAGCTGGATTAACGAATCTTTCAGAACCGCTATCTGGCAGAACTATTATGTGGGGATAGATGGCGGGACCGAAACCATTAAATACCTTGCCAGCGTAGGTTATACAAATGACGGAGGCGTGGCTGTGGGAACGAATTTCGACCGGATCAGCGCCAGGGCAAACCTGGATGTAAAGATAAGCAAGAAGCTTACGTTCAAGGGTGGTTTCGATTTCAACAAAATGAATACAAATTACTATGAGAGCCAATACCAGGTAATCACAAGAGGTCTTATGACCCCTACTACTCAGAAACTGTATTACGATGAAGGTCAGTATGCCGGTACTCCTACCCCGGGATACAATGCCTCTTCACCCACTCCTGTCTTTTATGCCTATTACAACGATAACACCCAGAAAGAAAGCAAAGTGGGTGTTAACGGAATCCTTGAATACAATATCGTTGAAGGACTTAAGGCTGTTGCACAGGTATCCCTCTTCAACCAATATCTGACCGGCGATACTTTTATGCGGGCCAACATTTTCAACGGGACCAGGCCATCTTCTTCTACGCTGACTAATAATGAAAGACAAAAAGTAGAAGTCTATGCATCCTACAACAAATCAGTAAAAGACCACTCATTTTCAGCTTTGGCCGGCTATTCATACCAAAGGTACGATTATAAATATCTAAGGGCTGCCGCTTCAGACGCTGCATCTGACAAAATTCCGACACTGAATGCCGGACCCACCAAGACAGATGCCACCACCATTAAAAACGCCGAAGTCATGATTGGTTATTTTGGACGTTTTACCTATGATTACAAGAAAAAATACCTTTTAATGCTTACCTTCCGTGAAGACGGTTCCTCAAAATTCGTACAGGGGCAACAATGGGGTTTCTTTCCTGGTGCTTCGGCCGGCTGGGTGATTTCGGAAGAAAATTTCTTTAAAAGCTTAAAGGCTGTGAACAATTTGAAAATCAGGGCAAGTTACGGACAGACCGGTAACAATTATGTGGGTTACTATGATGCGCTGGGCCGGTATGCCATTTCTACCATGTACCAGGGAGAAGCTTCGATTGTCCCTTCATCAATGCCTAATAAAGGGCTGACCTGGGAATCCTCTACCCAATTGGACCTTGGCTTTGATCTGGGCATGTTCAACAACCGGATCCAGGTGACAGCCGACTATTTCAATAAAGTGACCGACAACCTGATTACCAGCAAGGTGCTCCCCAATACGTCCGGATTCTCAAGTATTCTTACCAACCTGGGAAAAGTGAGATTCTATGGGTTTGACCTCGAAATCAATACCAGAAATGTGGTCAGGAATGATTTCTCGTGGTCATCCAAACTCGTGATGAGCTATGTTAAAAATATGGTGCTTGAGTTACCTGACAACGGACGGGACAAAAACCGCATTGGCGGTTATTCTGTAACAATGGCTGACGGATCCAAACTTGAATTCGGAGGGACAGCAGAAGGAGAACCGTTAGGACGTTTCTATGGGTATATGACAGATTACATTATTGCTAACCAGGAACAGGCAGACAATGCTTTATATGATTCACAATCACGTGGATGGGACTGGACAAAGAAGAACTATGTTACCGGTAAGAGCGGTACCAGTATCGGCAAAAAGGCCATTGGCGACTACGAATGGAAAGACCTTAACGGCGACGGGATTATCAACGGATCCGACATGTACCTTCTGGGAAATACCATTCCCACTTTTACCGGAGGTTTCGGGAACACCTTTACCTATAAGAATTTTTCGTTGTATATCTTTATGGACTGGGCCGTAGGTCATTCCATAAGCAATAACCTCCTGCAACGCCAGATGTGTAATTTCTTTGCCAATAACACCAGCCTGCCCACAGAAATGAGAAAAGCCTGGGATCCTGAAGCGGGACAGGACGTATCTGAAGCCAAATATGCCCGTTTTGGAGGAAACGATTCGGACGATCTGAACAAAAACTTCAGACCGGCTTCCAATGTCTTTACAACCAAAGGCGATTACCTTTGCCTGCGTGATGTAACCCTGTCATACGTACTTTCAAATTCCGCCCTGAAAAAGGCAATGATTGAAAACATAACCTTTACCCTGTCCGGGAATAACCTGCATTATTTCACCTCCGTTATAGGAATGTCTCCTGAAACAGGTACATCCAATGCTTACAGCACCGGATTTTATACCTATCCCCCCATCCGTCGTATATCATTTGGACTGAAGGTAACTTTCTAAAACTATGGAGAACGAAAAAAATTCAAATCGTATGAAAAAGATATTATACATAACTACATTATTGGTGTTCGCTTTTCTGCCGGGTTGTCATGGTGATCTGAATGTTGAGCAGCCAAGTGAATTTACCTCTTTGTCCATGTGGACATCAGAAGCAGATGCCGCCAGTGCCGTAAATGGCGCTTTTCACCAGCTGAGAACCACCCTGGCCACCAGCCTGCCCGTTTACGGAGACTACAGGTCTGCATTGTACGGGGGGGGTATGATGAGTGTTACAGATTATGACAAAATGGCTGTCAATGTGCTTGCCCGTGATATGGAAGGAACGAACTGGACCAGTTTCTACTCTACCATAAACACCTGCAACCTGATTCTTAAATATTCCCCTACAATTTCTTTTTCACAGGAAAGCAAAAAGAATGAAATCATGGCGAATGCCTATTTCATCAGGGCTTACTGTTATTTTATGATTGCCCGTGTATGGGGTGATGCTCCCCTGTTGACCACAGGCTTTGAGTCGGACAGGCAAGATGATATGTATCCGGTCCGCACCCCGGCATCTGAGATCTATGCACAAGTTGAAAGCGACCTGGCAGAAGCCGACAAGTTAATGCCTGCTACCGTGAAAGAGAAACATAAAGCTTCCTCTGCCGCTATCAGCATGCTCACGGCAGATTATTATCTGTGGAAAGCAAAGATGCTGGGAGGAGGAAATGCCGCACTTGAAAGCGCAAAAACTGCAGTCAACAAAGTGCTGAACAATGCCAATTACGGTCTGGAAGATGATTTTGCCAAGATTTTCGGAGTCGAGAACGAGGATAGCAAAGAGATAATTTTCTCTATCAACTATGAACGTAATGAATATGTGGGCGGATATCCTTCCTATTACCTGGTTCCGGAACAATATGTAGAAAATAAAGAATTCATTAACAATCCGCTTCCTGTAGGCAGTCACCAGCAATATGTTTCCATTACAAATGAATATGAGGCTTTTCTGAGCTCCGATCCGGACGACAAAAGGGTCCCGGTTTCCTTCCAGGTATTCCCTGACGGAACTATTCGCTGGCGTTGGATCAATAAATTTAAAGGAGAGTGGATCAACGAAACGCGTTTCTTCTCGTCTGATATCATAATATATCGTTTTGCCGAAGCGATCCTTATGAAAGCCGAAATTGAGAATGCCCTTTCCAACACAGCCGGTGCAGTAGCCGAGCTAGTCAAGATAGAGAAACGCGCATACAAAACGACATCCCGGTATACTGCCACCATGAGCAAACAAGCCATTGATAATGCCATTGTGGACGAGATACTAAAAGAATTTGTCTCTGAAGCCAAGAGTTGGTGGACACTGGTGCGTATGGGACAGGCTTTCACCCGGATAGAATCCCTGAAGGGACGTGAAAATGAAGAGAATATTTTACTGTGGCCCATATCCTCCTCTTCCATTAACACGAATCCCAACATTGAGGAATAATTTATGAAAAGAGCTTTACTCTATATGGTTTTATGTTTGCTGACGGTCTGTTCCTGCAGACCGTCGGCCAAACATTTTTCGGCTACGGTTGATGTTCCTGTGGTTCCGGTACTGGCATTCAGACCAACTAACAAGATAGCACAGCTGGATCTTGTGAATCATGGGGCTATGCCCTATACCGTCAAGTCCATGAAGGTAATGCTTAAGGGCACCCATAATCTGAGCGATATCACCAAAGTCTCGGTATATCAGAATGACCGCGAACTTGGATTTGTTGTCCCGGAAACAGGAAAAAACAGGCATACTGTAACAGTAGACCTGAATCTGCCGGTCAATACCGATTCCCTAAGCCTGGACATCCATATGACCTTGAAAGACACTATTGATCTATCAAACAGGATTCTGCTGGAAAAGGTCATAATCAATACATCTGAAGGAACAGTTACCATAACTCCCCGGTCACCGGCTGAATTACGGGTTGGTATTGCACTTCGTCAGAAAATGCAGGACGGGGTGCATACCTCCCGCATTCCGGGACTCACCACAACCACAAAGGGAACTCTGATTGCTCTTTATGATGCCCGTTGGGAAAGGGAAAGGGATCTTCAGGGAGATATTGATATTTGTATAAACCGAAGCACAGATGGAGGAAAGACCTGGAGTCCCATGCAGAAAGTACTTGACATGGGCAACTGGGGCAGTCTTCCCGAACGTTATAACGGGGTAAGCGACGGTTGTATCCTTACCGATGAAAACACAGGTCATCTTTATGTGACAGGCCTGTGGATGCACGGTATTCTGGATCCGGAAAACGGAAAATGGGTAAAGAACCTTAATGAGACTTCGACTGAATGGAATCACCAATGGCGCAGTTTTGGTTCACAACCCGGATATGATGTTAAGCAAAGTTCGCAGTTCCTTATAGCAAAAAGTGAGGATGACGGGCTTACCTGGAGCGATCCGGTCAACATTACACGCCAGGTAAAACCCGAAAGCTGGTGGCTTATGGCACCTGCTCCTGGCCATGGGATCACACTGGAAGACGGAACGCTTGTTTTTCCGGCAGAAGGTCGCACGGATACCGGATTGCAGATATCTACCATCATTTATAGCAAGGATGGCGGTACCAACTGGCAACCCGGGAATCCGGCCTATACTAATACGAACGAATGCATGGCGGTCCAGCTGTCCGATGGCAGCGTGATGCTCAATATGCGAGAGCGCAGCAACCGGGGCCGCCTGGAAGGCAACGGGCGTGCTGTGGCCGTGACAAAAAACCTCGGAAATACATGGTCAGAACATCCCACCTCGCGCAATGCCCTGATCGAACCAGCCTGCATGGCATCCCTGCATAAACACACCTATGTCAATCAAAACGGGGATAAACAGGATCTATTGTTTTTTTTCAATCCGGATTCAAAAACCACCAGAAACAACTTCACCCTAAAATGTAGTCCCAACGACGGACTGACATGGCCAGATGCATTGTGGACCCTGATTGATCAGAACAATGGGAACGGCTATTCCTGTATTACCAGTGTGGATAATGACACAATAGGCGTATTGTACGAGGGAAGCGGTGCAGATTTGATATTCATGACTATAGAAATTGAAGAAATCATAAAAAGGCTATGAAAAGAAGTGATGTGAACCAATACATTGATTATGCCATGAAATTCATGGCCGAAAACAAGTTCTGCCTTCCCCCCTGGGCTTATTGGACACCTTCCGACTGGGAGCAAATGAGGGACCGGTGTGAAGAAATATTTGAAAATGGACTGGGATGGGACATAACCGATTTTGGATCCGGGAACTTTATTAAAACAGGTTTGACCCTGGTAACTTTGCGTAATGGGAATCTGGTCAAGCCCTCCAAGCAGTACTGTGAGAAAATCATGCTGGTGCGCAATAGCCAGGTTACTCCCCTGCATTATCATGTCCTAAAGACAGAAGATATCATCAACCGCACAGGAGGTCTTCTTTGCATGAAGCTGTGGAATAGCGCACCGGATGGCAGCTTGTCGGAAGGATTACTGGAAGTGAAAATAGACAGTATTACTACCACAATCCGATCAGGAGAAAAAATATGCCTCAAACCGGGACAGAGTATTTGTTATACACCTTACTTATACCATACCTTCTGGGCAGAGGGGGGGGATTGTCTGGTAGGAGAAGTGTCTTCTGTGAATGATGACAAGACGGATAACCGCTTTCAAGAGGAAAGGGGCCGCTATTCCGCCATTGATGAAGACGCGCCCATTCTGCATTATCTTTGTAATGAATACCCCCGGAAATAAACTGTTATGAAAAAACTGGTCTTATTGCTACTGTTGTTATTCGTCGTTCAATTAAGCAATGGACAACAAAAAGCGCACATCCTGTCCCTGAAGGACAGCTCCTCGTTTTCCTTTGTGCTTTTGCCCGATGTGCAGAATTATGTCAAATATGATTACAACCAGCCGGTACTTGAACTTTTAACCGCCTGGATTGCAGACAATGTAAACAACTTGAACATCAAAGCCGCGTTATGCACCGGAGATATGGTAGATCAGAATGAATGCCTGGTTCCGCCATTTCCCCGGTTCGGCAACCAGACCAGTACACAGCAATGGGAATTTGTTTCACGTGCTTTCAATCGCCTGGATAACATCCTTCCTTACATTATCAGTACAGGCAACCACGACTACGGCTATACACGGGCCGAGACCCCTGAATCCCATTTTCCTGAGTATTTCACCGTAGAAAGAAATAACCAATATTCAAATTGCCTGGTGGCGGTGTATAATAACCGGTTGGGAGTACCCACACTCGAAAACGCCGCCTATGCCTTTACAGAGAAACATTGGGGTAAAATACTGGTGATTGCCCTGGAATATGGAGCACGCGACCAGGTGTTGCAATGGGCCAAAGAATTGTGCGGGAGCGAAAATTTCCGAGATCACAAGGTCATAGTGCTCTTACATTCCTATATGGGATCCGGATACAATGCCCCGCTTCTGGGGAAAGACCATTATAAAATGACACCGCTTAACGGGGGAAAAGACGTCTGGGAAAAGCTCCTTTCCCAAACAAACAATATTCGTCTGCTTATCTGTGGTCATTATGCCGAGGCAAACGAAAACTTTGCCGACAATGTGGGATTCCGTACAGACAAGAACAAGGCAGGAAACGATGTTATCCAGATGATGTTCAATACCCAGGCCTTGGGGGGAGGATTGAGCGGGAACGGGGGGGACGGATGGCTACGTGTTCTGGAATTTATGCCCGATGGGAAAACAGTGCATGTAATCACGTATTCCCCCCTGTTCGCTTTTTCCCCAAGAACAAAGCATCTGGCAGTTGATACGGCGCCTTACAACAGTTTTTCATTTATCATTGAATGATTGTATGAACTACTCACTTGATTACATTGGCCATCCCCATCAACTGTATGGGGCTGTCCCTTATCAGTACGCCCAGGGCAAGGCAAAGGGGGTGAAAGCCATCGCAGTAAAGAACGGGGCCGGACTGGAGGTGAATATTCTGGAAGACAGGTGTCTTGATATTTCCCATCTTTCCTACAAGGGAATCAATTTGTCCTATCTTTCAAAATGCGGAATAGTGGGCCCCGAATATTACGACAAGGCAGGCTATGAGTTTCTGCAAAGTTTTTTTGTGGGATTCCTTACCACTTGCGGTCTTCGCCACATAGGGGCTCCCTGTACGGTAGACGGGGAATCTTTTGGCCTACACGGCAGCATATCCGGCATTCCCGCCGAGGAAACAACAGCATGCGTGGACGAGACCGATGGAAATAAAGTGATACGGGTGACAGGGATCATGCGGGAAGCCAGGATTTTCAGGGAAAACCTCATATTACGGCGCTCCTATGAAATTCCGGTAGGTCAGAACCATTTTATTATCAGGAACAAGATCATGAACATGGGCTTTGTGGCTGAACCATTCATGTTTATGCTGCACATGAATTTCGGATATCCACTGCTTAGTCCTGATGCAATGCTTGTGATTCCTTCCGCTGAAATTGAGCCTCGGGATGAGGACGCCCGTGCCGGGCTCACTTCTTATAAATCCATAGATGAGCCTGTGTCCCGGTATCGGGAACAGGTGTACTTCCACCGGCTAAAATCAAAGACTAATGGTCAGACAAGTGTGGGAGTAGTGAATAAATCCTTAAAAACAGGCATCGCATTAAGTTACAGCACCAAAGATTTCCCTTACACTGTCCAATGGAAACAGTTTGCCAAAGGGGATTATGTGCTGGGAATTGAGCCTGCCAGCTGCAAAATGACAGGTAGGAAAAAGGCTCAGGAAGAAGGCACCCTGGATTATCTTATGCCTCAAAAATCAGCAGATTTTGATGTCAGGGTAGATATCCTGGACGGAGAAAAGGTAATTGATCAATTCATTAACGATGTGAATCAATTATGAAACGGATACTCTTTTTTGCCCTCCTGCTGGGCTCCTTCAACGACCTCTTTCCTCAAAAAGCAGACAGAATCCGTTCACGAGAAGCAAGACAATGGTTCAGATCAGGGGTTTGGGCTCCCCAGGGCCTGGGAATGGACATACACCCCTCGGTGGATTTTGTGGAATTCAAAAAACAATACCAGGCAAACAAAGATGTATGGGATGCGGCTTTCAAGGCAATAGCCGGAGCAGATAAAGACCTGTCTACGTTCACTGAAAGTGGTAAAAGAGAGATTGTCAAGGACAGGTGTCATATGATCGTGTCTGAATATAAACCCAAAAATGCAGAAAACATACGTCTGGAAGGCCATCAGAATTTCATTGATATACAAATCAGCACAGGCACAGTGCTCTGGGGGACAAGTACAGTGGAGGACTCCAAAGTTATTGTGCCTTATGATCCTGCTACAGACAATGCTTTTTTCAGGTCCAGCAAAGTGAAAGTGATTAAGCAAAAAGCATCAAAACCATACATTTTTATATTTTTTCCAAAAAACCTTCACATACCGGCTTATGCTAAAAGCCATATGCTTTATGAAAAACCGCTAAAAAAGGTAGTGGTAAAAATTGAAAATGTTATGAATCTATAATTCATATTACATAATTTTTTGGTTAGTTGGGTAATTCCCAGGACGTGAGGATTTTATATTTTCACGTCCTTTTTTTCCCCTTATTGCGGGTTATTGAATTCGCATTTATGTTCAAAGTTATTGACAGAAATAGATGGAGACGTTGCAATAATTAGTATATTTACAAGAATATAAACCGTAATCTTCAAATAACCACCCTGCTTCACCTGCTCATGTTTAACGGCCTATTTTTATGCATATTTGTATTGACTTTGTACCGCTGTATGTCCCAGCAGGCTTTATCCCAACATTCCTTGTGCTACTTCTATAATTTACGCCTCTAGGAGAGCTTGTAAGGCTACAAAGCTGCTTGAGGATTCCCGCTTTCAGATCCGGATTAACCACACATGCTGATCCATGCAGTACTTTTGGGTGCCTTGCATACACTGGCAAAACCATTTATTAATCACCAATTAATTCCTTATATGCACTTTTTACTTACAGCAATTACCTGCGTTGCCATAATCACCGATTCTCTAAGTTACAAAGAATCCGGGACGGCGATAGAAGCATACCGGCAATCCATTGAAAGGGGAGGTAAACAGACGGTACTGCTGCTGGACCGCTGGGGCCATCCCGATTCGCTGCGTGCGCAATTGTATGATTTATATCAGAACCAAAATCTGGAAGGGGCCATATTGATAGGGAACGTGCCCATAGCCATGGTGCGCGATGCACAGCATCTGACCTCGGCCTTCAAGATGGACCAGACCAACGACTGGAAAGAATCTTCTGTGGCATCGGATCGTTTCTATGATGATTTTGATTTGCGGTTCGATTATATCAAAGCGGATGAGGACAAGCCGAATTATCATTATTATACGCTCAGGGCCGATTCCCCTCAGACAATTTCCTGCGATATATATTCTTCACGTATTGTGGTCCCGGACATTCCCGGAGCCGACCGCCATGCTCTTTTGACGGCCTACCTGCAAAAGGTGGTGCGTCTGAAAGAACAAAATGAAGTCATTGACCAGGTTCTGCTATTTGCAGGGAACGGGTACAATTCGGATTCCATGCGGGCCCGTATGGACGAAGCCTGGACATTGCGCCAGCAATTTTCCGGTATGGGGACATTGCCCGGTTTCCGTTTTGATTTCATCAATCACGATTTTGACCAGGTGATAAGACCCCGCTTTATGGCAGCCATGTCTGACCCTGATCTGGATGTGGCCATTCTGCACCACCACGGATCTGAAGACACCCAATACCTGGGAGCTTCCAGGGTAAACGGCATTCAATCTGCCTTTGACTACCTGAAGAGTTTTCTGCGCGGCCGGTTACGCCGCTCCAAAGACACAACGGCCACCAAAGCGGATTACATAGCTGAATACGGCATTACTGACAGTTGGTTCCGGGGTGCGTTTGACCCTGAAATCACCCGGCAGGATTCAGCCTACTCGGCAAGCATGAACCTGAGTGTGGAAGATATGCCAGGCTATACGCCGCAGGCAAAATTCGTCATGTTTGACGCCTGCTACAACGGCTCATTCTATTACCACGACTATATTGGCGGACGGTACCTGTTCCAGGAAGGAAATACCATAGTTGCACGCGGCAATACGGTGAACAGCCTGCAGGATATCTGGCCGGACGAAATGATAGGACTGCTGCAGGGTGGTGTCTGCGTGGGCAACTGGGCTAAAATGAATATGACCCTGGAACTGCATTTGCTGGGCGACGCCACCTATACGTTTGCAAATACCAGCGGGGCATCCTGCCTGGATAAGGATATCCGGTTGCAGGCCGCCAACCCGGTTTTCTGGCGCCGTCAGCTGTCTATAGCTACGGGGGATTATAAAGCACTGGCTTTAAGGATGCTGTATCGTAACAATGCTATTTCTTCTTCCGAATTGCTGGCGATACAGGAGTCCGATCCCAGCACGATGGTGCGGTTGGAAGCATTCACTTTAAACAAAAAAATTGCCGATACCTGCCTGAAACCTGCCGTACTGGCCGCGCTGCACGATGACTACGAATTGTTGCAGCGTATGGGAGCGCTCACAGTCAACCTTATGGGCGATGAAGACCTGCTGGAACCGGTTATGGAGATATATTTTGATCCCACGACTACCGTTCGGGTGAACTTCCACCTGCACGAAGCATTTGAACAGGTGCCGTATGCTACTTTTGAAGCAGCTGCTATGGCTTACCGGGCAAATAATCCGCTTTGGCCAACCGATGAAAGCTTTGATGCCCTGCTCAAAAGCATGCAGTATTCACGGGATTCGCGTGATGAGAACCTGGCCGTCGTAGCCAAGCCAGACGCAACGGATAAAGAACTGCGCTGGGCCATTCCTGCACAACGAAACAAGCAGAACGCGCTAATGGTAGATGCGCTGCTCACTTTCCTGCGCGATACTTCACGCGCACCAGCGCAGCGCATTACAACAGCCGAAACTCTGGGATGGTATATGTTCTCGTTCCGTAAAGCCGACATTGTAGCCGCCTGCCGGGAAATCTACGCCAAAGAACAGGATCCGGCGGTGAAGAACGAACTGGCAAAAACCATTGGCCGGCTGACCGGAAAAGCAATGGAAGTGACATCAATGCCCGTCCGTCGAAGCTTTGCCATTGTGGTAGACAATGCCACGTACCATGCCTGCAAACCAGCTATCGAAGCGTACCGCCAAGCCGTTGAAAATGACGGACTCACAGGGTATGTACTGGCAGGGGACTGGCAGTCGCCGGAACAGGTGAAAGCTCAGCTGGATAAATATTACCGGCAAAAAGGTCTGGAAGGGGCGGTCTTTGTGGGGCAGGTTCCCATCCCAATGGTGCGAAGGGCGCAACATATGACCTCGGCTTTCAAGATGGACCAGACCATTTCGTGGCGCGAATCGTCGGTGCCCTCTGACCGTTTCTATGACGATTTTGACTTGCAGTTTGATTTCCTGAAGCAGGACAGCCTGCAGCCGTTGTTCTTTTATTACAGCCTGAGCGGCCGTGGCCCGCAGGAAATTACCTGTGATATTTATACCGGGCGCATCAAACCGTCGCTGCCCGGTGAAGAAGGATATGCCCAGATACGTCATTACCTGCAAAAGGTAGTAGCTGAAAAGGCACAGGCCAACAAGGCAGATTGTTTGGTTTCGTACACGGGAGAAGGATCTTTTTCAAATTCCCTGTCTGCATGGAAAGACGAACAGGTTACCCTGAATGAACAGTTCCCGCAGGCTTTCCGCAAGGCAGAAACCGCCAAGCTTTACATGTTCTACATGTATCCTGAAACCATTAAAGACGTTCTGATCAGTGAACTGCAGCGCAAAGAGGTGGACCTGTTCCTGTTCCATGAACACGGCGTTCCCGAGCGCCAGTACCTGACAGGCAATCCGCCGGCCACTAATGAAGAAACCTACTTTGCCGATGGGCAGAGATCACTGCGCTCACTGATGGCGCAACAGGTACGCTACCGCAGGTTTGCAGAAGGTTCTTCCGAAATGACCGACTATATGCGCCGGATCGAAAAGGAGTACGGAATAGATTCTACCTGGACTGCTACGTATTTCGATCCCGCCATACGGGTGCAGGACTCACTGTATGACGCCGCTCAGGGGATTATGCTGGACGACGTAACCAACATCAGGCCGCAGGCCCGGATGGTGATATTTGACGCTTGTTACAACGCCGATTTCCGTGAAGAGGACTGCATAGCCACCCGATATATCCTGGCTGAAGGGAGCGGCACCATCGCCTGCTTTGGAAATTCGGTGAACGTACTACAGGATAAGTCTTCCTCGGATCTTATGGGACTGTTGGCCGTCGGTTGCCGGATAGGCGAGTGGGCAAGGAATGTGAATATTCTGGAATCGCATATCATAGGAGACCCCACCTTCCGCTTTGCCTCAGAAGCGAAGCCGGATATTGATTTTTACGCATCGGATCCCATGTACTGGCTGAACAAACTGCAGACCGCCCCCGAATTTGACGTGAAGGGACTTGCGCTCTATAAATTATATGAACTGTCGTATCCCGGCATGCCCGAATTGTTATACAGGACCTTCTGCGAAAGTCCTTCGTATATGCTGCGCCTTCAGTGCATGCACCTGCTGGCTCATTATGATTCCCCGCTGTATGCCCAGCTGCTGAAGAAGGGCAGTGAAGACCCGTATGAATTCATTCGCCGCAAATCCATATACTACATGGGAAAAGTGGGGCTGGACGAATTCATTCCGTATGTGGTAAAGACTTATATGGATGACATTCAGTCGGTCCGGGTGCTTCATAACGTGTCGTTCGTGGCGGGTCATTTTGATACCGGGCTGCTGCGCCAGGAATTTGCTGACGCCATAGACAAGGCGGATTACCTGCACGACAAACAAGCTTATCAGGACCAGGTGAACAAGATGATAGACAGTGGGGAAGGCATGAAGCAGGCCTGCTGGAAAGAGATAAACAATTACCTGGATCCTAAGGCAGCAAAATCATGGTATCCCAATTCGTTACGCAACAACCCGTATCCGCAGCTGGTGGATGCCCTGCTGAAGGCTTTATGTGACAAGCAAACCAATCCGGACTTCCGTGTACAGCTTGCCGAAATCTTGGGCTGGTACGTGCGGGCTCCCCGCCGGGCAGTAATAGTGCAGGCCTGCAACGAACTCCTGGCAGACAGTGCCACCACCGATCCGGCACTGCGCGATGAACTGCAGAAAACCATTTACCGTTTAACCGCTTATATGAAGTAGTATGAAAAAAATTGTATTGGCCATTTTGCTGCTGGCCCTCAGCCTGACAACCGGGGCCGCCCGGAATAACCGACCGGTCAGCTCGTTCGCCATCATCATAGACCAGGCTTCGTATAACGCATGCAAGGCAGAAATAGATGCTTACAAAGCCGTGTTGGACGCAGAAGGATTGCCCGCCGTCATAGTGTCAGGCAACTGGCAGACACCGGACCAGGTAAAAGCCAGGATCCTGAAGTTGTACAAAAGCAAGCCGAGACTGGAGGGCATAGTGCTGGTAGGGGACATTCCCGTGGCCCGCGTGTTGGGAGCCCAGCATTTGACTACAGCTTTCAAGATGAACCAGAACCGCTTTCCATGGAACGAATGTTCCGTTCCCTCGGACCGGTTCTACGATTGCTTTGATTTGAAGTTCAATTACATTAAGCAAGACAGCATTGAACCTTCATGGCATTACTACTGGCTTTCGGAGGAAGGAACGCAGCGGCTGCGGCCAACCATTTACTCGGCACGGATCAAAGTGCCCGACGACTTATGTGGCAGCGACAATGCCAAGCGGTTCGAACTGTTACGGGGCTACCTGCAAAAGGTAGTAGCAGCCCATAAGGAAACGAACCCGTTTGACAGGCTCATACATTTTGCAGGCGATAGTTACAATTCAGACTGCCTGACAGCATGGCGCCAGTATGCGCTGGTCTTTGGCGAATATTTCCCGCAGGCATTTGCCTCTGCCTCGGGGAATACATTCCTCAATTTCCGGCAGGATCCGGCAATCAGGTACTTGCTCTATGACCAGATCCAGCGGCCGGGCACTGACCTTCTCGCATTTTATGAACACGGGGCCCCGGACACACAGTACATCAACGGGGATTACCCGGCCCAAACTTTCAAAGAAAATATTGCCTGGCTCAAACACCTGTTGCGCGTGCAGTACAAACGATACAAAAAGCCCGAAGACCAGCAGGAATTCATAAAGATGAACTGCGACATGTACCACCTGGATCCGGCCATGTTCCATCCCGATACGCTGGCAACCTATGCCATGAAGGATTCCATAGATGAAGCCGACCGGTATATTGTGCTGGCAGACCTGAAAAAACTCAGGCCTGGAGCAAGGGTGGTCATGTTCAACGCCTGTTATAACGGATCGTTCCATGAAGAGGGTTATGTGGCGGGCTCCTATCTTTTTGTGCCCGGAAGCCTGACGGTTACCGCCCAGGGCAACACGGTGAACGTACTGCAGGACAAGGTCGCAGACCAGCTCATTGGTTATATGGGCATGGGCATCCGCCTTGGATTCTGGCAGAAGGAAGTAGTAACTCTGGAATCCCACATGCTGGGCGACCCCACCTTCCACTTTACATCCTGCGAAAAGGCAGAAGAGTGGAACCGCTCGCTGGCCGCCGGCGCCCCTGAAGCTTACTGGCGGGGGTACCTGCAGGCCCCGGAACCCATGCAACGGGCCATGGCGCTCAAGCAATTGACAGGAATGGGATGCATGACCTCTGCCGGACTGGAAGATATTTTCATGCACGATCCCTCCTTCATTGTCAGGATGCAGGCACTTTTACTGTCGCCATCATTTGCAGACGGGCACACCAAAGCCATCATTATGAGCGGTTTCAGTGATCCTTATGAAAACATACGCCGCCAGGCATGCCATATGGCTGGCAAAATGGGATGCAACGATTTCATTGAACCATTGAAATCACTGCAGGCCGGGGCTAATGAAACGCAACGCGTGCAGTATGCGGCCCAAACGGCACTGGAGGTCTTTGACCCGGCCCAGGTGGGAGGTGATGCAGAACTGGCCAATTCCACCCTGGATGAAGCCGGAATCCGCTATTTGCGCAACAATCCTCAGCATTTCAGGATCCCGGAACTTCTCGGTTTTCTGGCCGATGCTGCACAACCGGCCGATTTGCGTGTTGTCATGGCCGAGGCGCTTGGCTGGTTCAACAACTCGGCACAAAGAATGCAGATAGCCGCAGCGCTGGAGGAACAACTCGGGCAGAAAGAGCTGCCCGAAGCACTGCGGGCCGAAATGGTAAAAACCGTCAGAAGACTGAAAAACAATTAACCATCAGCATATATTATATTTACTAATTAACCTAAAGCACAAAGCAATAGTAATGAAAAAACTTAAGATGTGGCTTCCTTTCGTAACGCTGCTATTCATGCTGGCCGGCACGCTCACGCTGCAGGCACAGAGAAAACAGGGCGTAACCCTGGAAGGGTATGTCTACGAAATGGACGAAGACCAAAAGTTTCCTGTGCCGTATGCCTCGGTGAGCATTGCTTCGTTAAGCATAGCGGTGACCACCGATGAGAACGGGCACTATGTGATCAACAACCTCCCGGCACGTAATCTGCAGGTCACAGCCAGGTTCCTGGGCCTGGAAGAACAGACCCAGGAGGTTGATCTTTCCAAACAGCAGGTACTTGATTTCGTACTGCTGGTATCGAACTTCCGGCTGGAAGAAATTGTTGTAACCGCCGAATCCAACAAGGCGGGGGCCGCTACGGCATCCAAAATCAACAAAACAGCAATGGAACACATGCAACTGACCTCATTGGCCGATGTCATGTCGTTATTGCCCGGTGCTGCAACTGTGAAATCCGACCTTACCTCTGTCACAACAGCATCAATCCGCGGGGGCAGCAGCCTTGGAACTGCCATCCTGATGGACGGGGCGCCCATATCCAACAACGCCAACATGCAGATTATGTCTTCAGCCATTGGCGGTTCAACGCCCAGCACCTCGGGAACCACTCCCTCCATAGGAGTGGACCTGCGTACCATCACTACAGACAACATCGAATCCATTGAGGTTATCCGCGGGGTGCCTTCCGTTGAATACGGGGACATCACGGCAGGAGCCATCATTGTGAATTCAAAGACAGGTCGCCAGCCGTTGACCATAAAATTCAACACCAATCCCAACCTGTACCAGGGAACCGCCACCCACGGGGTGAACCTGGGTAAAAATGCCGGGAGCTTGAACTACAGTGGCGACTATTCCTACAGCGTGTCCGATCCCAGGGAAGGGTATGACTACTACCGCCGTGTTACTGCCCGCATAGGGTATTCCAATACCATTGGCAAATGGTACACCAACACGTCTGTGAGTTTCCTTTCTGCCCTGGACAAAGCCGAACCTAATCCCGACGACGAACAGGACGTGACCATAAAACGTCAGAACGACCTGGGTATCCGCGCCAACACCAAGGGGACTTTCACGTTCAACCGCAATTTCTTCAAGAGCCTGGAATACAATGTGCAGTTTGCCTACACAGATCGCGACAGCTACTTCTATGACGAGGCCACCAATGCAACGGTAGCCTATTCGTTGTCCAAACAAGACGGCGCTGTTCTTTCCAGTATCCAGGGAAATAAAATATATGACGTGAACGGCAACCTGGTAACCAACGTGCCTGCAGGAGAAGAATCCTTTATTGCCTGGACCCTGCCTTCACAGTACCAGTACGATTACACGGTAGACGGCCGGGAACTCAACACTTTCGCCAAGGTGAAAGCCAATTTTGCCGGTGACCTTGGTGCCACACACCACCGCATGGTGATAGGGGCCGATTTCAAGAGTGACGGCAACGTTGGGGAAGGGAAAATCTTTGATCCGCTCAACCCGCCGTACCGTTCTGTATCCTATTCCGATGCCACACAGCGCGAACGATCCTACAAGGACATTCCGTTCGTGAACCAGTTTGGATTGTATGCAGAGGAAAATTTTGACTGGGAATTTGCCAACCGGCACCTGCAAATTTCGGCCGGTATCCGTTACGACCACGTGCTGAATTTTGGCGGCGGTCTCTCACCCCGCGTGAATGCATCCATTGACATTCTGCCCGAGGCCCTGACCCTGAACGCAGCCTTCGGGATCACCCGCAAAGCACCCACCCTGGCATACCTTTATCCCGACAAGGCATATTTTGACCTGTTGAATTTTGACAACTCCACCTCATCCTACGGGACAGATACCCAGCACTTCCAGGTCATTACCACGCGCATCTTCGATACAGTGAACGAAGAACTGGAAATGTCCAAGACACAAAAGATCGAACTTGGCCTGAGCGGCAAGATAGGACAGGTGACCTATTCTATCATCGCTTACAAGGAAGCCTCTGACAACGGGTACAGCTTCAGCAAAGCCGTCAATACCTTCAAGAGCGTTCCGCTGACCATATATCCGGCCCTAAAAAAAGCCGATTATCCGGCAGACGGATCGCTGCCGGCTCTCAAAGAACCGACCACCTACCAATACCTGATCAACTATTCGCAACCGGGCAACGTAGCTGTGCACCACCAGAAGGGAATTGAATTCGACATCAATTTCGGCCGTATTGATGCCATACGTACCTCGTTCATCCTGAATGGCGCCTGGTACGAATCGGAAGGTTACCGCAGAGGCTATTCCTTCTGGAACAAAAACAAAGCCACTGCTTATGACCAATACCCGCATATGGGGGTCTTTGAAGGCGATCTGAGTGGTACTTCCCATTACCGGAATTTCTCCACCAATCTGATCGTGACCCACAACATTCCGCAGCTGGGGTTCGTTGTTTCTTTGACTGCCAATGTGATCTGGGGAGAAAAAGAGTGGAACACGTATGCCAACGACACCATTCCGGTGGCTTACATTTCCCGCCAGGACGGCAAAATGTATGATTTTGACCCTGCATGGTTTGACGATGAGGCAAAAGCGGCTGAATTTGCCGGGATTGACCGTAGGAATGATGTGGACGATATGCGTCTGTTGATAGAACCTACCCTTCCCCCGCTCATTTGCTTCAACTTCAACGTAACCAAACAGTTTGGAGACTATTTGGACGTTTCTTTCTATGCACAGAACATGTTTCGCAGCACGCCCCTGTATGAAAGCAAGATATATCCGGGTTCCTATGTACGCAGGAATTCGAACGTTTTCTTCTTTGGCTTGCAGTTAACGGCAAAAATTAAATAAAGGGAGACTACGATATGAAAAAGATTTTTTTATTAAGCGCGGTCGTATGCCTTTTCTCTTGTCTGACCACTTCCTGTATTAAAATGATGCAGGAGGCCAACGAAGCCGAGAAAGTCCATATGATCACGGTTTCGTATAAAGTGAATGCCGTGACCGGTTTTGTACCTTATAACGGTGAAGCGGAACCCGATCCCACTTTCCAGACAAAAGGCCTGGAAGTGAATTTCATCAATTACCAGGAAGGTTCGTCCTTCAAGGCTACAGTGGGTGATAACAACATTGTCTCCTGCTCCCTCACCCCCGGGGTTTATGCAGTAAATGTGGGGGGAAGTGTTACCACCTCCAAGGGTACGTACCGCTTGAACGGCTCGTCACTGAATGTGCCTTTTACCAAGGATGTTACTCCACAGGATGTGGAATCCAATCCGGAATATACCATCAACATCCGTCCGGCCAAGGTAGGATCGGTGCTATTCAGCGAAATCTATTATTGCGGGGTAGCCCCGTACTACTTCCGTGACCAGACCTACACCATCTATAACAATGGACAAGAAGTGTTCTACCTGGACGGTCTTTGCTTTGCACAACTGCACCCGAACATTGCTACCACCAACCTGCCCTCGTGGCCTGAAGAGGATGGTCGTGAAAATTTCGTTTACGGGCTTGTAGTATGGCAATTCCCCGGCAGCGGAACCCAATACCCCCTGCAACCGGGTGAATCAGTAGTCGTAGCCCAGGAGGCGATCAACCATACAGTCAACAATCCGGCTTCCTTCAATAACTCCATGAGTGAATGGGAATGCTGGTCGGGGAACGCCCTGCGAGGGAATCCCGACTGTCCCGATATGCCATATATCTTCTGGTGGTCACCCAACAAGATGCAGTGGCTGACCTCGGTATTTGGTGCAGCGTTCTGCCTGTTCCGCATAGATGGCGCCGTAGTGGACAAATCCTACTGGGAACAGCCTGAGCACTGGCAAAGAGTGGTGGGACCATCCTCTACAAGGTATGCCAAGATTCCGGCAGATGCCGTACTGGATGGGGTTGAACTCCTTACTTCAATGAGTGCACTCAATATGAAACGCATACCGGGCTTTGTTGACGCAGGAGGCACTTCAGTAGAAACCACCTATATCGGCAAATCGGTTTCGCGCAAGGTTATTGGTAAACATACAGATGGTACGCCAATTTATCAGGACACCAACAATTCGACCAACGACTTCCAGGTGAACGACTCGCCGGCAATCCGTCGCGACGGCCAGAAGATTCCCGCCTGGAGCCGTGCCAATACACTCTAACCTTTAAATGATTACTGAAATGAGAAAGAATATGATCAAATGGATAGGATGTCTGGCACTCCTGATGAGTAGCTGTTTTGCAGCCAAGGCACAAACCCCGGTTACACCGGCTTCGGTAGATCGTCTTAAAATGGAAAGCCTGTGGCTCAGACATACCAATAACGTAGCCGGGGCCATTCTGGATAATCCCTGGCACTATGCACTTACCGATTTTGAATACATGATCGAAAAGGGTGAATTCAAACGGGTACAAAGCGGGAACGACAACAATGCGTTCCGGTTCAACACAGAAGGTGGCGGTATATATGAAGCACTGGGCGGTGCCTATGCCTGGGGTGAATTCCATTATGACCGGTCTGTGTTGCGGGGCACCAAATACAACGCTTCGCTAGCCGATCCGTTGCGTGGCATGCCGTATATCATTGCCGATCCCAATCCCAGCAAATGGATCAACCAGAACTATTCCATGCAGGTGAAACTGGCTTCACCCCTTATATGGAACCAGTTGATCCTGGGTGTGGGAGCCACCTATGAAAACGGTATTGCCGCCAAGCAGGTAGACCCCCGCCCAAAAGTGCTGCTTTCCGAACTGAGTGTGAATCCGGCCGTGGTCTGGACCAAAGGAGGGCATGCTGTTGGAGCTGACTTTGTTTACATCTCGCACCGTGAAGACGGCGCCGCATCCAACTCCAACTACCGTGTGCCCCAGATGGGATGGGAAATGCTGTTCCCCGGTTATTTCATGGAAGGGGAAATCAGCAGTTTCGGAAGCATAACCGGCTTACGCAATTTCAACGCCAACGGTCTTGGCGGAGGAGTGCAATACGGTTATGAAGGTCCGAAATTCAAGGTAGTAGCCGGTGGAAAATACCGTCAAACAACGGAAAACGTGACCAATTCCTATACAACACCCAAACGTATAGGGACCACCAACAAAAAAGAGTGGACTGCAACCGCAGGAGCTCAGTTTCTTTTCAACGACCGGAATTCGTTGTTTGCAGATTATAAATATTATAACCGCAGCATTGACGGGATTGAATACATCCAGATTTACAACCCTGCATTTGAATCCCAGGAGTGGATCGTTTACGGGAAGTACATCAAGTCCAACTATTCAACAGTGAACCACAATTTCGGGCTGGACTACATGATCTCGATAGAAGGTCGCAGTGATTTCTCCTGGAAGTTCGGAGTCAACGCTCTGGCAGAAAAGCTGTCAGACATTTACTACCTGCCTGAAAGCACACAGGAGGTGAAAAATTTGCTGGTGAAGGCTTATGTGAAAAAGAACTTTGTTTTCGGCAAACGCAGCAGCCTGTTGCTTACCCTGGAAGGATTCATGAACAAGAACACCGGTGCTGAACACAATTACGGCGGCTACTACGAAAACAACGTGGCATACACCCAGTTTGCCCTGATGGATTTCTACTACCTGAGCAGCTCCTATAATGGTTTCACTGTGGATGCCAACTATACGATATCTAACATAGACCGTAAACAAAGGACGGGCGTGTACGTTGGTGCATCGTTCAACTATGTGAATCCCACGTCCTACAAGGATTATTTCGACAAACGGAGTACCCTGACAGTGAAGGTGGGTCTGGCTTTCTAAACGGAATGCAATCACTTAAGAGACTGACCATGATCCAATCGGTCAGTCTCTTTTTTTTTGTTTCTTGCGCGAAGTATCAGGTCACAGCACTTCACCTTCTTACCTGCAGGCGTCGCTGCCGCCACTTGGAACGGAGNNCTCCGTTCCAAGTGGCGGCAGCGATGTATTCTGGCAGCCGCAGAAGTGGGTGCCTCGCAGACTTGATTCTTTTGACTCATAATCAGCTACTTATGCAATTCATACCCCCGGGGGTTTGAAACGGATAATGCTTTGAGAGCCAGCTAAAAGAACAATGTTTGCAACGCACCTTCCTGCCCGCTGCAGCACAGGCGGCAGCCCGGACACAGGCGGAACCTCTTTATTCCTATAGGGAAGATGATTGGTGCTGCGAAGCAACGCCTTTTATAAGCGCCAAACATGCCAAAGGCGTTTGGCGCACCGCCTTGAAGACCGCCAAGCGGTCGTTGGGGCAGTAATACGTATAACTGCAAGATTGCTTGACTACTAAGAACGGAGTGCCTCGGCTTAAAAGAAAAAGCACTCCGTTCTTAGTAGTCAGGCGATCGCCTGCAGGGAAGGGTTGGAGCCTCGGTGTACAAAAAAAGCTCCCGGTTCTTTATGGTGCTGCGTCTGACCGTTGCATGAAGGGACTCCTCGGCTTAGAAAAGCCCCCCATTTTTGGGGTGCAGAAACAGCGCTTAGAGTCTCGTGTACTACGGAGCCAGCAGGCGTTCCCCGGTGTCTTTGACAACGGCTTCTTTCCAGTGCTGGTTGTAACCGCCGTATACGGGGGCGGGCGGAATGGAGTCGGAGTGGCCGTTGGTGGCAAAGCTGCCGTCTGGGTTCTGGCGCTTGATGTTGCCGTCTATATATTTGACCAGCAGGTAAATATCCAATTCCTGCCAACGTTTGAACAGGTCCGATGCCGTGCTAAGTGAGTAGTCTGTCAGAAAGCGACGGGCTTCCAGCGGGTCGCGTTCCCACAGCTCCATCGCCAGCCTGTCTGTATGGGGGATCTCAGCCATGCGGGCATTCTCGTGATCATCCACGGCCTGCCGGACTTCTGCCCCGATCTGGTTGTAGCGCAGGTAGGCAAACTGGGCAATGCGGTTGCACAGCCAGAACATGGACAGGGGCGAGTATTGCAGCATGGAAGCTCCCTGCCCCAGGGCATAATGAGGCGACACCTCCAGGGAAGAAGTGTACACGGGAGTCAGGGGCGAAGTCCCGGCATCGTCCACGCCAAACCAGAAGATGCCTCCTATTTCACGGGGCCACCGGGAGCGGCATTGTCCCACGAACCAGAAACCGGTTTGCTGGGTGGCTATGGCTCTTTCGTTGAGGTATTGTTTCCCTTCCACTTCAAAATCCATGGGGCGCCAGCGGTAGGGAAGGTCGTGGCCTCCGGCTCCTATGTCACAGGTCATGTCCATGGGGGTGCCTTCGTAATGGTCCCGCATCATGTCGGCCACCTGTTTGACAGTAAGTTTCTCTTTGGCTTTCACGTACAAAGGCAGGGGACGGCCCGGGTCGTGTCCCAGGGCGTATGGAAGATAAGGAGCCATGTCCTCGGCCCCGTGTTTGTTGAAAAAGGCCCACACCCGGGCGTCGCAGCCACGGATGGTGCCTCCGTCCGCCGGACCATATGCCTCGGCAAAACTGAAAAGGCTGTCGGGGCCGCTGTAAAGGCCGGTTTCCCGCGCATGTTCGATCACGTCGGGGGCATACAGGCAATTCTGGGGGTCATCCAGGGGAAAGCGGCGGATCCTGGCCTGGTTGGCATGTGCCGAGATGGTCCCGTCGGGCAGGCGGATGGCCACCCAGACAATCCCTTTGTTGACGTTCTCTCCGTTCACCAACCGGGGCGCTTTTCCAATCACGTCCATGAACCAGACCTCGTGGGGATCAGCAAAGGAAATGGATTCCCCGGAAGAGGCGTAGCCGTACTCGTTGGCCAGGATGGTAAAGACCTCAATGGCCTGCCGGGCGGTACGGGCACGCTGCAGGGCAATATACATGAGCGAGCCGTAATCCATGATACCCTGGGGGTCATGGTGTGTGGAGACCCCGCCCCAGGTGCTTTCGCCCACCACCACCTGGTGTTCATTCATGTTCCCCACCACAGAATACGTTTCCCTGGCCTGGGGAATCCGGCCGAGGTAGCGGTTGGTGCCCCATTCGCGGACATCCATCATGGCACCTTCCGGATGCAGGGCTGCCGGATAAAAAACCAGGCAACCATACCGGGTGTGCGAATCGGCCGCGTAGGTGACCATGCACGAGCCATCGGCCGAGGCTCCTTTGGTGATCAGTAAATTGGTGCAGGCGTGTGCGCGGTTTGCTGTAAGCGCCAGTAGTGCAGTAAAAAGGAAGATACACTGTTTCATGATGCAAGATTTTCTCTACGGAGTAGTCAGTTCCAGTCCCCAGTCAATGCCTTTGCGAGTAGCCGGAACACCGGTTTTCATCCATACAGGCATGGGCGCTCCTTTCAGGAAATGGTTGAAGAACTGTTCCAGGCGCATGCTCAAGTCTTTCGCATTCACACGTTCGCCCAGGTTGTGGGACTCATTGTTGTACTGGAGCATCCATACGGGTTTGCCCAACCTGCGCAAGGCCGTGAATAGTTCAATGCCCTGGTACCACGGAACTGCCTCGTCCTTGTCGTTATGCATGATGAGCAAGGGGGTTTCCACCTTATCAGCAAAAAACAAGGGGGAATTTTCTATGTAAAGATCGAATCCGTCCCACAGGGTTTGCCCGATGCGGCTCTGTGAGTGTTCATACTGGAACTGGCGGACCATGCCCGATCCCCAGCGGATACCGCCGTAGGCGCTGGTCATGTTGGATACGGGAGCTCCTGCACCGGCTGCTTTCCATTTGAAAACCTGGGGCTGTGTGACCATGTAAGCCACCTGGTAGCCTCCCCAGCTTTGTCCCTGGATAGCAATGTTGTCTGCATCTATCCAGCTGTTCTCTGCAATGAGTTTCTTTACGCCCGGGACAATACAGTCCAGTGCGCTTTTGCCCGGATGTCCTGTCTGGTAAGCAATGTCGGGTACAAAGACGATGTATTCATTGCTAACAAAAAAGGGTATGTTTATGGTAGAACGGCTGGGAGCCGGAGCCCTGTAGGTATGGAGTGTATGGGATGTCCTTTCATAAAAATACACGATCATAGGGTATTTCTTTGCGGGATCAAAGTTTTCCGGTTTGTACAGGATCCCCTCCAGGTCCACCCCTGTAGCAGATTTCCAGTGAACCAGCCCGGCGGTGCCCCAGTTGTATTCTTTTTGTTGGGGGTTGATGTCCGTGATCCTTACCTGGGTTTTGAATTTGTCTTTTGTAAACCATATGTCAGGAGAATACTCAAAATTGTGTTTGCTGTAGATCATCACTTTCCCGTCTTTTGAACGGGTCAGGTACGCAAAGGTCACAGGTTCCTGGATCCAGCGTGTCATCACCGGGCGCCTTTTGCCCATCTGTTTGTAGTAGTATCCGCTTTCCTTGGTGGTGTTGTCAAACACAGAAAAGTATATGGTCTCTTTGGCCTTTACGGGATCTTTTTTCACTCCCGGGGTACCGGCAGGCAACAACGTCTCATCCAGCCTTACGATACGGAAGGTAAGGTTCTCCCTGCGGCCCAGCCCGTCTGTAAGGTTCACGGGGGCCATTTCACCCGAAGGATCCATCTGCCAGATATCATACCGGTCGTTGATGAAAATTGCCTGGTCTCCTTCCAGCCAGCCTTCGTTCCCGTAGGAAGAGGCCATTTCCGGTGAATCATGCAACTCATTGGCAAAAGAGACATCCATCCCCTTGGTCATGCAAACGATTTGCCTGTTCTGTACATCACAGGAATACCATTGTTGATCCCGGTTGTTGAACCAGACCAGGTATTTTCCTTCTTCCGAGGCGCTTACCCCGGATATATAGGCGTCTTTGAGCAGGGCCGAGGCCGAGCCGTCCGCGATGTTGATCAGGTAGAGGTCAGAGCGGGGATTGGAGCTCCAGGAGGATTCCAGCTGATAGGGGTAGTCGCTGACCGAATAGCCCCAGTCGGCATCATATTCCTGAGGAACCTGCACAATGTGGTGCTCGTCCGTGGAGAGCTGCCGCCAGGAAAGGGTTTGCTGGTCTTCCAGGTCCATCACGCACAGGTAGGATTTTTTCAGGTCCCTGTTCAGGTTCTGCAACTGTTGCGGCTGGATGTAATTGTCCTGGTAATGCCAGATATCCAGCTGTGCCACTTCAGAGTCAAGAATGGTCGTATCCTTTTCCGGCAGAACGGGAGCAATCCCAAAAAACAGCCTGTGCCCCGATTTGCTGAATATAAGTGCCCGGTTCTCACTGATCTTCCAGTCTTGTGCCAGGCCTTCCAGGTTGTTGTTTATCAGTATTTTTGCCTTATCATGGTCCTGGTTGTAATACAGGATGCTGACGTTATTCTTTCCCTGTTGCGTTGTGTCAAGGCTGGCATAGAAAGCCAGATGGCGGTTGTCTTCACTGACCACGGGAAGTTTCACCTTCTGCTTCAGGTCAATGGTGTATATGCCGGTAAGCTGTCTGTCTTTGGGAGTGTACATGAACAATCCGGCTTCCAGAAGGCTGTCCTTTGAGTGGGGCCTTCTGACAAAAAACAGGGTGTCCCCGCCCGTACTGAAATTGTAATCAGAAACAGCCGGGAGCGTGTCTGTGGATCCTGTGGCCAGGTGGTACACCATCAGGTCTTCTCCCTGGTCCTTTTCTTTCTTATCGGGTTTTTTCCCGCCGGTAGTATCGGCAGGTATATCACACTGGAAGGCAATATGGGTTTTCCCCAATTTGCCGATTTTCACCGACTTCAGGAAGGGTATCTTTTTCAGCTCTCCTGTCACACAATTATATATGCCGAGTGTATCCTTGGGCATCTGGTCCTTTTTGAGTTTTTTGAGCTTTGCTTCTTTTGTTTCCCTGAAAAAAGGATTGATGGTAGCAATCAGGAACTTACCGTCCGGTGTCAGCTTGGGCTGGCTGGCCCTTTCAATACGCTGCTTTTTAAGTGTTTCCAGGTTCAGCACCTCTGCATAACGGTCACCTTCCTGTTCCTGAACAAGGTACGAGGCATATTTCCCGTCTTCACTCATAGATAGCGCCCCTACATTTTTCCAGGCGTCGTAAACACTGTGATCCAGCGGCTTTTTCTGGCCCTGAAAAGGCTGTTGTGCCCGGGCAGAAGCAGCTATAAAAATAACTGTCAATAATAAAATGGATTTTTTCATGGGAATTTTTTTGGGGGATACAAGTTGCAAAGATAATAAAAGAGGCAGAACCTTTTTGCTACAAGTGCTTTCAGCCGCACAAGGAAAGGGAAGTTTATTTTGTATGCCGAGGCTTCAACCAGCGTGTTAGCGTATGGTATTCAAAACAGATCCGGCTTTCTGTGGAAACAAGGTCATCGGCAAGACAGAGAAAGGCTTGACATTCATCAGAGAATGTGCTACACATAATCTTTTATTTTTATTTTTGTAATATGGACGAGAAGTTACTTATAGAGCTCATTACCAAATACAAGAATCTGGGTATTGACAAACAGAAAAATTATGACAAATTCTATCTGTACTCCATTATTACCCATTCTACTGCCATTGAAGGCTCCACAGTAACAGAGATCGAGAATCAGTTGCTCTTTGACCAGGGAATCAGTGCTTCCGGAAGGAGTATGAATGAACAGTTGATGAATCTTGATTTAAAGGCAGCCTACGAGAAAGCGCTACTGCATGCTAAAGAGCATAGGAGCATCTCGGTAGAATTACTGAAAGAACTATCTGGCATCCTTATGCGCAATACCGGGAGTGAATATAAAACATCTCTCGGCTCATTTACTTCTGCAAAGGGAGATCTCAGACTTTTGAATGTAACGGCAGGATTTGAAGGAAAGTCGTATTTGAATTATTCAAAAATACCGGCTGTCCTGGATGATTTTTGCCAATGGCTGAACGATGCCCGCAAAACATATACCGACACGCGCTCTCTCTATAAAATGAGTTTCGATGCTCATTACAAACTGGTCACCATTCATCCATGGGCTGACGGAAACGGCCGTATGGCCCGTCTGCTGATGAATATGCTTCAGTTCGAGGCAGGGTTAATCCCTTCTATTATTAAGAAAGAAAACAAAGCCAAATATATTGAATCCCTCATCCAGACAAGGGAATCCGGCAATCTTGAGATCTTCAGCAACTTTATGTTTGAAGAGCATACCTCCAACCTAAAGGGAAGGATTGCCAAGTATGAATTATCATCTGCTGAAGATGTCCCTGTAAATGTCCCTGTAAATGTCCCTGTAAAGATTTCATCAAGACAGGCAAGCATTATAGATCTCATTCGGATAGATTCATCTGTCACGACCGACAACCTTGCCCGAAAAATTCATGTCAGTTCCAAAACTGTAAAACGTGATATTGCTTATCTCAAACAACAAGGCATTCTATTACGTGAAGGATCCGACAAAAAAGGAAATTGGATTATCTCTGTTCCCATTGACCCCATTGATTAATTTTTTCATCAAGTGCTATGAAAACAAAAACATTTCTTTGTCCCGAATGTAGTCATAAACAGAAATTCTATCATGTTGTAACTGAGTGGCCCTTTACAAAATGGGAATGCCCTAATTGTAAAAGTAAAATTAAATTAGATACTTCTATCAGTATTCCCACTTCTGTAGCTATTGTACTAGGACTCATTCTGATCTTTCGTCGGATTGATCCACCTATCTGGCTTGGTTGTTTAATTTTTGTTGTTTATTCAGCTTTGGCATTGATCCTTTTTTATAAAACTGTAAAGCTTATTCATCATTATAAAAAGAGTGAGAAGTAACGATTCGTGAATTAACCGCCTTATGGTCTTTCAAGGCGGTGCGCCAAAGGCCTTTGGCGCATAATAAAGGCGCTGCTTCGCAGCACCTATCATTGTTCCCGGCTGCTTTGTGGGAGGTGGTAAGTAACAACTATGTTACAGAAAATCGCAAAAGTCTGTATGTGTGCACGTTAAAGGCGTGTAACCATTTTTCGCTACTTACCACCCTCCCTGGATTTCAGCGGTTTTGTAGGGAGGTGGTAAGTAGCAACCATGTTACAAAAACGCACAATGCATTGTTTACGTGTGCATTAGAAGCGTGTCCGTATTTTTCATCACTTACTACCTCCCCCGGTTTTTGCGGTTTTCTGGTGTTTTTTGGGGGAGGTGGTAAGTAACAGTTTTGTTATTAAATCTTGTAACATGCAGTTATTGAGGGCCATATTGGTGTCGATGCTGTTATAGCTACTTACCACCTCCCAGTCAACATCAACTCCAAAAGGGGTAAAGTCCCGGTCAGTAACTAAATTCAGGGATAAGCCTGGTTCAGTAAACTAAATCCAGGGATAACCTGACATAAGTCAACTGATAAGTGGTACCGCGTACACTTGATGTATTGCCTTGTTTGACAGGTGAATAACAAAAGAGCTCTACAGGGGAGCTCTTTTGTTATAATGCTGATATCCAGTGTAATGAATCAAGTGTACGCGGTACTCCTGACGCTTGGTCGCTCCTTGCAGGCACTGATCCTGACGGGCACTACTCCTGGCGGGCGGTTGCTGCCACCACTTGGAACGGAGAGCCTCGGCGTACCAAACAAGCTCTCCGTTCCAAGTGGTGGCAGCGACCGCTCCAGGCAATAGAAGCACGGTCCGCAGCAGGCAGTAAAAAAACGGAGAGCCCCGGCGTACCCGGAAAGCTCCCCGTTTTTTTTGTGGCGACACTGAAAGCAGCTCTGCTGTTCAAAGCGCCGTATTTATTTTATTACGCCCAGTTCTTTGCCAACTTTGGTGAAGGCGGCAATGCACTTATCCAGGTGCGGGCGCTGGTGGGCGGCAGAGATCTGTACGCGGATGCGGGCCTGTCCCTTGGGAACTACCGGGTAGTAGAAACCGGTAACGTAAATACCTTCGTTCAACAGACGGGCAGCCATGTCCTGGCTTAATTTGGCATCGTACAGCATCACGGCACAGATGGCGCTCTTGGTGGGCTTGATGTCAAACCCGGCGTCCACCATTTTCTGTACAAAGTACTTGGTGTTTTCATGCAGGCGGTCCTGCAGTTCGTTGGTCTGGGACATCATGTTGAACATTTCAATGCCGGCTGCGGCCACAACGGGAGGAATGGAGTTGGAGAAGAGGTAAGGACGCGAACGCTGGCGCAGCAAGCCAATGATTTCCTTCTTGCCTGTCGTGAAACCGCCAATCGCCCCGCCAAAAGATTTGCCCAGGGTGCCGGTAATGATCTCGATCTTGCCCCGGAGGTTGAACTGCTCGGTCACGCCTCGGCCCGTTTCCCCGACAACGCCTGCCGAGTGGCACTCGTCAACCATGATCAGTGCATCGTATTTCTGGGCCAGCTGGTAAATTTTGTCCATCGGAGCCACATTCCCGTCCATGGAAAAGACACCATCGGTGACAATGAGCCTGAAACGCTGGGCCTGGGCCTGTTTGAGCTGTTCTTCCAGGTCGGCCATGTCGGCATTTGCATAGCGGTAGCGCACAGCTTTGCAGAGTCTTACGCCGTCAATGATGGAGGCATGGTTGAGCGCGTCTGAAATGATGGCATCCTCTTCTGTGAGCAGGGGCTCAAAAACGCCGCCGTTGGCATCAAAGCAGGCGGCATAGAGGATGGTGTCTTCTGTGCCGAAGAATTCAGCAATCTTGGCTTCCAGTTCTTTGTGCAGGTCCTGGGTGCCGCAGATGAAGCGAACAGAAGATAGCCCGTAGCCGTGTGTGTCGAGGGCTTTTTTGGCAGCGGCAATGAGCCTGGGATTGTTGGAAAGACCCAGGTAGTTGTTAGCGCAGAAATTCAGTACCGTGGCACCGGTGCTGATCTTGATCTCGGCTCCCTGGGGAGTGATGATGATTCTTTCATTCTTGAAAAGTCCGGCTTCCCGGATGTCGGCCAGTTCCTTTTGGAGATGGGCCTGAAGACGATCGTACATAATATTAATTGTTTTAAGTTGACACTTTTTTAACCTTAAAAGGTGACGCAAAGATATTACTTTTGTATTACAGATTCGTATATTTGCGAGACTTTCAGTTAACAAAAATAATTAAGAAACTAATTCAACAAACGAATGAAAAATATTCTGGTAATTGGCTCGGTGGGCCAGATCGGGTCGGAATTGACCCTGGAACTTCGGAAAAAATATGGCAACAGCAATGTGGTTGCCGGGTACAGATCGACCTTGCCCAAAGGCGAGTTGCTTGAATCGGGCCCTTCAGAAAGGGTAGATGCAACCGATATTCAGCAGATTGCTGATGTTGTGAAGAAGTACAAGATAGATACCATCTTCAACCTGGCTGCCATCCTCTCTGCCGTTGGAGAGAGTAAACCACTGACTGCCTGGAATATAGGTATTGGCGGACTCATGAATTGCCTGGAAGTTGCCCGCGAATACGGTTGCGCAGTTTCTACACCCAGTTCCATTGGCGCTTTTGGCGGAGGCACCCCCCTGGACAACACGCCCCAGGATACCATCCAGCGTCCGCAGACCATGTACGGAGTTTCCAAAGTATCAGGAGAACTGCTGAGCGACTATTACCACAAACGTTTTGGCGTGGATACTCGTTCTGTGCGTTATCCCGGGATCATATCCAACGTTACCCTGCCCGGTGGCGGGACCACAGATTATGCCGTAGAAATTTATTATGAGGCCATCAAGAATAAAAAATTCACCTGCCCGCTCAAAGCCGGAACTTTCCTGGACATGATGTACATGCCCGATGCCATCCGCGCCGCCATTGACCTGATGGAGGCCGATCCCTCCAAGCTCAAGCACCGGAACTCTTTCAATATCACAGCTATGAGCTTTGATCCCGAAATCATTTATGCCGAGATCAAAAAACACATCCCCGACTTTACCATGATCTACCAGGTGGAGCCTGTAAAGCAAGCCATTGCCGATTCATGGCCCAACAAGATGGATGACAGCTGCGCCCGCCGTGAATGGGGCTGGAAGCCGGAATGGGACCTTCCTGCCATGACCCGCGACATGCTTAAAGTCATTGGAGAGAAACACGCAAAAGGACTGATCTAAGCGTCCACGGCGCTCTGCTCATGCAATACCGGGCAAAGGAAGCTTTTTCTCCAAGCCGAGGCTTCCTTTACCCGGTATTGCAGTAACTACACAGGCGAACAGCTAATCACTGGAGAGGTCATAGCAACATAAAGAACGGAGAACCTCGGCGTACCAATTAAGTTCTCCGTTCTTTGTGGTGACAGTGACCTGTATGCGGAATAACAGTGGGTGGCAGGAGTGATCACTTCTCTGCATTGGTGCCGGGAAAGATCTTATGCAAAGCATATATCACGATCCCAAAGAGGAGCATGAAAATAAATATGCCCAGCATTCCCAGTCCCATTATTTTGAGTGAACTCATAAAAGTATTCATAACGATTTCTTTCAAAAATTACAGAAAATAAGGAACCAGGGTGAGGATCAAACCGCCGGCGATAACCGATCCTATCTGTCCGGCCACATTGGCACTGACAGCCGGCATGAGCAGGTAGTTGCCCCTGTCCTCGTCCTGCCCCATCTTATGGATAACCCTTGCAGACATGGGGAAAGCCGATATACCTGCCGCTCCTACCATGGGATTGATCTTTAGTCTATCGGGTAAAAATACGTTCAACAGCTTGGCAAAGAGAACCCCTCCGGCCGTATCCATGATAAAGGCAACCAGCCCAAGCCCGATAATGAACAACGTATTCAGGTTAACAAAAGCCTCTCCTGTCATGGTAGAGGATATGGTAATTCCCAGCAGAATGGTCACCAGGCTGGACAGTTCGTTCTGAGCGGCCAGTGACAGCTTCTGTAGTACCCCGCATTCACGGATGAGGTTGCCAAACATAAGAAAGCCTATCAGCGCAATAGAGGAAGGAGCAATTATTCCCGCGATCAAGGTAATTATAATGGGGAAGAGAATTAGGGTGGTCCTGGAAACAGGGTCCTGTTTTCCCTGCATTCTGATCAGCCGTTCTTTCCTGGTAGTCAGCGCTTTGATAACAGGCGGCTGTATAATAGGCACCAGGGCCATGTAGGAGTACGCCGCCACCGATATAGGCCCGAGCAGATGCTCGGCAAATTTCGAGGCTACATAAATTGAGGTGGGACCGTCAGCTGCGCCGATAATTCCAATGGAGGCTGCTTCCTTCAGGTCAAAGCCGATGAGGGAAGCAACGGCGATGGTGAAAAAAATGCCAAACTGGGCAGCAGCACCAAACAACAACAACAGCGGGTTGCGGAAAAGCGTGCTGAAATCGATCATGGCACCAATGGCAATGAAGATCAACAGCGGGAAAACCTCGGTCTTGATCCCGGCCTGAAAAAAAACAGTCAGGGCACCATCCGGTCCTATGGCCGAAGATAGCGGAAGATTAACCAGAAGGGTGCCGAAACCCATGGGCAAGAGGAGGTTGGGTTCATACTTTTTGGCTATTGCCAGGTATATCAATATGGAGCCGATACCCAGCATAACCACTTGCTTCCAGGTAATCAAGGCCAGGCTGCCGAATAGTGATTGCAAAAGATCTTGATTCATCGTGTTGTTTGAGTTGATGTGCAAATATAAGAAAAGTAAAGAGGTTCCTGCTTTCGTTTTTTTGTAAATTTGGTCAATGTGAAAAATGCACCTGATTTGACCAGTATACGCACTTTTTTGGCCTTGCCCCTGGAACCTGTGCTTCCTGCACGGGAAATAATGCGACGATTGCAAAAGCAATTGCCATCGTACCGTATTAAATGGGTTAGTGCGGCGCAGTTCCATCTGACGTTCTTCTTTTTTGGTGATGTGGACGTCCAGGTCATACCATCATTGATTAAGAGACTGCAAAACGCAGTCAGCCAAATCCCATTTTTCACTTATTCATTGGGAGAACCCGGCATCTTCCGTGACCGCAGCGGGCCGCGTGTACTTTGGCTGGGCATAGTGGCACCTGCCGCACTTCATGAATTAAGAAAAGCGGTTGACCATGCTGTAGCCCCGCTTGGCTTCCGGCCCGACAGCAATGCATTCCATCCGCATATCACCCTCGGCCGTTTTCTGCCCGGACAGAAAATGACGCCGTCACTGTACAACATCCTTACAGAAACGAAATCACACCAGACGTCTCCGTTATATTCTGCAAAACACCTGATCCTGTTCAAAAGCGAACTCTTCCCTGCGGGGCCCCGTTATACACCGCTGACCCGATTGGACATGAATTTCCAACCGCCCAATTCCTGAATTAATTATGCAACTACTTGAAAAATACCCGCTGAATTCAAAAAAGCCGCTATGGCCAAATAAAGAAAAATGAATTTTCACGTTGAAATATCCTGCGGGGAACAGAAGGTTGTTCAAGCTCTTGACTGCATTTGCCCTGATAATAGGGCCTCCCACCGTTGCGACCGGCTGGTGCCCTGATATTCCTCTTATTTTGATTGGTCTTTACGGATTGATCCTGATCATTTCTTATCGTAAGACTTTACTCTGATGACCCGCTCCAGATGAACTTCCATTCATTTCCCTCCTGGGTAAGGGTTTCCCAGAAGACCTTGCGATCAACGATCTTGTCCGAACCTGTCTCGTAATAGGGGAATGAGGTCTTTCCGGAGGGCTCGCCGGCAATCTTTTCGCAGGCGAGTTTCATCTTTGGGAACTGGTCATATCTCGGATCGGTAAAAACATTAAGCCCGATTTCAGAGGCATCGGCGTTATAAAGCACCACCCCTGTTTTTTCCATGACCCAGATTTCGAAAGGCTCCTTGCCAATAATAGGCACAACGTTTCTGGCTATCAGGTAAGCAGGTGAGAACAAACCGCTTACTCCTCCAAGTAACTGGTCTTCGGCCATGATGGGATGGATCTGGACCACTGCCTGATAACCTTCAACTACCGAAAACACATCGCTCAGAACGGGCAGTTTGGTTTCAAAAGACTTAATAATATGGGCCTGCTGGCTGATGTCGGAACCCTGGGAGGGATAATAGGCAGCCGGCTCTATCAGCTGCAGGATGCCTTCCGGAGTTGTGAAAACGAATTCAGTGCCAAAGGAACATTCATTGTAGAGACGCTGCAACTCGGAACGGACCATCGCGGTATCGGCACCCACCTGGGCAAGGCCGGTGGCTGCGGCATTTAGTGAGTTGCTAAGACTATCCAACGAAGCAGAAACAGCAGTAACAGCAGATGTCAGGGCAGTGGGGAACTCGGCTTCTTTAACGTTACCACAGGCATTGGTTAGTACAATTAATGCCAGAAGAGCAAGACATTGTTTCGTTTTCATAATGTTACCCGATTTTGAAAACCAAATTTAAAAAAAAATCAGGTGTTGGGTGTTTTAACGTAGTAATGTTGTATTTACGCGGGCTGTACAAAAGACCAATGTGTATGTATGATTTTCCACGTATTGGTCGGGTCCAGCCTGTATACCTCTGTACAATTCATTGTGAATACCATGCCATCCCTGTGAGCTTCATAATTGTACGTCAGGACAGCAACCCCAGGCGAGACTAGTACTACAGGATCGATCATTTTATAAAGATCTATTTTAATCTTTCCTCTTATGGTGTTATAATAATCTTCCAGCGCTTTTTTACCCTCAAGCTTGCTCTCAAAAGCAGGGTCGATATAAATAATATCATCGGTAGACAATTCAAGAAATCCGTCCGGATTTCCATTATTCCAAAGTTTCAAAGCTTGTTTTTCAAGGGCAATGATTGTTGCTTTAATGTCCTCATTATTGGAGGATGACGTGGCACATCCGTTCATTATTAGTAAAATTAGAATGAATAAAATTCGATGTTTCATCTTTATATTTTTAGGCTGGTTTATTGGACAAAATTAACCTTTTTTTGGGATAAGCCGGGGCGCCGCTTGCTTTTGCTGCCTGCTGCTGCTTTTTACGCACCGAGGTTCCACATCTTCGCTTTTTATATACATTTGCGCGGTTTATTAAGGTGCAGTCAACCACTGCATAAAACAAATGAAAGCAACAAAGGCAGCCGGTCCCCTGTCGAAACTATCGATGGCCGGCCTGCTTATCACACTGGGGATTGTTTACGGAGACCTGGGAACCTCACCGCTCTACACACTCAGGGCCATGCTCAAGGGGGCGGCAGTCATAGACAGTGATTTTATCCTGGGAGCCCTGTCCTGTATATTCTGGACACTCACGCTACAGACCACCGTAAAATATATTTTAATAACCTTAAGGGCCGATAACAAAGGGGAGGGGGGCATTATGGCTTTGTTCGCCCTGCTCAAGAAGCGGAAAAACTGGCTTTATGTGGTGGCCATTGTGGGGGGCTGCGCCCTGCTGGCAGACGGGATCATCACTCCGGCCATTACCGTAACCTCGGCCATTGAAGGCCTCAGGATCCTGAAGCCCGGGATTCCCGTGGTGGCGGTGGTCTTTGTGATCCTGAGCGTTCTGTTTTTCATTCAGCAATTTGGAACGGTGTTCCTCGGCAAATCCTTTGGTCCCCTCATGCTCTTCTGGTTCTCGATGATTGGTGTCCTGGGCCTGGTCCAGCTGGTCCGGGTCCCTGAAGTCCTTCTGGCCGTCAATCCCTACTACGCCATAAAACTGTTGTCTGCGTATCCCAACGGATTCCTGCTCCTTGGGGCCGTTTTTCTTTGTACCACCGGGGCCGAGGCTTTGTATTCGGACCTTGGTCATTGCGGGGTGCGTAATATCAGGATTTCCTGGATCTTTGTAAAGACAGCCCTGCTGCTGAATTATTTTGGACAGGGAGCCTGGATCATTACGCATGCCCGGGATATTACTTCGGAAGTAAACCCGTTTTACGCCATAATGCCCGAATGGTTTCTGATCCCGGGAATTCTTGTGGCAACGGCGGCGGCCATCATAGCCAGCCAGGCTCTCATAAGCGGATCATTCACCATCATTAGTGAGGCCATATCCCTCAATTTCTTTCCCAAGGTACGTATTAGCTATCCCTCGTCACTTAAAGGGCAGATGTTTATTCCGCTTGTTAATGTGATCCTGTACCTGGGCTGTTGTTTTGTGGTATTCTATTTCAGGGAATCATCGGGAATGGAAGCGGCTTACGGACTGGCCATTAACCTGGCCATGCTGGCCACTACCGTGCTCCTGATGTTCTACCTGAAAGATAAATTTCCCTTATACCTGCGGATTTTGTGCGGCGTGGTATTTTTTGCGGTTGAACTCTCGTTTCTTTCGGCCAATCTCTTCAAGTTCAGTGATGGAGGCTGGATTACCATAATGTTTACCGGAATTTTTGCCTTGGTCATGTACGTTTGGAACCGGGGGCGCCGGATTAAGAACAGCTTCATATCCTATGTGAAGATAAAGGATTACCTGCCTGTAATAAAAGCCTTATCCGGTGACGAGTCAGTTCCCAGGTACGCCACCAATCTGGTTTATATCACGCATGCCAACCGGGTGACTGATATTGAAAACAAGATCCTGTATTCCATTCTCAGAAAGCAGCCTAAGCGGGCAGATACCTACTGGCTCCTGCATGTGGACATTGTGGACGAACCACACGTCAGGGAATACGAGGTTACAGAACTCATCCCGGGAGTATTGATACGTATTGACCTTCGCATGGGATACAAAGTGCCGGTCAAAGCCAGCCTGTATTTTCACAACATTGTTTTTGATCTTATGGCCGAGCACAAGATTGACCTGATAAGCTCTTACCCCTCCCTCAAGCAGCACAATGTACTAAGCGATTTTCGCTACGTGGTTATAGACCGCGTGCCCAACAAGGACTACGAATTCTCCCACAATCAGAGACTGATCATGAATCTGTACTTCCGCATAAGCAAGATAGGCATGTCCGATGTGCGCTACCTGGGCCTGGATGTCACCAGTGTTAGTGTCGAGATGGTTCCTCTGCTGGCACACTCCGACATCATTTACAACGAAAAACAGCCGCTCCTGCGTACCAAAGATCCCAAAAGAATTCACCCTTCGGACATCTCCTTCACCCGCGTCAGGCGCGACAACTAAGTTTCTTGCGATCCCCGGAAGCAAAAACCTGGATTCCGTGTAAGATATTTTCAATTTATTGATACCCCTCCGGCATCCTCCTTGCCAGGGTCGCGTGCTCAAAAGCGTAACCGATCTGCAACAGCTTTCTTTCTTCATACGACCGCGCAATAAAGGTAAGGCCCGTGGGACCCCATTTCTCTGTATAGCCCATGGGGACAATCAGGCAGGGGAAATTAGCAGCTGCCGCATAGGCGGCCTCCAGGTTGTCCACAGATAAAATGATATCCAGCTGGTACGCATCCATGGGGGTTTCAAAATAGCGCCTCCCCTCCTGTTGCAATCTTTCCCTCAACTGCCCCAATGCTTCCGGTGTAATTTCCAGTGCGGCCATTTCTTCAAAAATTGCCTGTCCGTAAGGAATCCTGACCAATGAGTCCAGATCGTTATACGCAACGATTTCTCCTATGGTGCGGATAGTCAGGAAATCAGGTGCATATTGGTCCAGGTAGGCAGGCAGGTCAATTTTCATATCCCCGCTCAACAACGTGTCAAACCCGCTGAGGTCAATTTCAATGGGCTCAAATTCAATGGCAATGCCCCCGAGCGAAGTGAGAATCTCGGCCTGCTCCTTATAAAGCGGATTTTCCAGCAATTTTTTATTTACCCCAAACCGAATCCCCTCCGGAAACCCCGTTTCCCCTTCCGCTGTCAGCCCCTTTCCCTCATCCTGCAGACTTCCTTCGCCCGCCATCGCCGGGTCCAGGCTCCTGATGAACCCGGTCAACCATGGGTCTTGCTCAAGGCTTTCATCGGCCATTGCCGAGAGGAGGATGGCGTCATCAACCACTGTGCCCGCCATGGGCCCGGGTGTGTCCAGCGTGCCGGCCAGTGGAACGATCCCGCTCCGGTCCAGCAGTCCCACCGTGGGCTTAAGCCCCACAACGGAACTTTTCCCCGAGGGAGACAGGATGGAGCCCGAGGTTTCCGTCCCGATGCAGGCCGCTGCATATCCGGCCGCCATGGCCACGCCGCTTCCGGAACTGGAACCGCCGGTATCAAAAATCCTGCGTCCATAGGCATTGAGCGTCTGGCCACCGATTGCGCTAAATCCGTTAGGGCCTCCGTTAAACAGGTAATTGGCCCATTCACTCAGGTTTGTTTTGCCCAGGATAATGCCCCCGCGATTCCTGATGTTGGTTATGATGGCGGCATCTTGAGTAAAGTTGTCTTTCAGCACATGCGCCCCCGCCGTAGTGGGCATTCCCTCAACTCCGATGTTGTCTTTGACCAGGACAGGCATCCCAAAGATCAGATGCAGGGCCGGGGCCTCTTGTCCCTCAATCCTCCGGTCCCGGGCCAGGAACCTTGCCAGCTCCTTGTCTCTGGCACGGGCTTCCTTTACCGCGCCGGGATTGATGGCAACGATGGCGTTCAGCATCTTTCCTCTGTCGTTCTCGAACTTTACGATTCTGTATAGGTACCATTGCGTGAGTTGCTCATACGTAAGCTCTCCTGTGCGGATATGCGACTGCAGGGTAGGGATGTCCTGCCCTAAGATCAATGGTTTCAGCTTCTCATAGACTTCTTCCGTAAAGTCGCCGAGCTGGGGTTCCACGACCTTCCACAATTCATTTTTATCCAGCACCCGGGACTGGATCAGCTTGAAGCGCATTCTTACAGATTCATGATCTGCATTGGCGGCAATTTCTTCCGACTCGTCGTACGGGATCCATTCCGGGATCGCTGTCTGCGGCCTATGGTTGCATGCAGCAATCATGAAGAGCATAAGCAAGGGAATATAAAAAGTTCTCATAAAGATGTTTTCATTAATTTTCTTTCGTTATGACAATCGTATAAATAATACAGAGCAACCATAAAAAACGCACGTATAGCGGCTGACAACACATTATACAACGGAGATTTATCGGATAAAAATAAATCCGACGTCAGGAATCCGGAATAAAAAATGAAAAAACCCAGGTTATACTTTATTTTTTTCATAGTAGGTGGTATTTGATTACCAGGATTTTCAAAATTAACTAAATCATATCAAAGATCATAATATCCTGTGCTGTCTGCACCCTTCTTTGACGCCCCTTGGAACGGAGAGCCTCGGCGTACACCAACAAGCTCTCCGTTCCAAGGGGCGTCAGAGACAGAGACGAGTGCCTCGCACAACAAGAATTGTCCTTTGATTAAATTTACTTACCGAGTCTTAGTACTTTTTGAGTTGAGGTTGACAGGGAGGTGGTAAGTCGTCAAAATAGAGTTCATGCCTATAACGCACACATTAATAGCGGATTATGTTTTTTTGCAACAAAACCATCACTTACCACCTCCCACAAAGCAACCTGGAACAATGATTGGTGCTGCGGAGCAGCGCCTTTATAAGCGCCAAAAGCCTTTGGCGCACTGCCTTGAAAGAACACCGGACGGAAAAAGGAGCAGCAATACGAATATACGGCAAGGTCACTTCCGTGCAAAGAACGGAGCGCCTCGGCATAAAAGAAAAAGCACTCCGTTCTTAGCACTCTGGCGACCGCCTGAAGGGAAGGGCTAGAGCCTCGGCTTAAAGAAAAAACTTCCCGATCTTGTGGTGGCAGCGACTGACCACGATAATCATACTCAGGCACCCCTTCAATTTTTAGAATCAATGGTGCTGTGAAGCAGCAACCTGCAGCCGGCAACCTGTACTGCCGCAGGTTGAAAACAGGCATTTTTTTACCGAATTCAAACTCAAACCGACCGAATTCAAACTCATACGATCCAATCTCGATATGAAAACTTACATTTATATGAAAAAATACCGGGCAGCGAGAACCGTACCGGACAGCCATATAAAAACCGCATCATTATTTTACCATGGTTAATATATTTATAGGAAATATCATCAGACAAAAGGTCAAGGAACGGAAGCTGACGGTTTCTGAATTTGCCAAGACCATTAACCGCTCAAGAACAACGGTATATGATATTTTTAACAGAAAAAGCATAGATGTAGACCTGTTGCTGACCATTTCCGAAGCACTGGATTTTGATTTTCTGAGCGAAATATACCTTACAAAAAAAGACAAATCAGCAAAAAAATGCTATCTGGCCATAGAAATTGATCCATCGGAATTACCCCGTGATGCAAAAGAAGTTGCAGAAACGGATAAGCTCAGGGTCAGGGTTCTTTTGAAAGAAAAACTCAGGTCAATCATAGAGCAGGAGAAAGAAAAGAAAAATATAAAGAAGCATTAATTGCAAATATATCCGGACAATTTCGTCTAATATTCCGACGACCCAAAGTGTTGTTTTATGTCCGGATTTTTCCCAATTTTATAAATTAATTTAAATTTTAAAAAGGTAGTCGCATCACAATGCGGCAGCTTTGTCTTATATATTGTAGAACTGATTAAAAATATTGACTTTATCATTTTTTCCGTATCATATCACTTGGCTGAATCTGATCACCGCCCCCCGAATAACTAATAAACGAAACAGACATTTTGGACCTGAAACGTTTGGATTGATGAAAAAATCTGTTCTTATTACGATCTGTATATTGTTGTCACTTGTTATGGGGTCAATACAAATGTATGCCCAACAACAGCAGGTCATAGATTCTCTACTCCGGATAATTGAAAGTACATCTTCCGATTCGGTCAGAATCTACAACATGGGCGAAGTTGCCTGGTTATACATTAATGTAAAACCCCAAATAGCTCTGGAATATGCCCATAAGGGTCTGAAACTGTCTGAAAAAACCAGTCACAAAAAGGGCATCAGCGTGAGTCTGAATTGTTTAGGAGCAGCTCACACTACTATAGGTAATTTTGATTCGGCGCTCGTTTATTATGAAAGACGGCTGGACCTTGTAGAACAAATGAAAGACACCCTGGGAATTGCCGCGGCAATAGACAACATATCCGTTATCCATCTGTATAAGAGAAATTACTATACAGCGCTCAAATTAAGAGAAGAATCCAATAATATCTACAAAGAAGCAGAAAAGACTTTATTGCTGGCCCATGGCTATGTATGGATTGGCAATATTTATTTATCCCAGGAAAAATTTGATTTGGCATTACATTATTACCTGGAAGCAAAAAGAATTTTTGAGAAGGAAAAAGATTCGGGAGCGGCCTATGCATTAGTAAATATTGGAACGGTATACAGGAGAATGAAAAATTATGAGCAGGCAATTGAGAATTTGGAAAAATCGAAAGATTTGTTCGAAGAGAGGGGAGATTTAAATGGTGTGGGTTCCGCGTTATATAGGATTGCCACTATTTATTATGATATGAAAGACAGGGAAAAGTACCTTGAAACATTATTTCAGGCGGAAGAAGTCTTAACAAATGTGGGAAATGAATATTTTTTAAGTTTAGTTAATTCCCGTTTAGCCGATGAGTATAAATTAGTCGAAGATTATGAAAAAGCCCTGTTCTATTTAAACAAAACACTTGCCTATGGAGAAAAATCCGGAGCTCAGGATGCCACAACAATTGCATTGCACGGCATGGCAACTGTTCATTATGCAAGAAAAGAGTATTACACTGCCCTGGATTATTTAAGAAAAGCTGAACAGGCTGCCGTGAATCTGAAAGTTCATCTTCCACAAATTTTTCTTGACTATGTGCGTGTATTCGGCAGGCTGAACGAACCGGACAGTGTGGAAAAATATGCTTATGCTTATGAATCTCTGAATGATTCCCTCATAAGTGAAAAGACGATACAGGCGGTTGCTGATCTCCAGGCAAAATATGATTCAGAAAAAAAAGAAAAGGAGATAGCCATTCTGAACCTGGAAAATGAAAACTTTGAGCATGAACTGGAAAAGTTAAACCAGAAAAACCAGATAGACCTGTTGAATTACCGGCAGTCCCAGATAGAAAATGAAAACTACAGGCAAAGCCTGCGATTAGCAGAAGCGGAAAGAGATAAGCAAAGAAGTGAAATAGAGGTTTTGATCCTGAACGAAGAAATACACAAACAAGCCATAGAGCATGAAAAGAAAACCCAGCGATTGATGACCCTGGGTTTTGTTATAATATTTCTTGCCCTGCTTGTTATCACATATTTTATTTCTTTATGGTACAGGAATAAAAAGAAACAAGAGGAAGCACAATTGAAACAGACGGCTGCCGAATTAAGCCGCCAGCTCATGGAAACCAATATGAAGGCACTCAACTTCCAGCTGAATCCCCACTTTATTTTCAATTGCGTGCAAACGGTGGAATATCTGCTTAAAGAGTCAAGAACAGAAGAATCCATGGCCATTCTGAGAAAATTTTCCAACCTGACCCGGCTCATGCTGGAAAGCATGTCCAAAAAGGAAATTTCCCTGGAGCGTGAACTTGAGATAGTGCAGTTTTACATGGATTTGGAAAATACACGCTGTAACAATTCTTTCACCTATTCCATAGACGTGGACCCATCCCTCGACATAGAAGCCACCATGATCCCCCCCCTGATTTTACAACCCTTTGTGGAAAATTCAATAAAACACGGATTTGCCGGAAAGGACAAGGGAAATCAAATAAAAATCACCATACGCCCTGAAAGCAATAACCTTTTATGTGAAATCACCGATAACGGGGTGGGATTCTCTGCAGGCAGACAGGCAAAGGCCCCCACCTCGGGTTATAAAAAAGAGTCCCTGGGACTCAAACTAATCCGGGATCGGCTCCAAGTGATCAACAAGATGCATGATGCCAGTTCTTCCTTCACTATAGTGGATTTACTCACAGAAGACAACAAAACAAAAGGCACCAGGGTGTCTTTATATCTACCTAACACTTCAGCAGCATGATAAAAACGCTTATTGTAGAAGATGACATAATGCACGCAAGGTCACTCACAGAGATGATCCAGGAACATTTTAAAAACATCCGGATCTTATCTGTTTGCAACAATGTCCCCGATGCAGCACAACAGATCCGGGAACTGCATCCTGATCTGGTTTTTTTGGACGTGGAGCTGGGCCCCTATACCGGCTTTGATTTACTGGCCATGCTCAACCGGAGGGACTTTGAGGTCATCTTTACAACCGCATATCAGAAATATGCAGTGATGGCCATTAAAATGTCTGCGCTCGATTTCATCGAAAAACCAATTGATGTAAATCAGCTGAGGGAAGCTTTATCGCGCTACAAGACTAAGGAGAGCGAAAAAAAGCTGCAAAATTTACTGTTCAACTTACAAGCCAATGAGAAGGATCAAAAGATCGCACTATTTGACCAGGGCAGCTTTCTTTTTGTAAATATAAAAGACATTATGCGCCTTCGCTCAGAGAATGCCTACACAGAGATATATTACCTGGAAGATCAGCATGTTAACACAGCGCTTATGTCCAAGAGCATAGCCTTTTATGAGGAATTGCTTGACGGGAAAGGCCTTTTTTACCGGGTACACAACCAGCACCTGGTGAATATCAAATACATCAAGCGCCTTGTACTAGACAGCGGCTGTGCCGTTATCATGGATGATGATGAGCGATCTGTTGTTCCGGTAGCACGTTCCCGAAGGGACCAGTTTGTCTCTTACCTGCGTGATTGCGGCATCATGATCTAAAGCTTCTGCTGCAGCCCTACTTCATGACCCAGGGATGATAAGCTGCATCCCTGAGCTGGCGCACATTTTTGAACGGTTTGGGCGGATTCAGGTACCTGGCCATGAACTTATAGATATCCAGTCGGATGGCCGAGGCTTGAGGTGTGTCCATCCGATCAAAGGAATGTCCGCCGGGGTGGTTTTCAAATATCTTGTATTCAAAAGATTTTCCCTGGGCCTTCAGTGCATTGATCAGGTGTTCCACTTCAAGGGAGTTAACATCCTCGTCGTTGGTGTTGGTGTGGATCAGCAAGGGTGTCTGTAATTTGGCAGCCTGCCATGCCGGGGAGCGGCGGCGGTATTCGGCAACATCTTCCTCGGGTGTTTTCCCTATGTGGTAAGGGGCCGAGAATAAAGCCATGTAGCCGGGCCTTTTGTAGCCAAGGCGTGCTATCAGATCGCTGACGGGAACTCCTGCATATCCGGCTTTGTAATCTTTGGGATGCTCAAAAAGGTTCATCAGGGTGATCATGCCCCCGTGGCTCCAGCCCATGATACCTACACGAGAGGGGTCCACTATATCATAATTTTCAACCATATAATTACGTCCGTACCATACATCTTCGTTTTCCAGCCCTCCGTAGTCTATGTTTTCATACATGGTCCGGCCATAACCCGTACTGCCCCTGTACTCGGTGGCAATGATAATATACCCCTGGGCAATCAATTCCCGGACAATATGGGTATGGTAGGTGGAAAAATCGGCATGCACCCCGCCATGCGGAAGAACGATGAGCGGGTATTTCCCCGAAGGGTCAATATCCCTGGGGACAAAGACATAAGACCAGATCTTGAGCGGATTGCCCGCCCCCTGTCCCGCAGGGTTGTCTTCTTTCCATCGCGGTACGGTAGGAATGTACACTTTGTCTATGTAAGCCACATCGCCTACTTTGTGGTACCACATTAGGTCGTCAATCTGTTTTGACAGGACCTGTGCCTGGTGGTCCACTTCCTGCGCGGATAAAAACCACGCAGGAAGCAGCATCAGTAGTAAAAATATCCAGTGTTTTTTCATGATTACATTTTTCTGTCAGGGGGTGTTCCGGGCAGCGGTTCATAAGATTTGAGCTCCTCGAGGAGGACTTCAATGGCCTTGTTCAGCTGCGCGTCATTTCCCAGGTAATCTTCAAAAGGATTGATATCGACTTCAATATCGGGTTCCACTCCATATCCCTCTATGATCCATTCCCCGTCTGTTGAATAGGAAGTGAAGAAAGGCGTGCGCACATCCTGCCCGTCAAGGTAGGGCTTGGATCCCGATATACCCACGATGCCTCCCCAGGTTCTGGTGCCAATGAGTTTACCAAGGCCCATCTTCCGGAATCCGTAAGGGAACAGATCCCCGTCCGACATGGAGTATTTGTCTATCAGGCATACTTTGGGTCCCGAGTGGCTTTCGTTGGGAACCGGCAGATTCATCCCGTTGCGGTACATGCTCATTCGGTAGGCTTCACGGGCCAGACGTTCCAGGATGATGGGAGACACGTTCCCGCCACCGTTCATGCGGTCATCAATGATAAGGGCCTTTTTATCCAGCTGGCTATAAAACAGTTTGGTGAACATATCCAGACCGGCAATACCCATGTCGGGAATGTGGATGTACCCGATCTGACCGTTGCCCGCCCTGTTGACCTTATTGATGTTTTCCTGTACCCATTCGTAATACACCAAAGGGGCTTCATCGGCAATGGGCTTGACATAAACGGTGCGTGCCCCTGTTTTGGCAGGTGTACTATTCACGGTCAGGGCAACTGTTTTATCCACTTTTCCCACCAATGCTTCGTAGATCACTTTCATGGGAGTGCAGTCTACCCCATCCACCTCCAGGATGTAATCTCCCTGTGAAATATCCACTCCGCCTTCGTGGAAAGGAGAGCGGAGCGATTTGTCCCAGTTTTCTCCCTCGTAGATTTTTACTACACGGAATGCTCCGGAAGGATCCTTGCTAAAACGGGCCCCCAGCAAGCCCACCTTCACCCGTTCGGCAGCCGGTGTGTCTGAGGGTGAGGTGACATAACAGTGGCCCACGTTCAATTCAGAGATCATTTCCCCAATCACATAAGTCAGATCATGACGGTGTTTTACATACGGCAACAAGGCTTCGTATTTTTCGCGGATCCCGTTCCAGTCGCGTCCGTGCATGGTAGGCAGGTAAAAATGATCCCGGTAAACGCGCCAGGTTTCCTGGAAAATCTGGTTCCATTCGGCAGGGTAATCTGCAAAAATCCTGACATCACCCATGCTCACTTTTTTGTCCTTTTTCCAGGTGGGAGCTCCTATGACAAACAAATCATCCCCGTCACGAAGCAGCATTTTTTTACCCTTCGGAGCATAAGCCAGCGGCATTCCTGTGATTACCGCGCTTTCTTTAAGATCGCTGAGCGAGATTTTTTTAACCTCCCTTCTCGTCATGAAATAGAGGTCCCCGTCCACAGCAGCCAGAATTTGGTACGTTCCCGGCTCCAGGGGCAGGGCCGAGGCCCTTTCTACGATCCCGTCCAGATCTACCGTAACCGTGATTTGTTTTTTCACGGCGGATTCGGCTTTGTCGTTTTTACGGCCTTTTTGCCCGGCAGCCGGTGCAGCGGGGATCTCGCTCTTTTCCGAGGGCTTGTATTCCACAGCTTTCAGGGCTGTGGGATCGGGTGTGTCTTTGGCCAGCGGGAGCACGAAGATATAAGATGAAACATTATAAGTCGCATTCCATTCCACCCACGAATAGTTGGCCCTGAAGTCACGGGCCGATGTGAAAAACAGGTATTTGCCATCGTCTGAAAACACACCTGACTGGGCATCATACCAGGGGCTGGTTACCGGGTAGGAGATATTGTCATCTACACTGTACAGGTATACAACGCTCATACGGTTTTCTGCCTGGGTGGCATAGGTAATCCATTTGCCGTCCGGGGAAATATCATAATTGCGGATTGTGGAGAAGGGTGTTTGCAGTATTTTGCGGGAAGTACCTGTTTCAGGGTTGGCGCACCATAATTCCCTTTCTTCTGTGGTAAAGTATAAGGCTTTGGAGTCAGGTGCCCAGGATAAGTTGTCAGGATAACCATCTGTAAAAGAAGTGATTTTCCGTGCCTCGGAGGATTTATCATACGGCATGACGTACAATTGGTATTCGCCCGTCTGATCCGAGAACCAGGCAATCCGTGAGCCATCGGGAGACCAGCAGGCTTCGCGTTCGTGTACACCCGGGGTGCGGGTCAGGTTATAGGTTGCCCCTTCTGTTCCCGGAACGGAAAATACATCGCCCCGGGCTGTAACCAGTACCTGTTCCCCATTCGGGGACAAAGAGAATCCTGCAGCCTGTCCGGCAACGTCCAGCAGGCGTGTCCTGGCATTAAGGTTCTCTTCGTTCAGTCTGATATCGACTTTTTTAAGATCTCCGGTTTTTGTGTGGAATAAATAAACATAGCCTCCGTTTTCAAAAGTAATATAATCTCCTCCGGCGGCAGGGAATTTAATGTCGTAGGTATCGAACCGGGTGATCTTTTCAGTCTTTTTTGTTCCCGTGTTGTAACGGAACAGGTTCATTATGGAATCGCGGTCCGAAATAAAGTAAATATCTGCTCCAATCCACATGGGAAAAATATCCTGGGCGTTGTCCCCTTCGCCGGCGGTTATATTTTCCATTTGCGTGGTTCCCAGTTTGTTGACCCATATATCATCTGCCTGTCCGCCTTTATAATATTTCCAGGTTCTGAATTCACGGAACATGCGGTTCAAGGCCAGGTACTGGCCATCGGGTGAAAAAGAGCAGAATCCGCCCTCGGTCGTTGGGATCTGGCTCAGTTCCCCTCCTTCGGCCGGAACGGTGAACAGGTGGGCGCGCATACCGGAAAAACTGTACCAGCGCGAACGCAACACGATATTTTGTCCATCCGGAGTCCACCCCATGACAATGTTGTTGGGACCCATGCGGTCTCCTATATTATCCCTGTCCAGGGCAGCCGTATAGGTCAGGCGTAGTGGCTCACCTCCTTCTGCAGGTATGGTATAGACTTCGGTATTGCCGTCATATTGTCCGGTAAAGGCGATGGTGCGGCCATCGGGTGAAAATTTGGGAAAGACTTCATATCCGATGTGTGATGTAATCCTTGTGGCATTACCTCCTTCCAGTGGCACGGTATAAAGATCTCCGGCATACGAAAAGGCGATCACCCCGTTTCCAACGGCAGGGAAGCGGAGCAGGCGTCCTTCCTGGTCCCGGGCAGAAAGGGATGTCAGGGCAGTTAACAACAGTACTGTTAAAATAAGTCTGCATTTCATAATATGGATATATTAAATTAGTCTGCATGTAAAGTTAAATAAGTTGTTTCAAGAGACAAATTCTTCGTATATTTACTCATCATTTAACAAAACCATTATGTCAAAATTTCTTAAAGAATTCAAAGCATTTGCCCTCAGGGGCAATGTGGTGGATATGGCTGTCGGTATCATAATTGGCGCAGCTTTTGGCAAAATTGTGTCTTCTCTTGTTTCGGACCTGCTCATGCCACTGGTAGGTGCCCTGGTCGGAGGGGTCAATTTTACCGACTGGAAATGGACCATAGTGGGGGAACGAGCCAGCATCCTGGACCCTGATATCATGCTGCCTGCCGTAACCCTGAATTACGGGAATTTTATCCAGGTGCTCATAGATTTCATAATCATTGCCTTCTGCGTGTTCCTGCTTATCAAGGGTTTAAACAGGCTGACCTCGGCCAAAAAGAAAGAAGCAGAGCAGGAAGCTCCGGCACCGGCCCCAGAGACTGAACCCACCCGCGAAGAAGTGCTTTTGACAGAGATCCGCGACCTGCTTAAAACGAAATAGGATCCTTATAGATTTGTAAACCAACGGGCAATCTGTTCTGCATGCGTGCGGGAGACAGGTATGTCCGGTACTTTTGTTATGCCAAGATCCAGCACAATGCCGTTGGGCGTTCTTTTGGCTATCCTGACCTGGTCCAGATTCACCATAAAAGAACGGTGACAGCGCACAACCCTCGTCTGGGCAAAACGTGCTTCCATCTCCTTTAATGTGTTCCTTACCAGGTAATTACTTACCCCCGATTTTGATAAATACCATACAGACACGTAATTGTCTGCCGACTCGAGGTACAGCAGGGAATCTTTTTTAATGGAAAGTTGCAAAGCACCTTTCTCGTCCCTGAAACTGATGATATCTGCGCCGGAAGAGGGCTTCCCTGCTTTTTCCTTTTCCTCCAGTTCACTCAGGCGCATTGATTTTTCCTTCCAGGAGAGGAACAAAATGGATATGATATAGGGGAGCAGCAGGATCAGACTGGTGTTTATCACAGAAGAACGGTATACTTCCATGAAATCGCGTGTTTCGTCCAGGGTAAAGGAATAAAGAGTGTAAAAGAGCGACATGAAAAAGATCTCGGCGATGACCCATATGATGTATTCCCAGTAGGTAAGCGTTCTTTTTTTGGTGTAATAGAACATGACGACCCGGCTGATGACCACCACCAGGACTCCGGTCAGGATAATCAGACTGGAATAAAGAAAATATTCAAATCTTGTTATGGGATACCACTGGGGCGATTCAAAGGGTTTGTATATGTTGATGAACAACAGTGCAAAGATGGCAGTGAAAGCCACCACCAGGGTTAGGTTGGATCTTTTATAGATAAAGGGCGGAATTTTTCTTCGCAGGATGCTCATACGACAAAGGTAAAATTTTTTTGTCCCCGGACAGGTGCATTTTATCCCGCCGGGACGCTGTTCATCCCCCGGAATGGTCTTCTATCCCATTTTTTTGAATAACAGGAGGCGATGGTTTTGCTTTGCATCATGGAGAGGACAAAACTGTTGGGTTCATGTTTTTCTTTTGACAGGGCAGTGCAGCTGCCGGACAGGCCTGTAGTCAGCCTTCCTTTTGATTTTACCCGGGACCTGGGACGGGAAGAGGTGACCCGGCTGCAGGAAAGCATCCAGGCTGCCCCGTTTTGTCCTGCAGCCGATACCGCCATTGACGAAAACCAGCAATTCCGGTATGTGATTTTTGCCCCTGCAGGAACATCGCGTTTTGACAGGGCCATCATCCTGCTCCACGGACTGAATGAAAGGTCATGGCAGAAATACCTGACCTGGGCAGAAGACCTGGTCATGACCTGCGGGGTTCCCGTCGTGTTGTTTCCTATTGCATTTCACATGAACAGAACACCTGTTGCGTGGATTACACCGCGGGGACTTGTGCCCTGGCTGAACCGGAGAAAACAGGAAATCAAAAATTTGTGCAATGCATCTTTTTTCAACCTGGCCCTGAGTTCACGCCTGTCTGTGAGCCCTCTCAGGTTTTACAGCTCGGGCCTGGAATCTGCCTTCAACCTGATCCAGCTTATTAACGACATGAAACAGGGCAGGCACCCGCTGTTCACAGACTCGGTCCGGACAGATTTTTTTGCTTATTCCATAGGGGCACTTCTTGCCCAGGTGGTGCTGATGGCCGATCCTTATGAAAACCTGCCGGACTCCAGGCTTTTCACATTTTGCGGGGGATCTGTCTTTGAAAGGATGAACGGGAATTCCCGCGATATCATGGACCAGGAAGCTTACCAGAAGATCAGGGAATACTACCTGGGCGAATTTCACAATTTTCAACGGGGGCAGGATGGCCGCCAGGCCGGTGTTTCTGACAAGCTCACCAATGCTTTCCGTTTGATGATACACTCGGCCGATCCGGAAGACGGTCGCCGGATGTTCTTTGCCAGAGCAAAAGACAGGATCATGATGATATCCCTGCGAAAGGACACTGTAATTCCCACGGTGGGTTTGCACGAGGCCACAGGGCAGGAGCTGGCCGGATATATGACCCGGGAACTGGATTTTCCTTATGAATACACCCATCAGTCGCCTTTTCCGGAAAACGGCAAAATCCACGAAAAGGAGCTTATACCTTCTTTCCGGTCAGTTTTTGACCGGGCTGCAGGGTTTCTGGCCTGAACCCGGCTAGAGTCTGATGGCGAATTTTTTGAGCCTTGTATCGAGCATATCCCCGGGAATGATCTGTTTAATGGTATTGGCAACAGCATTCAACAACCTTTCACGGTAAAAATCTTTGTACACGGCAATGGAAATTTCACGTACCGGGGGCGGGTCGTTTACAGGGCGTACATGGGTGGCCTGTATTTCATCCAGCATGGGCAGATGCAATTGCGGAATGAGGGTGTAACCGCCATTGGTGTCTATGATCCTGACCAGGTTGTCTATGCTTCCTGCTTCGTACACCTGCTTGTCTGCCGGTGTGTTATCCGCGCAAAAATTGAATACCTGATTGCGCAGGCAATGACCTTCCTGCAGGACCCACAAATGTTGCAGGGGCAGTTCGGTAGCTGAGAGTTCCTTTTTAGGATAATTGGGATCGGAAGGAGCAATGTAGGCCAGGAATTTTTCATAATAAAGCGGGATTTCCAGCAGGTCCGGATCAAGGAGCGGAGTGGCCAGAAGGCCCATGTCAATTTTTGCCTCTTTCAGATCACGGATGATTTCATCGGTCCGCATTTCCAGGATACTGACCCGGGTCAGGGGAAAATCCTTTTTGAACAAACCAATGAATTGAGGAACAATATAGGGAGCCACCGTTGGAATGACACCCAGGCTGAACCGTGTATCCAGGCTTTCTTTTCCTGCCTGAACCAGTTCCTGCACCTGCGTGGCCTGCTTTAATATCAGTCGCGCCTGGTGAATGATCTCTTCTCCCATGGGTGTAGGCTCTACGGGGTGTTTGGAACGGTCAAATATCCTGACATCCAGCTCTTCCTCAAGACGGGAAATCATGGCGCTCAGGGTAGGCTGGGAAATGCCACATTCACCGGCCGCTTTGACAAAATGCCTGTGACGGTCCAGCGCGACAATGTACTGGAGTTGTTGTAACGTCATAAAACAAAGATATAGAAAATATCTATAATTATATAAATAAAATCTGTTTGATTAATATTATTGTGCGTCTTACCTTTGCCCCAGCAAACAGAAATAGAAACAACAAATAACTCAAAAAACCATGGAAAGCGTTAACAGTTCAACAAAATCATATCCTATTCCCAGAATCGGGGAACCCGCACCACAGTTCAAAGCCATCACAACGCAGGGGGACATTAATTTCCCGTCTGACTACAAAGGAAAATGGGTAATCCTGTTCAGCCACCCTGCAGACTTCACACCTGTATGTACGTCTGAGTTCATGACCTTTGCCTCTATGGAGGAAGAGTTTAAAGCATTGAATACCGAACTTGTGGGATTGTCCGTGGACGGTCTTTACAGTCACATTGCCTGGTTGCGGACTATCAAGGAGAAAATCCAGTACAAGGGAATGAAGAACATTGAAGTGAAGTTCCCGCTCATTGAAGACATCACCATGGAGGTGGCCAACCTTTATGGCATGGTTCAACCGGGAGAGAGCAACACCAAAGCAGTCCGCGCCGTTTTCTTCATTGACCCCAAAGGCATTATCCGCACCATCATTTATTATCCTTTATCCCTTGGCCGTAATTTTGATGAGCTCAAACGTGTCCTTATAGGACTACAGACAGCCGATGAATTCAAGGTAGCTCTGCCCGCCGACTGGCGTCCCGGGGATGACGTAATTGTTCCGACAGCCGGATCCTGCGGCCAGGCAAAAAACCGGCTCGAAGTTCCGGAAGAAGGTGTCACATGTTACGATTGGTTCTTTTGCACCAAGAAGCTTGAGAAAGAAAAAATCGAGAAAGCTTTAAGAAAAAAGTAAAAAAAAGTTCACGACGTAAAGGAACGTTCAAGGCGCACATTGATTGTCAATGCGCGCTTTTTTATTAATTTTGATAAAATTGAAATCTATGGAAGAAGATTACCTGATCTGCTATTGCAACGAAGTGCACAAAAGCACGATCGTAAATGCCATCAAGGAAAAAGGACTAAAAACGGTTGAAGAGGTGGGACATGAAACAGGAGCCGGGCAGGTGTGCGGTCACTGCCGGCCCGACATCCAGAAGCTGCTGGATGAGCTGAATACAGAATAATCAATACCCCATGCTTTCAGGACAGGAGATCTTTCATGGCTCTAGCTACCAGTTTACTGGCCAGACCGGGGCTTGAAGCGTTTCTTTTTTTTCAGGGGTTGAGCGCCTGATTTCCAGCCCGGAATTCACAGCTGATTCTAAAAATCAAGTTATATTTGCCCTATGAAAAGAGCGATTGTTTATTTGTGTTTATTATGGATCCCGTTGGTATCCATGGCTCAGGCCACAGGACTGTCATCCTCTCAGATAAGGGTTACCCCTGAAGATATAGCGGTCTATGAAAAGGTAATGGAGGTTTTAGCACCTTTACGGGGAGAATCCATGCCTGTGATAATCATGAAAGCGGCAGAGGCCATGCTGGAAACCCCTTATGCGGGCGGAACACTGGAACATGAACCTGAAATGCTAACAGTTTCCCTGGCCCGGACAGATTGTATTCTTCTGGTAGAAGCATGTGTAGCCATGGCACAGACTGCACGGCAGGAAGACCGGAGTTTTGAAGCTTTTTGCGAGAACCTGAAACAATTTCGTTACCGTGATGGCATGGTTGACGGATACGCAAGCCGCATCCATTATACCAGTGAGTGGATCCTGCAGGCTAAGGCACGAGGGCTGGCTGCCGAGTTGAGCGGGAATATTGCCGGAACTCCCCTGGAACAGAGATTTTCCTATATGTCCTCTCATTCGGAAAAATACCCGCTCCTGGCTTCAGATAAGGAACTCGTGTCACGGATAGCTGCTATGGAAGAGCGTCTTCGACAGGAAGAATATTTTTTCATACCCAAAACAAAGCTGGAAAGCAACCTGGACAATATCCACCACGGAGATATGATCTGCTTTGTAACCAACACAGAAGGGCTGGATATATCGCATGTGGCATTTGCCTTTGAGTATTATGAATGCGAGCACGACTGCTGCACCGACGGGCGCGGGTGCTCCAATGGACAACGGCAGCTGGGTTTCCTGCATGCCTCTTCAAAGGAAAGGAAAGTAGTGGTGGACAAAATGACACTTACAGGTTATGTAAACGGGTTGGCCTCCTGTAGCGGGATAAGGATTGTCAGGTTCTTGTGATCCACTCAACCACACTTTCTTTCCAGTTTCCGTCCGGTTCATGAGCAGAACCTCTCCTAAGGCAGAATAAGGTCACCTCATTTTGGGCCAGGTCCATGAGCCTTTCATTGAGGGCTTCTTCTTCATCCCTTTTATCTGACCAGCAGGCACTGTGTTGCTCGTAAGCAACTGCCACACGGATGCCAAAGGCCCTTGCCAGATCAACCAGGGCCGGTATGTTTGATTTGTCTCCCACAGCGAGGATAGCCACATCCATAGTGTCATAATCCAGACCCAGCTGCTTTTCATGATCCAGCAGGATCTTCTTTTGCTTTTCGTTTTCCACCAGCAGCACTTTGCCGGTGAAAAACATTTCGTTCAGGTCACTTCCTGATATCATGTTGCTGAAGTGTTCCTTTAATTCCGCTGCGTTGTGACAAAGGGGGGCTTTGACGCACGTTCCGTTCCCATCGTTTGTAACGATCCTGACCGAGTCAAAATCCTGCAGGGAAACAAATTGGGGAGAATGGGTTATATAGATGACCTGATTTTTTTTACCCACATTATACAAAGCCTTGTAAAGGTTTCGTTTCATGCGTGGGTCCAGGTACAGTTCGGGTTCTTCAATCATAAAAATGAAACCCTCGCTTTTTTGCTGATTGTAAGCGTTCAATATGGACAAAACAATGGCATTCTGAATCCCTTCTCCCAGGGCCCTGACCGGGGTGAGATGGTCTCCTTCGTACAGGCACATTTCCAGGGACTGATAGAAATTCTTCTGTATGACGGGATTAAAAAAGATTTCCCCGTAGTTTTCCTCTTTATTTGCAGAGTGACCCAGATAATCCAGCATGGATTCGCGGATGGTTTCCTTGAGTTTCGAAAAAGCCCTGGTTCGCAGGGTGATCATGGCTTCCTGGATGCATTGTTCGAACCATTCCTTGCGTGGGATCTGTGTCTCCGTTCCGTCCGAATTCATGATGGTAATGGTATTGTCCTCCCTCATGAAATCATCGTTGATTTCTTTGAGCAGACCGTTAAGCAGTGTCTGGCGGATATCGGAGCGGGAATGGGTGGTTATCCTGTCTGTGCGGATATATACCACCGGGATCTTTTCACGTATTTTTTCCAGGGGGCATTCAAGCTGTTTAAACAAGTGTGAACCGCCCATCCCGTTGCTATCGGACACGACCTGCACAATGCGGTCATCTTTTGTGAGGCAGTATTTTTCCAGGGTGCGTTTGCCTTTGTTGGGCCCGCTATCGTTTTGTTTGTATATGAAACGAATCTTGTGGATATAGGCTGGTTCACCTCCTTCAAATGGAAAGTGTTCAAAAGGTTGGTCAAATTCAATCTCCACATCAATATCTCTTTCCGGATCCTGCCGGTATACGTCTTTTTCGGAAAAGATCCCGGGTAATGAATTTTCCTGTCCCAGGATCTTGTTGATGCACCATAAAATGTTGCTTTTTCCTGAATTGTTAGGCCCTATCAGGGCGGTCACCTGTGAGAAATCAATTTCAACAGGGTCCTTTATGGATCTGTAATTTGCAATACGTACCTTTTGAATTTTCATTGCCGTTTGATATCAGAATGTGTGTATGGCCAGTCCGCTCCGAAGCTTGGGCTCGAACCATGTGGTCTTTGGGGGCATTATGTTACCCGTGTCGGCAATGGTGATCAGTTGCTTCATGGTAACGGGATACAGTGCAAAAGCGGCGGCCATTTCACCAGAATCGACACGGCGTTTCAATTCTCCCAGGCCTCGTATTCCACCAACGAAGTCTATGCGTTTGCTGGTTCTCAGGTCTTTGATGTCCAGCAATCTGTCAAAAACAAGGTTGGAGAGAACCGTAACATCAAGGGTCCCAATAGGATCGTTGTCATCGTATGTTCCCTGGCGCGCGGTTAAGGAATACCAGCATCCGTCCATGTACATGGAAAAATTATGCGGGCGCTGGGGTACATACGGCATTGTATTGTCGCACAAGCATTCCACCATGAAGTCTTTTGCCAATGCCTGGAGGAAGGTCTGGGGTGCCATGCCGTTCAGATCTTTGACCACACGGTTGTAATCAATGATTTTCAAGTGGCTTTCCGGGAATACCACCGTCATGAAGTAGTTGTATTCTTCCTCTCCGGTATGGTTTGGATTCGCAGCTTTGCGTTCTGCGCCCACCAGGGCCGCGGCTGCGGTGCGGTGGTGGCCATCGGCTACGTAAAAAGCCGGAACAGAGGCAAACAGGGTCGTAAGGCGCTGAATGTCTTCATCGTCTGAAACAGGCCAGAAATGATGTCCGAACCCGTCCGGTGCCACAAAGTCGTATTCGGGTTTTGCAGAAACGATCTTTTCTACAATCCGGTTTATTTCCGGAACATCATGATATGTGAAAAAGACCGGTTCTATGTTGGCGCTCTGGATCCGTATATGGATCATGCGGTCTTCTTCCTTGTCCTTGCGTGTGAGTTCGTGTTTTTTTATCCTTCCCTCCGTATAATCTTCCGTATGTGCACATGCTACCAGGCCGTACTGCGTGCGGCCTTCCATGGTCTGAGCATAGACATAGTACATTACTTTCGGGTCCCTGACCAGCCATCCCCGCTGCTGCCACAGCTTGAAATTCTCTACGGCTTTGTCGTATGCCTCTTTGGAGTGCTCGTCAACAAAGGGATGGAAATCGATTTCAGGTTTTGTGATGTGCAGTAATGACTTTTCTCCGGCTTCGGCTTTGGCCTCAGCCGAATTCAAAACATCATAAGGGCGGGCTGCCACTTCTTCCACGAATTTCTTTGGAGGCCTGAGGGCAGCGAAAGGTTTTATCTTTACCATAAATGATTGCCTTTTGCAGTGGTACGTCTTATTTGTTCAGACAGAAGGTTTTATCCCCTTTCTGAAGGTAACCCACAATCTGGCGTGCTGCAGCCAGTCCTGCATTGATGTTGGCTTCCTGGGTTTCGGCTCCCATCTTTTTTGTAGTGGCAAAAACGCGGGCGTCGAATTGGGCCTTCAGGGCATCCATGTTGCCCGGTGCAACATCGGTCGCATATTTAAGGTCTGTGCGCTGGGCCAGGATGGCTTCCAGTTCCGGCTCATTGATCACTTCCTTGCGGGCTGTGTTTATAAGGCATGCGCCTTTGGGCATGAGCGAGAGCAGGGCTTGTCCTATGGATCCTGTTGTTTCCTTATTCGCAGGAATGTGCAGTGAAAGGTAATCTGAACGCCGGTAGAGGTCTTCCAGGGTGGCTGCCACATGGATTCCTTCTGATTGCATTACCGGGGCGGGGATAAACGGATCGTAAGCATAGATTTCCATTCCAAAGCCCTTGGCCAGTCCGGCTACCAGGCGGCCTACATTCCCATAGGCGTGAACGCCCAGTGTTTTGCCTCTTAACTCTGTACCGGTACCGGGTTGGAATTGGTTACGGGCCATGAAGATCATCATGCCAATGGCCAGTTCGGCCACGGCATTTGAGTTTTGACCGGGGGTATTCATGGCCACAACCTGTCTTTCGCTGCAGGCCGCCAGGTCAAGGTTGTCGTAACCGGCACCGGCACGTACCACGATCCGGAGCCGGGGCGCTGCCTGGATGACTTCGCGGGTCACTTTGTCTGAACGTACGATCAGGGCGTCTGCATCGGCAACTGCCACCAGGAGTTCTTCTTTCTGTGTATATTTTTCCAGCAGAGACAATGTCATCCCTGCCTGTTCCACTATAGCACGTATACCGTCAACGGCTTTTTTTGCAAATGGCTTTTCTGTTGCTACCAGTACTTTCATATCGTTTTATTTATGGATTTTTTCAAATTCACGCATACAATCAACCAGGGCCTGTACACTTTCTTTTGGACAGGCATTGTACACAGAGGCGCGGAATCCACCCACAGAACGGTGGCCCTTAATGCCCACCATGCCACGGGATTTTGCAAAATCAAGGAATTCAGCTTCCAGGGATTCATGACCCTGTGCCATGACAAAACAAATATTCATCAGGGAACGGTCTTCTTTTGCGGCAGTGCCTCTGAAAAGGGGATTGCGGTCAATCTCGGCATACAACAATCCGGCTTTCTCGCGGTTGATTTTCTGAATGGCTTTCAGGCCACCCAGGTTCTTGAGCCATTTTAGTGTCTGGGTCATGATAAAGATCGGAAATACCGGCGGCGTATTGTACATGGATTCTCCTTCTATGTGGATCCTGTAATCCAGCATGGAGGGAATGTGGCGGGAAACCCTCCCCAGGATGTCTTTTCGGATGATGACAAAGGTTACTCCGGCAGGGCCAACGTTCTTCTGGGCACCCCCATAGATGATGGCATATTTGGACACATCCACCGGACGGCTCATGATGTCTGAAGACATGTCGGCTACCAGCAGAACGGGACTGTCCATGTCGGTATGGATTTCTGTTCCGTAAATGGTGTTGTTGGTGGTGATGTGGAAATAATCGGCGTCGACGGGTATGGTATATTCTTTGGGAACAAAATTATATGTGCTTTCGGCCGAGGAAGCCACGGTGACCACCTCCCCGAAGGCCTTTGCTTCTTTAAGGGCTTTCTTGGCCCAGACGCCCGTGTCAAGATAGGCAGCCTTTTTTTCAAGCAGGTTCATTGGAACCATGCAGAATTGCATGCTGGCTCCGCCTCCCAGAAAGAGGATTTCGTAATCATCTGGAATTTGCAGCAATTCTTTCCACAAAGCGCGGCATTCATTCATGACCGCTTCCCAATCCTTGGAACGATGGGAAATCTCAATAACAGACATTCCTGAATTATTAAAATCCTGTAGGGCCTCTATACCGGCTTTAACTGCTTCTTTGGGCAGGACACAGGGGCCTGCGTTAAAGTTGTGAGTGGTTTTCATATAGAATGTGGTTTAGTTACAAATGATATGTTTATGCAAATATAATCTAAATGTATAGAATCAGATACTAACTACTGCTAATGATTTGTAAGTTTTGCTGAGTGGTCTCCTTTTCACAGTAGTGACAGCTCAGGACAATGCCTTCGGGGCTCATGCTGGTGGTAAAACGGGTTTTTACCGGTTCATGGTTGGTGATGCACCGGGGATTCAGACATCTTACCAGGCCGCAGATCTCGGGGGGGATTACAACGCGTCTCTTTTCCACGACTTTGTAATCTTTTATGATATTGAGCACGGCATCGGGGGCTACCAGCGCTATGCGGTTGACATCGTCTTCTTCAAAGAACTTGTCTGTTATCTTGATTATGGCTTTTGTTCCCAACACCTTGCTCTCCAGGTTTGTCCCGAAGGTCATCTGGAACCCACCCTTAGAAAGTCCCAGGATTTCTATAACATGAAACAGTTCACCAGAAGGGATCCTGTCTATGACGGTCCCGTTCTTTATGGCGCTTACCTTAAGTTTTTTCTTTGTTTCCATGGTTATGGCATTATTGGTTCATCAGATAAGTGAAGATCCCCATGCGGGTGTATACCCCGTTGCGGGCTTGTTCAAAATAGTAGGCTTCGGGGCGGTCGTCAACATTGGTGGCAATTTCCTTTACCCTGGGCAGGGGGTGCAGGATACGCAGGTTGGGTTTGGTGTCTGTAAGCATGGAGGCATCCAGGCTCATCAGGTTCTTTACCCGCTCATACTCCATCGGATCCTGGAACCGTTCCTGCTGGATCCTGGTCATGTATAGAATGTCTGTATCCCGGATCTGTCCCTCCAGGGTGTGGTGCTCGGTATAGGGAATGTTTCTTGAGTCCAGGAAATGCCTGTATTCCTGTGGAATGGCCAGATCGGGACAGGATACAAAGTTGAAACGGGGATTGAAATGACTCATGGCCTGGAGCAGTGAATGAACGGTCCTGCCGTATTTCAGGTCCCCCACCATGGTGATCGACATGTTCTCCAGGGTTCCCTGGGTTTTTCTTATGGAATACATATCCAGCAACGTTTGCGTGGGGTGCTGATTGGCCCCGTCTCCTGCGTTGATCACCGGGCACCCGGCAATTTCCGAAGCATATCGGGCAGCTCCGTCCAGGTGGTGGCGGATCACAATCATATCGGCATAATTGGAAACCATTTTGAGGGTGTCTTTCAGGCTTTCACCCTTGGCAATGCTGGTAGCAGCAAGCGAAGCGAAGCCTATGACCCTTGCGCCAAGCCGGCTGGCCGCAGTTTCAAAACTCAGCCGGGTGCGTGTGGAAGGTTCAAAAAAGATGCAGGCGATGACCTTGTCGGTAAATATCGGGCAGTTGGGCTCTGCCTCGTATTTTGCGGCCAGGTCAAGCACATGCAACATTTCTTCTTTGTTAAAGTCGTTGATTGAAATGAGCGATTTCATATCTGAAAAATTACTTTTTTTTATTCATTCCAGGGCCGATAAAAGTGTTTGTTTGTCCTGGGGTGCAACCTTGACCACCAGGCGACAAGGAAGCGGACCCTCCCCGAAAGTCTGTTCCATGAGGGTGGCCTGTGCATCGTGCACCGCTTTCATGACCTTGTCGGTCTGGCCGTAGCTGAATAGCAGTTCCACTGTCTCCAGCACCCTTTTTTCAACAATAACAGCACGCGACAGGGCATCCCTTGCTGCGGCCCGGTATGCATTGATAAGTCCGCCGGTCCCCAGTTTGATGCCTCCGAAGTAACGTACTACAACCATCAGCACATCGGAAAGCTCAAAAGAAACAAGTTGTCCCAGGATGGGTTTGCCGGCTGTAGAGGAAGGTTCACCGTTGTCGTTTGCCCTCCAGGGTTCACCGTTCGGTCCCAGGCGGTAAGCATAGCAGATGTGGCGGGCATCAAAAAACTTTTTTTTCATGAATCCCAGCCGGGAATGGATTTCTTCTTCTGTTGAAACGGGAAAACCAAAGGAAAGGAAGCGGCTGCCCTTTTCCTTGTACAGGCCTTCACAGGGCGCTTCCAGGGTTTTATATGGTTGGCCGGAAGACATCATGCGAAAATACGTCTTTTACGTATCTTTGCAAAATCGAGCCTCATATTTATGGGATTTGCCAATAAATTCACGGAACAAGCCGCCGCCGCCCTGGAAGGATGCGATTCTGCTCTGATAACCAGGGCAGTAGAAGGGAACCCATGGTTCATACCGGAATTTGTCCGCCACCGTCTTGACACACTCAGGGACAGCCTGAAAAAAGAAACCGGCATTTTAGACGGATTGCTGGATCTGGAAATACCGGAGCATGCCCCGCGAATGATCTCCATAGTGGCAGCCGGGAACATTCCCCTGGTCTGCTGGCATGATTTTGTATGCGCCCTTGCTTACGCAGCAGCCCATCCGCGGGACGTTGTACTGGAAGTGAAATTATCTTCACGGGACCAGGTGTTGCTGCCCGCCATAGTGGAGCGGATGAGCATCGTGAACGATTCCTGCCTTGCAGGAGTCCGGGTGCGATTTGTGAAGCAGGTGGATCCTGGAACGCAGGCCATATTATTCACAGGAGGATCACAGGCCGAGTTGTACTATCGTCGGCAATTTCCTGCGACTCCCATGCTGCTGCGCACCAGCCGGAGCTCTGTGGCTCTGCTCAATGGAAGTGAAACACCATCCCAGCTCGATGGCCTAGCGCAGGATTGTTTTCTTTATTTTGGACTGGGCTGCCGCAATGTATCGCTTCTGCTGGTGCCCCGGGCCTATGATTTTCGTACTTTTATTACACAGGCAGGATCAATTTTTGGGACCCTGCTGCAAAACCATCCGGGTTACAGGAACGCCTTGCGGCACGCAAGGGCCTGTTTCCTGATGACAGAGGCCGGATCGCAGGAGGGAGCAGCTGTTCCGGGTTTCGTTATACTAAAGGAAAGCAACCAATTGAATCCTCCCATGGCCGTGCTGCACTACCTTACCTACCCGGACCATGACCGGGCTATCCGTTTTATTGAGCAAAACAAAGATTATATCCAGTGCGTTTCCGGTACGCCGGGGACTCCTCTTGGGCAAACGCAGTACCCTTTGTTCACAGAGTATGCCGATGGATTAAACACGTTGGAATGGCTACAAAAATTATCATCCTGACTGGACCCACAGGAGTGGGAAAAACGGAGCAGGGGCTGGCCATTGCCCGTTTACTTAAAACCCCTGTGATCAGTTGTGACAGCCGGCAGATATACAGGGAGCTGTGCATTGGGGTAGCCCGTCCTTCCCCGGAAGAACTGGCACGGGCAGAACATTATTTCATAGCCACCCATTCCATACATCAGCCCTATTCGGCAGGCGATTACGAAAGGGAAGCCTGGGACCTGGTAATGCGTCTGGCTCCGTCGCATGATTATTTACTGATGGTGGGCGGTTCCGGTTTATATATAGATGCTTTCATCAGTGGCATTGACCAGATGCCATCCCCGGATCCCGTGCTGCGTAAAGAACTGATGGCCCTGGCAGAAGAACAGGAAGGCCTGGAAGAACTCCGTTCCAGGCTCAGAACGCTGGATCCCGTAACCTATGCCCGCATTGATCTGGCAAATCCGCGACGTGTTATTAGAGCAGTAGAGGTGTGCCTGCTTTCCGGGAAGCCCTATCATTCTTTTTTAAAGCACACACCCAAAAACCGGCCTTTTGAAATTGAAGTGCTCCTGATGGATAAACCACGCCGGGAACTATACGAACGCATAGACAAGCGGGTGGCCCGCATGATGGAAGAAGGCCTGGTGGAGGAAGCCCGCAAACTGTATCCATACAGAAAACTCCCTGCACTCCGGACAGTCGGGTACAGGGAGCTTTTCGATTATTTTGAAGGGAAATACCCTCTAGAGGAAGCAGTCAGGCTGATTGGGCGCAACACCCGCAGGTATGCAAAGCGTCAGCTGACTTACTGGAGAAATGTACCTAGAAAGGAAGATCATCCGCTCCTTCGTCCTGATCCGGAATTGTAATACCGGCAGGTGCAGAAGCATCCTCAGGTACGGCCATCCCGGCCGTCTCCTTTTCCAGGCGCCAGGCGCGTACTTCTGTATACCAGCGCCCGTTGTATTCTCTAGACTCTATATTGACAGAAGCTTTCACAGTATCACCGGTCGAAAATCCTTCCAGTTCCCGGACCTTTTCTTCTCCGAAAACAGATATACAGACTTTACGGGCATAAGAAGATTCCCGGGTTTCCAGGATAAATTCCTGTTTTACCCATTCGCCCCTTGCCCCGGACCCTTTGAACTGCGAAAGTTTCCCAATTAAAGTTCCCCGGATTTCCACTTCAGCGCTCAGTTTGCAGCAGGGAACACCTTGTTCATTTCCACTTCAAAAATCAGCGCACAGTTGGGACCTATAACGCCGCCGGCTCCGTTGGAGCCGTATCCGAGTTCGGAAGGAACGTAGAGAATAATCTTGCCTCCTTCACCAACAAGCTGCATACCTTCTGTCCAGGCAGGAATCACCCTGTCAAGAGGGAATTTGGCCATTTCGTTACGGGAATAGGAAGAGTCAAATTCGGTGCCGTCTATAAGGGTGCCCAAATAATGCACTTCCACCGTGTCGGTTGATTTTGGGCGGATTTCATTTCCTTCGCGGATGATCTTGTATTGCAGTCCGCTGGGCAGTACCACTATACCCTCCTTGGTCTTATTTTCTTCCAGGAACGTTTGTCCTTCCGTGAGATTGCGCTCTCCTTCAACAACACTCTTTTTTTGCATGTAAGCGGTAATGTCGTTGTTCCAGGTCATCATTTCTTCCTGAGTCGGGTCGTCCTCCCGGGCCATAAGTTCCTTATACGCCTTAACAACCATGTCGTTGTTCAATTCTCCGAAATTGGACTGTTTGACCATAGAGGCCAGAGAGTATCCAACCGAACGGCTTACCGAATCAACAGCTCCTTTTGAAAAATCTGCATTCCCTTTGGGTGCGCCGCTCTCGCAGGACACGGCAATCATTGCGCCCAGCAGGGCGATTGAAAAAATCTTTAATGTTCTCATTGTTTATTATAGTTTGAAATATTGTCCGGCTGAATTGTAAACGACAAATGTACAGTTTATTTCTTGTTATTTGAATATGTATAACAGCAAATTTTATGTAAAAGGCGTGCCCCCACTATGGCATCCCAGGGATCGTCACCGGAAGGCGCCACTTCGCACAGGTCAAAGCCAATGATCCTGCGTTGAGAAGAGGCCAGCAGGTACAAAAGGTAATCCACCTGCTCAAATCTTAGTCCCCCCGGCACCGGAGTCCCTGTGTTGGGACAAAGATCCGGGGACAGTCCGTCTATGTCCAGGCTGAGATAAACCTGGTCCGGGAGGCTTTCCAGGATCCTGTGGCATTGTTCCCTCCAGGTGAGGCCTTCATACAAGTCTTCCTTAAGCGATTCGTCGGGGAAAAAGGATATGCGCGGGTCACTGTGTATTATTTCGTTTTCCGCATTACAATAATCACGTACCCCCACCTGGGTAAGGGCTGCCACAGAAGGGATGGTTTTCAAGACATTGAACATGATAGAAGCATGGGAATATGTGAAACCTTCATAAGCTTGACGTAGGTCGGCATGGGCATCGATGTGCAGGATCCCGAATGGCCCGAAATGTTCTTCCAGTGCCTTGATATGTCCCAGCGGAACAGAATGTTCTCCACCCACGATCCCCACCAGTTTCCCCTGGCGCAGCTGTTCTGAACACTGCAGGTAAACAATGCGGTTCATGCGGGCACAAGCCTGGTTTACCTGTTCAAGGACTTCTCCCAACCCGTTATCCAGGGGATCGCCGCCTTCTTCCCAGCACTGGATGATCTTTTCGGCCAAAAGGCGTGCAGAGCGGTTTAAAACAGGCAATTCTTCGTGTACCTGGATGGTCCCGATGGGAATATTCCATGCCTCGGGTACCCTGGAATTATAAAGGTCTATCTGTTCGGAGGCATCAATGATGGCACCGGGGCCCCTGTGTGTACCTGCACGATAAGAGGTAGTCACGTCCCATGGTACCGAAACCAGCACAATCTCTGCTTCCTGCTGTGTGAAGGGCAGTGCGAAATAATTGCCGTTGGCTGCCCCGGGCAGGTTGGGATCAAATTTTTTCATACGATTCCTTCTCTGATTATGTCGTGTATGTGAACCATCCCAACATACCGGCCATCCTGCAGGACAATGAGCTGGGTGATTTTTGAAGTTTCCATCATCCGGTAAGCATGTACGGCCAGTTCCCCGCAAGGGATGGTTTTTGGATTCTTTGTCATGATATCAGAGGCACACAGGGCTTCCAGGCTACTGTTCTTTTCCACCATCCGGCGCACATCACCGTCTGTGATTATGCCCAGGAGTTTATCATCTGCATCCAGTACCGCAGTGGCTCCAAGACGGTTTTTTGAGATCACAAAAATTGTATCCCTTACCGATTGCCCCGGCCGGACCAGGGGTCGGAGTTCCGGATTCATGATATCGGAAACTGTCAGGTACAATTTTTTGCCTAAAGATCCGCCCGGGTGAAATCGGGCAAAGTCAGAAGGGGTGAAACCGCGCAGCTTGAGCAGGCATACGGCCAGGGCATCTCCCAGAACCATCTGAACGGTTGCGCTGGCTGTGGGAGCCAGGTCGTTGGGGCATGCTTCGTGCGGGGCAGAAGCAAATAATAAGTAATCGGCAGACCTTCCAAGGTAGGATTCCCTGTTTCCGACCATTCCAATGAGAGGATTTCCCATTTTGCGGATCAACGGCACCAGTACTTTTATCTCTGCAGTCTCTCCGCTCTTGGAAAGGCACATCACAACATCCCCCGGTTGTACTATGCCCAGATCACCGTGTATGGCATCGGCCGCGTGCATGAAAACGGCCGGGGTTCCGGTGGAGTTGAACGTGGCTACAATCTTCTGGCCGATTATGGCGCTTTTCCCTATGCCTGTAACAATAAGGCGGCCTTTGGAAGAATACAGCAAGTCCACAACATCCAGGAACGACTGGTCTATGGAAGAGCGCAGGCCGCTAATTGCAAATTGCTCTTTATCAATAACATCAAGTGCTGTTTGTTTAATTTCCTGGTTGGGTTTCTTCATAAAATTTTGAAAGAATAAAACAAACGTATAACTTAGTGGACAAAGGTAGTAAAATATGTACACTTCGTCCGAATTGCATCTTCAACTGAAAAGGCATTTTGGATTCAATACATTCAAGGGACAACAGGAAGCGGTTATCTCCCATTTATTGCAGGGAGGCGATGCTTTTGTCTTAATGCCCACCGGGGGAGGGAAATCCATGTGTTACCAGTTGCCCGCCCTGCTGCTTGAGGGGACTGCCATTGTCATATCGCCGCTCATTGCCTTGATGAAGAACCAGGTCGATGCCATTCGCGGGTTTTCAGCAGACAATTACGGTGTCGCCCATTTTTTGAACTCTTCGCTTACACGTACACAGATAGGCGAAGTCAGGGATTCCCTTCTTTCGGGAAAAACAAAATTGCTATATGTGGCTCCCGAATCACTCACAAAAGAGGAAAATATACTATTGTTCAAACAGTTGCAGATTTCCTTTTATGCCATAGATGAAGCCCATTGCATTTCCGAATGGGGTCACGATTTCAGGCCGGAATACAGGCGAATCAGGCCATTGATCAACGAAATAGGCAAAGCACCTGTTATTGCCCTCACAGCCACGGCTACACCCAAGGTACAGCGGGACATCCAGAAAAACCTGGACATGATGGACGCAAAGGTCTTCAAAACATCCTTCAACAGGGAAAACCTGTATTATGAAGTCAGACCCAAGGTAAATGTGAACAAGGAACTGGTAAAATTCATCCGTCAGCACCAGGGGAAAAGCGGTATTGTCTATTGCCTGAGTCGAAAAAAAGTGGAAGAAATAGCCTCGTTTTTGCAGGTGAACAACATCAGGGCACTTCCTTATCATGCCGGTATGGACGCTGCTGCAAGAACAATCAATCAGGATCAGTTCCTGATGGAAGAGGCAGATGTCATTGTGGCCACCATCGCCTTTGGCATGGGGATAGACAAACCGGATGTCCGGTTTGTGGTACACTACGATATTCCCAAATCACTGGAAGGGTATTACCAGGAAACAGGCCGTGCCGGGCGTGACGGTGGAGAAGGCCAGTGTATTGCCTTTTACAGTTACAAGGACATCCAGAAACTGGAAAAATTCAAACAGGGAAAGCCCATTGCAGAGCAGGAAGTAAGCAAGCAATTGCTTATGGAAACGGTAGCGTATGCTGAATCAAATCTATGCAGGCGCAAGATTTTGCTCAATTATTTTGGAGAAGATTATTCGCAGGAAAGTTGTGAAAGTTGTGACAACTGCCTGCATCCGAAAAAACAGTTTGACGGGCAGGAAGAGATGTGCCTTGTTCTTGAAACGGTTCAGAAATCATTGCAGCAATTCAATTCGGAACATATAGCCAACATCATATCCGGTGTGTCCAATTCGATGATCAAATCATACCAGCACCACAAGCTGGATATATTTGGAATGGGCAGGGACAAGACGCCCCATTTCTGGAATGCCGTAATCCGGCAGGGCATAGTACTCCATTTCCTGGAGAAGGACATTGAAAAATACGGGGCCTTGTCGGTCACACCAGAAGGCAGGGACTTTCTGGAAAATCCCTCTCCACTTATGCTGTATGAAGACCGCCAGATGGAGGAAGACACTGAATCGGAATCCGATGTTGCTTCCAAAGCCGGCGGCGGAGGAGGGGATGAAGAGTTGCTGTCCATGCTCAGGGACCTCAGGAAGGATATGGCACACAAGCTGAAACTGGCTCCTTTTATTGTATTTCAGGATGTCAGTCTTGAAGACATGTCCATAAACTATCCCATAACCCTGGAAGAACTGGTCCATTGCCAGGGAGTGGGAGAAGGAAAGGCAAAAAAATATGGGAAACCATTTGTCGAGCTCATAGAAAAGTACGTAGAAGAGAACGAAATCGAGCGTCCACAGGACATGGTGGTCAAATCTGTGATCAACAAGTCTCAAAACAAGGTTTATATCATACAAAGCATAGACCGCAAGCTGGATTTTGAAGACATTGCCGAGGCCAAAGGCCTTTCAATAGAGGAATTGCTGGAAGAAATTGAAGTCATTATAAATTCGGGTACAAAGCTGGATATCAACTATTACCTGGAACAAACCATAGACGAAGACAAACTTGAGGCTATCTACGATTATTTCCATGAAGAGGCAAAGTCCGAATCCCTCTCAGAAGCGGTGAAGATACTGGGCCCGGAATATTCAGAAGAAGAAGTGAGACTGGTCCGGATAAAATTTTTAGTTGAGGTTGCCAACTGAAGTTTTATCTTTGTCTTTTATGCGCAAACGTACGATCATATTTTTGGTATTGTTGACCCTGCTGCTGGCAGGGGCGGCTGTGTATGGTTATCTGGTGCTTTTCAGGAATGCCGGCCACCCGGTTTCAAGCAACAATACGTACAAGGCTGTTCCGGTGGACGCAGTACTGGTTCAGCATTTCAGCCAGTTAAGCACTCTGACCGGAGAAGTTCTGTCTCCGGGCAGTTATATGGAACGTCTGTTTCATCCGGTGGCGGGTACGCAGGCATTACTGGAGGAACTAAACTCATATATCACATTGCATAATCCCGCGCTGCTTAAGGCCGAGGCGCTCTGTTCCCTGCACCCTTCGGCAAAAAATTCGCTGGCCACCCTCTTCTGTGTTTCAGGATCACTTTCACAGGATACGCAATGGTGGGAGAATTTTTTTGCCGGATTGTCCATACCTTATATAAAACTTTCTTATGACGGGCAGACCATGTACCAGGTGGGCGGGGAGGGGACAGGCAATGCGGTTTATGCATCCTATGTTCAGGACTTGCTGATGATTTCCTCATCACGGGTGGTTCTGGAATCATCCCTGCGCCACCTTGCAAGGGGCACCTCCCTGGCGGACGATCCAGGCTTTGCACGCATTGTGGAACAAACCCAGGTCTCTAAACCTACCCGGCTTTTTATTCCGCACCAGAGGGTCCCTGCGCTTTTTGCCGCATACCTTGGAGTCCCCATGCAAAAATATGCTGCCTTTGTCAGAACATCAGCCCAATGGACCGTGCTGGACGGTTTTATTGGGGGACATGAAGTCAGGGTGGATGGTTATTCGGTATTCCCCTCTGGAGCGGAACATTATTTTTCCACGTTGCTTGGCCAGGAACCCCAGAAACTCATGGCACCACAAATCCTGCCTGCTGCCACTGTGGCAGGTTTTTCCCTGGGCCTGTCAGATCCAGCTTCTTTCCTGGATGCATACGGCAGGTATCTTGAATGGCACAAAATCAAAAGAAACGAGCCTGAAAAGGAAAGGATAGAGTGGTTCAACCTGTTGTATCCCACCGAAGTATCACTTTCCTGTGTGCCTTATGGAAGTGAATTGCATTGGATAACCGTCATCCATTCCCGGTACATTCACCAGGCCAGGATCCAGTTCGCACTTTTAAACAAACAGGAAGAGGGCAAGGTGATGAAAAATCCCCTGCCCGGACTCATGCCCGGGATTTTTGGGCCGATATTTAACCTGTGCCAGGCAGGGTATTATTGCTTTATTGGTTCGTTCATTCTCTTTGGGCCTGAAAATCTGCTTAACGGAATGCTAGAAGGCAACCTGGCCGGTAATTACCACTCACTGGCCGATGCCATTTCCCAGACCCCTGCATCGCCAGGTATTATGAACGCTTCCAACCTTACTTTATTTCTACAGCCGGCTACCGGCCTGGAACAACTTAAAACTTTGATTGACAAACGGTATACAGAACGTCTGGATGCCTGGAGCCGCTATAATGCACAAGTTACATTCCTACAATTTTCATCCCTGGAAGACCGCCTTTATGCGCATTTGTCTGTATACGGAGATTCTCTGGAAATATCACCCCTGGTGCCACGGCATAAGGAAGTGCGCATGCAGGACGGTACCAGGCAGGATACCCTGGCCAGGGGAACACCACCCTACAAGGTTTTTAACCATTTAACCAGAAAGGGTAATGAGCTGTTCCAGACTCCCTGGCCCGAATGCCGGCTCATCATGAGGGATCACACTGGAAAAACTTTATGGGAGAAGACCATGGAAGGGCCCATCCAGGACCGTGTCGCCCAACTGGATTTCCTAAAGAATGACAAATTGCAGATGTTGTTTTCTATAGGGAACAGGTTGTATTTGCTGGACAGGCTGGGACGCAACGTGTCCCCCTATCCCAGGGCTTATGCAGCCAGTATTCTTTATGGTCCGTTTGTATTTGATCCGGAAGGGAAAAAGGAATATAGGATCCTGCTTGTACATCAGGACAATGTCTTGCGTTGTTATGACAAGTCTGGCAGTGTGTCCGGCGGGTGGAACGATTTTTCCCTTTCCGGATACCTTACCGGACAACCCCGGTACGTAATGTGGGAAAACACTGGTTTATGGGTGATTTATACAGAAACGCAGACGGTTTTTCTGTCGGAAAGGGGCCTGGTCAGGGGCATGACCACACGGAAAGAATGCCTGGATCCACAGGCAGAAATCCGTATTTCCGGTCCATATGAGCTTTACGGCACAACAATTGAAGGTAAACCCATAACCATTATACTGGAATCAATAGAATGAGTTTTCTAACCATAATCTTTTTTATCATAGTTGCCGGATACTTTTTTATGCGCCTGATCCCGTTGATGTTGGCAGGAAAGGTCCGAAGAATGCAGGAACAGGGCGGAAAACGGGACCATGTTGAGCACAAGACCACCCGGAAAAAACGCATTGATAAAAGCACTGGAGAGTACGTCGATTATGAAGAAATAGAAGATTGATGAAATCCTTTCTCCGTATATTGGCATATGGAAAACCATACCGCAGGTACTGGCCTTCCTACCTGGCATTATCTGTGTTAAGCGTGCTGTTTGGCATAGCCAACTATGCCCTGGTGGCACCCTTGCTGACCATTCTATTCCAGGCAGATACCCTGGCAGGAGAAGTGACCCGGCCGGAATTCAGTTTCTCTATCCCTTATATTGTTGACCTGTTCCGTTATTATATGGTCCTTATAAAAGCACAGGACGGAATCCTGATGGCTTTGGTTTACGTGTCGGTCAGTTTGCTGGCAGCCTCGCTTCTGGCCAATCTGACCCACTATCTGTCGCAAAGGATCCTTGTGGACATGCGTACCAACCTGATGAAAAACATAAGGGAAGACCTCTTTCGCAAGATAAGCCGGCTTCAAATCGGCTATTTCCATGACCGGCAGAAAGGGGATCTGCTTTCTTCAATATCGAATGATGTAAATGAAGTTCAGAATTCGGTTGCCGGTTCTTTCCACATTCTCTTCCGGGATCCCCTGCTTATTGTCGGATTTTTGGCCATGCTCTTTTACATGAGTCCGAAACTGACCCTTGTGACTTTGCTCACTTTGCCTGTTTCCGCACTGCTTATTGGCCGGATTACACGTTCTCTTCGCTCCGGTGCAGAAGTTTCGCAAAACCTTTTGGGCAAATTACTGAGTCACTTTGAGGAGGCCATATCGGGGAGCCGGATCATAAAAGCTTTCAATGCCCAGCAATATGTCCGGGATCGCTTTAACAGTATTAATGACCAGCACCGGATAGCAACCAGGAAATTGTACAACCGTCAGGAACTGGCTTCGCCTCTGGGTGAGTTCCTGGGGATTTCAGTAGCAGCTGCTGTCCTTTTTTACGGCGGATGGTTGCAGGTCAGGGGAGATCTGGGAATGACATGGCCCGAATTTGTGGTATATATTGGTTTCTACTGGCGGGTCCTGGAACCTGCCAAATCCATTACCCGTACCTATGCCATGATCCGCAAGGGGATGGTCTCGGCCGGGAGGATCTTTAGTATCCTGGATGCACCTGTAGAAATGAAAAAAGATCCTGATGCAATACCTGTGCATGATTTCATGGAAGCCATAGAATACCGGGATGTAAGTTTCCGATACAAAGAAACGGATGCCTGTGTGCTGAAAAATATCAACCTGGTCATACCCAGGGGGAAGGTCATTGCCCTGGTGGGCCCTTCGGGCGGGGGCAAAACAACGTTGGCAGATCTGCTACCTAGATTTTACGATGTAAAGGAAGGAGCGATAATGATGGATGGTGTGGATATCCGCAAATACAGGCCCCGGGATTTGATAGGACTTATGGGCGTGGTTACCCAGGAAGCCATCCTGTTCAACGATACTGTTGCAAATAATATTACCTTTGGTCTGGAAAACATACCGCGCGCTGAGGTGGAAAATGCAGCCAGGATAGCAAATGCACATGATTTTATTATGGAATTGGAGCATGGGTATGATACCAACATCGGGGACAGGGGGGTGAAATTGTCGGGAGGACAGAGGCAACGGCTGGCCATTGCAAGGGCTGTTCTTAAGAATCCTCCCATATTGATTTTGGATGAGGCTACCTCGGCCCTGGACTCGGAAAGTGAAAAAATGGTACAGGAGGCCCTGACAAAACTGATGAAAAACCGGACTTCGGTGGTCATTGCACACCGCCTTTCCACCGTTAGGGATGCAGACCAGATTTTGGTCATTGACAAAGGATGCATTACAGAGCAGGGTACCCACAAGCAGTTGCTGGCTCAGAACGGTATGTATAAACACCTGTGCGATTTGCAGGCTTTTGGATAATTCTTAATATATATGATTATGAATCAAGACGTTTTTAAAACAGAATCCCTCAATCAGCTTTTTGAAATGAGTTTCAAAAAGTACTGGAACTTCAAGGCGCTGACAGAATTCAACGGTGACACCCTGTATTACCGTGACCTGGCACGCCGTATTCGTATGGTCCATATAGGTTTTGAACAGTGCGGGCTAAAACAGGGAGATAAAGTGGCTTTGTGCGGGAAGAACCAATCCAACTGGGCAGTGGCTTTTCTGGCCACCATTACTTACGGGGCAGTTGTTGTTCCCATATTACATGAATTCAAACCGGGAAACATCCGGCACCTGGTAAATCATTCCGATGCACGTATCTTTTTTGTAGGTGAACAGGTATGGGAAGGCCTTAGTGAATCCGAGATGCCAAACCTGGAAGCTATTGTGGGATTAAATGATTTTGACATTCTTCATGCTCCGGAAAAAGAGATCATAACCATCCGGAACGGACTGGAAAGTAAATTTGAAGAACTTTATCCAAACGGGATGACCCCTGAAGATATCCGTTTCCACAGGGACCTGCCGGAAGAACTGGCACTGATCAATTATACCAGTGGAACAACGGGGTTTTCCAAAGGAGTCATGCTCCCTTACCGTTCCCTGCTTTCCAATGTTCTATTTGCCTGGGAAGTGCTGCCCCAGGTTAGCAACGGGGCCAAGGTCGTCTCAATGCTCCCCTCGGCGCATATGTACGGGCTGATGTTTGAATTACTCTTTGAAATGACGTCCGGATCGCACGTTCATTTCCTGACCAGGATGCCTTCGCCCAAAGTGATAGCTGAAGCCTTCCAAAGCGTCAAACCCCGTGTGATCATTGCGGTCCCCATGATCATTGAAAAGATCTACAAACAAAAACTCCTGCCCCTGCTCAAGCGTCCGTCCATTAAAGTCATGTTGCGTATGCCTTTCATAGATCAGAGAATCAAAAACCGTATTCACGACGAGCTGTTCAAGGCTTTTGGGGGGGAATATGTCGAGATCATCGTGGGCGGCGCACCCTTGAACCACGAGGTGGAACCGTTCCTCAAGAGTATCAACCTGGCCTTTACCGTAGGTTACGGGCTTACCGAATGTGGTCCCATTGTATCATATGCCCCCTGGAATGAAAGACCGCTGTTTTCTTGTGGCAGGTCAGCGCCCAGGATGTCCATCCGTATAGATTCCGATGATCCAGAAAAAATTCCCGGTGAGATCCAGCTTAAAGGTGATAACGTGATGGTGGGCTATTACAAGAATCCGGAAGCCACCGAGCAGGTGTTTACCGATGACGGCTGGTTTAAGACAGGGGATGTGGGAACCATGGACAATAAGGGGTACCTGTTTATAAAAGGCCGTTCCAAGACCATGATCCTGGGGCCTAACGGACAGAATATTTATCCCGAAGAAATTGAAAGTTCCATCAACAACATGTCTTATGTGAGTGAAAGCCTGGTGATCATGGAAGATGACAAGCTGGTGGCACTGGTATATCCTGATTTTGAAAAAGCGGCAGCGGACGGGCTCCCGGATACTGCCATGGATGCGACTATGGAAGCCATGCGTATCCAGATCAACCTGGAATTACCCAAATACTGCCAGATAGCCAGGGTAAGGATTGTTCCCGAAGAATTTGAAAAGACACCCAAAAGAAGTATTAAACGTTTTCTGTACAATGGATAAACAGACCCAATTTGATCTCCACTACCTGGAAATGGCGCGGATATGGTCTCAAAACTCTTATTGCGTGCGAAGGAAGGTAGGCGCGTTGATGGTTAAAGACAGGATGATCATTTCCGATGGTTATAACGGCACCCCGCGTGGATTTGAAAATGTTTGCGAAGATGAAGACGGACACACCAAATCCTACGTTTTACACGCCGAGGCCAACGCCATAACCAAAGTTGCCAGAAGCAACAACAGCAGTGAAGGAGCCACCATCTACATAACGGCCTCTCCCTGTATTGAATGCGCCAAACTGATCATACAATCCGGGATTGTCCGGGTGGTATACAGCGATGATTACAGATTGCAGGAAGGAATAGAGCTTTTAAAAAGAGCCGGTATACAGGTAGATAAATTTTAACAAGGCATGGAAGGGTATCAGAAAACAGGCAGGACATTGGCCATAACGCTGGGCATATTAGTCGTGCTGGCCTTTTTAGGAATCATAAGGTGGAACTCATTAAGGGATCAGAACGGAGAGGGAAGGAAACGGCTGGGACGCGAATGGTCCAAGCTGGAACTGATTCTGGACCAGATCCAGAACAATTATGTGGACTCGGTTGACGTTTCATCTTTTATTGAAAAAACGCTTCCGACCATTATGGAAGAGCTTGATCCGCATTCCATTTACCTCCCTCCGGATGAATTGCGCACGGCCGATGAGGAATTGCGGGGTAACATTGAAGGTATAGGGATTGTTTTTAATGTGCCAAGCGATACTGCTACCGTAATTAATGTGGTGGTAGGCGGGCCCTCTGAAAAAATGGGCTTGCAAGCCGGCGATAAGATCATAAAAATTGATACACAGATTGTCGCAGGGGTTAATCTGCCTCAGGACTCGATTGTCAGGCTCCTCAAGGGGCCCAAGGGAACCAAGGTAGATGTCCATGTCAAGCGTTTTGGAGAAAATAACCTGATACATTTTTCCATCATCCGGGATAAAATCCCGGTTAACAGTGTGGATGTGGCCTACATGGCAGATTCACTGACCGGTTATATCAAATTGTCCAGGTTTTCAATGACCAGCTACGCCGAGGTTCTGGGCGCTATAGCGGATCTGATGAAACAGGGCATGAAACAGGTGATCTTCGATTTGCGGGACAATACCGGAGGATACCTGGACCAGGCTCTGAAGATCACGGGCGAATTTCTGGATGAAAACCGGCTTGTTGTTTACACGGAAGGCCTGCACAGGGAAAGACAGGATTTTTTCACTCATAAGCGTGGTTTCTGTTATGATATGCCGCTGGCTGTTCTGATCAACGAAGCCTCCGCCTCGTCCTCTGAAATCATGGCAGGGGCCTTGCAGGATAACGACCGGGGAACCATTATTGGGCGTCGGTCTTACGGTAAGGGTCTTGTGCAGGAACCGGTATATTTTTCCGACAGCTCCGGGCTGCGCCTTACCGTTGCCCGTTTTTACACCCCACTGGGCAGATCAATTCAAAAACCATACGGGAGTAATTCCCGTGAATATGCGTACGACCTGGTAGAGCGATACAAACATGGGGAACTGATGCAGGAAGATTCCATTCCCAAAAATGACTCGTTGCGTTATGTGACTCCTGCAGGAAAAGTCCTATACGGTGGGGGTGGGATCATACCTGATGTATTTGTTCCCCTGGATACTACGGGAGTAAATGACCTGTATCTGCGCATATCCAGACAGAACCTGCCAATCCGGTTCAGTATGGAATTTGCCGACCGCAACCGCGCCCTATTGTCCGGCATTGGCACTTTTGAGGAATTGGAGCAGTTCTTTGCCTCAAAACAACTGGAAGATGAATTTCTGCGCTATGTGAACAGGCAGGGGATCGGGCCGGTATCTGCTCAATGGAAGGAGTGTGGAGGAATCCTGATAACACAGATCCAGGCGTATATAGGCAGGAATACCCGGCTGGAAGACAAGGGATTCTATCCTTACCTGGGGAGGATAGACAATGTGCTTATCAAAGCGCTGGAGGTGCTCAGCACGCCGTCAGTAGCCGAACTGGCGGAGTCTGGACTTGTTTTCGCGCCACAGGGGAAGAACCTTGACATATAGTTCCAGGAAAACCTTTTTCTGGAAGAAATCCTCCATGTCCAGGCGGGCCTGGGTCCCCACGCGTTTGAGTGCACTGCCTTTATTGCCTATAATGATCCCTTTCTGGGAATCGCGCATAACGCTGATCACTGCACGTATGCTGTACCGCTCATCGCTTTCCTGGAATTCTTCCACGGTAACCTCTGTACAATAGGGAATTTCTTTTGAGTAATTGAGGAAGATCTTTTCCCGTATGATTTCCGAGGCAAAAAAACGCAGACTTTTGTCTGTCAGCTGGTCTTTATCAAACCAGGGCGGTGAGGAAGGCAACAAAACCTGGATCCTTTCCAGGAGAGAATCCAGGTTGAATCGTTCCAGTGCACTTACCGGAAATATTTCGGCTTTGGGCACCAGGGTGTGCCACTGGTCCATCAGGGAGAGCACTTCTTCCTGCGAACTTTTATCAATTTTATTGAGAACAAGCAGGACAGGGACCTCAATCCTGTTTAGTTTTTCAATGTATTCAGGATTTTTGTTCTGCTTTTCAACAACATCGGTGACATACAGCAGGATATCTGCATCGGCCATGGCCGAGTCCACGAATTGCATCATGTTCTCCTGTAAAAGGTAATATGGTTTGATGATGCCCGGAGTATCCGAATATACGATTTGGTAGTGCGGTCCGTTGACAATGCCCAGGATGCGGTGCCTGGTGGTTTGTGCCTTGGAGGTGATTATGGATAGTTTCTCGCCAACCAGGGCATTCATAAGGGTAGACTTGCCCACGTTGGGATTCCCAATGATATTGACAAAACCGGCCTTGTGCGAGTCACTCATTCCTTATTGGTAGAATCCGGTGATTAGCATGTTGACCTCTTCTTCAGTCAGGAAGCGCCATTGTCCTCGTTTAAGGTTTTTCTTGGTCAATCCTGCAAAATATACGCGGTCAAGTTTCTTTACTTTATAGCCTAGGGCTTCAAAAAGACGGCGCACAACACGGTTTTTCCCTGAATGTATTTCCAGTCCGATCTCTTTTTCGTCATTGTCAATGTAAGCGATCTGATCTACCTGCATCACGCCGTCTTCCAGCTCCACTCCGTTGACGAGCTTTTCCATGTCGGATTTTTTCAGGTTCATATCCAAGCGGGCCTGGTAAATCTTTTTACGATTGTAGGAAGGATGGGTCAATTTTTCTGTGAGCTCGCCGTCGTTTGTGAACAGGAGAACACCCATGGTCATTTTATCAAGCCTTCCCACAGGGAAAACACGTTGTTCACATTGTCCGGCAATCAGATCCATAACAGATTTTTCGGCGTGGTCGTCGCTTAAGGTAGTGACGTATCCCCTTGGCTTGTTCATCAAAATATAGGTTTTGGGTTCGCCCTTGATCCGTTGTCCGTTCACGCGAACATCGTCTCCCGGGATTACCTTCACACCCAGTTGATTCACAATTTCTCCGTTGACGGTAACCAGCCCTGTGGTAATAAAGGTATCTGCTTCCCTGCGGGAACAGATGCCTGAGTTGGCAATATATTTATTCAGACGGACTTCCCCCGGGACTTTAGGTTGTTTGGCAGCAGGGGCTTCTCTTTTTTGGGGAGCCGGTTTGTAACTGACTGATTGTCGAGGTTTTTTGGAACTGTATGGTTTTTCGCCACGTGACCTTTCAGAGCTGTAGCCTCCTTCGCGGCGGGGCCTTTCAGAGCTGTAGCCTCCTTCGCGGCGGGGTCTTTCAGAGCTGTAACCGCCTTCGCGGTGGGGTCTTTCAGAGCTGTAACCGCCTTCGCGGCGGGGCCTTTCAGAGCTGTAACCGCCTTCGCGGCGGGGCCTTTCGGCGTTGTAACCACCTTCGCGGCGTGGCCTTCCGGCGTTGTATCCGCCTTCACGGCGTGGCCTTCCGGCGTTGTAACCGCCTTCACGGCGTGGCCTTTCGGCGTTGTAACCGCCTTCACGGCGGGGTCTCTCGGTGTTGTAACCGCCTTCGCGGCGAGGCCTGTCGGCATTGTACCCGCCTTCGCGGCGAGGCCTGTCGGCATTGTACCCGCCCTCACGGCGAGGCCTTTCGACCTTTTGATCTGTTATCCGCTCACGCCGTGGGCGTTGATAACTTTCCCGGCCGTCTGATTTTTCTTTCTTCTGCATTATTTTTGAATTTGAGCCGCAAATGTACGCGAAATTTCTTAATATTGCATTATGAAGTATCCGGCCTTTCTGAGATTATCTCCTTTATTCCGTGAAAATTTAAATGTTTCTCTTACAGCAGTTAAGACGAACAAGCTGCGCTCTGTGCTCACCATTTTAATGATAGCCGTCGGGATTATGTCCCTGGTGGGTATCCTGACGGCGATTGATGCAATAAGGGGTTCTGTAACAGATAGTTTCAACCGTATGGGTGCAAGTACCATAACCATTCGTTCAAAATCCCTGCGCGGTCAGTCAGCCGAAGTCAGGCGCAGGATCCGGAATCAGTCCCTGATCACTTACCAGCAGGCTATGGCTTTTGTGGAAGAGTATCCTGTACCTTCGCGCATTGCCGTTTCAGCTCCTGCACGCAGCATGCTGGAAGTAAGTTATGGATCGGAAAAAACCAATCCTGATATCAGTGTTGTGGGAGTGAATCCTGACTATTTTCCGGTCAATGCACTGGAGTTGTATTCCGGTCGCTTTTTTTCAAATTACGAAATGACTTCCTCCGGGTTTGTGACTGTCATTGGGGACGGGCTGCTGTCTCTATTCGGAGACATAAATCCGATAGGTGAGTTTATAAATGTCGATGGCAGGCGCTATCAGGTAATAGGGGTTCTCAGATCAAAAGGATCAACTTTTGGCGGAGGGGCTGACAAACAAATATTTGTTCCGCTGGCAAATGCCCGCAGCGTATATGGTGGTGACGACATGAATTTTCAGATCAAAATACAGCCAAAGGAAGGACAAAACACCCGTAACGCCTATGAAGAAGCTGAGATCCACTTCCGGACCGTACGCCGTCTTGCTCCTACGGACCAGACAGATTTCCAGATAGACCGCAGTGAGGACATGCTTGAACGTTCTATGGAAACCATGAGGATAGTTACCATTGTGGCTTTCATCATAGGATTCATTACCTTGCTGGGAGCTGCGGTAGGACTTATGAACATCATGCTGGTTTCTGTGAATGAACGTACACGTGAGATCGGAACCAGAAAGGCCATGGGAGCAACCTCCAGGATTATTAAGCAGCAGTTTCTTATTGAGGCGATAGTGATTGGGCAGCTCGGAGGGGCAGGAGGGATTGTGCTGGGATTCATTGCCGGCAACCTTACGTCTCTGGGTATGAAGACTCCTTTTGTGGTTCCCTGGTTATGGATGTTGCTGGGTGTAGCGATTTGCTTTGTAGTGAGTATTTTGTCTGGATATATTCCGGCCGTGCGTGCCAGCAGGCTGGATCCCATAGAAGCCCTCCGGTACGAATAGTGCTATTTTAAGGAGAAAACATACGTTATTTTTCCTTTCTGCACGGCAGGGGCCGACCCACTAATATTGAACCGTGCCTGAAGTGCGGCTTTTCGTGCCGCATCCCACAGTACCTTATTCTGAACGGTTGTCCCTTCTATCCCAGGGGTGGCGGAAGTAACGTTTCCATAGGTGTCTACAAGAATCCGGACCACAACCCTGCCAGCCAGGTTCTCTGAATACTCAGGCAATGGCAGTTTACCGACGATGCTGCGTCCGGCAAGCTGGGCCGTGGGTTGTCCCAGGGGATTTCCTGCCTGTGTGTTACCTGCAGGATCTCCTGCCTTGCGTTCCTCTCCGGTCAGCAAGCCGGTCTGTTCACCTTCGGTTGTGTCTGCATCCCGGCTTCTGTACAAAGCCCTTTCATTGATAACAGGCGGTTCGGGATCAGACACCTCAACATCGCCCGTTTCTGCCGGGGTGCTTTCCCCGGTACGCTGTGTGCCAGGAGTTTCTTCCGGGACAACAGCCTGTTGTACTAATTCGGGGGGCCGCTCCGGGACTGGTTGCGGAGAGCGCGGCTCAGATCCCTGTTCTGCAATAATTTTCAAAGGAAGAGGCTGGCGCTCTTCTTCCAGCTCAAACTCAATTTCCAACAGGGTGTCGGGCAGATAAGGAACATATTCCAATCCGATAAGCAACAAAACAACGGCAAGCAGAAGGTGAACTCCCGCTGTTAGCCAGATGCCGGTATTCTTTCCCTTGTTCTGCTGCATTGACAGGTTTGTTGTTGCTCCCTACTCGGGAGATGTGGCCAGGATGATTTTATACTGATTGCGTTTGGCAATGTTCATTACCTGTACCACCTGCTCCATAGGGACGGTTTTGTCTACGTATAAAGAAACCGTGGGATCATCGCTGCTCTGGAGGGCCTGTTGCAGCTGTGGTTCTATTTCATAGAAAGGAACAGCATTCGTATTTCCGTTGATGTGGTATGAAAAGGTCCCTGCCTGAATATAATGTTTTATGGATACGCTTACCTGTGCCTTGTCAGAAATCTGGTTGGTGCTTTTTGGAAGCAATAGCTTCAAGGCGTTGGGATTGACCAATGTCGAGGTAACCAGGAAAAACAGCAGCAACAGGAACACAATGTCAGTCATTGATGCCATTGTGAAAGACGCCTCAACCCTGGTGTTTCTTTTTATAGCCATATTATTTTTATTTAAGCGGCTCCTGTAAAAGTTCCAGAAAATCCAGCGTATTTTTTTCCATGGTATTTATTATGGACCCGATACGGGAAGCGAGGTAATTGTAAGCAAAGTAAGCAGGAATGCCCACCAGCAGCCCGCCCACGGTGGTAACCATGGCAATGTAGATCCCTTCCGAAAGTAAAGAGATTTCAATGTTGCTTCCAGCCATGGACATATTGTAGAAAGCCTTGATCATCCCAATGACCGTGCCCAGGAATCCTACCATAGGAGCACCGCCTGCAACAGAGGCCAGCACAGGCATTCCTTTTTCCAGACGGGCCACTTCTATGCTCCCTGCGTTCTCCAGAACAGACCTGATATCAGAAAGGGGCCGCCCTATGTTGCGCAAGCCTTTGGCTATCAAGCGCGTTGACACAGTGTCCTGGCTTTCGCACAAATGTACTGCCGCCTGCACTTTGCCGTCGTATATGTATTCCTTAATATTGTTCATGAAATTCTGGTCCACTTTGGCTGCTTTCCTAAGCACAACAAGACGTTCTCCGAAAATATAAACAGCAACAACAGACAATGCCAGCAGCACAAGCATCAGCCATCCGCCTTTTATAGCTATGGACAACAATGACATAGAAGAAGAGGCTTCTGTTATGGCCTCGGTTTGAAGTACAATTTGCAACATATTAGTTTATTGTTTTAAGTTTTTCATAATGAACCTTCCAAAGGAAAAGTCCCTGAGGGGGTACGGAAAAGCCTGCCAGGGAACGGTTTTTTTCTTCGAGCAGCTGCAAAATCCATTCCACGGGCTTTTTCCCCTTTCCTATTTCCAGGAGTGTCCCTACCATGCAGCGGACCATATTCCTCAGGAAGCGGTTTGCAGTAACCTGGAATACCCACAACGGATTGATCCCGAATTCCTGTTCCTTGGTAAACCAGCTGGCCTCGGTTACAGTACATATATTCGTCCGTGTATGTGAATGAAGTTTGGAAAAGCTTGTGAAATCATGTGTTCCCAGTAACAATGCAGCGCCCCGGTTCATGAGTTCCAGGCTCGGCAGGGTGGAGGCATAAGTTCCCGGTGCAGCCGATACGCCTTCCAGGAATGGTTCTTTGTTCATTCGGATATAATAACGGTAGGTCCTGTTCAGGGCGTGATACCGTGCATGAAGGTTTTCAGGGACCTGAAAAATGCCATGAACGCAGATATCATGGGGCAATATGGCATTTATTTTGTAGGTTATGACTTCACATCCAAAAGGAATACCGGAATAATTGAAATGAGCCCAGAAATCAATTGCGTGAACCCCCGTGTCGGTACGGCCGCATCCTGTAACTGTTACCGTTTCTTCCAAAACACGGCTGATGGCATCTTCCAGAAAAGCCTGCACACAAGGTGCGTTTTTTTGAATTTGCCAGCCATGGTAATGGGTCCCGTTAAAGGAAAGATGAACAAAAAACCGCATAAAGGATGTATCTTTGGCAAATATATGAAAAAACCATAACCGTATAGAAAAATATCAATCTATGGAAACCGTAAACATTAAAGAATTGAACGAGCGAATTCAGCGGGAAAGTGCCTTTGTGGATATTATGACCCTTGAAATGAGCAAAGTGATTGTGGGGCAAAAACAACTGGTTGAAAACCTGCTTATTGGCCTTCTGGCCAACGGACACATTTTGCTTGAAGGCGTTCCCGGCCTTGCAAAAACACTGGCTATAAGAACGCTGGCCAGTGTGGTGGATGCAAAATTCAGCCGGATTCAATTCACCCCCGACCTGTTGCCTGCCGACCTGGTGGGTACCCTGATCTACAGCCAGCGGACGGAGGAATTCCAGGTCAAGAAAGGGCCTCTTTTCGCCAATTTTATACTGGCCGATGAGATCAACCGCTCTCCGGCCAAAGTACAGTCGGCACTTCTGGAAGCCATGCAGGAAAGACAGATAACCATTGGAGAGCATACATTTCCCTTGCCGGAACCGTTCCTTGTTCTGGCTACCCAGAACCCAATAGAGCAGGAAGGGACGTATCCGCTGCCCGAGGCACAGGTTGACCGCTTTATGCTCAAGGTCATTGTGGATTACCCTAAAAAGGAAGAAGAAAAACTTATCATACGCATGAACAACTCCGGGGAATTTCCAACGGCTGCCCAGGTGCTCAAACCTGCCGATATCAGGAAAGCCCGGGAAGTAGTCAGGGAAGTTTACATGGACGAGAAAATTGAGCGGTATATTGTAGACCTGGTGTATGCCACCAGAAAACCGGAGGATTACCACCTGCCGGACCTTAAATCCCTGATTGCCTATGGTGCTTCGCCGCGAGCCAGCATCTCTCTTGCCATAGCCTCCAAAGCTTATGCTTTTATCCGGCGCCGCGGCTACGTCATCCCCGAGGATGTCCGGGCAGTGGCCTACGAAGTCTTGCGCCACAGGATCGGATTGACTTACGAGGCAGAAGCCGAAAATATTATAACGGAAAACATCATCACTTCAATAATCAATGCTGTTGAAGTTCCTTAATAGCAGATTATGTCAGAGAATTTGCTTAAAAATGTCCGCAAGATAGAGATCAAGTCCCGGGGTCTGACACACCAGATCTTTGCCGGGCAGTACCACTCGGCTTTCAAAGGCCGCGGTATAGCCTTCAGCGAAGTGCGTGAGTACCAGTTCGGCGACGATATCAGGGATATGGACTGGAATGTCACGGCACGGATGAATGCGCCTTATATCAAGGTTTTTGAGGAAGAACGCGAACTAACCGTGGTATTGCTCATAGATGTGAGCGGTTCCCGGTGGTTTGGAACACAAAAGAAACTGAAAAAGGAATTGCTGGCCGAGGTAGCCGCCATCCTCAGTTTCTCGGCCTCTATCAATAACGATAAGGTGGGTGCCCTTTTCTTCAGCGACAAGGTGGAAAAATTCATTCCCCCGAAAAAGGGACGCTCTCACCTGCTGCACATCATACGAGAAATGCTTGAATTTGAGCCCGTAAGCCGTCAGACCAATATATCCGAAGCATTGCGTTTTCTTACCAATGCCATCAAAAAGCGCTGCACCGCTTTTCTGTTGTCTGACCTTATGGACCTGGACACTACAGAACAGCCGCGTTTTGAAGAGGCACTCAAGATTGCCACCAACAAGCACGATCTGGCAGCCATACAGATTTACGATCAGCGTGAAACCGAGTTGCCCGATGTGGGACTGGTCCGTATGCTGGATGCCGAGACTAACCGGGAACAATGGATAGACACTTCGGGCAGAAGGGTGCGGGACAATTATGCCAGGTGGTACCGTAACAGCCAGGAGCGAATCCGGACTATTCTGAACAAATACCAGGTAGATCATGTCAGGATTGCAACGGACCAGGACTACGTGGAACCCCTGATCCGCCTGTTTAAAAAAAGAGCGTAAAGATGAAAAGATTCATATATATATGCTTTTTCTTTGTGTGGCTGACTCTTTCACCTTGTCTTCCTTACGCACAGCAGGTTACAGATACGGGACAACTGCCTGCGGGACTGGTGCAGGAGTCTGTTCTGGAAAAGGACAGTATCCTGATTGGTGACCAAACCTGGTGGAACATGACCCTGCCCGCAGGAATATGGACGGGCAGGAAGATAGAGGTACCTGATTTCTCACCTCTTCCCTACAAGCTTACAGCGCAGGTGGAGGCCTTGTCGGGAGTATTGCTTGATTCGGTTGTCAGAAAAAAACACCTGGATAGCATCCGTGCACGCATTCTTATTACCTCCTTTGACAGCGGCAGCTACCAGCTGCCTCCCGTGCCGCTGTGCCTGGTAGGGCAGGACGGGACAAGAGACACCTTATGGTTTAAGGGACCCCGTTTATCTGTTAACACCATACCGGTGGACACCACCTCTTTCGAGCCATACGGACTAAAGCCCCAGATGCGTTATCCTATCACAACAGGAGAAATACTGACCCTGGTTGGCATTGTGGTGTTGCTGTCCGCGCTTGTATTTCTGATCATTCTGATTGTAAGGCGACGCAGGAATCATCTGCCCCTCTTTGGCCCGGTAAGGCCCAAGGACCCTCCCCACATAGCCGCTCTCAAAGTGCTTGAAGATATCAGGGCCCGGGAACTGTGGAAAAAACAGAAAGCAAAATCATACTACACGCTGCTTACAGACACCATCCGGGTTTACCTCAGGGACCGGTGGGGGATACAGGCCATGGAAAAAACCTCGGCCGAGATGATGGAAGCCCTGCTCCAGGTGGAAGCTGAAGACTCCCTGCTTACCGAAAAGATCATAGGGGAGCTTGGCCAAATGTTCAGTACGGGTGACCTGGCAAAATTTGCCAAATACACACCTTCTGACAGTGAAAACGAGGAATCCCTGCGCCAGGCCATACGGTTTGTTACAGAAACAGCAAAGGATGAAGAAGAAAAAGAAGAATAAGATGACCTGTTATGTTTTTTGAATACCCCAAACTCCTTTTTTTATTACTGCTGCTGGTTCCTCTGGCAGTGTGGTACGTATACAGGCAGCTGAAGGGAAAACATGATCCCCCGCTCCAGGTTTCGTCTCTGCAACCTTTTGAAAAAGAAAAGCTTTCATACAAAAGAATATTATATCACGTGCCTTTTGTCCTGAGGACCATTGCCCTGGCTGCCCTGATCGTTGCCATGTCCAGGCCGCGTTCCTCTTCGGATTATGAGTCAACAGTCACTGAAGGGATCGATATCATGCTTACCATGGACGTATCCACGTCCATGCTGGCCCGGGATTTCATACCCGACAGGATTGCCGCAGCAAAAGACATAGCGATACAATTTATTGCGGAACGTCCTGCAGACAGGATTGGCATTGCTGTTTTTGCCGGTGAATCGTACACGCAATGTCCCCTGACAACAGACCGCATCACGCTCATCAATATGATGAAGGAAATACAGACCGGTTTGATAGAGGACGGGACGGCCATTGGGAACGGGCTGGCAACAGCCGTGGCCCGTTTAAGGGATTCGGAAGCCATAAGCCGGGTTGTTATCCTGCTTACAGACGGGGTAAACAACCGGGGAGAAGTGACCCCGCTTACAGCAGCCGAAATAGCACGAACTTATGGTGTCCGTGTTTATACCATTGGGGTTGGGGCGCACGGAATGGCTCCCTACCCGGTAATGACGCCCTATGGAGTTCAGATACAACAGATACCGGTAGAAATCGACGAAGAATTGCTCAAACAGATTGCGCAAATAACCGGAGGTGAATATTTCCGTGCTACAGATAATACCAAATTGATGTCTATTTACAGCCAGATTAACCAGATGGAAAAAAGCAGGACCCTGGTGGATTCATTTCCCGTGTACAGGGAATTGTTCATGAATTTTGCCCTGGTGGCTTTGTTCGCACTGGCCCTGGAATTTATTTTGCGTTGGATCGTATTGAGAAGAATACCCTAGAGAGATATGATACAATTGGCTCAAGTTCAGTATTTATGGATCATTGCTGCAATTCCGCTGCTGTTGGTTGTATATGGTCTATACCGCAGGTACGGCCGAAAGATGCTAAGACGGTTCGGCGATCCGGAGTTGCTCCGACCGCTCATGCCATCGGTATCTCGCCGCAGGGGCTGGATCAAGATGGCGCTCTTTTGTGCAGGGATTTTTTTCTTTGCCCTGGGTCTGTCGCGTCCCCGTACCGGGGCCCGTGTCAAGGAGATGAAACGCACTGGTGTGGAGATCATTATAGCCCTGGATGTATCCAATTCCATGCTTGCCGAGGATTACACCCCCAACCGGCTGGAACGGGCAAAGCTGGCTGTTTCACGCCTGGCTGACAACCTGGACCGCGACAGGATAGGACTGATAGTTTTTGCCGGGGATGCCTTTGTGCAGCTTCCTGTCACAACGGATTATGTAAGCGCCAAACTTTTCCTCAACACCATCAATACAGGCTCCGTACCACGCCAGGGGACGGCCCTCGGCCAGGCCATCCTCACAGGGATCAGGAGCTTCAGCCTGGACACCCCGGGAAGCAGGGCGCTGATCCTGATAACAGACGGAGAAAACCACGAAGATGACGCGGTAGCCGCTGCCACTGAGGCAGCCGGCCAGGGGATCCGGGTTCATTGCATCGGGATAGGTTCAGAATTCGGAAAACCAATACCTATGGCCGGCGGTGGCTTGCTCAAGGACGAGGAGGGCAATACCGTGGTTACAAAACTTGACGAAAAAACATTGATGGATGTGGCCCGGGCCGGCGGAGGTGTTTATGTCAGGGCGGGGAATTCAGATTTTGGCCTCCAGGGTATCATAGATTCGGTGCACCAGATGGATCAGCAGGAATTCCAGTCGGTGGTTTTTGAGGATTTCAATGAACAGTACATGTACTTTTTTGGGATAGCATTCTTTTTCCTTTTCATGGAAACTTTGATAGGAGAAAGAAAAGGACGCCGCTTTAAAAGTTTTGACATCTTTTCAAAAACAGCAGTAGTCTTTGTCTTTTTAACGGCACTGTCGCTGTCGGCCTCGGCCCAGGCCGATAAAAAAGACATTCGTGATGGTAACAGGGCGTTCCGCAGGGGAAACCTGGAGAAGGCATTGCTGGATTACCACAGGGCTCTGGCTAAGGATTCCACCTCCCTAAAGGCCAGGTACAACCTGGCCAACACCATGCACCTGGGCGGAGATTTCCAGCAGGCGTCTGCTACTATGGCCTCAGTACCTGATTCTTTGCACATCCCTGAAAATAAGGCCGATGCCTGGCACAATTCCGGGAACTTTCAGCTGTCTGCCAAGCAATATGCAGAAAGTATCGAGGCATATAAAAACGCTTTGCGGATACGGCCCGGGGATATGGAAACAAAGACCAACCTTGCCTATGCTCAGAAAATGCTGAAAGACCAGCAGGAACAGCAGCAGCAGCAGCAGCAACAGGACCAACAGGACCAACAGGACCAGGATAAAGATCAGCAGGACCAGAACAAGGACCAGCAGGACCAGGATAAAGATCAGCAGGACCAGAACAAGGACCAGCAGGACCAGGAGACGCCTCCAAAAATAAGTCCCCAGGCCGCCCAGCAAATGCTGGAAGCCGTACAGCAGAAAGAGCGTGAAACGCAGGAAAAAGTGAACAAAGAAAAGGCACGGGCCGTAGTGCCTGTCCGGACAGGTAAAAACTGGTAAAAGCACACAGGATATATGAAAAAAACAATTCTGTTAATACTGGCCGCTTTAAGCCTTGTGCAGGCAAACGCGCAGGGTCAGTTTACCATTGAGGTTCCTAACGTGGTAGCTTCCGGAGAGCGGTTCCGCCTTGTATTTACGGCAACTGACCTTCCTCACGAGTCTTTCAGTGCCCCTCCCGTTGAGGGATTTCTGGTGCTGGCAGGACCCACCACTTCTACCATGAACAGGATGGAGTACATTAACGGGCGCAGGACGCAAAGCCGTTCTGTAAGCTATACTTACATCCTGGAGGCCCGCGAACCGGGAAAATACACCATTGGGGAGGCTTCAATTGTATCGGATAATGTAACTTACAAAACCAAGCCGGTAACCATAGAAGTTATACAGGGGACAACAACACCTGACAGCCCTGTTCAGGAAGAAAACATTACGGCAGGAACAAACGTCACAGATAAGGACGTCTTTCTGCGGCTTGCGGTCAATAAACGAAGGGTCGTCAAGGGAGAGCCACTTACAGCCACCCTCAAACTCTACACACGGGTAAATGTGGCTGGAGCAGAAGATATTCGTTTCCCCACGTTCAATGGATTCTGGAGCCAGGAAGTATATGCGCCCCAGCAAATTGAATGGCAGCGAGAAAACGTGGATGGAGAAATATTCCAGGTGGCAACCCTGAGAAGTTATGTTTTGCTCCCCCAACAAACAGGAGAAATCCGGATTGATCCGTCAGAGATCGTATGCGTGATACAGGTCCGCAATACCCGCAAGGGACAGTCCCTGCTTGATGAATTCTTTGATTCATACCAGACGGTGCGCAAACGGGTGATTGCCCCGGCAGTTACAGTAAGGGTTAACGACCTGCCGGCAGGGGCTCCTCCTTCCTTTACGGGGGCCGTGGGAAAATTCACAATCCAAGCCAACCTGGGAAAAGATTCAGTAAGTGCACACGATGCGCTTTCATTGTATGTGACTGTTACAGGCGAAGGAAACATCAACCTCCTGGAAGCTCCGTCAGTGCAGTTTCCCCCGGATTTTGAACTATATGATGCCAAAGTCACGGACAATTCAAGGAGTACGGGAGGGACTTTCTCGGGGTCAAAAACGTTTGAATACCCTGTAATTCCCAGAAGTTACGGGGATTTTACCATTGAACCGGTAACTTTTTCCTATTATGATATAGAAGCCGGAGTTTACAAGACTTTGCGAACCCAGCCGCTGACACTAAAAGTAGAAAGGGGGTCCCAGGTAACACCTGCGGGAGTGCCTTTGACTCCGGGGACGCACCGCCGGGCAGTGGAAAGCCTTAGTGAGGACATCCGTTATATTAATACGTCGCTTCAATCCTGGCGAATCAAAGGGTCCTATTTTACTGGCAGCCTGTCATATTTTATTGTTCTGCTGTTGATATTTGGCATAACAGCAGGTGTTTACGTGTTTCTGGATAAAACACGTAAGCACCGCAACGATGTGGTAAAAGTGCGTAACAGCAGGGCCAACAAGGTAGCCCGTACACGGTTAAAAACGGCCGGCATGTTGTTGAAGCAGGAGCATTTTGAAGGATATTACGAAGAATTGCACCGCGCCCTGTGGGGGTATATTGCAGACAAACTGGCTTTATCGCAGGCAGACTGTTCGCGTGAACGGATTGAGGAACTACTCCTGGGCAGAAATGTTGAACCACATCTTGTAAGCGATTATACCAGCCTGATAGAATCCTGTGAATTTGCCCGCTATGCACCCGATCCCGGTCAGCTGGAAAAAGAAAGGATCTTTGAAAAGGCCGTTGAAGCTATCAGTAAGATGGAACAAGCCCTTAAGCAGATTATAGTATGAAAAAGATAATTCTGTTGATTGCCCTGTGTTTTTCCGCATGGTTGGCAGCCGGAGCACAGAATATGGCAGACAGCCTGTGGAATGATGCCAACGCCCATTATGCCAATGCCCAATACCAGGAGGCACTGGAGAACTACCTTCAGATAGAAAGTTCCGGGCAGGAATCTCCCGCCTTGTATTACAATATCGGCAATACTTATTTTAAAATGCGTTATATTGCCTATGCCATTTTGTATTACGAAAAAGCCCTGCGTCTGGAACCCAACAATCCCGATATCCTCTACAATCTACAGGTGGCAAGGGAACAATGCATAGACAGGATAGAACCTGTACCGACTTTTTTTGTGACGAAATGGATACGGGAAAGCCACCAGATATTGTCTTCCGGCATGTGGGCTGTAATTTCCATCGGCCTGCTTGTTCTGGCACTGGTCCTTTTCCTGGTTTTCTTTTTTGCAAGGGGAGTCAGGTTCCGAAAAGCTTCCTTTATCCTTTCCATTGTAATATTTCTTTTTGCCATACTGTCCACTACCTTTGCCTGGCAGTCCAGGAAAGAGGCAACACGGGAAGATCTGGCCATTGTGCTATCCGCCGTCAGTTCTGTCCGGTCTGCACCCGGGACACAGGGAAAGGACTTGCTGGTCATTCACGAAGGGACCCGCCTGCGTGTGCTGGAACAAATGGGAGACTGGGCGCGGATAGAGCTGGAGGATGGGCGCCAGGGATGGGTAGCGCTGAATGAGATTGTTTTTGTATATTAGTAGCCTGAAAATTAGTTTAAAATGGATTATAACACACAGAGAGAGAAGCTTATATTGCCCGAATACGGCCGTTACATACACAATATGGTACAGGATGCCAAAAAGATCCCGGACAAGGAAGCGCGCACCCGGCAAATCAAGGCGATTATCAATGCCATGAGCATGCTGAATCCCCATTTGCGTGAAGTCAACGATTACCAGCACAAATTATGGGATCATGTTTACATCATAGCTGATTACGAACTTGACGTAGATGCCCCGTTTCCCCCTCCCGTACGGGAGGTTTTTGTTACCAAACCGCACGCTATAGGTGCTGAACGTGAACCTGTCAGGATTATGCATTACGGAAGAAATATCCAGAACATGGTCATGGCCATTGCCTCTAAACCGGAAGGAGAAGAACGTGATGCCATGACCATGGCCCTGGCCTCCTACATGCGTAAACAATACCTGATCTGGAACAAGGATACTGTATCTGATAATACCATATTCAACGACATTCGCAGTTTGTCCAACGGAACGCTGACTGTTCCGGAAGGGGCAAAAATGTCCGAGATCCAGGGAGAGTTCAGGCAGCCCAATACACAACGTGCTCCGCAACGCCAAAGCCAATGGCACAAGAATAAAAAGAAGAAAAGGTCACCTTCAAATGGCCAGTGAACTTGAAAGAAAAAAAAGTACCCGGGAAATTATCAGGCTAATTGCAGGGTGGTTGTTCCTGGGTCTGGGCGTTTTCCTGTTGGTTGCTTTTGTTTCCTACCTGTTCAACTGGACGGTTGATCAAAGCCTCCTGTCGGGAGACCACCTGTTTATTCCGGAAGACAGTGCAGCCAACAGCGGAGGTTTTGCAGGTAATCGCTGGGCCGATCTGTTCGTTGGGCAGCTCTTTGGCCTGAGTGCTTTTATCATCCCCTTCTTTTGTATTGCCGTATCCGTTTTTTTACTCAAAATTCGCAGTGTCCGAATAATCCCGCTGTTCTTTACAACAGCCTTTCTCTGCATCCTCCTCTCCATTGCCCTTGGATACATTTTCAGTTTCACCAACCTCAGATATGTATTTGGCGCGGGAATAGGGGGAACTTACGGATACCGGGTCAATGAATGGCTTATTGGCATACTGGGAACGGTGGGGACCGGTGTGGTACTTTTCTTTGTACTGACCGCTTTCCCTCTGCCTTTCGTATACCGATGGATCCGAAGGAGAAAAGAAAAACGCCAGACCGCAGCCTTGTCAGAGCCGGCCCCGACCGAACCCGCAGTGGTATCTGAGGCCAGGGGCCCTGCAAAAAAAGAAGTACCGGTAACTCCGGTTGCTCCGGTTCCGCCACCTCCTGTATTTGAAGTGGAAAAGACAGAAGAAGCATCCACCTCCGGAACGATGCTCTTCTATGATCCCAAACAGGACCTGTCCCATTACAAAAAGCCCCCGCTGGACCTTCTCGAAGATTACAGGAACCGTATTACCGAAGTGCCCCAGGAGGAACTGGAACGGAACAATCAGAAAATTGTGGAATGCCTCAGGACATTTGACATTCAGATTGAGAAGATTGTGGCTACACCCGGACCCACCGTCACCCTTTACAAGATTGTACTTTCGCCCGGCATCAGGATCTCACATTTTACCCGCCTGGAGGATGACATTATGCTTTCCCTTGCAGCCCGTGGTATGCGTGTTATTGCACCCATACCCGGCACCAATATGGTGGGTATTGAAGTGGCCAATGACAAACCGTCCCTTGTTCCTATGAAAAGCGTACTGGATTCGACAAAATTCAAGGAATCAAAGGATGACCTTCCCATTGTACTGGGTAAAAGCATCTCTAACGAGATCGTGATGCTGGACCTTGCCCGCCTGCCGCACCTGCTGGTGGCCGGAGCTACAGGACAAGGGAAATCCGTGGCTCTGAACGCCATTCTGACCTCTTTGCTCTACAAAATGCACCCGGCCTACCTTAAGCTGGTTCTGGTTGATCCTAAGCGCGTAGAGCTGAATCTTTATTCCAAGCTGGAAAATCACTTCCTGGCCAGGCTCCCCGATGCAGACAGTTCCATTATCATAGATACCAAAAAGGTAGTCTATACCCTCAATTCGTTGTGTATAGAAATGGATAACCGCCTGGAATTGTACAATATGGCAGGAGTGAGGAACATTAAGGAATACAATAAGAAATTCCAGGAAAGGGTACTCAATCCGCTCAAAGGGCACCGGTTCATGCCATTTATTGTATTAATAATAGATGAGTTTGCCGATCTGATCATGACCGCCGGAAGGGACGTGGAAGGCCCCCTTACAAGACTGGCACAGATGGGGCGTGCTACCGGGATCCACCTGGTCATTGCCACACAACGGCCTACCACCAACATCATTACCGGAACCATAAAAGCCAACTTCCCTGCCAGGATGGCATTCCGGGTGGCCTCAAAAATCGACTCCAGGGTAATCATAGATGTATCAGAAGCCAGCCAGTTGGTTGGACGGGGCGATATGCTCATATCGGCAGGTACAGACCTGCAGCGTGTCCAGTGTGCTTTCATTGATACACGGGAAGTGGAACGCATGGTCGATTTTATTGGAGACCAACCCGGCTATTCCGGACCTTTTGAGCTTCCCGAATATTCAGAAACCGACAGGCAGGATATGCTCAACCCGTCTTCCGGACAACGTGATGAGTTGTTTGAAGAAGCGGCAAGGTTATTGATACAAAACGGCGAAGGATCCACGTCGCTGCTGCAGCGCAGGTTCCATCTGGGTTACAACAGGGCAGGAAGGATCATGGACCAGCTGGAAGAGGCCGGGATCGTTGGTCCTCCCAGGGGAAGCAATCCCAGGGAATTGTTGATTTCCAGCCAGGAAATGCTGGATGATTTTTTGAAAAAATGAAAAATCAAGCCCTAATTACAGGCATACTACTACTGACAACGACCCTGACTGCAGGCGCGCAGACCACTGATGACCTGCTCGGCGATTTTGCACAAAAGATTGCAAAAGCTCCGGCCGTGGAAATTGAATTCCTGTGGAATGAAACGGTTCCCGGGACCATGGTGCTCCAAGGCGGGATGTTCACCCTGAAAATGGACGAATTTTACATCTGCTGCGATGGAGAAAAAAAATGGTATTACAACCAGGGAATTGATCAATGGGAGGAAATGCCTCACGATAAAAACTCTCCCGATATTCTGGAAAACCCCTCTGCTTTCTTTTCCAGGCTCAACCAGGACTATTACCACGCAGGCAATCCCCTGCGGAAAGAAAGCACGACAGGTAACCTGGTATGGGAGCTGACCCTTGTCCCCAATTCCATAGAATCTCCCTTTACTTACGTGATCATTGCCCTGGCTGCCGACGGACTGAAACCTTTGTATATCCGCTATGCCCTGGCCGATGGAACACAATACCCGGTTGAGATATCCTCTTTTAAAACCGTACCTGCCCGGCCTGCCGGATACTTTTTACCTGATTTCTCCCGCTGAGGTTCCCTGCAGGTGCTGTTGCAGGAATCGTGTCACTTTTTCAAATGCATCCGTCGTTATGACGGATTTTTTTAACATAAAACAGTGCCGGCCGGTGGGATAATCCAGCAATTGAGTATCTACGCCGTTTTCACTCAACCGGGTGTAATACCTGACCCCTTCGTTATGCAGGGAATCCCTCCCGGCTACAATGATCAAAGCCGGAGGCAGGCCTTTCAGATCCTGGTCGTTTGCATATACGGGTGAAATATAAGGATCGTGTCCATTATGGCCGTTAACGTAACAGCTGTCAAACATAAAGGAGAGTCTTGGCGGTATACTGCCTTTGGGTTTTGGTTTTTCCAGGGCCGTAGTGGCCAGATCCAGCGGGGGACAATTCATAAACTGGCATACCGGCTGAATTTTTCCTTCTTTTTTAGCCTTCATGCAGGTAACAGTAGTAAGGTTGGCACCAGCGCTATGACCACCAATGGCAATTCTTTTCGTATCAATTCCATAGACCTTTGCATGGTCGAAGAGATATTCCACAATCGCATAGACCTGGTTCACGGCCGCAGGAAACGGCTGGTCAGGTGCTTTTGGATAATCAATGCTGATGATCCTGCATTGTAGGATGCGGCTCCATTCAATATTCATTTTTTCATCCATTTCCGGGCTTCCCAGGATAAATCCGCCTCCGTGCAGGTCTATAAGCAACGGACCGGGGGACGGATTATCAAATCCATACCATACGGTCCGTGTACGCCCGTATTCTGTTTCCATAAAGACTTCTTTACGCAGCGATGCGTTCTTTTTTATCATTGAGGCATATAGGACCTTTGAAAACGTTTTTTCCATTTTATGAAAACGTCTCCCTTTGGCCTGGTATTGCTCCATGGTAAGAATTTTCATGACGTGTGATTTTTTAACGATCGGATTGTTTGAGTGAAAGGAATATCCTTCGGGAAACAGGATGCAGGTTGTTTGACCGCATACCCAGGTTCTTGACAAAGCCCAGGGGCATGTCATTGTAGGTCAGCAGCAGGTATCCTTTTTCTGTTCCATAGGGAAAGACCAGGGGATCCCGCCGGAGAAAAGCCACAGCCTGCTCCAGGTTTGCCCTGAATACCGGATAGGCGTCTTTTTTAAGATCCGTTGCCAGGGCCAGATCCGCCCAGGGTACCCAGTCGTCCCCTTTTTTTGTTGCAACGGCAATCCCGGAATGAAACACATTGAGCAGGGATTCCAGAGACTGCATCTGAGGTATCAATTCTTGCGGGAAAGCTTTTAGCAAAGATCCTTTCATAGACCAGGAATAGGGACCTTCCAGGTGTCGCGGTGTGTTGTCGGGTACACGGGGGGCGTTCCCGCCTTTTTTCCTGCTTAGGGGCGGCATGGATTTCTTTGGCCCCGGATCGGCCGATCCGGTCTTTTCCAGCAGCGCCATGAAAAAACCTTCTCCTTTGATCCGGTGGGGCAGGTATTTTTGTGGGCCGAGCAACAGGCGGGCACCCAGATGTTCCCTGATCCAGTCAACCTGCTCCTCATCTTCCATGCGGTTGAAGGTGCATGTACTGTATAGCAGCAGGCCTCCTTGTCGCAGGCAGGGCCACAGGTCGCTCAGAATACGCCTCTGCCTGGAAACGCACAACGCTACCAGGGCGGGAGACCAGTTCTTTCTGGATTCGGGATCTTTGCGGAATAAACCTTCTCCGGAACAGGGGGCATCGGCCACAACGACATCAAAATACCCTGTCAACCTGCCCAGGTCTGCAGGATCATTTTGTGTGACCACAACGTTTCCATATCCCCACCTGGCCAGGTTTTCGGCCAGTATGGGAACCCGGGAGCGGATGACTTCATTGCTTACCAGAAGGCCGTTCTGCGGGAGGATGTCAAGCAGCAGGGTGCTCTTGCCACCGGGTGCTGCGCAGGCGTCCAGAACACGGGGTGAGGTTATGGCACTCAGGTAGGGAGCCAGTTGCCAGAGAGACATGCCCGAGGCTTCCTGAACGTAATAGGCCCCGGCGTGAAACCGAGGGTCCAGTGTGAACGCAGGTCGTTCTTCCAGGTACCTCCCCATGGGACACCAGGGCACAGGATCAGAACCGGGAAAAAGTTCCCCCGGTGCTTTCCTGGCATGTTGGCGGATACTCACAGGCGGTTTGCATTCCAGGGAAGCCAGCAGCGGGGACACATCACCGGGCAACAGGGCCGCCTCCATCATATTTCTGAAGTCCGTCATGAGCGTCTGTCTTGTTCCGGAGGTTACCGGTTCAGTCCTTCGGCCAACTGTGTTGTAAATTTATTGACAAAATCTTTGATTTTCCCACCCAACATCATTTTGAGCATCATATTGAGTTCGGCGTCCAGGACCAGTTGCAGTTCACAACCTTCTTCCCGTGGCCGGATATGAAGGTTCAGGTTGAAAGCAAAAGGAATATTGCCGTACTGTTCCATCACAATCAGGGAAGGCTCTTCTCTTTTTGTGACTTTGACTCCCATCTGCATACCCTGTGCCTCGGCCAGGATGGTGTCTTTTGTTATGATTACCTTGTCTTTTTTGTCTTCGGGCAGACGATCCGTGAATCTTGAAAAATCGGAAAAAAGATCATAAACCACTCCTGCCGGTTTGTTTACATAACAGGAGTCTCCTTCAACATGTGTATTTCCCATAATTACCTTCCCCAGGTGTTTGGCGTCAGACGCCAGATATTCAGTGTCTCGAGTTGTTCTTTGCTTACGTAATTTTTGTCTGCAGCTTCCTGTATGAGTGTGTTGTAATTGGTAAGCGTATACAGTTCACAGTTGCTCTTTTCAAAAGCCCTGCGGGCTACATCAAAATTATATGAAAAAGTGGCTACCACTCCCAGTACATTGGCGCAAGCCATCTTCAGGCAATCGGTTGCAGAAATAGCAGAGTGACCGGTAGAAATCAGGTCTTCCACCACCACTACGTTGGATCCCGGCATAAGGGTACCTTCTATGCGGGCTCCGGTTCCGTGGTCTTTTCTGCGCGGACGGACATATATGAAGGGCTTTTTAAGCCGGTCGGCTATCAGGGCACCCATGGCAATGGCTCCGGTTGCAACCCCGGCGATAACATCTGTCGAAGGGTAGTTTTGATTAATGGACCGGCAAAGGGCATCACATATGTAGTCCCTTACCACGGGTACCGACAAGACTTTTCTGTTGTCACAATATATGGGAGACAGCCACCCGGAAGCCCATTCAAAAGGTCTTTCAATGTTGAGTTGCACTGCCTCGATTTCCAACAGCAGTTGAGCAACTCTTTTTTCAACAGATTCCATAATAATCACATATCTTTGTACAAATGTACAGTATTTTCTTCAATAATAGACGACTTCAGTTATGCCGTCCGGACAGCCCGGTTTGTTTGCTACCTTCAGTTACAGTAGAATCTTTGGAAAACCACTCTTCCTGGGAAGAATTGATAGTCAGTTTCCAATGCAATACAAACCTGAGACATGTGGTGGTACCGGTTCAAAATCCACACACTTCCTTTATGAATCTCTGTAAAGGTTTCACCATTATGCCGGCAGCAGGGGGGCTTGTAACCAACAATCAAAATGCTTTGCTGATGATTTACCGTTACGGTAAATGGGATTTACCCAAGGGAAAGCAGGAAAAGGGTGAGAAACTGAGCGATACCGCACTAAGGGAAGTGGCAGAAGAAACCGGGGCCATTGACCTGAAACTCCTGGGAGACCAATTGACTACAACATTTCACTGTTATCATTATAAGGGAAACAATGTGCTCAAGATGACAGCCTGGTTCCCTATGACATCCAATTCCGGAACAACCTTGCTTCCACAGACAGAAGAAGGAATTGAAAAAGCGGAATGGGTTTCCCGCAAAGACCTGGAAGAGCGTCTGGAGATGTCCTATTTATCTATAAAGATCCTGGTTGGAAAACAGTTTCTAAACGATGGTAAAAATGTTGGTAAAGCCTGTCAGATCGAAGATATCCTTGATCTCTGCCCGTAGATTCCTAACCGTCAGGGTTCCGCCTTTTTCTTTTATGTTTTTCTGAAGAACCAGGAATTGACGCAGACCTGAGCTGCTGATGTATTCCAGACCGGTTCCGTCTATGACCAGTTCCCTGGTGTCGCTTTTAAGTATGGGGACGATAGCTTCTTCAAAGATGGCGGTATTGCCTGTATCCATTCTCCCGTTAATAGAAATTACGGGAACGGGATCGTTGCTGATTATTACTTCCATATACTGTTGTTTTTCTTTACAGAGATTGTTAGTGAACAAAGGTAATTAAAAAACTGTTCATCCGCCAAAGTCATCAAACAGAATATGATCTGCAGGAACGCCCAGATTGTCGAGCATCCCGGTCACGGCCGATGTCATAAGGGGCGGCCCGCAGATGTAAAACTCTGCTTCTTCCGGGTCAGGGTGGTCTTTCAGGTATTGATCGTATAGTACCTTGTGGATAAAGCCTGTATGGCCGGTCCAATTATCCTGTGGCTTGGGTTCCGAGAGGGCTATGTGAAATGAGAAATTAGGGAATTCTTTTGCTATCCGGAGGAACTCGTCTTCATAAAAGATCTCCCGCCTGGAACGGGCCCCGTACCAGAACGAAACCTTGTCTGTTGTCCGGAGGGTTTTAAATAAATGAAATATATGGGACCGCATGGGCGCCATGCCGGCACCTCCTCCAATGAATATTTTTTCGGCTTGTGTTTCTTTGAGGAAAAATTCCCCGAAGGGCCCTGAGATCATTACTTTATCCCCGGGCTTCCTCGAAAAAATATAAGAAGAGCAAATGCCGGGATTGACTTTCATAAACGCTCCCCTGGAGCGGTCCCAGGGTGGGGTGGCTATGCGGACGTTCAGCATGATGCGGTTCCCTTCTGCCGGGTGGTTGGCCATGGAATAAGCCCTGAAGCTGTATTCTTTGTTAACCATTTTCAATTCCCAGATACCCAGTGAGCTCCAGTCTTCCCGGAATGGTTCATCTATTTGGATATCTTTGAAAAAGTCCACAGCAACCGGGGGAACATCAATCTGCACATAGCCTCCGGAGCGGAAATCCAGGTTTTCGCCCACAGGAAGCTGAATCACAAATTCTTTGATGAAAGAGGCCACGTTTCGGTTGCTTATCACTTCGCATTCCCATTTTTTGACACCCAGCACCTGGGCAGGGATGTGTATTTCCATGTTTTCCCTAACCTTGACCTGACACCCCAGCCGCCACTGGCTTTGCTGTTCTCGCCGTGTAAAAAAAACCGTTTCTGTGGACAATATGGATCCTCCTCCTGACAATACCCGGCATTTGCAGAGTCCGCAGGTTCCGCTGCCGCCGCAGGCCGAGGGCAGGTATATTTTGTTCTGCGCCAGGGTGGTCAGCAGATTGTTCCCAGGCTCAACCTCCAGCATTTTTTCGTCATTGATCTTGATATTCACGTTACCCCCTGGAGTCAGCCTGGCTTTTGCATAGATCAGAACAGCAACCAGGACCAGGGTAACGGTCAGTATGACGGCAAAAGTCAGCAGCAGGAATTGGAAGATGGTCATTGGTTGAATTTAAATTTGTAGTCCCATAAAACTCATAAAGGCAATACCCATAAGCCCGGTAATGATGAAAGCGATGCCCAGGCCACGCATGGGTGCCGGAATGTTGGAATAGCTCAGCTTCTCCCGGATAGCGGCAATGGAGACAATGGCCAGGTACCATCCTATCCCTGACCCCAGGGCATAGGAAAAGACTTCCAGGATGTTGCTGTATTCCCTTTCCTGCATGAACAGAGACGCTCCCAGAATGGCACAGTTCACGGCAATCAGCGGCAGGAATATGCCCAGATTGTTGTATAGGGCAGGAGCAAATTTTTCTACTACCATTTCTACCAGCTGTACCATGGCTGCAATCACGGCAATAAAAAGGATAAAACTCAAAAAACCCAGATCCACCTCTGCCCATTGAGGATTGATCCAGGCCAGGGCTCCAGGTGAGAGCACATAACGGTCCAGCAAATAATTGACCGGGAGGGTGATAAGCAGTACAAAAATCACAGCCAGGCCCAGTCCCGACGCGGTTTTCACCGTTTTGGACACGGCCAGGTAGGAACACATGCCCAGGAAATAGGCAAAGATCATGTTCTCTACAAAGATGCTTTTGACAAATATATTGGCTATCTGTTCCATACGCTATACCCTCTTTGCGTTTTTGGCATTGTATACCCAGACGACCAGCCCCAGTATGATCAGGGCCATGGGAGGCAGGATAAAGAGTCCGTTGTTCTCGTATAAGCCACCGTTTGCTACATACCACTGCTTTGGGATTACCTGATAGCCCATTAATGTCCCGGATCCAAGGAGTTCCCGGACAATGGATACGGCAACGAGGATGATCCCGTAACCCAGTCCATTGGCCAGCCCATCCACCAATGAAGGAAATGGTTTGTTATAGAGTGCGAAAGCTTCTATCCGGCCCATGATGATACAGTTGGTAATGATCAATCCCACAAAAACGGAAAGCTGTTTGCTTATCTCCCATGCGAAGGCTTTAAGAATCTGGTCGACCAGGATGACCAATGCAGCCACCACCACCAGCTGTACTATGATCCGGATGCGGTCGGGAATGGTATTGCGCAGGAGGGAAAGGATCATAGAAGAGAATCCGGTAACCAGTGTCACTGAAAGGGCCATGACCATGGCCGGTTCCAGCTTTACAGTCACAGCCAGTGCTGAACAGATTCCCAGGGCCAGTACCGGTATGGGATTGTTCTTGAAAAGCGGGTCCAGGAATATGCGTTTATTCATAATGTCTCAAAAATGGCAAATAGGGTTCCAGGGATTCCCGTATCATATTCTCAACACCACGGCTGGTGAGCGTTCCGCCTGAAATACCGTCAACAGCATTGGGATTGTTTTGGGATCTCCCCTGCTTAAGCACCGATATCGATACAAACTCATCTCCGCTGTACAGGGATTTTCCCCTGAACGGATCGCGGAAGGCGGGGGTGGTAATCTCGGCTCCCAGTCCGGGCGTCTCGGACTTATGGTCAAAAACCGCTCCGTATATAGTTCTAAAGTCATCGTTCAGGGCCAGGTATCCCCACAAAGGGCCCCAGAGGCCTTTTCCATGCAGGGGGATGATGTATTTGCGGGTACCATTGTCCAGTGTGCAGATGAAAAGAGGTAATTGATCCGGTCCTGCCACAGTGTCGGTTATGTATTTTTCATAGGGTTGATCCTCAAGGTATACTGACCGTAGGATGGTTTGCTCTGTTTCTGCCATCATATTGGCTACCTGCCTGGGTTTGAGCAGTTGTGAGGCGAAAGCCAGCAAGGCGGCCACCAGGGTAACCATAAGGGCGGCATACACTATGGTGTAAATGTTCCCGTTTCTTTTCCCTTTATCCATGGCTTGCAATTCTCTTGATTCTTCGTTTAACATTGACCGAAACCACAACATGGTCGATCAGCGGAGAAAAAGTATTCATAAGCAGTATGGCGAGCATCATCCCTTCAGGGTATCCGGGATTGAAAAGCCGTATGGTCACAGTTAACGCTCCGGTCAAAAATCCGTAGATCCATTTCCCGGTCTCGGTTTGCGGACTGGTGACAGGATCGGTGGCCATAAAGACGCACCCAAAGGCAAAGCCTCCCATCACCAGGTGGTAATGCACGGGGATGTTCCCCGTGAAGGCTATTAGAACGGCTCCCGCCACACAGGAAATCATGATCTTCCAGCTGGCCACGCCGGTGTAAAGCAGGATGGCTGCCCCCAGCAGGATGCACACCAGGGAGGTTTCCCCTACAGAGCCGGGAATAAAGCCCAGGAACATATCCGTCCAGGAAGGCAGTTCCTGAAGCGGGGTCCCTTCGGCCAGGGCGGCCAGCGGTGTGGCCCCGCTGATGCCGTCTACCCAGACTTTGTCTCCTGTCATGTATGCGGGATAGGAGAAAAAAAGGAAAGCACGTGCAAGCAGGGCGGGATTCCAAATGTTCATTCCCGTTCCTCCGAAAATCTCTTTTCCAATGAGCACGGCAAAAGCTACGGCCAGAGCAAGCATCCACAACGGGATGGTCACCGGAACTATCAGGGGTATTAGCATTCCCGTGACCAGGTATCCTTCGTTTACCTCATGGCCCCTTATCTGTGCTATGGTGAATTCTATTCCCAGGCCGACCACATAAGATACGATCACCAGGGGCAGTACTTTAAGAAAACCATACCAGAACACGGGTAAAAAACCTGGCAGTTCTGCCTTTGGGACCATGGCCAGATAATGTTGCAGTCCCGTGTTGTACATCCCAAAAAGCAGGCATGGGACAAGGGCTATCACAACGACAATCATCACGCGCTTGAGGTCGTTGCAGTCGCGTATATGAGATCCTTTTCCTGTAACAGTTCCGGGAACCAGCAGAAACGTTTCAAAGGCATTGAAAGTGGAATGCAGGAAAGACAGCCGGCCGCCTTTGCTGAAGGCGGGCTTAATCTTTTCTATGATCTTTTCAACCCACTTCATTGCATTTCCTTTATCATCAGATCTATTCCCTTCTGAAGAATATCCTGGATCTCGATCTTGGACGGGCAGACAAATTCGCACAAAGCCAGGTCTTCAGGCAGCACTTCATAAATTCCCAACAGTTCCATCTTGTCTATGTCTTCTGCCAGGATGGCTTTAATCAGGTGTGAGACAAAGATATCCATGGGCAGGACTTTCTGGTAATCCCGTGTCAGGACAAAGGCCCTTACGCCACCATTTAAATTGGTATCCAGGTTAAAGCGGCCGGTTTTACCCAGAAGGGGAGCCAGATAAGATATGTAGGTCCGTGCGGCGCTGAATTTGTTCAGGCGCAACGGTCTGGCCCATCCCGCCAGTTCCCTTTTTCCGCCTTCCGGAAGGCACGTGACCTGCTGGTGGTGAAATCCCAGGAAGCCGTCCGGGCCTGCATTGTCACCGGTAAGCGGGTTGCCGCTGATAATACGTGCCTGTATGCCTTCTTTAAGCGGGAACGCAGTGAGTGCACTGACCTGGATTCCCGCGTGGCAACTGATGTATCCGGTCCTGGTCAGGGCCGAACCGGTAACGGCTACCATCCGGGTGGTATCGTAAGTTCCGTTAAGGAAGAGTTTACCAATGATTGACAGGCCCATCGGGGTGAGGGTCCAGACCACCTGATCCTTTCCCACTGGACAAACGTGGTGCAGTTGTACCCCGGGATTCCCGGCCGGATGCGGTCCTGAAAAAGTATGCATAATGCCCGGGAGCCGCCGGAAAACGCTGTGAGGCGATGTGGTATCGCGCAGCCCCAGGTGGACCTTGCCAGGACATAGGCGTTCAAGGACGCGGATGCCCATCAGGAGGGATTCAAAAGATTCGGCAAAGGTAAAATCGTAGTGAGGCGCGAGCGGGGCCGAGTCAAAACAGCTTATATATATGGCTTTTGGTGTTTCTCCGGGGTGGGCGGGAGTGCCGTACGGCCTTCGGGTAATGAGCGGCCAGCAGCCGCTTTGCAGCAAAAGTTCCCGGATCCTTTCTGGGGTAATCTGCTCCGGATCTGCCACCGGAAACAGCTCCTGCATTTGCTCCTCATCGGCAAGGATCTGAACACCGGTAATTTTTCTTTTTTCACCGCGGACGATTGCATGGATGGTGCCGCTTACCGGAGCGGTGAATAAAATTTCGGGATGTTCCTTGTCGCAGTATACGGGAGATCCGGCCTGGACAATGTCACCTTCCCGTACGAGGAGTTTTGGAATCGTATTTTTGAAATCGCCTGGTTTCAACGTGTACAGGGAAGAGGATGCCAAAGGAGCAGTCATCAGGTGAGCACTGCCTTTGAGGGGAATATCCAACCCCCGGCGAAACTTATAACAGGCGGACATATACTTTTATTAGCAAGTGCAAAGATAAAATATTCGTCGGCATTTTTATCTATATTTGCCCATATGAAGGAGAACTATTTGAAGGAGTTGAATGAGGCTCAGAGACAGGCGGTTGAAGATATAACAGGTCCATCGTTGATCATTGCAGGTGCCGGAAGCGGTAAAACAAAAGTACTAACATGCCGTATTGCCTATATGCTGGAACAGGGTATTCCCGCTTCTGCACTGCTTGCACTGACATTCACCAACAAGGCGGCCAAAGAGATGAAAGACCGGGTGTCTTATCTGGTGGGACCGGAAAAAGTCCGGTACCTGTGGATGGGTACTTTCCATTCGGTTTTTGCGCGTATTTTACGTACAGAAGCACATTTGCTGGATTTTCCGCGCAATTTTACCATTTATGACAAGTCCGACAGCAAATCGGCTATCAGAAGTTGTATCAAAGAGTTGAAACTTGATGAAAAGGCCTATCCTCCTGCAGAGGTGATGTCACGCATATCCAGGGCCAAAAACAACCTCAGGACAGCTTCCGCCTATGCGGCAGACGACCAGGCCATGCAGGCCGATGAAGCGGCCCGCAAACCCCGCATTGCTGATATTTTCGCATTGTATGCCAAAAAGTGCCGTCTGGCCGGCGCTATGGATTTTGATGACCTGTTGCTCTATACCAACATACTGTTTCAGCAGAACCCACAGATACTGGGCTTTTACCGGGACCGTTTCCGCTACATCCTGGTAGATGAATATCAGGACACCAACCTGGCACAGTACCTGATCATTAAAAGTCTGGCGCAAGAACACCGCAACATAGCCGTAGTGGGGGATGACGCCCAGAGCATTTATGCCTTCCGGGGGGCCAGGATAGAGAATATCCTGAATTTCACCAACGACTTTCCAGAGGCCAAAGAATACAGGCTGGAGCAGAATTACCGATCCACCCAGACCGTAGTCAATGCAGCCAACAGCCTGATCAAACACAATTCGCGCCGGATGCGCAAAGAATGCTTTGCCCGGTCCGAGCCCGGGGAAAAAATTGAATTACTGGGTGCCTATACCGATGCAGAAGAAGCCTTCCTGGTAGTCTCATCCATTTTGAATAAGGTGTACACGTCCCATACCGGTTACGGGGAATTCGCAATTCTATACCGCACCAATGCGCAGTCCAGGCTCCTTGAGGAAGCGCTCCGAAAAAGGAACATCCCTTATAAGGTCTACGGAGGATTTTCCTTTTACGAAAGGGCCGAGGTGAAAGACCTGATGGCATATATGCGACTGGTGGTCAATCCAAACGATGAAGAAGCTTTTCGCCGTGCCGTAGCAACGCCTTCCCGCGGCATCGGGGATGTTTCATTGCAGAAACTGGGAACAGCCGCCTTGTTTGCCGGCCTGTCCTCTTTTGGGTATATTCAACAGGGCGACCTGGAGGCAGCCGGGCTGAGGGGAAATATTTCCGGACGCCTGAAAGCCTTCGCAGAACTGATAGAAACAGTGCGCAACATGCAGGAAGAAGGAGCCAATGCCTACCAGGTGGCCATGGAAGTGGCCAGCCTGTCGGGGTACCTTCACATGTTAAAGGAGGACAAATCCATAGAGGGCATGTCCAAGCTGGATAACGTGGAAGAACTGCTCAACAGCATCCAGGTCTATTGCGGGGTCGCAGCAGAAGGCGTGGAACTGGAAACTGAAGTAACCGTACCGGATAACGGGGAAGCCGCACCTACCCTGGAAAGATACCTGAACAACGTGACTTTGCTCACCCAGATGGACGAACAGGAGAAACCCGATAACGAACGGGTAAGCCTGATGACCGTCCATTCGGCCAAAGGCCTTGAGTTTTCCCATATATATGTGGTGGGTATGGAAGAAAAATTGTTTCCTTCCCTGTTGTCGAGCAATACCCAGGCCGAGCTGGAAGAAGAACGGAGGTTGTTTTACGTGGCCATGACAAGGGCCAAGAAATCGCTCACCCTCTCCTTTTCCCGCACCCGCATGCACTGGGGAAGCATGGAGTCTAACCCGCCCAGCCGCTTTCTGCGCGAAATCGACCCCGATTTCCTTAACCAGCCGGTCCCTGATTTATATGGGGCCGGAGCCGAAGGACAGGATAGCATAAGTTCCTGGTCCCGCGTGGGAAAGTTCGGATCCGGTGTCGGAAAGTTTGGGTCCGGTGGCGGGCGTGCCGGCTCTGAAGGCGAAAATACCTGGGCCGGCCGGCGCAACTCATATGGAGGGGGTACTCCTGCAGACCGTCCCGGCGGACAAGGATTCAAGGCCGGAGGAGCTTCGGCCAGGGATAGCTTCAAGGTGCCCGGTGGCACTTCTGGTAAGGCAGGATTCAGCACACCCGGTGGTACCCCGGGCCCGGCAGATTTTCAGGCGGCGGATGCCTCATCCCTTACCGTCGGAATGGATATTGAACATGACCGTTTTGGCCGGGGCCGCATACTTACTCTGGAAGGCGAAATGCCCAACACCCGGGCTGTCATCGAGTTTGAATTCGGCGGGGCAAAAACCCTGCTCCTGAAATTCGCCCGGCTGCGCAAATTATAATGTCTGGGACCTTTCAGGTTGTTTGCTGATCCCACTAAGAACCGGAAGCCTTTATTTTAAGCCGGGGCTCCCGGTTCTTAGCGGGATCAGCGAGCAGAGGTTTCACCGTTTCTGCTAACTGCCTGCAGAATTGATAAAAGATGAGATGGTGTGAAGTACCTCTTCCGGCTGTTCCAGCAAGTGGGAATGCGATGCCCCATCAAAAATGCGCATCCGGGCACCGGGGATCAGGTTCCGGTACAAGGCCACGGTTTGGGGCCGGGCCTCGTCAAACTCGCCACAGGTCAATAAAACCGGAAGGGACAGGCGGGACAGATGCGGTGTCACATCTGCCTGCCGAAGCGTTCCTGTCATGGTGAACTCGCTCGGACCCCACATATGCTCATATACATCCACTCCCATGCCCTCCATAGATTGCAGAAGCTCTTCTGGCCAGGGATCCATCCGGCACAGATGACGCTTGTAGAATTCCATGACGGCATCCTGGTAGGCGGGATTTTTGTAGTCTTTTTTATCCTCGCATTCCAGGATGATCTGCCGTATTTCCGCCGGCAACTGGTCTATCCAGTAACGCTGGTCCCTTGCCCACAGCGGACTGCTCAGGTAGGGACCCGATAAAATGAGTGATTTGACCCCGGAGGGCTCTTTTCGCAACATGTATTCCACTGCCAGCATGCTGCCCCAGGACTGTCCCAGGATGTGGACCTGGTTCAAATACAGGGCTTTTCGCAGCAAGTCAAGTTCTTCCACGAAATGTTCCACTGTCCACAGCGCAAGATCCGAGGGCCTGTCTGAATGTCCGCAACCCAGCTGGTCATAGAACACGACCGGCCTTTCCTCTGCCAGGGCTTTTAAAGGATTCAGGTATTCATGCGGGGCCCCCGGGCCTCCGTGTACCGTCAGCAAAGGCACACCTTTCTTCCCGGCACCCACTAAGAGGTACCATATGTTGCCCCCGGGAACCTTCACGGTTCCTTCCTGTACAGTCGGGATGTGATTTACTTTTGCAGATTTTATTTCCATGAGCACAAATATTAAAGTACTATATATGCAAATATAAGATAGAATATACAACCAGGCAGTCGTTTAAGCTACATCGTAATCCCTGAATTTAGTTTATTGACCAGGTCTTTATCCTTTTTGGAGTCGGAATTAACAGGAAGGTGGTAAGTAGCCGAAACTCCGGCCATGCCTTTAACATACACATTAATAGCGCCATACGGGCTTTTATGATATTACGTCTACTTACCACCTCCCCTCAAAATCACGGAAAAACTGCAAAAACCGGGGAAGGTGGTAAGTAGTCAAAATGGCGTTCATTCCTATAAAGCACACAATAATAGCGGATTAGTGGTTTTTGCAACAAAACCGTCACTTACCACCTCCCACAAAGCAACCAGGGAAATAATTGGTGCTGCGAAGCAGCCTTTTATAAGCGCCAAACGCGTTTGGCGCACCGCCTTGAAGATCAGCCTTGAAAACCACTGGGCAATTGCTTGAACAGCAATACTAATAATCAGCAAGGCCGCTTCCACCACAAGGCCGGGAAG
>DBRG01000011.1:0-494 GCA_002305545.1 Bacteroidales bacterium UBA1374
ATTTGTACGCCTTGGTCTTGGGTGTGAATATCAATCCCAACTCACGTATGTAGTTGGCTCCTGTTTGATACGCTTTCGCAATCCCGGCTGGAAAAGCACTGAAAAAAGAATATTCTTTTACGGTAGCCGGGATGAATTCCAGGGGATTGGTCACCCCCACCATGAGCATGCCCTGTTTGTTGACTTTCAGGGGGATTTGCAGGACTGTGAGGTCTCTTTGCACACCGGCATATACTATACCCTCGCTGTGTTGTGCCAGGATTTGACGGGCATCCTGTATGGCAGGGGTCGGAATATCGTTCAAACTTACAATCCTGTCACCGGCTATCAGTCCAGAGGCCACATTGAGCGAAGTGTCGGGTACAGAAGAAACCACAAAAGGATAGCGCAATGTGAACAGATCCCTGGTATTCAGCATTTGGGCAATAAAGGTTTGATCAAAGTTAAAACGGACGGTGTCGGCGCCTCTAAGTACCGTGATCACGGCGGGCCTT
>DBRG01000011.1:562-4119 GCA_002305545.1 Bacteroidales bacterium UBA1374
GTAAAAAGGATGAGCCCGTAGAGGATTATGGCCAGTATCATATTAAAGAGCACACCGCCAACCATGACAAAGAAACGTTGCCAGGCCGGCTTGCTGCGGAATTCCCATGGTTTGGGATCCTCTTTCAACTGGTCTTTGTCCATGGATTCGTCTATCATACCGGATATTTTGCAATATCCTCCAAGTGGAAGCCATCCAATTCCGTATTCGGTATGGGAATTCTTTGGCTTGAATTTCACCAGGCTAAACCATGGATCAAAAAACAGGTAAAACTTATCCACCCGTATCTTGAAAAGCCGGGCAAAAAGAAAATGCCCCAATTCGTGTACAAGGACCAAAAACGACAAGGCCAGGATCACCTGGACAATTTTTATCAATACTTCCATATAATCAATAACTTGCCAACAAAATTTGTGCCACCCTCTGAGCTTCCTGGTGTGTGTCCTTCAATTCAGATAATGTGGGATCAGCCATAAAAGAGACTTTTTCCAGGGTTTGCGAGATCAGTTTTGGTATAGCATTGAATTTCAGGCTTTCGTTTAAAAAAGCATCTACAGCTACTTCGTTTGCAGCGTTAAGGGCACAGGGAATATTGCCGCCTTTTTTCAGGGCCTCATAGGCCATTCCAAGGCACGGGAACCTTTCTTCCGGCGGCTTGTGGAATTCCATGGAACGGAAATGCGAAAGGTCCATCCTGCGTGCCTCGGGGTAATCAAGACGGCGTGGAAAAGACAATGCGTACAGAATCGGCAGGTGCATGTCTGGGCAGCCCATCTGGGCTTTTATTGTTCCGTCCGAAAACTGAACCATAGAATGAATCAGGGACTGGGGATGGATCATAACCTCTATCCTGGACAGGGGCTGTCCAAAAAGCCAGAAAGCCTCTATCACCTCCAGGCCTTTGTTCATCAGGGTGGCCGAATCCACAGTTACCTTTTCCCCCATGTTCCAGGTAGGATGGTCCAGGGCCTCTGCTTTTGTTATGGATTCCAGCTGCTGAGTACTGTGCTTGAAGAAAGGTCCTCCGGAAGCTGTCAGGATAATTTTTTCTATTGTGGACTGTTCTCCCCGTAAACATTGGAAAACAGCGGAATGTTCACTGTCTACGGGTAAAATGGATCCCTTTCCCGCAGCCGCTTCACGCATGACCAGGTGACCTCCGGCCACCAGGCTTTCCTTGTTCGCCAGGGCTAATGTCTTGTGATTTTTAAGGGCGGCCAGGGAAGGCTCGAGCCCGACGAATCCGACCAGCGCGTTTAAAACCAGGTCTATAGAATCCCAGGCAAGCACTTCGGCTATGGAGTCGTTTCCATACAAAACCTTAACAGGAGTTTCCTTCAAGGCATCCCTGGCTGCCTGCCAGGCGTCACGGCAGGTAACCACCACTGCCTCGGGCAGAAACTCCAGGGCTTGCCGGATCAACAAATCCGAAGATCTGCGGGCAGTAAGCACCTGTGCCTTAAAAAGTCCGGGGTATCTGCGGATCACGTCCAGGGCCTGAATTCCGATCGAACCCGTTGAGCCCAGGATTGCTATGTGTTTTTGGAAAGCCATATCAGAAATTGATGTAATCTGCCGGGTCAAGTGGTACCCCTTTATGCCATAGTTCAAAATGCAGGTGGAACCCTGTGGAGTATGTCCCATGACTGCCAATGACTGCAACTGCCGCTCCTGCCGTCACCTGGTCCCCTACTTTGCTGAACAATTGAGAACAATGCTTATATATTGACAGCAGATTGTTTTCGTGTTGTATCTGCAGTACGTATCCAAACTCATCAGTCCAGGAGGCGAAGTTGACCGTACCGTCGAGCACCGCATAAATCACCGAGTTTTCAGGGGCCACTACATCAATGGCAAAATGGTTGTCAGCAGGATTAAATCCTGAAGTAACCAGTCCTTTGACCGGCGGGAAAAAATGCAATCCCTCAATCTGCAGATTCCCTCCACTGATACTGCTCCTGCTTTGCTGCTCTTTCAATTCGGCCCCGGCCCTGAGCAGGGAATCTTCCTGGGATCTCCCCCCCACTGCAAATTCAGGGATATCGGCTGCTTGTCCCCTGGGAAGAATCTGGCCGGGAGCCATAGGATCTTCGTTGGCAAGGACACGCTGCAGGTTGGTTAGGTGGATTTCCCATAAGTGAATCACCTTTTCAAGGGAATCGGCCCTTAGGGCATTGTACATCATGACCTCGCGGGTCTGGGCGTTGGGGTAACCGGGAACAATCTCCCTCAACGGGGTATAGATTATCAGAAGTAAAATACTTGCCACCAGGACGGCGATGATCCCGAACAAGCCCAAAAGCAATTGCAGGATCGAAAATTTGAAATTGAGAACCTGTTTGTGGGATTCAATGTCAAAAACTCCGAAAATATACCTGTCCCTGAGGACTTTCTTCTTGGGATGGCCAGATGTCATAGATACGCTTTGTCGGGCAAATGTAAGAATCATTTTCCAATTTGTGTTACCTTTGCATCATGAGACGGATAATGGGTATTGACTATGGTCAGAAGCGGGTAGGGCTGGCAGTAAGTGATCCTCTCAGAATTTTTGCCATCCCCCTGGAAACCGTTACCGTAGACAAAGTGACCGGTTTCCTGAGAAAATATAATGAAGACCAGCCTATCGACATGTTTGTGGTTGGCTATCCCAGGAATCTGGACAACACACCGGCTCAAAACGCTTCCCGTGTAACCGCCTTTGTTACCCATTTGAGAAGGACCTTCCCGCAAATTCCCGTGACTTTGGCCGATGAGCGTTTCACATCAAAAATGGCATTTCAGGCTATGATTGACGGGGGATTGAAAAAGAAAGACCGCAGGGATAAAGCCACTATTGACAAAGTAAGCGCTGTCATCATATTACAGGAATACCTTCAAAGCAACAAACCATGATATTGCCCATATATATATACGGTTCTTCCGTTCTAAGACAAAAAGCACAGGACATTACCCCCGATTATCCAAATTTGGACAAACTGATAGAGGATATGTGGGAAACCTTGTATTATGCCGACGGAGTAGGCCTTGCCGCTCCCCAGATAGGTTTTTCCATCCGGTTATTCATGGTGGATGGGAGCGAATTATCGGAAGACCGGCCCGAGTTAAAGGATTTTAAACGGCTGATCATCAATCCACAGATTGTGGAGGTAAGCGAACAGACGGTTGTCCACCAGGAGGGATGCCTTAGCTTGCCCAAACTATGGGCAGACATTGAACGTCCGCAAAGCGTAAAACTGGCTTATGTGGGGCGGGACTTTAAACCGGTGGAAGAATGGTTTCACGGGATGGCTTCCCGGATGGTACAGCACGAATACTCACATCTGGAAGGAGAACTCTTTACAGATCTGGCCCCTGCCATCCGCAAAAAAATGCTCCAAAGTAAACTACAGGCAATTGCCAGGGGTGAAGTCAAAACATTTTACAAAACGAAAATAGTAAAATAATATGGGGGTATTCCATGCATATGACATCCGGGGTGTGTACGGTAAAGACCTGGTGCCGGAAGATATCTACAAAATGGGCTTTTTCCTGCCCACTGTACTGAACACAAAAAGAAT
>DBRG01000001.1 GCA_002305545.1 Bacteroidales bacterium UBA1374
TCCTGGCTTTCGGCAATGACATTTACAGATTATTTACCTGACACTATCAAGGACAACAGAAATGAGGATTAAAACATTACTTATTACAGGATGCATAGCTATTATGGCAACAGCCTGTAAAGACGGTCCGCAGCTGAAACAGAATGTAAGCGGCAAAGCAGGAGAAATTCTGGTGGTTATGAATAAAAACATCTGGGAGTCCGGTCCCGGCCAGTCTCTGCGCGCCATCCTGGCTGTCGACTTCCCTTTCCTGCCCCAGCAGGAACCCCTTTTCTCCCTGTTCAACATTAATGAAAACGCCTTTTCAACAATCTTCCAGGCACATCGCAACATCATCATCTGCAATACCAATCCCGAACTTGCCGAGTCTAAAATGGTCATTCAGAAAGACATATGGGCAGCTCCGCAGATCGTGGTCACCCTGTCAGGTCCCGATACGGAAAGCATACGGGAGTGCATAGACAGCAACAGCGACCTGCTCCTCAATGCCCTTGAACAGGCAGAAAGAAACAGGGTGATACAAAACTCCAAAAAGTTTGAAGAAAAAAACATCCGGGATTATGTGACAAAAATACTTGGTGGATCTCCGTTTTTCCCTACCGGTTACAGGATAAAGAAACGTACCGACAATTTCACCTGGATAGCTTACGAGACAACCTATACTACGCAAGGGATCTTTATTTATACCTATCCCTACAGGAGCGAAGAAGACCTTACCTTGTCCCGGATCATTGCAGAGCGGAATCTGAAACTTGAAAAAGAAGTACCCGGACCCCTGGACAATACATACATGACCACCAACAGCCTGATTGAACCATCTTACCGGTGGGTAAATTACAACAACCGCCAATTTGTGGAAATCCGCGGATTATGGGATGTGAAAAACGATTTTATGGGAGGGCCTTTTGTCTCTCATTGTTTCTATGACAAAGCCAATCAGAATATTGTTGTCCTGGAAGCTTTCGTTTATGCACCAAAGTATCCCAAGCGCAATTATTTACGACAGGTAGAGTCCATCATCTATTCCTTCGAATGGCAAAATGAATAAAATAATTTGTGGGAAAGAAAATTCGTTTTACCTTTGCGCTCCCAAATTGGCCAGTTCGTCTAACGGTTAGGACTCAAGATTTTCATTCTTGCAATAGGGGTTCGATTCCCCTACTGGCTACAAAACTATAAACTAGAATAATGGCACATCACGCATCAGCAGAAAAACGCGACCGTCAGAATATAAAAAGACGTCTTCACAACAGGTATTATGCCCGGACAACACGTAACGCCATCAAAGCCGTTCGTAACACCACAGATAAAGCAACGGCCGTTGCCATGTTGCCCGAGGTGTTCTCTATGATAGACAAATTGGCCAAGATCAATGTTATCCATGATAATAAGGCAAGCAACCTGAAGAGTGGCCTGAGTGCTTATGTAAACAAACTGGCCTGATTTACCCTTTTTGTCCTGATTTTTACGGAATGCTTTCCAATTTTTGGAAAGCATTTTTGTTATTAATCATGGAAGGAAATTTGAAGATCACAGATTGGGCAAAAGAGGAAAGGCCCAGGGAACGGCTTATGGACAATGGTCCTGCGTCACTCACTAATGCCGAGTTGCTGGCGATCCTCCTGAGGACCGGAACCGGTAGGGCAAATGCCATGGATCTGGCAAGGAACCTTTTAGCAGAGCACGGAAACCAGTTGTATGAGCTGGTGCGTTCTCCGGTGGAAAAAATGACCAGGATCAGGGGTGTCGGCACAGCCAAAGCGGTGACACTATGCGCTGCTTTTGAGCTGGGAAGGAGAGCACAGTTGCCGGTGGAAAGGCCCGCGGCCATTACCTCGGCCGGTGAAGTTGCCCGGATCATGATCCCCATGCTCAGGGACCTGACCCACGAAACTTGCTGGGTGCTGTTCTTTGACGGGGGGAGGAAACTCATTGGAAAAGAACAGATAAGCAGCGGGGGCTTGAATGCGACCATAGTGGATGTGCGGATGATCCTGAAAAAGGCCCTGGACAAACTTTCCTGCGAACTGATCCTGGTTCACAACCATCCGTCGGGCAGCAACAAGCCCGGCCGTCAGGACAGGATCCTGACGCAAACCCTGAAAGAGGCGGCCAGGATGGTGGACCTTCATCTGATAGATCACATTGTAATAGGGGGGAACGGGTACTTCAGTTTTGCCGAGGAAGGGCTCTTGTAATTCCGGGGACTTTTGTACCTTTGACAAAAATAATCCCCCTATGATAACGCATATTTTGACGGAAAAGGATTCCTTTTTCAATGTGGTTCTGGCACAGTTGCGTGATGTCAACATTCAAAAAGATTCCATGAGGTTCCGCTACAACCTGGAACGCCTTGGTTACATGTTTGCCTATGAGATCAGCAAGACACTTTCCTACAGGGATGAAGAAGTGCAAACCCCTTTGGGCATTGCCAAAAGCAGGGTGCTGAACGACCAGGTTGTCCTGGCAACCGTGCTGCGCGCCGGATTGCCAATTCATGAGGGAATGCTAAAAGTGTTTGACAATGCCCAGAATGCTTTTATAGCGGCTTACCGCAAATACGGCAGAAATTATAAATTCACCATACAGCTTGAATACCTGACCAGTCCTTCCCTTGACGGGAAGGTCCTGATTCTGTCTGATCCCATGCTGGCTACAGGCTCTACAATCCTGCTGACGTATCAGGAACTGGTTCAGCAAAAAGGAACGCCCAAGCACTGCCATATTGTGTCTCCCATTGCTTCCCGGGAAGGACACGAGTACCTGTGCCGGAAACTGCCGCAAAAGGGCGTTACTATATGGCTTGGGGCCATTGACGAGGAACTGACCACTAAGTCATATATTGTACCGGGCCTGGGAGATGCCGGAGACCTTGCTTACGGCGAAAAATAAATCAGGGATAAACCTGTTCCCCTGCGATAAATGTCATGCTGCATTCCGTAACAGGAATCTTTTCTGCAGGCAGGGTCATCAGATCGTCACTCCAAACTACAAAATCTGCCCATTTGCCGGGCTCCAGGGATCCTTTTTCTTTTTCCCTGAATGACCCCCGGGCAGCCCAGATAGTCATTCCCCTGAGGGTGTTTTCCCGGGAAACGGCATTTTCCATCTGCCAGCCGCCCTGCGGATTAAAATTACGGTCCATTCTTGAAATGGCAGCAAAAAAGGTGTAAACCGGGTTGAAGCTTTCCACGGGGGCATCGGTGCCAAAGGGTGTCCAGCCGGCGGCACCGATCAGGTCTTGGAAGGCATAGGCGCCTTTTACCCTTTGAGGACCCAGACGCGCGGCAGCCCATCCCATGTCTGAAGTGGCGTGTGTGGGCTGCACGGAAGGAACTATGTTAAGCGCACCAAAGCGTTTGAAATCGCCGGGTGCCACGACCTGTGCATGTTCTATGCGCCAGCGCAGATCATTGCCCGGTGCAAGGAACTGAGCGTAAAAATCCAGTACTTTTGCCACACCTTTGTCTCCAATGGCATGAGTGGCAACCTGGAATCCCCTTTCATAGGCTTTTTCACAGGAAGCCAAAAATTTACTGTCCGATGTAAACTGTATGCCTTTGTTTAGGGGATCGTCGGAGTACGGCTCATACAGCAGGGCTCCGCTTGAACCCAGGGCTCCGTCGATATAGAGTTTCACCGCACTGATATCCAACCTGTCGGATCGGTAGGGGCGGGTAAAATAAGAGAAGTTTTCTTCAGAAGGATCCATCCAGACGTCGATCCTGAGTTTAAGGGCACCTGCTTTCTGTAACGAATCCAGCAATTTGATACGGCCAAGGGGCAATCCGGCATCTGTTACAGATCCAAGGCCGAAAGCTAAACAGAGATCCTGCGCTTCCTGGATACATGCGGCCAGTTCCTGGTCACTCATGTGTGGAATGGTGGCATTGATCCGGTCGGAGGTGTTTTCCAGGAATACGCCTGTGAATAGTCCCGAGGCATTCATCAGGGCTTCTCCCTGGGGGATGGAAGGATCATTGGGGTGCAACCCGGCCAGTTCTATGGCCACGTCATTGACCCAGGTCGCATGAAAGTCAATCCTGCGGAGGTAAACCGGAATATTGGGGAAAGCCGCGTTCAGTTTTTCATTATCAGGGAGGTTTTTGTCTTCCCACAATG
>DBRG01000021.1 GCA_002305545.1 Bacteroidales bacterium UBA1374
GGAAAGTAATGACAGGTCTAATACCAGTGAGAGTTCCATCCCTTTTTACCGGGTTGTAAGAATTTTTGAAATATTTGGTGAGATAAAGCCATTAATTTACTTTTAGGCTTACGTCTTCCTTGTTTTCTTACTAAATTTGAATAGCCTGTGGGCCACCACGGGCACTTTCCTGGTGTTTTTGCCCGTAGTGCATTTTGATAGCCTTAGGAATTTTTTATAAAATCCTCATTATTTGTCGTTTATGAAAATTATCGTTCTTTGAAAAATATGACCACGGGCACTTTCCCGGCTTTTTTGCCCGTGGACAGCCCTAAAACATGTCCACCACTGGCACTTACCTTGTGTTTTTGCCTGTGGTCAACCTTTTAATATCCTCCGGAAACGTATCTTATTAAGCTTGACTCTTGTTTAGCTTTATTTATACACCCGTTAAAAGTTATTATGTTATGAACAAAATGTATCATGTATTCAGTGAGGGAGATAAAGTGCTGTTCAGGGAGAATGGTGACTACATTTTCTTCAACAACAAGTTCGCTTCTTCTACGTTCATGTATCAACTGCAGGTCCTTGCAGAAACAACAATGTCCACACATTTTCACTCAATTGTGGAAAGTGCAGACGAGAAGACGGTTGATGATTCTATCTTTAAACTCCGTAAAGCCTATTCACTTTACTACTCCGCAAAGTATGGTTTTCCATTGGAGATACTCTCAAAGTATCCAAAATTGAGGTTTCGGGCAGAGAATCTGTTTTGAACGAATTAAGATACCTAATGAAGAATCAAGTCCATCATTACGTAACCACATATCCTTTTGCATATCCCTATTCTAGTGTCTTCTATGTATTTATGGACCAGCTTGTGCCTCCTGTGTTTATAGAAATTTTAAATGAACAAACATCAAAGTTTTGCGAATTAAACTATCGTCAAAAGAGACATATTGCAGGAGTTGATAAAGTTCCTGACAACTGGATGGTATTGGATAACAAAATGATCCTACCTTCCTCATATATTAATATCACAAGGATCCGTGCTTTCTGGGGCAATAATGTAAAGTCATTCATGTTTGACATCAATAAGAATCTGACAGATACCAGAAAGGAAATCATCATGGCAGATAATCTTGATATCAGGGTCGCAGGGTACACCGACATTGAGGTATGCGGGTTCATTGATGACTTCTCTGCTCAGTGTGGCCGAAAGAGTTTCCACTTTCTAAAAACTGATGAAAGAAAACTCATGATCAGAAACCTAAAACAGAAAACCGTGAACGAAGAGCAGATCAGGAGGTGTTTGTGGTTATGAACGATTTGGCAAACTAAGATTCAACCTTTTGTTGTTATACTTATATTTGTGTCCGTTTTAAGACAGGGTATACGACCATAAATGAATAAAGTCACAAAGAATCCGGAAGTGCTCTGGAACTCCAATTATACAAAAATATGGATCGCCACGTTCATGATGTATTTTGCATTCATGCTGCTGGCTCCTTTGCTGCCCATCTATCTGAGTGACAATTTCGGGGCTGACAAGAAGGTAATCGGAATTGTATTGAGTGGATATGCACTGTTTGCACTTATCACCAGGTCTTTCAGCGGATACATGGTGGACCGTTTCCCGCGTAAAGCGTTTCTGATGGCCAGCACGATCGTCTGTGTAACTTTTTTTGCCGGTTACCTGGTAGCCGGATCCCTGGTTTTGTTTGCGATAGTCCGTACCCTGCATGGTTCACCCTACGGAGCATCAACCGTGTCGTTGAGCACCGTGGCCGTGGACGCTCTTCCCTCTTCAAGACGTGCAGAGGGCATTGGATACTATGGTTTGAGCATTAACATTGCCTCGGCCATAAGCCCTACCGTGGCCATTTGGATTTACAACGCCACGGACAACTTCAATGTGCTTTTTGTGCTTTCTATGGCCATAGCGCTGGCCGGATCTCTGATCCTGATACCGGTACGATTGAAATCAAGAGAGATCATACCCGAGAAAAAAGCCTTCTCCCTGGACCGGTTCTTCCTGGTTAAGGGCTGGAGCCTGGCATTGGAAATGGTTCTGTTTTCCATAGCCTATGGCGTAGTGTGTACCTATGTGGCCATTTATGGCCGTGAAGAACTGGGCATAGAGGGAGGCTCAGCTCTGTTCTTTCTGTTCCTTTCATCCGGACTCATCATTTCACGTCTGAGCGGGGCACGCAATCTGAAAAAGGGTTTAATCACACGCAATGCGGTGGAAGGTATTATCGTCGAATGCCTCGGTTTCATACTGTTTGCCTTGATAAAAAACGAGATTGGATATTATTGCGCAGCCTTGATCATTGGATACGGACACGGCCACATGTACCCAGCATACCAGAATATGTTCATTGACCTGGCCCCTAACACACAGCGAGGCACAGCCAATTCTTCCATCATGACTTCATGGGATACCGGCAACGGTCTTGGGATTCTGTTTGGCGGCATTATAGCCGGGCAATTTGGATACACTGCTGCGTTCCTTTGCGGGGCAGTCTGCTATATTGCAGGAATTGCAGGATTCTTCCTGTATTCACGCGGGCACTTCGAAAAGAACAAACTCAGGTGAGGCGCATATACGGATAGCGGTAATCATCGGGGCTGACGAAGGTTTCCTTGATGGTTCTGGGATTGACCCAACGTATAAGATTGAATTCGCCGCCTGCTTTATCATTTGTGCCGGATGCCCGGGAGCCTCCGAAAGGCTGGAGTCCTACGATGGCACCGGTAGGCTTGTCGTTGATGTAGAAGTTCCCGGCAGCATACCTGAGTTTTTCACACATATGTGCGGCAGCTACGCGGTCAGTGGAAAATACGGCTCCTGTCAAAGCGTAAGGTGATGTAGTATCACACAGATCCAGGGTTTCTTCCAATTTGGAGTCTTCGTATACATAGACACAAAGTACAGGCCCGAATATCTCTTCCTGCATAAGTTTGAAGTGTGGATCGGTGGTTTCCACTATGGTCGGGCGGATAAAGTAACCGGTGGATTTATCGCACTGGCCGCCGGCTATGATTGAGGCATCGGGCGATCTTTTGGCGTAATCTATGTAAGATTTTATGTTGTCAAAGGCCTTTTCGTCTATCACGGCGTTCATGAAATTTTCGGGATCCATAACGTCTCCCATCTTAATTTCTTCGGCAAGTTCGCCAAGACATTTTTTAAGTTCAGGCCATAAAGAACGGGGTACGTACATCCTGGAAGCCGCACTGCATTTCTGCCCCTGGTATTCAAAAGCTCCCCGGATGGTATTGATGCAGACATCGTTTAGATTTGCCGAGGGGTGCACAAAAACAAAGTTTTTTCCTCCGGTTTCCCCAACCAGGCGGGGATAGGATTTGTAGAGGGAGAGGTTGGAACTTACCTGCGTCCATAAACCGTTGAAAGTACTATTGGATCCGGTGAAATGAATCCCTGCAAGGTCTTTGGAAGCCAGGCACGTGTTTCCAATAACGGATCCCTGTCCGGGTAAAAAGTTGATCACACCGGCGGGCAATCCGGCTTCCATAAAGACTTTCATCAAATAGTAGTTGGACAGTATGGCCGTGGAAGCAGGTTTCCAGATGGTTGTATTTCCCATCATGACCGGGGCCATGTTCAGGTTTGAAGCAATAGAAGTAAAGTTAAACGGGCTCACAGCCAGGACGAAACCTTCCAGGGCCCTGTATTCCATTTTATTCAATTGATTAAAGGTGGACTTGGGTTGTTGTTCATAAATCCGCCCTGTAAAACTTATATTGTATTTCAGGAAGTCTATGGTTTCACAAACAGCATCTATTTCTGACTGATAGATATTCTTGCTTTGTCCGAGCATGGTAGCAGCGCTGATCACAGAACGGTAGCGTGTAGAAAGGAGTTCAGCGGCCTTAAGCAATATGGAAGCCCTGATTGTCCAGGCAAGATCTGACCAGGATTTCCGGGCTTCCAGTGCTGCCTTTATGGCCAGTTCCACTTCTGCCTTTCCGGCTTTATGATACCTGGCAATCACTTTATTGTGGTCGTGCGGCATCCGGATCTCACCTAAATTGCCTGTTGTTATTTCTTTTCCGCCTATGATCAGCGGGATTTCCAGAACAGTCCGGGATTGCCTTTTCAATTCGTTTTCCAAGAGCACACGTTCCGGACTTCCTTTCATGTAGTCCAGTATGGGCTCATTCTCTGGCAAAGGGAAATTGTAGACAGCATTGTTCATGGTTTTGTTTTTATGAATTTACATGATGCGAGTTGCAAAAATATGCAATTCGCTTGTAACTTCCCAACCATCTGTGAACATATGCATGGCAATTGTTAATGGAATTGTTAATTTATTCAGTTGTTGCGCTGTCCGTGCTTGAAATCTTTTGGATAGTTTCCTTGAAGAAAGGGTCACACTCCCGATGCAACTTTTCGAAGGCTTCCATAAGCTTTCGTGCATTTTCCGTTAACGTGGTAGTTCCTCCTGAAGGCCCTCCCTGCTGCGTTTCCAGAATGGGATAACCCAATTTATTTTCGATATTGCGGAGCTTGTCCCAGGTCTTTCTGTAACTAAGGTTTAATTTGGCAACAGCATATTTTAACGATCCCGTTTCTTCAATAGCCTTTAATAACCTGTATTTGCCATCTCCCAGAATACTCACTCCATCCTGATCCTCGATCCAGAACTTGTATTTAAAATGCAATTGGCTCATAAAAATCTGATTGTATTTTCTACTTTGCGTTTAAATATTCCAGCGCCTTTTCCAGGACTGCATCCCTCTGATCGTAATAATCCTGCAGTGTTCTTTTTACTGTAATATGCGGTGTTATTCCATAGCCTACAAATTCCCTGCCGTCCTTGAAAATATCCTTTTTTGTGCATACTATGGCAAATCCCTCGCCAGGCAGATCAAATACAAACGGCTGTCCGGTACTTCCGTAAGTTTTCTCCCCCATCCTAATTATATGCTCCTGATTGTCTGCAAATACCAGAAAATCTTCTGCTGCCGAGGCTGTCAGGTGACCGGTGAGGACAACGGTGGGTTTTACAAATCGTTGGGATTTGGGCCCGCAAACCCAGGGAGAATAATCAAATGTATAATACATTTTATCCTGGTAGTAAAGCAGGCATTTTTTTCTCCAGTCGTTTCCTGTCGTATCCTGTGGCTGGACAGAGCTTCCCCAGGCCTTGAAAACGGGTATATGTTCCCTGCTCATGGATACAGGACCGTAAAACAACGTGTCACTGGTGATATATTCCAAAATGTTAACTCCAACATTGGTACTGCCGCCGCTATTCAAACGAAGGTCTATTATCAATCCTTTGGCACGACTCATTTGTGGCAATATTCCGGTAAAGAGGGAATCCAGGTTGTTGCTTCTGAACGAATTGAGAGCCACATAAGCGATTTGATCATACATTTTAAAATCCATCAGTTTTTCTGGCTCCTGGGGTGGATATACCTCTTTTTCATTGGATCTTTCATGCTTCAGATCAAAGGTAGCGGTACTTCCGTCGGGTTTCATGATCTTAATAGTATAGGTAGTTCCAACCGGCCCTTCCAGCAACCTCATAACGGCCAGGTCTTCCAAAACATATTCTGTTGATGACCCGATATAAGGAGCCACATGCCGATCAATATAGTCCCATACCGGGATCCGGTTAACTTCCAGGATCCGGGAGCCGACCGGCAATACATTTTTCTTACTTTGATTCACTCTTGCAATGATCGCTTCCCCGTCAACGTTTTCCAGGAACAGCCTGTAATCACCAAAATCGGAATTATATATTAGTGTATCAATTCTTTCCGGGAAATAAACATTCGTATGTCCGTCCTTTAGCAGGGCACAGAATTTTTGCAGCTCCCTGTAATACTCATAGTCATTGGCCGTATTCATTACTGTCTGGATGGCAGTTTGGTAAGCCTGATCCCAGGCTTTCCTGTCGACCTTTTCCAGGTAAACAAAGTTGTAGTTCACTTCCTGCCATAATTTTGACAGTCCGTATATTTTTTCCTCCACCGTCATATCATCCGGCATTTTGTAATTGGTTGGGATCTGCTGAGCCGTAAGTAAATTAAGGGAGCAGCATACAATTGAAAAACACATCAAAATTTTTAAAGTTCTCATAATCATCTACTTTTTTTTTAACAGTCTATTGACGCAACGCTGAAAATAACGTTACAACATACATTATTTTTACCACGTTTGTATTACAAACCTGGTTTAATAATTCTGCTATTATTATGAAAAAAATCACTGTTATCATGCTAACCTTGTTGCTGACAGCATTTGCCTGCAACAACAATCCCAAAGGGAATGAGCCAAAAGTATCCTTCGGGATCTATGAAACTGTAACGCTTAGGGATCTTCCGGCCTCCGCGGTTGCCGGACAGCCGGGGTTCTGCAACCTGATCCCGGGTACCGATTCTCTTTCCCCAATTGTTGCCTATGTGCCCATTGACTCGACCTTTACCATTGAAGTTCCTGTGGAACAAGAGGTGAAATTTTTGCGCACCGCCTACCCGGTTGATCCCGAAAAACAATATTATGGCATAGTGGCGGTCAGGGAACAGCCAACCATGACCAACATTGATTTGAAAACCACTAAGCCCGACAAAGACGCAGTGAAGATCACTTTCAATACGGAAGGCACTAAGAAATGGGCAGAAATGACACGGATCAATATCGAGAAACAGGTTGCCATAACCATTGATGATCAAGTCTATACCCTTCCAAAGGTAATGGCCGAGATCCGTGAAGGCAGAGCCATGATCATCGTGGAAAATGAAGAAACGGCCGTAAGGTTATCGGCCGCTCTGAATGGTGAGTGATAGCTAGAATGCTCCTTTAAGAAATCTTTGACGTTTCGCCTCTTCCATCCTTTCTATGGCGTAGCGGAGTGCAGTGCGGGGAACTTGCGGGTAGTGCCTTATGAGGAAAGCCTCTGTGGCTGTGGAATCTTTTTTCCAGGCTTCACGGAGCATCCAGCCTACGGCTTTGTGCATCAGGTCCTGATCGTCGCCCAACAGCCGTTCAGAAAGCCGGAAGGTATGTTCCAGTTGTCCTTTCTGAATGAAATACAGGGTGGAAATGATGGCTATGCGGCGTTCCCATAGAATGTCCGAAACCACCAGCCGGTCAAGGATTGCAGCATCCTGGAGGCCGTCGTGAATGGCCCGTCCCAGAATCTTGGATGCCGAGCAGTCCACCAGGTCCCAGTTGTTCACGTACTGCCTGTTGCGCAGGTAAAAGTCCAGAACGGCCTGCCGCTCTCCACCTGCAGGTCCATTCCCGGCTGCTGTGGCATAGGATGCCTGCCGCTCTCCACCCTTTTCATATTGGTACACCAGGATGGTCAGGGCACAGCTTCGTTCTTCATGAACGGGCGAGGCAATGAGTTTCTGCAGTTCTTCAAAGGGAAGGCTTCGGTATTTGAGGGAGATTCTGCGGGCATCGGGGGTGGACACACCTATGAAAATGTCCCCCTCGCCGTACTGCCCTTTTCCGGTCTTGAAATACCATTCCACCGCTTTTTTGCGTTCTGCCGAGGCATGGGCCCTGAGTTCCTTTTGGACGTTTTCTGCTATCATATGAACATTATGCTAAATTATTATTCTGGAAATCACCTGGATTCCCCCTCTTCCCCTTCTTCCCCGTCTTCCTTGAATTGGGCGATGTCGGATTTCAGGCGTGCCCAGTAGCCGTAGGTGCGGTCAATGTTATCAATTGAAAAAAAGCAAATACCGGCCGAGCCTCCGGTGCGGGTGTAGAGCATGAATTCCATGATCCTGTCTTGCGGGACGTGTCCCACGAACAAGCCGGAACAAAGGATCCCGTCGTTGCCGGCTTCCCTGAGTTCCTGCACTCCTTCCTTGGTTGCCGTATGGACCTGGTAGTCTTCCCAATTGAAGAACTTATGGTAGATCATGGGAAAGAAAATGTCTACGTTGCGAAAGCGGGGCCAGTCCTGCCTTACTAGTTTTCGGGACTCCTGGGGAGTTGCAAATACGGCCACCGAAGCCACTTTCCCGTATTTTTTGATCTCGGCGCATACCTCGCTGGTCACTGCCGAGAGGGCGTCCCAGCGGTATTGCATCCAGCGCTCATCTGCTGTAGGATCTTCCAGGTCAAGCGGATCCACCCCGGTCAGGGCTTTGAAGCAGGCCCGGCAGGTATCGCAATAACAAAAGTCCCACTGCGGATACACCCGGTCCTGCACCACGTTGCGGGATTCTTGCAATCCGTAAGGCAGGATTGCGTCGGGATAGCGGATGAAATCCAGGTGTACGCCGGCAAGGCCTTTGATCTGCGCCAACTCGGCAACCCGCTCCTTGAGGTACTGTGTGGTTTCGGGACGGGACGGGCAAAGCCAGCGGTAATGTTCTCTATTATAAAGATTTATGTCAAGACAGGACTGTCCCAGGGCGTTCACCTGGTACCAATCAGGATGGGCGTTGCGCAGGCTGTGCTCGGTCCGGTTGATGGCCCAGATCCAGGCGTGGAGCTCAATCCCGTATTTCTGCGCAAAAGGCAGGGCGTTCTCAATGATCCGGATAGCCGCATAGTCGCGGAAATCCGGGGCCGGATCAGTGTCTGCCGGTTCCTTCAGCTCTTCGGGGTAGCCTCCGTGACATTCCAGCAGGATGGCGTCAATCCCCGCATCGGCTGCTTTTTGAAAATAGTAGTCCCATTGCCCATTGGTCATGGTGGTTTTGCCAGACATCCAGGCCCATACTTTCTTTGTGTTGTCCTGGCGCGGTGTACAAGATATGAGTGCCATAGCCAGTATCAGGAATAATTTTTTCATGTTCAAAAGTAAGAAATCATATGTATTTCTGCTCTATAAAGTATTTCAGGTATAGAGGAAGCAGGTGTTTCCCGAGATAGTGTTTCTGCATTTCCGTGTTTTTCAGGAAGTTGGCCGTGTTGGTCATATCATAACGGGGTTGCAGCCGTCCGAAGCGGTCCAGGAGGTTTTCACCGGTTGAACCGGCAGTGCTAGCAGCACCAGAAGCAACTGCAGCATTGTCCGAACCGGCAGTGGCGGAACTTTCCGGGAACAAAGAGGCCAGCACCCGCAGGGGATTTTCCCTGATATTGGTCCCGAGCAGTTCCTCTCTCCAGTTTTCGTAAGGAACGATGCGGATCCTGTATCCCATGCGCCGGATAGCCTTTACCATGCTTTTTATGGTGAATGATTCCGTGTTCAGGATATTGAAGGCCAGGCCGCAGGCATCTTCCTGCAGTGAGATATGGGCGATGGCTTCACTTACATAATCCACGGGCACTGTATAGAGCCGGGTCTTGATGTTGGGTGCCTTTTGCATGTGAATGCATCCCACGATCAGCCGGCTGACAAGATCCTTCGTCTCCCATATGCCGTTGACGGTATCGCCGGTTATGTCTCCGGGTCTGTAAATGCAGGCTTTCAGGCCACGCTCCCGGGCAATTTGGACCAGCTTTTCAGACACCCACTTGGTTTCTGAATAACCCAGCAAATAGCCTTCTCCCGAAATCAAAGGATCGGATTCGTACACTTTTTTCCCGAAATGGGAAGGATTGTCATACACGCTATAGGACGAAATGTAATGGAAGTATTTTGCCCTCCCGGTACAGGCAAAACGCAGGCATTCCCGGGTCCCGTCCACGTTGCCCGCCTTCAGGAACTGGTATGGGAACAGGAAATTGAGCATGGCTCCGTTATGGTAAACTGCATCCACATGTTGGCTCAACTCCCGGTAAACGTCCTCCCTCATGCCCAGCCGGGGTTGCTCCAGGGATCCCGTAACCGCCTGAATGTTTTGGGCATATTCGTCTTTCCAGCAACGGTAGTGTTTCATGTTGCTTATGACACGTTCCCGTCCCGTTTTTTCATCCTGTGCCCGTACGTGACAATAGATGCGGATGTCTTTCCCTTCATTCTGTTCAATGAGCGACCGGATCAAAAAAGCCCCCAGGAAGCCGGTACTCCCGGTCAGGAACAAATTCCTGCATGCACTCATCGGGTGTTCATACGGAGCACCGGGAGCAATGGACGGGTCCATCGTGCATTCGTCCTGCAGGTTGACTTTTATTGCTGTCCCGTTCCCTTCCAGCAAGTCATGCTGTATGAGTTCCGTAATCCCGTTCACAGAAGCATTCAGGCCAACCTGGGTGACATCCAGTTTTATATGAAACACTTCTTCCAGCTGGCAGGCACATTCCACCAGTTTGAGCGAATCGCCTCCCAGCTCCAGGAAACCGGTGTCCAGGCCGTAATCCCGCCTTTCCAACAAGTTGTCGAAAACGGCCTTGACTTTTTCATGAATACCGTTCAGTGCGGTTTCAGGGATTGTTGTTTTTTCCCGGGCCGAGGCATTCTTCCTGCTGCTGAACAACACCTGGAGCATTCCTTCCGTCGAAAGCTCGCCGTTGCGTCCATTAAGTGGCTTTTGGGCACCCTGGCTTAATTTTTCCTGCAGATACAGCTCCCTGACCTTATGGGTGCGGATTTTCCGGTTGTCGGTCCTGGGAAGGCTGTTCTTTTTAAGGAACACCACGTCGTAAAACGAGAATTCAAATATCCGGGCAGCAACCTGGTTGACCTGGGCAGCCAAAGCAGCAAAATCAAGGTTGGGTCTGTCAGTTTCCAGGCATGCCACTACGGCCTCCCTGTTATTTGCTTCCACGGTAAAAAAGACGGAAGCGTCTGCGGATAAGGCGGGTATGTTCTTTTTGAGTGCGGCTTTTATATCTCCCGGATACACATTATGCCCGTTGATGATGATGATTTCCTTGATCCGGTCTGTCATGTAAAAATTTCCACGGTAGAGGAATCCCAAATCGCCCGTCTTGAAAAAATAACCCTGGTAACCCTCAATACAGGCTTTGAAATTTTCATTATCCTTAACGTGACCCCAATAGCCTTTGCAGACCGTATCTCCCTGGATGTACATCTCCCCTACCTGGTCTTCTTCACAAGGTTTTCCCGTGGCAGGGTCCACGGCGATCATGGTTATGCCCCTGACAGGTTTCCCCAGGCTGACCAGTTCCTTTCCCTGACCCGGTTCACACGGGACCACGCGGTTCCTGCGCAATGCATCTTCCGATACCCACAAGGTCCTTTGATCCTTGGGCGCTGCCGTTACCAGGCAGACATTCTCGGCCATGCCATAACCACAGGCGAAAGCCTCGGCCCGGATCCCAAACAGATCCGCAAAGGAACGTATGGTGACCGGATCGACAAACTCCGATCCGTTCATGAAGTGGGTGACGTGCGTGAGGTCAAATGCCGAGGCTGCCTTAGGGGTCAGAATGTTCGGGAACAAGGCATAGGCGCTGTTGGGTCCTGCGGTGAGCTTTACCTGGTAATCGGAAAGGACCCTGAGCCAGAGTGTGGGCTTTTGCAGGAATTGGAGGGTTTGCAGAAAATAGGTCCTCCCCTCCAGGGCCGTTATGGGCAGGAAAATCCCAAAAAGCAATCCCAGGTTATGGAAAAACGGAACCCACATGGCCAGGCTGTTCCCGGTGGAATAGTCATACAGTTCCTGCACCTGGCTTATGTTGGTCATCAGGTTTTTCAGGGTGACCATCACCCCTTTGGGGTCACTGGTTGAACCCGAAGTATATTGCAGGTAAATGACCTCTTCGGGTTCGGCCATATGCAACGGAAACTCCCGTGGGGTGGTTTTTATGCGGTCTGTATAAATCCTTTTCAAACGGATTGCCTGGAAAAAGGCTTGCTTGAGGAGCTGTTTCTTCAGACCTGATTGCGGCGACCTCCCATTGGACTGCGGCGACTGTGGCGGCTGTGGCGGCTGCGGTGACTGTATTCCTGATAGTTGCGGATGCTCAAGGGCGTAATTGGAAATGATGAATTTTGGCTTGCAGCTTTTGACAACCGACAGGAAACGTTCAACTTTTCCCTCGTCAATCGGGGGCGGAATGATGGTAAAGATGGTTCCTGCCATCATGGCTCCGTATACGGCATACAGGGTTCCGGGGTCCTGTAATGAGAGAATGACTACCCGGTCTCCCTTTTTTGCTCCCCTGTCCAGCAACTCACCTGCAATGGCTTTGGCGTTTCTGAAAACCATATCTACGGTGACCTCCGTCACGGTTCCTTCTTCTGATGAATAATCCAGGAAATTGAATATTTTTCGGTCCGGACAGTCTTTGGTCCTTTCCAGGAGTATGTCAACAATGCCTTTCATGTATCTTTGACTGGGGATTCGCCTGATAATTCCTTCATGTGTTTTTTCATCCCGGTGAAAAGCTGCAGTATCTTTTCCCGGTCCTTTTCATTACCCCGCACCGCTGTTGTGAAATCCAAAGTGCTGCTTACCGTGTGAATATAAATCGTGATATTTGGTTTGAACTGGGAGGGGCCCACCAACATGATATCTGATAATTGGAGATCTCCCAGTTTCAACTGCCCTTCCTGAATGATTCCCAGGTTGCTGAATCCCAGTACCGGCGGGACAAACCAACGCAGAGTCCCCGGTTTGACCAGGAAAAAGGGGGAAACATAGCCCAGGCTTATAAGGGGTATCCCCTGAAGTCCGAAGAACCGTTTTTTCTTTTCCCGGGTTGTGACTTCGTGAACCCTTCTTATTGTATCTCCTATGGTAGCACCGCAGCGGACAATCCTGACTTGCAAAAGACCCACATGATTGGTCAGGCCCGTTTTTGCTGACTGTTTGATATGCCTTCTGTTATCCACCATACAGGTAATGGTCAGCGGTTTTTCTGCAGGGAAATCACACGTTTCATAAAGGGCATGTATGTAACAGGCTAGAAGCATGTCATTTACTGTAAACCCTGTCTTTTTTGCGGTTTCACGCATTTTTTCATAAGCAACGTCTTCCCATTTTTGTCTGATCGTCTGCAGGTGGTCAGAGGGGTCTTCCCCGGTATAGGCAAATGTTCGTTTCTCTTTCAGGCGTGTGATGTTCCTTAGCAGCAACCTGGCCCTTATCCTGTCCCGGAAAGGCAGATTGGAATAGATCATGGAATGGGCACGGCTACCGGTTTCAAAAACGGGCAATGGCAATCCTTCGTATATCCTGTTGTAGCAAAAGGCAACCTGGTACAGAAAAGTATGCAGGGTCCTGCCATCCAGGCACATATGGTTAATCATGACACAAAACAATGATCTGCCATCATGGTTGATGACTGCAGCCTTGTATTGCACGTTGTTATCTGCAGGTATGACCTGGTTCATGAAATCGTCCCGGGCCAGTCCCGGATCATCCGTATGGATTACTGTCAGGATATCGTCTATGGAGTACGTCCTTATTTCCCAGTACGGATATAGAAAGTGGTCCCGGAACGAGCTGTGCAGCACGGTATGCGTTTCGGTGACATGTAACAGGGCTTTTTTCAATAGTCCGGTTTGAATCAAACCGTCGTATAATAATTCGCCACGGATCATCCTGTCGGTCGAGTGACCCAGGATGAAATGCAATTTATCCCACAATTCAGCACGCAAGGTACTTTGCATACCACAAAAATAGAGAAACTTTATACCTGTGCAAAGAGTACCAGATAATTGTGTCCGAATTTCCTGGCACATTTTGGACAGTAGGCATAATGCACATAGTAGTCCTTTGCCTTCAGCCCCTTTTCTTTAAGAGAAAGTTCCATTTCTTTGATGTATTGGGGAATGGCGTTGTATTTCCCGTCAAAGACACGTGCCTGGAACGTTCCGGAGATGCTGGTGTTGTTGGCACCTTCCACTTTTTTGGTGACCGAGAGGTATATCTCGGACCGGAAAGCCGAAGGATCCCGGAAAAGAATCAACGCCTCGGCAAGATCGGTAGTGCAGGCGTCAGATTTCCCGGCCAGATCCATCATCTTTACAATCTTCTTCCCGATGGACGGGGGAAAGGGAATGTGAAAGCAGGTGGGAATCGTTTCCATGATGAAAGGTTTTTCTTCCCATGTGAATGTCTTATTGTCCCACTTCTGTACTTCAAATTCAGGACAGCAAACAGGTTCTGTTGTTTTCATGATAATACTTTTTGATATTCTGAAATAAAAGCCATGTCAAACATTTCAGGAACAGGAAAGTATAAAGATATGAATTTATGAATATCTTTACGAAAACTACCTGAAATGAAAAAAACTCAACTTCTGATCCTGGGGCTGGTAATCACACTGGTCATCTTTGCTCTAGCTACAGTGGCGGGAAAGTATTTTACTCTGGAGAGCTCTTTTTTCCCTAGTTCATTCATCACACACACGGTGATGCTGGTCCTTTCAGGTGCCGTGATATTCGGATTAAAAAAACACGTTCCCTTCAGGATGGCCATGCCGTGGCCGACAACCATATGGAAACCTGCGCTGTTCGGATTCCTGTCATGCTTTATCGTGAACATCCTGCTATCCATCATCACTATACTAGCCGGAGGAGATATCAAAGCCCATCCCTTGATGGCCGCCTCTACCCCACTCCAAGCCTTCCTCTTCGTTTTTGTATATGCAAGCATTGCCGAGGAGTTGCTCCTGCGAGGTTTCCTGCAAAACATGCTGAGCCCGCTACAGGACCGGGGCATCCGCTTTTTCAAAGTCAGGCTGAGCCTGCCCGTGATCCTTAGTGCCGTGGTCTTCGGACTGATACATCTAGTCTTGTTGAATGCAGGTGCCGGAGGTTTCCTGGTATTCCGCATCGTGATCTTTACAACTGTTTTGGGCCTGGTTGCCGGCTACTACCAGGAAAAATACAACAACTTCACTTACGCCGTCATCGTCCACATGGCCGGAAACCTGATGGGGTTGGTATCGGCGTTCATCTCGTAAAGCATAAAATTTCCGGTTAAATTTTCAGGTTTAACATTTATATATCATGAAAATGAAAAAACTACCGCTTACCGTTTTACTCATCCTTCTGGGACCGGCTGCAACCTACATCGGAATGTACCCAAACATCACCTGCAAACCTTCCCAGGCCGGATTCTGGATCATCATCGCACTGGGAATGGCCATAGGGGTTTCCTTAACAATGGTGATACAAAGGGTCAGGGCAAAAAACAACACCCCCGGGGCTGTTTGAGAGGGGCGGCCAACGGAGGGCAAACCCGGAGTGCCGCGCAAAAACGGACAGCAAACCCGGAGTGCCGCGCTAGAGGGGGGAAACGGCGGGCGAACCCGGAGTGCTGCGCAAAGGAGGGGGAACTGGCGGGCAAACCCGGAGTGCTGCGCAAAAACTGGCGGTAAACCCGGTTTACCGCGCAAGAAGAAATATAGGATTTCTAAGTATCTGATTTACAAGCATATATGTTTGACGAAAAAGGTGTTGCGCGGCAAACCGGGTTTGCCTGCGCAAATGGGCAGGTGTTTTGGGGCAAGCAGGGTTTGCTGTGGTTTGCTTTTATTCACCGAAAACAGTAAATTTGAACGCATATTTAAGTGGAGTGAGATATGAAGGGAAAATTATGGCATGTTTGTGTGCAGGGAAATGGTGGGCAGAGTATGTTTCTGGATAAAAGTGATGTTCTTCACTTTATTGATCTTCTGGGAGTTTATAGTTTTTATTATGGGGTCAAAATATGGGCTTATGATATTTTATCCAATCATTTTCATTTGATTTTGGAGTGTGAAAATCCGCAGCGTTTTATACATGCCTTGAGAATTAGCTATTCAAGGTATTATCTGACTGTTCACAATACGATCGGCTCGGTGGGTCGGAACGGATATAGCGCAGGTTTGCTGAATAGTAAGGAAAAAACAATAGAGAAGATAATATACGTTTTAAGAAATTCAGTCAAACATCAAGTGTATCCACATTCTTTTGTAGATCCTTACAATTCAGCCAAATACTATTTCCTTACAAATCATGAGGACTCAATGATGACATTGAAGCCTGTTGGACCAAAATGCAAACTTTCTCACTCAGAAAAAATTATTCCCGAACATTATCTTTTAGATGCCCATGGAAATATATACCCACGTAGCTTCTTAAAAATCAGTAGTATAGAAAATGTTTTTGGAACTTACGACAATTTTATGAGACTGATAACTTATCCTTTGCAAAAAGAGTCTGACAAACAACAAAAGAATAAAGATATTCTGAACAACGGAGATGAACCTAACTTTGCTAAAGTTACCGACCTTCAATTAAGTGAACTGATTTTAAAACAAATAAGACCTAAGCAATTTTCATCTCTATCCGATATAGAAATCGTTTCCATTGCTATTCTTTGCAAAAAAAAGTATCCGGTTTCGGTAAGGCAGTTGAGTCGTGTATTCGGTATTCCGGAATCAACTCTCAGATTGCGAATGCAACAGGGATGGCAGACTAGGAGTGCCACGCAAAGAGGCGGCGAATCCGAAGTGCTGCGCAAGGGAGGAAAACCCGGAGTGCTGCAAAGGGAGGGCAAAAGGGCAGGCAAACCCGGTTTACCGCGCAAGAAGATATATTGATTTTTTAAGTATCTGATATACAGATGTATTTTTTTGCCGAAAACGGAGTTGCGCGGCAAACCGGGTTTGCCTGCGCAATCACTCGGAAGGACTTATCCGGTAGAGTCCGGCCCCATGGAACGGTATTTCCCGGTTGAATTCTTTTTCAAACACGCCTAAGTCTTTGTGGGTCCAGAGGTCAGTCACCCGGGCAGGACAGTTGATGCCAATATCTTGGAAATCAACACGAACTATCCTTCCATCTGTGGAAACTGTAGTAACAGTGTCTTCCGTGCTTTGGGCATTGAACAGTGCGACGTATTTGTCTGTTCTGCCGGGAACGTCGGCGGCCCAGACTATCAGGTCATTGTCGCGGGATATTTGGCGATTATTGGTGCTTTCCTGGTTTACTTTCAGCATCTGAGGGTTGGTGAGGAGCTCTTTGGTGAAGGGGTCGAGCCGGGTCATATCGCCCCTAAAGATGAGGGGTGAGCGGCCTATTGCCCAAAGGCTCATGAGCGTGTATCGCTCGGCTTTCGTAAAATTCGTAGGGCGGTCAAAATCAATCACTCCCAGCGGCAGCATGTCGGCATCGGGAAAGTGGCCGGGGCCGCGGTACGGCGTCCAGGCATCCAACCGTTCGAACATCGCGTGCAGCAAGTTCCACCGGTCCCAGAAATCGTCGGTAATGCGCCAGAGGTTGGCATGGCGCATCACGTGTTCACCGGCCGAGACGGGTGTGGCGCCCGGCGAAAGGCTCAGCACAATGGGACGGCCGGTGCGGTCGATGGCCTCGCGAATGGCCTCTATCTCGGCCTTTTGTATATCGTCATAAGGTCGCGCGATGTCGTCCACTTTAATGTAGTCGACCCCCCACCCTGCATACATCTCAATGATGGAGCGGTAATAGGCTCGGCCTTCCTCTTTGGTGGCATCGACACCATACATGTCCGGGTTCCAGGGGCAGGTGGATCCGGTGAGCGCGATATCGGCCGCCCGCACGTTGGTGCCATAGACCGGCAAGTTTTTTTCCACCGCCTGGCGGGGAATGCCCCGCATGATATGTATTCCGAATTTAAGGCCTTTTGAGTGCACGTAATCGGCCAGCGGTTTGAATCCTTTTCCATTGGCCGCCGAGGGGAATTTCTTGAGCCCGGGGGTCAGTCGTCCGTATTCGTCCATGGTAAGGGGCGCACCGGGTTTATAGTAATGGCGCTTTGATTCGGGCTCATACCACTGGATATCAACGGTCAGGTATATGTACCCGGCAGGCAGCAGGTGCTCGGCCATGGCATCGGCCTGTTCCTTGATTTGCTGTTCGGTAACCGTGGTTCCAAAGATATCCCAGCTGTTCCATCCGAGAGGAGGTGCGGGTGCAAAGTTCCAGTATGCGGGGATGTCCTGTGCTCCGGTCGCTCCGGTTGCGCCGGTCGCTCCGGTTGCGCCGGTCGAATCAGCCGATCCTGTTGCACTGGCTGCGCTCGCTGCTCCTGCCGAGCCAAAGGAAAGCGACATAATCAGGAGCATAATACTATACCGTTTCATAATATGGTAACTGTTAAGGTTTTCAAATTTTTATCGGCAGATCTGCTTCTATATATGATAATATTCTGGGTAAAGTTATCACATATTTTCAGCTTTTTTGGGGGGGCAAACCCGGAGTGCCGCGCAAGAGAGATTTTGAGATTTTCAAACGCCTGATTATTAGATATTTATTTTTTGCAATATTGGCGTTGCGCGGCAAACCGGGTTTGCCTGCGCAAAAAAGGATTTGCCTCGGCAAAATCACGTATCTTTGACAGGAAAAATTTCCATAACCACTCCTGGCAGCAATACATTCCATAATTATGTTCGATATAAGAAAAATACAGGAACAAGTAATTTGCGAGGCGGTAAAAGCCCAAAGCAATGAAGAAACAGCCCGGAATATTGTCTATGGCGGAGGAGCTGAAGACAATCCCACATGGGTAAAAAATACTATGAAAAGGCTGACTGATAGTTTTGATCCGGCAACGGTAAAAAAGATCCGCATGAACTGCCAGTGCGGTTATGGCATGGCTGAGAAGCTGGAGCTGCTCAAAGAACTCATGGCCGGGGCATCCAACCTGGATGAATTTGCCAACAATCCGAAAGCAAAAGCTGCCGGATTATCTTACCAAAACAACAATTTGTACCTTAAGTTTCCGTTTTGCCCCTGCCCTATGCTTGCCGAGGTAGACCGACTGGATGATCTGACATGGTGCCAATGTACCACCGGGTACAGTAAAGTGCTGTTTGAGAAAGCATTCGGTTGTGAAGTGGAGGTGGAACTTCTCAAGAGCGTTAAAGCAGGAGACGACTGCTGCCTGATGGAGATTGTGCCGAAGCAATCCGTCCGCTTTTGAGGGAGAACGGGGCGGCAAACCCGGAGTGCTGCGCAAGAAGAAATGTTGAATTTTTAAGTATCTGATATACAGACGCATATTTTTGCCAAAAATAGCGTTGCGCGGCAAACCGGGTTTGCCCTGCGCAATTTCTCCTGCGTTTACCTACGTTTGTGCTTAATGTTCAAATTTATGTGATTATATTTACTCCTCTTTGGATATAAAAGAGTTATTGTCAAGCTTATGAACGATTACGACCGCATTATCAAAAAACTAATTGAATTCAGGAACGAACGGGACTGGGAGCAGTTTCATGATTCCAGGAACCTGGCACTGGCACTGATGCTTGAGGCTGCCGAATTGAACGAACTGTTCTTGTGGAAAAAAGAAGACCAGGTCAGGGAAATTGATTTGGAGCGCATCAAGGAAGAACTGGCCGACGTTCTTACCTACTCCTTCTTCCTGGCACACAAATACAACCTGGACATCTTTAAGATCGTAGAGGAGAAATTAATCAAGAACGGACAAAAATACCCACGGGAAAAAGCCCGCGGAACCGCCAAAAAATATACTGAACTATAAGAAATTCTGATCCATGATCGTTTACCAGTCCACAAAGGAAGGTTTTCTGGAAGATGTTCTAAACAACGAAATTGATACCAAGATCAACCAGGCCTTTTATGACCATCTGGGCAGACACACCTCGCCCAACGAGGTCCTGTCGTGGACCAATTCCATGATGCACATGGGAAATGTGCTTAGGGATAATGAAATAGCCTCAAACGCCGGCATTTCCATTGAGTTCCAGATCCCGCTTACTTCCCAGCGCATAGACTTTATCATCACCGGCCTGAACGAACACCAAAAAGAACAGGTCATCATAATTGAGCTCAAGCAATGGTCCTCGGCCCAGCTGACAGACAAGGATGCCATGGTCCGCACCCGCTTCCAGCATGGGGAAACCGAGACCGTGCACCCCTCCTACCAGGCCTGGTCCTATGCCGCTCTCATAGAAAGTTACAACCAGACCGTCCGGGATGAACAGATAAACCTGATACCCTGTGCCTATCTGCACAACTACAATCCGGACAACGTTATCACCAATCCGTTTTACAGCTACCACACAAGCAAAGCTCCGGTTTTTCTAAAATCGGATGCTGTAAAACTGCGGGAATTCATCAAGAAATTCGTCAAGTATGGGGACAACAAAGACATCCTGTACCGCATAGAAAACGGCCGCCTGAGGCCTTCCAAACAACTGGCAGACAGCATCGCGTCCATGATCCGGGGCAACCGGGAATTCATCATGATTGACGAACAGAAAGCAGTCTATGAAACAGCGCTCTCCCTGACCGCCAAAGCCCGTAGCGACAAAAAGATGGTCCTGATTGTGGAAGGCGGTCCGGGAACGGGAAAAAGCGTGGTAGCCGTGAACCTGTTGGCAGAACTCACCCAACGCGGCCAGGTCACACGGTACGTTTCCAAGAACGCAGCTCCCCGGGAAGTTTATAAGGTAAAACTGACCGGAACCTTGAAAAAACGCATGATCGACAATCTTTTTGGCAGCAGCTGGGATTATTGCGACGTACCGGAGAACACTTTTGATACACTTATAGTAGACGAAGCACACCGCCTGAACATGAAAAGCGGACTCTACCAGAACCGGGGCGAAAACCAGGTAAAAGAACTGATACGTGCCGCCAAATTCACCATCTTCTTTATTGATAACGACCAGCAGATCCACATAAAAGACGTAGGCGAATCCAATCTGATTGCCCGCTGGGCAGAAAAAGAAGGCGCAAGAGTGCAACGGCTCAAGCTTAAGTCACAGTTCCGGTGCAACGGATCGGACGGATACCTGGCCTGGCTGGAAAACACGCTCCAGCTCAAGGAAACGGCCAATATCAAGCTTACGAGCGAGGAATTTGATTTCCGCATAGTGGACAGCCCCACAGAACTCAGAGACCTTATAAGTCATAAAAACGAAGTAAACAACAAATCCCGCCTGGTGGCCGGCTATTGCTGGGACTGGGTCAGCAAAAAGAACCCCGGAACCTGCGATATAACATTTCCCCAATACGACTTTGGCATGCGATGGAACCTGACCAAAGACGGCAGCACCTGGATCATTGCAGAAGATTCAATTAACGAGATCGGGTGTATCCACACCTGCCAGGGCCTGGAACTGGACTACGTGGGCGTTATAATAGGTCCCGACATCCGTTTTGAAAATGGCCGTGTGGTAACCGATGTCACAAAACGTTCCTCCATGGACCGCTCCATCTTTGGGATAAAAACGATGCTCAGAGAAGACCCGCAGGAAGCCCTGCAACTGGCAGACCGAATCATCAAAAACACCTACCGCACCCTTCTGACCCGGGGCATGAAAGGCTGCTACGTCTACTTCTGCGACCAGGCGCTGCACGACCACTTTGCAGCACAACTCTCCCCTGCCCGTCCGAAAATCTCTGCAGGTTCATGGGAAACTGCCCGCTCAGAGGCCCCTGCGTTGTTCAGAGAACCTGAAGTTCCTCCCGGGCCGAGGATAGAAGCCGAGGTAAACGCCTCGGCAAAATTCGTGGAGTTTCTTCCGCTTTACTCGCTGAAGGCCGCCTGCGGTGCTTTCGGGGAAGGACAGTATGCCGAGGAATCGGGCTGGGTGAAGGTGGAAGGACTGGGGCGCCTGAACCGGAATATGTTTGTGATTCAGGCCAAAGGGCATTCCATGGAACCGAGGATCCCTGACGGCAGCCTGTGCGTTTTCAGGGCCAATGTGGTGGGATCACGCCAGAACAAGATTGTGCTGGTGCAACACCGCGGGTTACACGATGTGGATTACACCGGCAGTTATACCATCAAGACCTACACCAGCGAAAAATCATTTGACAGGGAAACCGGGGAATGGCAGCACGAGCGCATAGTCCTGAAGCCAATAAATCCTTCATACAGCCCCATCGTCATAGACCAGGAAGACGATTTTACGGTTATTGGAGAATTCATAGGATTGGTAAAGAGTTGAAACATGATCCTAAACGTAGACAACAACATTGTACTCAAGCAGCTGGAACTTTCTGATGCCGGGGAGATTTTTAACACCATTGTCAGCCAGCGGGAGCACCTGGGTCCCTTTCTGCCCTTTGTGGAAACCACCAAACAACTTGCAGACACGCAGGCTTTCGTGGAATCGGTGGTCAATGCTCCCGAAGACCGGCTGGCATACACCTTCACCATCCGGGTGAACGGCCGGATGGCCGGCCTCATTGGATTAAAAGACACCGACCGGGCCAACAAAAAGACCGAGATCGGGTACTGGCTCTCCCGGGAATTTTTGGGCCGAGGCATCATGACCCGCTCCGTGAGCACCCTGTGCGACTATGCCTTCAGGGAAATGGACATCAACCGGATCCAGATAAAGTGCGCGGTTGCTAACACCGCCAGCCGCAACATCCCCCAACGCCTCGGCTTTCAGCTGGAAGGCATTGAACGCGCCGGGGAGCTGCTGACCGGAGGCTTTTTTACCGACCTGGCAGTGTACAGTAAGTTGAAGGAAGATGAATCGAGGTGCTGGCGGACATAATACGAAACAACCGCACACATGAAAAATCTTGAAAAGAAAAAAGTGGATTCATGATGATCAGAAAGATAAAAAATGACACAAAAAAGACAGAATAGCGAGCCACCGCTGGCAACATCGGAATGGGGCTGGCGCTATCATCATATTGGAATTCCCACGGATAAGCCGATTCATGGTGAAAGATACCTGCCTCAGTTTAAATTGTATGTTTCCGGATTTGACACAAGTCCCTATGGCATTGAATGGATGAGGTACGATAAGGATAGTCCTATCTTGGACTTGATTAAGAATGTCCCGCACATAGCCTTTGAAGTGGATGATCTGGACTTTGAACTGACAAGAAGAGAATTCAACATTATCACACCTCCGAATTCTCCGGGTGAGGGAACAAGAGTAGCAATGATTGAACATAACGGAGCCCCGGTTGAATTGATCGAATTCAGTGATCAGAAGGAGGCATAAAATGAAAAGAGATCTGAAAATGATCATGGGATATATTGTCGGCGGATTGCTTGTATTGGGTTTGTTGCCAACAATCATTTATGTCATTACCTCTTTATTGGACAAAGTGTATAAAGTGGAAATCATCAATAATCTGATAATCAGATGGATAATTATAATAATATTGCTTGTAATCGGATTTATATACGCTATTTGGTCAATAGTAATTCAAAACACTATTGGGAAGGGAGGTCCTGCTGTAATCGGGAATCTTGAAATAAGTCCAGAAACCAAGAATCTTGTGGTAACGGGACCTTATAAAACCACAAGAAACCCGATGCTGTTCGGGGCCTTTTTAATATATCTTGCTTTTGCCCTATTTATGAACTCCTTGACCTCGGTTATCCTGGTGATGGCATTTTTTGTTTTCATGTTGACAGTTGTTGTAAGAATGGAAGAAAAGAGATTATTGAAGGATTTCGGAGATCAATATGAAGAATACCGCCATAAGGTACCAAAGTTCTTTCCCCGGGTTTCATCAAAATCTAAATGATAATGAAAAAAACAACATTAATGAACATCATTCGCTGGTCGGCCCGTATTATCGGGACGTTGATGGTTGCGTTTACTTTACTCATGTTGATTGGCGAAATGTTTGAGGGACGCAATAGCGCTGCTTCTGAGCCTAATATCTATAATATCATAACATTTGTTGTATGGGGCACAGGACTCGCAGGATTAATATTAGCATTATGGAAAGAAGGTTTAGGAGGATTGATCTCTTTGCTTTGTTTCATAATCCTTAATATCCTTGTTGCGGCGAATCCTACTCCCGGATCCGGCTACTCCCCTGTATTTTTACTTTACATGCTTCCCTCAATATTATATATACTTTATTGGTGGCTAAAAAGGAACAAGAAACATGAATAGAATCCAGGTTGCATGAAAGTAATATCCATACGGGAAAATCCTGAATATAAAGACCAGGCGATCAAGTATTTTAAGAGCAAATGGCCTAGTGTTATGCCAGTAATATACGAAGATTGCATAAATCATTGCATAGGTTCCATGAATCCCCTGCCGCAATGGTACTTGTTGGAAAAGGAAAGCGCAATAATCGGCTGCGCAGGACTTATAACCAATGATTTTATCAGCCGGATGGATTTATACCCATGGATTTGTGCTGTTTATGTTGAAGAGGCCCATAGAGGTAATAATTATGGTTCGTTGTTGATCGATAAAGCGAAAAGAGACGCAAAAGAAGCAAAATTCGATTATTTGTATCTTAGCACAGATCATATTGGTTATTACGAAAAATTTGGATTCGAATATATTGGACAAGGCTATCATCCCTGGGGTGAGGAATCGAGAATCTATCAATGCAGGTTATGAACTGTAGAATTGTTATATAACAGATGGAAACGTTTATTGCATATTGTGGGTTGAGGTGTGATACCTGCCCTATTCATCTGATGACACTCGAACAGGATGTGTCTCTACAACAAACTAAGAGAGCATCAATTGCGGAGCTATGTTCCAAGGTATACGGGATGAAGATGCAACCTGGGGATATTACCGATTGTGACGGGTGCCGGGCTGGTACCGGAAGAATTTTTTCAGGATGCTTACAATGTGAAATTAGAAAATGCGCCAGCAAAAAAAATATTGACAGTTGCGCGTTCTGTGATGATTATGCCTGTAAGACATTAAAGAAGCATTTTTCGCTTGATCCAACTGCAAAAACCAGGCTTGAAGAAATCCGACAAAATGGTGGCCTATTGCAACATTTGTAAGGGAACACCATACTAGAACAAGAACACAGATAGAAATTCCTCATACTTCATAAATATCACATCTTTGAGGAAATTTGTTTATCTTCGCTACGCAAGATTTTGAAATAATTCATATGCGTAAAATTTTAAGAAAAACGGAACTCAGTAAACTTTCTGTCCTCAAAGATAAGAATTTAATAAAGGTTGTGACAGGCGTCCGCCGTGCAGGAAAATCTACTTTACTTATTCAGTTTCAAGAGTTGCTGAAAGAGGAAAATCCGAATGTGTCACTCGTTTCAATAAACATGGATTTACCTGAATTTCGTTTTCTTGCCGAAAAAAATTGGAAAGAGGTATACGATTATATCAAGGGTTTGTTGCAAAAAGATGGAATGAATTATGTTTTTATTGACGAAATTCAGAACATTCCGGAATTTGAAAAAATGCTTGAAGGGCTATTTGTTACGCCCAATGTGGATTTATATGTCACAGGCTCCAATGCCTATCTGCTATCTAGCGAATTGGCGACCATACTTACAGGCAGAGCTTTTGAAATCAACATTCTACCATTTTCTTTTGCCGAATATTTGGAATTTACAGGTAAAACTTTGACTCCCGAGCGTTCTTTTGCCGAATATATGCGAATAGGTGGTTTTCCTGATGCTGTTGGATTTGTCCAATCAGGTGAAAACTATGCTTACGAATATCTGAAAACCGTTTTTCAAAACATATATGAAAATGATATACAAAAACGGCATAAGATATATTATGAAACCTCATACAACGAAGTCGTTAATTTTTTGATTGACAACGTCGGTTCAACTGTTTCTGCAAGAAATATTGCAAGAGTCTTAACGGCAAACGGTAAAAAGATAGACAATAAAACAGTATCTAAGTACATTGATACTCTGGTTGAATCCTATCTTTTCTATAAAGTTAACCGGTACGATATAAAAGGGAAACAGCATTTGGCAACGCAGGAAAAATACTATTTGGTGGATTTAGGCTTACGCAATGCATTGCTTGGTAAACAACTTGTGGCAGATGCAGGGCATTTGCTTGAAAATGTGATTTATCTTGAATTACGGCGCCGAAATTATCAGATCTGGATAGGAAAAACAGAGAATCTTGAGGTCGATTTTGTCGTCCGTGACAAAGATGGCTATACAAAATACATTCAAGTGGCAAATACGGTAAAAGATCGAACAACACTTGAACGTGAACTAGCACCATTTAACAGAATCCCTGATTATAACGAGCGGATACTTATTACAATGGATTACGAAACAGGGAACCATAATGGAGTGAAACAGATAAATGCAATAGATTGGATCTTAAAGGATCAAAAAATATAACCTTCAAAAAAAATAATAGCGACCATGAATAACAACATCCCATTTCAGACCATTGACTGGTCAACCATTTCAAAGACAGAACATAAAGGAGAAACCGGCATGGCTTATTGGCAGACTTTGCAATTTGAAGGACTGAGAATAAGAATCGTCGAATACTCAAAAGGTTATGTGGCAGACCACTGGTGCAAGAAAGGACACATAGTCCATTGCCTGGAGGGTGATTTTGTGAGTGAGCTCAGCAACGGTCAGCAATTCATCCTGACAAAGGGAATGACCTACGTGGTCTCGGATGAGCTGAGTTCCCACCGTTCCACTACAGTGGACGGCGTGAAATTATTGATCATCGATGGCGATTTCCTCAAACTGAGATAACCATGACTTTTGAGCCTTTAACCATCAATAACTGGGACAAATTCGTGCAACTCTTCGGGGCAAAGGGAGCCTGCGGAAGTTGCTGGTGCATGTATTACAGGCTCAAGAAATCCGATTTTGATCAAGGAAAGTCAGATGACGGCAACAAAATGGCCATGCAACAAATTGTCCGGGATAACAAGCCGGCTGGACTCCTTGGCTTCCATGAGGGCCGGCCAATAGCCTGGTGCGCCTTTGCCCCGCGGGAAGACTTTATGAAGCTTGAAAGATCCCACGTCCACAAACGCATCGACAACAATGCTGTCTGGTCCCTGCCCTGTTTTTTCATTGACAAGGCATACCGGCGGCAGGGCGTTTCAGTAGAGATGCTTAAGGGTGTCATCGCATTTGCAAAAAATCATGGAATTAAGATCATTGAAGCCTATCCCACCATCTCGACCCCAAAAAATACCCCGGATGCCTTTTTATGGACCGGTCTGTATAAATCATTTGAACGGGCAGGCTTCCAAATCGTTGACAGGACATCGGCCAACAAACCCATGGTACGGTATTATTTATAGTAACGCATAAAACATCAAGACAATGAAATACTTGCTTTTACTTATAGCACTACTTACGGTAAACCTGGCTTTTGGCCAGACAAATCCCGATTATGACAAGGCTTTGGCCGAGAAGCTGGGCGCCGATGAATATGGCATGAAAAGTTACTTCCTGGTCATGCTGAAAACTGGACCCAATACGACCACCGACCAAGAACTGATCAATGAAAGCTTCAGGGGTCACCTGGAGAACATAAACAGGTTGGAGGCGGAAGGCATACTCATCGTTGCAGGGCCCCTGGACAAGAACGATAAGAATTACCGGGGGATTTTCATTCTGAACAACCTGAAATCACGGGAAGAGGCAAAAGAAGTGTTGCAGACCGATCCTGCCATCAAAAACGGTCTTCTGGATTTTGAAATTTACACCTGGTATGGCTCGGCTGCCCTGCCTGAATATTTGCAGTTCTCACAAAAAATCTGGAAATCACAGCCCTGATAACAGAATAAATACCCTACCCTATGCAAGCAGAAACCCCCAAACAGCTCCTCAGGGACCCGGAACAAAAACCCGGTGAGGCCCTGTTCAGAAGCATCCTGGACCAAACCCTTTGCCAGGTCATGGATAAGCTACTCCAGTCTTTAACCGTTGCAGGTATTGACTTTGAATGGCGGTACTATAAAGACGGAAATGCCTGGCTGGGGAAAGCCACGTACAGGAAAAAAACAGTCGTCTGGATCTCCCTCTGGGAAAACCTGGTCAAAACCAGCTTTTTTTTCACCGAAAAGACCCGCCCCGGGGTGCTTGAATTACCCCTTGACCCCGGAATCAAAACTCTTTTTGCCGAGGCAAAACCCATTGGGAAACTCATCCCCCTGACCCTTGACATCAAGGACACCACTTCGCTCCCCGACTTCGTCACCCTGATAAACCATAAGAAGAACCTGCCCTGAAACCACCGCCCGGGCTTCCGCTCGGGAAGGTATTCCCGTCATCCATTTTTGCTTAACTCTTGCTATATTTGTAAGGGGACAAAAAACTCTTTTACGGTATCAATCAGGCAGAAACGACAGACAACGATAATAACATCAAAAAAGACATTTTAATATGAGCATAGAAACCCTAAAAGGAAAAGCAAAGACTTATTATATTTCTCGAGAATATATTGATTCTAAGGAAAAAGGAAGAATAGAGTTTGTAGCCAAATTTCCAATAGAAAGAATTTCAGAATTAAGTTTGGACGATTTTGTTTTGGGCACTGATAAAGAAAGTTTCTGTTACTGGCTTGAGTTTAAAAAAATTGGAGGTAAAGTTATTTTGTTTGGAATTGGAGGTGGCAGTGCTTCAAAATTCGGATTGTATAAATCAAAGGATGGCTCATATCAAATTGGTCATGGGGAAGAAAAGAAAACTTTAAGTGGTAAGGAATTAGAAGAATATTTTTTTTCTATTAAAAACATAATCAAGCAAGCAATAAAGTATGTTTCTGAAAACAGGATTTCAGAAATAAAGAAAATGAAAATGCCATTTGATAATATTGTATTGCTGAAAATATTATCAATCTATTACCCGGAAAAATTTATAACTATTGGAGCATCAAATGTTTTAATTGATATTGCAAAAGATATCAATCTTCAAGATATTGAGTTAGGTTACAACAATCTAATTGAAATTAACTACGAATGTAAAAAGGCAATAGATGCAATTCCGGAATTTAAAGATTGGTCTTATGAAAAAATAGGAACGTTTTTATGGGACCATTTTGGTAATAAAGATACAATTTATTACTTTTTAGTTGGAGCATACTGGGATGGTAGTGAACCAGATGATCAAACAACTAGATTTCTTGAGAACGGGATTTGGGAAAATGGTTATGACGATAAATATAAGGAGGAAGTAAATGCTGTTCCTGTTGGAAGCAAAATCGCAATAAAAGCGGCTTTTACAAAAGAAAAAACTAAATCTGTAATGAATATAAAAGCGATTGGTACAGTTTTAGAAAATTTTAGAGACGGTAAAAAATTAATTGTAAAATGGGACGATAATTTTAAGCCATTTGAGGTTGATTTTTCTGGGGGCTATTGGTCAACTATAAAAAAAGTTACAAATAAAGATCACATTAATGCCATTTTCCATAGCAAACCATATATTCCTGAGAATAATAACTTTTATCAGCAACTGATAATGTTTCTTGAACAAGCAAAAACGGATAATCTGAGAACAAATAACTATGTATCTCAATACCTAGGAACAAAGGTTAAAGTTAGCTTTGGAATTGGTGGAAAAGCAAAAATCCCATGGATCTCCTTTCTAAAAGGGGATAATACAACAAGTAAAGGTATCTATCCTGTCTATCTTTATTACAAAGAAGTTGAACGACTTATCTTAGCTTATGGAATTAGCGAAACTAATACTCCAATGTTATCCTGGAATGTTCCTGATAAAAAAACCATAAGAGATTTCTATCAAACAAATTACTCCAAAGATCCGTTTCGTTATGGAGCATCCTATGTATATAAAGTTTATAATGTGAACAATTTACCTTCAGCAGAAACCATAAACGAAGATTTAAACCAAATCATCGACCAATACCATAGAATTATTGACAACATTGATGACATTATTCCAGAACCTGAACCAAAAAATCCAATTAATTTTGAGACAAAGAGTTTTATTGAAGCGCTTGATAAATCAGGCCTCCAATACTCAGAAAAGTTAATCACCCGCTTCATAGCTTCCCTACTCACAAAACCATTCCTGATCCTCACAGGGCTGTCCGGATCTGGGAAGACCAAATTGGCTCAGGCGTTTGCCCAGTGGATTTGTGAAGATGAGAGTCAATATAAATTGATTCCCGTGGGGGCCGACTGGACCAACCGCGAGCCGCTGCTGGGGTATCCTAATTCACTTGAACCAGATAAATATGTGAAACCTGATAGTGATGTGCTGGATCTGATTATTCAGGCAAACAAACAGCCATCATTACCTCATTTTTTGATTCTGGACGAGATGAATCTGAGCATTGTGGAACGTTATTTCGCCGACTTCCTGAGTGTAATGGAATCAAAGAAAGAGATTCCGCTTTTCCCCAAAGGCTCCGTCAACAACGGAGTGCCTGCCAGCCTCGGCATTCCGGAAAATCTTTTTATCATCGGCACGGTAAACATAGATGAAACCACCAATATGTTCAGCCCAAAGGTCCTCGACAGAGCCAACACCATAGAGTTCAGGGTAACTAGCCAGGAAATGCAGGCGTTCCTGAACAGCGCAAGTGAAATTGACATGGAGGCACTTACAGGAAAAGGCGCAGCCTCGGCTTACAGTTTCCTTAAAATGGCAACCAATAAGTGGTCCAGTCCCGCAGACATAGATACGATCAAAGAGACTCTCATCCAATTCTTTGACGAGTTGAAGAAAACCGGGGCCGAGTTTGGTTACCGCAGTGCTGTAGAAATCCTCAGGCTAATTCATCATTTAAGTGTTTTGGACAACAGCTTCACAACGAATGATAAGATGGATATAGCCATCATGCAAAAACTCCTGCCCAAATTACATGGGTCCAGAAGAAAAATTTGTCCCATTCTGGAAACCCTGGGTGGCTTTTGCCTGGAAGAAAACGGGAACATTGTCAAGGACGTGTTCGAAAAAGCCGATTTCGATTATGATGCCCAGGAGGTCCTTTATCCCCTGTCGTTGGAAAAAATCACCCGTATGTACAGAGGCGCTGTTGAAAACGGCTTTGCTAGTTTTGCCGAGGCTTAATTATGGAGAAGTTATCGGCCGTTGAAATTCCTCTCGATTCCATTGAGGAAGGCTTGTGTCTCTGGATTGATGCACGTGCACCGGGAACGCTTTACGATGCGGCAGAAGATCCGGATGCCAATCTTGAAGCTCGGTTTCAACTGGTTGAAGGCTGCTTTTACGATTACAAAATCAGTAGTGACAAGTACATTCTCAAAGATCCTTACGACAACATAGTCAAGCCGCATAAACGAATCCCCCACTCCGGAACCATCGCCCCAAACATCTACGTTGGAACGCTGGAAATTGCCCTTCATGAGAAAGACACAGATAAGCCCAAAGGGATTGTCCGGCTTGAGGTGCAATCGGTTAAAGCAGGGTATCGCAATGATTATCATGAGATGTTGGCGCTCATTACAGAAAAATGTACCGATTTGTTGTTGCAGGCTAATTCCCCTGTAGCGCATCATTTTGAGGTTGATTATTCCAAAGACAGTCAGACGCTATATCAACGTTTTGCCTTTATTCAATCTGTCATTGGGACCGCTGAGTTTGCCGAGGCGGTGCACCGCATTGTCTCAACGCCTGTAACCCGATGGGCAGAAACCACCGAAGAAAGAGATGTCCGAACCGCAGGAAGGTTTTCAAACACCAACATCAAACAAGTACTCAAAGGGGGAAAGAGAACGAAATTGCCCGAGGATCATTTCCTTCACAAGTATGGCGTTGAATCCCTTCCTGAAAGAATTTCCGTAGCACGAAAAATAGATTCCGTAGATACGCCTGAAAATCGCTTTATTAAGCATGCCCTGGAGTCCTTTCTAAAACTTTGTACCGATATCCACCGGGCAGCTGAGATAGGCAATCATACTAAACTGCTGCATGAATCCGAGGCGCTAATACTCAAGCTGGAGAATCAATTGCATCATAGCGTTTTCAAGAACATCTCCCGTCCGGCCATGTTAATACTGAACAGTCCCGTACTTCAGCGAAAAGAAGGTTACCGCGAGGTGTTGCGGGTATGGTTGATGCTGGATCTAGCAGCCAGACTCGTCTGGAAAGGTGGTGATGATGTGTATGAAGGAGGTAAAAAAGATGTGGCTGTATTATATGAATACTGGCTCTTTTTTATGCTGTTGGATTTATTGCAGGAAATCTTTCAGATTGAGCCCAAAGGCCTTTCGGCATTGATTCAGGAATCCGAGGACGGTTTGAATCTTCAGATTAAACAAGGGAAGTTCATTGCTTTAAGTGGTATCTATGACAAAGGGCCCAGAAAATTAAACATTCGTTTCAGCTACAACCGTTCATTCAGCGGCAAACAGAACTATCCGCATGCTGGAAGCTGGACAGTCACTTTGAGACCGGATTACACCCTATCGTTCTGGCCCGTTGGGATAGACGAAGAAGAAGCCGAGAAACAGGAGCTGATTGTTCACGTGCACTTCGATGCCAAATACAAGGTTGATAATCTCCTGAATTTTCAGGCCTACATGAACGAAGAAGAGCTCGATCACGAAAAAACAGATAATCGGAAAGGTATCTACAAAAATGCCGATGTACTTAAAATGCATTCATACAAAGATGCCATAAGGAGAACCAGTGGTGCTTACGTTTTGTATCCCGGACGCGAGACCTTAAAACAAAAAGGATTTCATGAGATAATTCCCGGCTTGGGGGCTTTTCCGCTTCGTCCATCAAAAAATGATACAGGCATAGGCGAATTAAAAACCTTTATACTGGAGATTGTAGAGCATTTACTTAACAGAGTTTCTCAGCGAGAAAAAATTGCCTACCGGACCTATGACATCTACCATACTCCCCCTGGTAAAGAAAACATAGTAAAAGAACCTCTCCCAGAGCCCTATAACGCCAACAGAGACATGATTCCAGATGAAACCTATGTGCTGATTGGCTTATGTAAGTCATTAGAGCATTACCAATGGATTATTAATAACATGCTCTACAGCATTGGATTAGGTTCAATGGCCAACACGACATCCATCACCAGAGAAATGATCAGTGCCAGATATCTTCTGTTATTCTCATTGGAAAAGAACACTCCGCTCAGTCTTTGGAAGATCAAACCAAACAACGCCCAATCCTATTCTCGTCAGGATCTCATGGATTTGAACTATCCCGCAACTATTTTTTACGGCAACTATCTGGTATTCCATCTTCAGGAAGCTTTCGAACCCGAGTTAAAAGATATTAATGTAGATATCACTAAGTTCAAATTCTATTATGAAGACAACCCCATTATCATCACACTGGCAGAACTGATGAAATACAAAAAGCCCAAGTAAAGCAAGCCGTTTTTACAAGAACGTAGTATTTGCACAACTCATTCACCTCGACCTTTCATCCTTCACACAGATCATTTGTACACAGAATAATCAAGGGGCAGACAGCTTTCTGGCATAGCGTTTTGATTTGATATCAGTAAATATTTGCAAATGAGCTGACTTTTTCCAAGTGAGAAATCAATGGGAATTTTGATTTACATGGAGGGAAAAGCCCTATCATTATTTATCCAATTTTATTGCCATGCACCAGAACCTACCGGAAGCCATCATTTACATTCCGCCCGGCAACGAACGCCCGCACGACAAGGCGGTTGCATCGGAGTACCAATCTGCCTCCCAAGTTGTCTCGGCTCGCTTTCAGAAAGCCGGAATTCCTGTTGTGAATCTGTCCGATTTGCTGAGTGACGAACATTTGCCTCGGCTTATGGACTACCACCATCCCTACCTTGGGGATGAGTTTTTGAAAAAGCACTTTGCCGTCTCGGCCCAAAATCCTGTTTTGGTATATGCATCGGAGGATTTGAATGAGGTTCATGCTTTTGAACTTCAATCTCCGGAGCAGATCGATGAAATTTTTACAAAAGTACTTTTACTAAAAAATGGACCAAGGTATCGGGTTGCGCAAAGCGTCTTTAGCCTTGAAGCAGTTGACGAACCGATNNCCGAAAGATCTCAGGAAAAGCATTGAAGAAATTGAAGAGGCCGGGTATTTGCGCAAACTGATTGAATACCTGGAAGAAATCGAGAAGAAGAACAGGAAAATCAGCCGGCTAAAAATAACCGGCGATTACAGGATTTACCTGATGGACTATGGCATGAAAGAAGTCACCATGAGTCCGCTGCCAAAGGCGTTGTACCTGCTGTTTTTGAATCACCCCAAAGGGATCCTGTTTAAAGAGCTGCCCGATTACCGGACCGAGCTGATGAACATTTACAAACAGATAACCCGGCGGGAGAATCCCGATAAAGCCGGGGAAAGCATTATAAGGATGACCGATCCCTGGGACAACTCGGTGAATGAAAAATGTTCCCAGATAAGGGCGGCGTTCCTGAGAGTGATTGCCGACGATCTTGCAAAGAACTATTATGTAACCGGCACCAGAAGCGAGCCGAAAAGGATTCTCCTGAACAGAGAGCTGGTGATTCAGGAACAGTGATATCTGAATTGTGATCTGGCCGCAAGGCTTGTGAATCTCCTCCCTGCATTCCCGGTAACCCTAATTTTGTGACACTAACAAATTAAAGGGTTACAACTATGAACGAGAATTATCTGAAAATCATTTTTGTCATTGATGAGAGCGGATCCATGCAAGGCACGGAAAAGGACGTTATCGGCGGTTTCAACCATTTTATTGAGCAACAAAAAAAGGAAGAACACGGAAAAGCCACCGTATCGTTGTACAAATTCAACAGCAATTGGAGCCGGGTCGTGAGCGATCTTCCGATCGATGAGATCCGGCCGTTGACAAGCGAAGACTATACCCCTGGCGGCCTCACGGCCCTGTATGACACCATCGGCAACGCCATCCGGGATATTCAGAACCGTACGCATTACATAGAGCCGGCGCATCGGCCATCCATGGTGATGATGGTTGTCATTACCGATGGGCAGGAAAATGCGTCAACCGAATTTGATTCCGGAAGAGTTAAAGAGATGATCCGGGAACTTGAGCAAACCAAAAACTGGCAGTTCATCTACCTGGGAGCCGATCTGGATAGTTTTGCCGATGCCGAGGCCCTTGGCCTCAGCTATAAGGTATCATCCCGGAAATCGAACCTGAAACAGAAATTTGGTGTCATCTCGGAACATGCGGTAAGATTCAGGATGGCGGAACCAGATGCAGACAAACTCGCAATGATGGGAGCTTTCATGGAAGATTTGAAGGAAGAGGCAGATTGACACCCTATCTTTTTTGTTTCGAAACCTTCAGCTGGCTCGCTCGAGAGAGGAAAAGGAGCTTTCCGCTTTTTGTCAGGCTGTAATTGGTGTGATATGTAATTGACCACCTACAGCTCTTAACACTTTTATTATTGTGTCAAATTGCGGTTTTGATCCTTCGGATAGAGCTTTATACAAACTTGGTCTGCTTAATCCAGTTTCCTGCGCAATTTTTGTCATGCCAATAGATTTTGCTATATGGCCAATTGCGGCAATGATCTCTTTATCAGATCCATTGGCTAAAACAGTGTTTAAATATTCAGCAATCATTTCGTTGCTATCCAAGTAGTCTGATATATTAAATCTTGAAGTATCCATTCCTTTATTTTTGTATTTTTTTTAAAATGTATTTTGCCTTTTCTATATCTTTTTGCTGAGATGATTTATCACCTCCTATGATAAGAAGAATAATCTTTCCGTCTAATTCTTTGAAATATACCCTATATCCCTTGGCGTAATCTATTTTTAATTCCTTAATTCCATTACCGACATACTCCCACTCACCAAAATGTTCTTCATCTTCAATCCGCTGGATTCTAAACAGAATCTTTGCTTTGGCTCTAATATCTTTTAGTTTTCGCAGCCATTTGTCAAATTCGATAGTTTTCTCAAGGATATACATGAAATATTATGGTGTCTTCATTTGGATACAAATTTATATAAATATTAATATTTATCAAATATTTTCTCTTCCAAAATGTTCGGTATTCACTGCGTCACGCTTTGTCGTACCTCTCCCCTACCTTTGTGTTGCGACTAAAGATGATGATATGGAAGAGAATCTGATCTGAAAAAAGCAGAACCTGAACTCAGGTCCATTGCCTGTTATTTCCAGGTTTCTTTGGAGCCGGCATTGCTCATAGCCGTTCTGTTTGCGCTCAATTACAAGGAGTACAACGTCACGTTACTGGACCTGGTTTCCCATTTCAACTGCAATCCCATGAAAATGCTGGAGTACAGCGGGCATTTTGAAACATTGTACTCACGGGGCATTCTTCAGGTAAAAAGTGATTACCATAAGGCAGGTTTGCCCTCTACAGGCGAATCGCTCATGTTCAACTACATGGTAGTGCAAGCCGTGGTGAACAACAGTCCTGTGCCGGAAATCGTACGGCAAGAGCCAAAAAGCATTGTCGACCTATTGGAACAATTCTATTTGCTTGGATTACAGCGGTCAGAAGAAGAAATCCCCACTCAGTTCCTTTTCCGGAAGGCAGAAGAGCTTATCCGTTCCAACCTGCATTATCCCCTTATCAAGAAGATTGATGATTACCATTTTTGCATTGAAGACACGTTCTTGTTCATTTACCTCATATGGAAGACCCTTTCCGGCCAGGAATCGGTGGATATTGAAACAGCCCTCAAAGGCACCTTCGACAATGTTCCCAAAAGGATCAACTATATGCAAAGGCTCATCACCAAAAAAAATGATTTGATAACTCATGATCTTGTTGAAATTGCCGAGGCCGGTTTTTTCTCCGATGCCGCCATGAAACTGACTGCCAACTCGGCCTGCATCCTCCGGGAATCGGGAATAATGATCTTTACCGGTGCGAAAAGGGAAAACATCATTGAACCTGCAACGATTCCCCCTGTTGCCCTTTTTTTCAACGAATCCGAGGCGAAACAGCTGGAGCTGCTCAAATCCCTGCTGCAGGAAGAAAACTTTGCAGAAATCCGGAAAAGGATGCAAAGCAAAGGTCTGCCCAAAGGCATCACTGCTTTGTTGCATGGCTTGCCCGGTATAGGAAAAACAGAAACGGTCCTGCAATTCGCCAGGGAAACCGGCCGGGAAATATTCAAGGTTGACATCAGCCAGTCAAAATCCATGTTCTTTGGCGAAAGCGAGAAGATCATCAAGCGCATTTTCACCGATTACCGGGCCTATGCCAAAAGATGCGAACGCATGCCCGTGCTGCTCTTTAACGAAGCCGATGCCATTATTTCAAAGCGTAAGGACGTCGGGCGCTCCAACGTGGCACAGACGGAAAATGCCATGCAAAACATCATCCTGGAAGAACTGGAGAATTTTGAAGGGATCTTCATCGCGACCACCAACCTGGTGAGCCACCTGGACTCGGCATTTGAAAGGCGTTTCCTGTTCAAGATAGAATTCCGCAAGCCGGATCTCCCGGTAAAGACAAAGATCTGGAAATCAAAGCTGCCCGGCCTTTCCCATATGGAATGCGAAACCTTGGCCGCACGCTTTGACTTCTCGGGAGGACAGATAAACAACATAGTCAGAAAGAACGAGATCCACGAGATCATATACGGCATGACCGTGGATTTTGATAATATTGTGGATTATTGCCGGACAGAATCACTGGTGCAGCATAACGGGAACTGGATAGGGTTCACTTGCGCAGGGCAAACCCGGTTTGCCCCCTCAAAAACTAATCACTGAAATGACCTCCATCATAGCATTTGTGTAGGTGACCGGAGAAGATTCCCCGGTTTCAAGGTTGCCGACCTTTGTGTAGCTTTTAATTACGAACGGCTGTCCGTTTGAAAAAAACAAACTGGGTCCGTCGGTTATTTGAAAATGCAAGTGAGGAGCGGTGGAGTTTCCCGAGTTGCCCAAAAGCCCGATAGGATCACCCTCTTTAACGACATCGCCCTGAGCAACAAAGAACTCGTACGGGGCGCAATGGGCATAAAAAGCATAAAGACCGTTGCCGATATCCTGAATTACATAGTTTCCGCCATATTCGTCTATAGAGGCAAAAACCACGTCCTGCGCGTCTCCTTTGTTCTGCGGCCTGCCGTCGGTCAATTTATGAATAGTCCCGTCGGCAACAGCATACAAGGTATCCCTGTAGTTAAAATATGACTCGTTCACCTTGGGATCTCCTTCATAAAAATTGTCCATCTGGTCATTCAATTGAAGATTGTCAAAGGCAAATCTCTCTCCACGCCAGAGCTTGCCGCCAACAAAAAACATTGTATAAAAGTGATACCCGTTCGTAGATTGGTTGATGAAAATCCAGTTATCTCCTTTAACCGGCGAAGAGATGGCTAAAGGGGTCTCGTTGATTCGTGGTCTGAATTTCCCACCTTCCACTGTCACATACTTATGTAACAAAGTATCTTTAAGTATAAACCGATGCGAAATGCTTAATGGTTTATTGTCGCTTAATTCAATGGGCAGCTGAATAGAGAGGTAATAATTGAAAATTTTATCGGAGGTAATTTCAGTGTTAGAGGGAAGCGGATCTTTGTGGATAAAGGGCAAATCCTCCTGTTCAATAGTTTGCAGAATTCTATTTGTATAGCACTCCAGAATCTCAATCCGCTGAAGTTTGAGCCCCTCCTTCTCCCACTCACATGTTTTCAGCGTGTAGGGAATCCTGTAATAAACCTCGGTCTTAAAGGGGATATCATTAATGACAACCTCTATCTTTCTGTTATCATGAGGGCAAAACAATCTTTCGCATGAAAACAGGGTCATGACCGATAATACTAAAATCAGAGACTTTTTCATGGCTGTTTTTGTTATAAATATATATAATTAATTGATTCGCTGTCAGCTTTCTATATCAATAATTGGTGTTGAGATATTTATGTTTTCCTTTATAGTTTTAGCTAAACAGGCATTCAACCACGCCCTGATTAAATCATTTTTATTTTTCCCACGCTTATTCCTTAAAGATTTTAAAGTGTCATTTAAGTCTAAAAACTCTTTCTCAAGACATGCTCTTATCTCATTGTTATTGGAACCGCATCCTTCAAATTCTCTTTCTTCAACCACTTTCATTTGCCCTATTCCTTTTATAAACAAGTTAAGGTTTTCGGGGAAAGCATAATGGCAAATATCCATTCTTCCTGCTTGAAGTTCAATATCCTTAAACTTCCCCCCATGCTGTAATTTTTCGTAAGATTTCCAATCCCAGGTCAGCCTGGCAAGCAGTAATCTGACCAATCGCATTTTATCGGGATTTTTATCGCCAATCCAATCCTGAATCTGTTTTCCAAGTTTTTTGTCGTATTTATCAGAAGTTTCATCTTGGGAATTATCATTTAACCATTCCTTGATTGCCCATACATATTGTTGTCCGAGAAAACTTTTCCCTGTAGTATCTTTGTTCAATACACTTTCTCCGTGCTGAATATGGTTTTTCCCAATTTTATTGGCATCCACATTGGGTTCAAGAGCAATAATTGAATCCTTGATCTTTCTTAAGTGACGTTGATATTTGAAATGGCAGACTTCAAACCGTGTGATAAGCTCGCGAATTTTGTATACTTTATCAGGCAGCTCCCCTAAGTTCCTTTCCAAATTGTTTATTCTGACTATTTCCGGGTCTTGGAGAGAAATTTGAATATTTGACCAAGCTTTCATTACCATTGATTTTGATATTAAATCGGGCATTTGGACATTGTAACTGTTTATGTAACAGAAGAATGTAAAGTTATTATTTATTCAGAAATATTCAAATATTTATTCTGTTTATAAGCGCAATTAGTTTCCTTGAACGTCAATACTTTTGCGCAGGGTAAACCCGGTTTGCCGCGCAACGCTGAATTTGAAAAAAATAAATGCCTGTTAATCTGGTATTTAAAAATCCAAAAATTGTTCTTGCGCGGTAAACCGGGTTTGCCCCCCCCCTCTTGCGCGGCAAACCGGGTCTGCCGCCCCTTAAATCACATTTTTCAGATACTTGCCTGTTATTGACTGTTCACAATTCACAATATCTTCCGGCAATCCTTGAAATATTAATTCGCCTCCTTTTTTTCCCCCATCGGGACCCATGTCAATAATCCAGTCGGCATATTTAATTATATCGAGGTTGTGCTCAATAATAATCACGGTGTTGTCGTTTTTAACCAATGTCTTTACGATTTTGTAAAAATTATCGATATCCGACATGTGCAAGCCTGTTGTTGGCTCGTCCATAATGTAAATATTGCCTTCTTTTTTCAATTCAGTGGCAATTTTCAAGCGTTGCGTTTCACCGCCGGAAAGAGTGCTAAGTGATTGTCCTAATTTTAAATACCCTAAACCAACTTCCTGTAAAAGAAATAAATGCTTTTTAATTTTTACTGAATCAAAAAATTCGTACGCCTGCGTAACCGTCATATCCAGTACCTCGGCAATATTTTTGCCTTTGAGTTTCAGTTCCAATACCTCGGAATGATAGCGTTTCCCTTCACATTCGTCACATGTTGTTTTTACCGAGTCCAGAAAATGAAGTTCAAAGGTTAATACTCCTTGTCCGTTGCACTTTGGGCATGCACCTTTTGAATTGAAGCTGAATAATGAGGCATCGGCATTGGTTGCAGTGGCAAATTCTTTTCGTATTAAATCAAAAACGCCGATATATGTTGCTGCATTTGCTCTTGATGATTTTCCAATGGGAGATTGGTCAATAACGATTGCATCTTGATGTTGTTTTGCAAAGCACTCGTGAATGAGGCTGCTCTTGCCACTTCCGGCAACTCCGGTGACACAGGTCAACACGCCCTTTGGAATTTTGCAGGACACTTTTTTCAGGTTGTTCGAGCTTGCGTTTTTGATTTCAAAAAATGACGTTCCCTGCTTTCGCTGATAAACCGGTTTGTCATTTCTCCGGAGATAATCCCCTGTGATGCTCTCCACATGATATAATCCTTCAGGCTCCCCGTTATACACAACATGTCCACCGTACTTACCCGCTTTGGGGCCGATATCTATTAACCATTCAGCAGCCCGGATGATATCTGGATCGTGTTCTACCACAAAAACAGAATTCCCTTTTTCCTTTAACCGGAACAAGATATTCATCAGGTTCTCCGTATCTCTCGGATGCAAGCCTATAGAAGGTTCGTCGAGCACGTAAAGCATGTCCACCAGGTTGCAGTCCATTTGCTTGCTCATTTTCACCCGTTGCGATTCACCCCCCGAGAGCGTTCCAACCGCGCGTTCGAGCGACAAATAGCCCACGCCGATTTCAATCAGCTGTTGAAGCAGAAATTGTGCTTTTCGCAAAATCGGCTTTGAAATTTCGTCATCAATTTCCAGTAAAAATGGCAGCACATCGACCAGTTCCATGTGACAGACATCGGCAATGGTAAGTCCGTTAAGCTTCACCTTTCTTGCCCGTTCATTTAATCGGGTACCGCCACAATGTTCACAAGGTTGATAATTGAAATATTTAGTGTATGCATTCTTTTCCTCTTCGCCAGTTTCATCATCGGCTCTCGAGGCAACAGCTTTTTCAAGTTTACGGGCTATTCCTTCAAAGTTCCGGTAGAAGGTCAATTTATCCTTTGAATTCTTTATCTGAAAAGGTTCAGAGAACAACAACAAATTCAATTCATCTTCAGAAAATTCCTTAAGCGGTTTATCATAATCTACTACATCCAAACTGATTAATTCTTTCCAAAGGAAACCGCCGACTCTATAATGTGGGTGCGAGATCGCACCCTGACGAATTGATTTCTCCCTGTCGAGGAACAAATCGAGGTCAATTTTTATTTGTTTTCCCAAGCCCTTGCAATGCGGGCACATGCCCTCCGGATGGTTAAATGAAAAATAAAACGAAGGGCCGATAAAAGGCTTGCCCACCCGCGAATAAAGCAGTCGCAGATAGGTGTTCACTTCCGTTGCTGTTCCCACTGTATTCCGCAGGTTGTTGCCCATTCGATTTTGGTTAATCACAATGGCGGTCGATAAATTGAGAATATCGTCCACATCGGGACGAGACAATTTTGGCATTCGGGTGCGCGCAAATGTGGAAAATGTTTCTATCAATTGTCTTTGAGCTTCGGTATAGATAGTATCGAAAAGCAAGGATGATTTCCCCGAACCCGAAACCCCAGTAAAAACTACTAATTTGTGTTTTGGAATCTCAATATCAATGTTTTTGAGATTGTTGGTATGCGCATTCTTAATTATTATTTTATCTCTGTTCATAAACTTAAACCCTTATTTGCGCTTGAAAATGCAAAAGTAACTGAAATAAAAGAAGTTATTGCAAATATTAGTAACCTGATAAAGAAAAAGCTGGCAGATGAAGTTTCTCCATTCAAGTACCTGTTCCCTTTAAAATATATGTTACCGGATTTCCCATGAAACAGCCAGCAACCAATCGGTTGTTATCAATTCCCTGGGTAAAAACGGTGCAAAGGCTATTTTTTGCGCAGGGCAAACCGGGTTTGTCCCCCTTTTGCGCGGCACTCCGGGTTTGCCACCCCTTATTTCCCGGAATTTTCAAGTATTAACTCAACCACATCATAGCCAACAGCATTGAACATCTCTTCAACATTGTCTGTATACCCGGAATCATGGCTCATAATAGCATCCTTTACCATAAAGGCCTTATAATCGTGATCTTGCGCACCGACCCAGGTTGCCAGAACACACCCGACAGCACTCAATCCACAGAGGAATAAAGTATTACTTCCTTTCTCCCGGATAATTTTATCCAAGTCAGTCTTATTGAATCCATTTGGATAAGTCTTGATTACCTTGGCATCTTCGTCCTTGATTAAAACCGAGGAAGGATATTCAAACAGCTCGGTACCCGGTTTTGGCCCGGATGCCGTATCATGATGGTAAATCCTAATGATTGGATAGCCATTGCTATGGAACAGTTCAATCAAGCCATTGATATAGTACATGGCCACAGCCTTTTCTCTTTCGGGGACCATACCCAGGTATACGTTTTGAATGTCTATGATCAGCAGGGCTGGTTTTATTTGAGTTTTGGTTTGCTCTTGCTTATCCTGTGAAAATAAGTCATCTGAAACAATCGTAAACAGGATTGTAATGATAATAGCTAGTTTTTTCATTGTAAATTATATAAGTCTGTTTAATCTTTTATTTTTTTTCTGCAACAATAAAGCTGATAGTCATCCCATTAAAGAAAAACTTTTTGGATTTGACAATATGAAAACAATGCCTGGTCAGTAATATTTCCACATCAGATGACTTAAACATATTCAAATGCAAAGGAAACATTCCAAGTAGTCTCATTATGCGAAAGGTAGAAAATTCAAACCTGGTCCTATAATTCATCTTTTCTCTGAAACATGCTGTTTCAGAAATAAATAAACCACCCGGGTTCAACAACTCATGTATTCTTTGAATTGCTTTTTCGCTGTCTTCCAATAAGTGAATTATTGAGAATGCAGTAATTTTATCGAATGAAGCTTTCTCTAATTTTTCATTAAAAATTGTTCCTTGTGAAAATGAGACATTGGCAGCATTGATTTCATTTTTCTTTTTTATTGCTTCGCTAATCATTTCAGCAGAGAAATCAAGTCCGTGGATATGTTTTACCCCTGTAGCCAGTTCTAATGTTTTAGCACCTGTTGCACATCCAAAGTCAAGAACAATGTCATTTGCATTAAGATATTTTTTTGTTTCGGCAACTAATACCTGATTCGCATGTTCGAATTGCTTATCTCTATTGTCAAAGCTTTTAGCCTTTTTATCCCAAAATTTCTGAGCTTTATTCATCACCTATAATTTTCTATATATAGGGGCCGGGATTCGCCTGCTCAAAAAGCTGCTGGTACTCTTTGTTCTTGAAATGCAAATGCTGGCTGGAATCCAACCAGAACGGGTAGCATTTGACTTTATAGATCCGGCCGGCGACCAACCCTGCAATAACTCCTCCTGCAATGCCAATGAAAAAAGCATTCGCGTTATCTTCAACAAAGAATGAGGCTATACTTTGGACAATCAACAAGCCCAGAACGATAGCAGCTATCCTTATGAAGATGCGTTTTGTTTTATGCTTTCCATAAACTTCTTCACATGATTTGCAAAGTGGAACCTGATATGTGGTCGTTACCGTACCCACACCTATCGATTCCTCTGTAATGTTCATCATTACATATTTGTCGCTCATACATGAGCAACATTTACAAGGTAAATTATAACTCATATTCAGCCATTTAAAGTGTATTAACAATGTCAAATATTACAAAAAAAACGCTGATTTCTTGTATAGAAGGGAAAAAAGAATTGATATTAACGGGAAATGATGTAACCTGTCCTCATTTTTGTGCGTCTATTAGCCGATTCCAACACCATAACGAAAACTAAAAAATAATAAACAGCACCATGAACAAATTAAGATTCCTGTTAACAGCAACACTATTGATCACTAACTTCTTACCCGGCATTAGCCAGGTGCATTTTCCCTTTGACAATAAAAATGACGATTCTTCCCTTTTGGCCTATTGGTATAATTGCAAGCCGGATTCTGTAAAAATTGTTGCGTTTGATCAAACAGGGTATTTTAATTCCTCTCTCCAGGTTTACGGCCCGGTTATTGCCGATTCTTTTGAGGTAAAGGTGGACGTTTTTCTTCCGGGCAATATTCCGGCTTACTCCAACATATTTACTGTACAGAAGGGAAATCCGGCAAAAAACGCTCCGTACAAAGTCTCTTTTGTAGACAATTTTTTCCGGATCATGTCCCCGGTAGACCAGTTGTCATCGGACCCGGAAATGATCAAAGTGACCCTGGTCTCATTGGATAAAAAAATGGAAAAAACCATTTTCCCAACCTATCACAAGATATCCGGCCACATGAAAGACTTCAATGACAAACCCCTGCGATCGTTCATACTGATACAACCCGATGCCTTTGAAGACGCCTGCGGAGTCTGGAGCGACCAGAACGGGTATTATGAAATAACCCTGCCGGAAAGGGTGTACAACAGCTTCTACGTAAACGACGGGAACTACAAGTCAACCACCCTGGAAGCATGGTCCTGGCACATGATTGTAGATCAAGACCAGGTACTGGATTATAAAATCGGGACCGGCGAGGTGTACAACCTGAATGTCTGGCCAAACAACGGGGGTTATAATTCGCTTTTGATTTCATTTCGGCCTATGATTCTGAGAAACAAGGATTTTGAGGATAAAACCCGGATGATCAATGACAAAACCTTCAAATGGCTTGACAGCGCACCACAGCTGGATATCAAAGACTTAACCATCACCATCAATGGACGGGAAACAGAGATCTATTCAATCCAGCCATACCTGGAAACAGGAGAAGATTACGCCATGAGTGCCTATCTTATCCAGGTCCGCCAGCTAAATCCCACTTTCGGGAAGCAAACCATCATGGTAGAATACAATAAAACAGAGGAAAAAGACAGCAAGCCGGCACAACAAAACAGCATGGGCTACTTCCAGTTCTTTGTCAACTACTCCGGTGAATCGGCATTTTGATGGCAAACCCGGTTTTCCCTGCTCAGCTCCGGTGCAAAAACCTTTTGCTCAGGCGCTTGCGTACCGGTCCGTCGTATAACTTCATGCACAAGAAGGCCAGAACAACAGATCCGAAGAACAGGGTCAGTGCCCCGGGCAGGGACTGGGCAAACGTGAGGTTCTCATTCTTAACCCAGGCATAGTAGAGGTAAATAAAGGGATAATGCACCATATACAGAGGGTATGAAATATCTCCCAGGAACTTGCACAGGCGGGTGGTAATTTTGTCCGTTGTCTGCCCCGATGCCCCCAAATACACAAGCAGGGGAAAAACAGCCAGCACACAAAGGGTGTCGTACAAACCGTTCATCCACAGATGTTCACCTCCGCCAATCCGGGGAATAGCCGATAAAATGATTATGCCGAGGCCGCCAATCCAGAAAGCTCCTTTGATCCTTATCGGCTTAAAAATCAGGGACATGAGCAACCCGGCCGAAAAAGAGAACAGCAGGCGCAGCGTTCCGCCCAGCATATTGTCTCCTGTAAGGGAAAATCCCACGCAGAGATCGCCGTACGGTCCCCAAATGGCAAAAGCCGAGAGCCCGAGCCCGGCAAGGATAACCAGTACCCTAAGGGCTTTTGTTGGCAGTTTGCGAATAAACAACGCATACAGGATATTGCCGATGTACTCGAAAAAGAGCGACCAGCTGGGCCCGTTAAGCGGGAACATCTCTCCCACCCCCCTGATCTCTGTTCCTGGGGTTGCCGGAATAAGCAAGGCGCTTATCACTGTGGCTACCAACAGCATAGCCACAGAAATTTTTGAAACGTCCCAGGCAGGGCAGCCCTGGAAGTAGAACATAATGGCTCCAATAAGCGTCCCCATTACCACCATGGGATGCAAACGGATAAGCCTGCGCCAGAAAAACTCTTTAACTTTCATTGTTTTCCAGCGGTCATCGTAGGCATAGCCCATAACAAATCCCGACAGAATAAAGAAAAAATCAACCGCCAGGTATCCGTGATTGATCTGCTGGTCCAGATGGCTGGTGGCAAATGCCTCAAAAATGTGAAACCATACTACCGTTAATGCGGCCACCCCTCGCAATCCGTCCAGTATATGATAATGCGGTTTTGTATCTGCAAACCCGGGAGAAGAAAAAGAAGGGGAAGAAAATTGCGCCATAACCTGCGCAAAGTTAATTCAAAGATGCCAGTATTATATTATTCTGTTCCAATTTGAGTCCATGAAACAGGAGCCATTTTCATCAAGTGTGATTTTTGCATCCCAACTGTAGCTTTTTGGCCAGTCTTTAAAAATTTTGACCAGTTTAAACATAAGTCTAAGCAGCAGGCGACTCTCACGGGGTATCCATCCCAGTCCCGGGTGTAGCTTTATATCTGTTTCATTTTGTTTATTTTCAATCTTATAGGTGCCTTTAATGATACCAGCCCCGGTATCGGATGTAATACAGAAGTCCCCGGTAAGGAAGATGTCGTTTTTCAGAGTCAATAGGTCGGGAAAAGAGGGAGAAAAATCAATTGTACAGAAATGCCGCTCCCCTTTGACGGTAACTTTCTTTATTTCCGGATGGCCATTATTTCGATTGAGCTCATAATGCAAATCTCCGTTTTTCAAATTGTCACGAATACCGGCTTCGCAGATCTGTAATAGTCCGTTGCAACATGGATTAATATCTACATTAAACGTATCCAGGGAATACCTTGTAAAATAGTTGCCTGACTTATCAAAAGGCAGGAAAAACACATCGGGTTTATGGGATCTCCCGCCAACAGTAATAATAATATTGCTGTGTTTTTTCCTGGTCAAGGACATTTGGTACATATAATAAACCGGCAGAGATAAAGGTTTCTTTGATATCCACCCGACTGGTGCAAGAAGCGTAAAAGGAACTTTAGCCTGTCTGTCTCGCTCCGAGATTTCAATCCTGATGGTTCTGTCATGCACATCCTGAAAGGAAATGGACAACTCAAGATCAGACGAACTGAAAGTTAAAGATGCAGAATCGAATTTGGCTTCAATAAAAGCAGGATCATTAAGTATTGAACTTTGGGAAGCCAGCGGGTAATCCTTCTGATAATAAACTTCGGCTGAACCATTTAATTTATAAGCAATTACGGCAATCTTACAAGTGCCGTCAGGCAACACCGATCGCTGAACTTCAAACTGATTGTAAAAGGTATCCGGGTCCTTCTCAAAAGGAATTAAGACCAACTGCTGCATCGGGTCAATTTTAAAACTGAAAGGAGCTATAAATTGCCCGTTTGATGTCCCGGAATAAATGTCGTGATGTGTCATAAATTAATCTGTGAATTGTTCCTTTAATGCCTCAATAACGCCTGATTCCTGCCAGGCAATGTATCTGAAATAAACCTGTGATCCGTTCCAAGCAAAAGAGTGTATGGCCGCTCATGAATGTTTAACAAAAACAGAAACAATAAGTTGATTATCAGGGTTTTACCATTGTGATAATATAAAGTTACCGGGGTTGAAAATTGAATCCCCGAGCTTAACAAATGGTTTAATATCGTAATATTTTTCAACCATTTCAAGGTTCCCTGCCGCATCGTAAAATTCAATCTGAGTGGCTATGGGTACATTATTGATGACCTGATAATTGGTAAAACAGACACTCCTTGCCTTGTCACTGTTTTTCATTTGTACTTTAAGGAGAAGTAACGACTCGCTCTTAATCCAAAAACAGTTGCCATTGATGTCGCCTACCCTCCAGGCTCTTTCACCCAACCAATGATCCTCTGTTATCAGATCCAGATTGTAATTCTGTGTCTCCAGTTTACCTGTTGTAATCCCTGGAGCAATATTGTAAACATCAAAACATAAAAGCAAGAGATCGTGTATCCTGGATTCTTCTTTGATTACTCGCCCCTTTTCTATGGTATACAGACTGTCATTACTAAAGATAAGGCCATCTCCACTACCCCAGTCCCTGAATTTGAGAATCAGCCTTCCGGGAGAAAGGTATGCTTCGTGCATGATTTCAGTAGAGCTGACCTTCTGTTCTTTATAGTTTATTACTTCCTGAGAGAAGCTTAAGGACCTAAAGAACTTTTCATGGTATCTGTTGTTCATCCTGGAAATCAGTTCCCTTCCAGATGCAGGAATATTTACTTCATTATCATCCGTCCTTTTCACAAAACATTCACTCATGCCGATTTCGTTCGTCTGTTTTGAGTGTAAAACAATGGATATCCTGTCGTATCCGTCATAGCCTCCAGAATCGTTTTCCGGCTTGATCACCTGGACAATGTACCCGTACATATAGGCTCCTCTTGCGTATTCCAGCACCTTGTTAATGGACACTACCTGTGATTCCACCCCGTTAACAGTTATAACCAGCTCTTCTTTTGAAATGCTTTCAGGACCTATATCAATAATATCTCCTTTCTGATTGGCTTGTGATTCAGCCACAGCCTTACTTCTGCCTGCCTGAAATTCGTCTGATCTTGACAGACTCATGGGTCTGAAATAAATCATATAGGTATTTTGAGGCTCAACCTGTGGTTCAAAAGCGTTTAAACCATATAGTTCCATCCTTTCATATTTTGGATTTACAACCAGTTCATCCAAGGCAGGTATGTTCCACATCCAGTATTCAAGCCTGGTTTTGCCGTAATCATCCAGACGGATAGAATAAATACAGTAATACGGCCTTTTCAATACCGTAAGCGCGTAGTTTCCCAGGCTGTCTGTAAAACATTCATACAGGTTGTTGAAATTTTTATCTTTAACCCGGACCGTAGCGTTCCAGACAGGGTTCCCTTCAAAGTCGGTGACGGTGCCGTGAATTCTTGTTACGTCCTGTCCCGAAACGCTCTGACAGGCAAGATGAAATAATAAAAAAAACAGGAGGTATTTAAAATTAGTTTTCATCGCCACCACTCCCTATTTCAAAATTCTTAGTAAAATAGATTTTTTTAATTGCAGCGGCTTGTTTTTTCCACTCTTCGATACCTGATTTCTTTATGGTGCAAAGATTGAACAGTTTCGTGTTATGCGGATATTTTTCAGCTCCTTTGGCAAGAGGCATAAGCAAAATACAGGGAAAATCCGGACAATCACAGCATATTTTAACGCCCTTTTCATTGGCACAGTCCAGTGTTTTACATCTTTTGCCCTGAAATTTCAGAAAAAGGCAATAATCCCTGTCGGCACAACCATTGCAGGTGATTTTTTCCGGCGGGATCCCGGTAATTTGCGAGAGTCTGGTCTGCACCTCGGTGGTAACATTCTCAAAATACATTTCACAGTTGAAACAGGCTATTCCACAGGGAGCTACGATTTGTTTTTTCATTTTCAAATATTTTTTAACATTTCAAATTGTTTTCCTTTTATTTCCATTCCGGCAGAGATCAGGAATTCATTCATGGCATCGCATGAGCTTTCCACGTCCATGATCTTTACGTTGTCAGATAAGCTGTTAGAAACAGCAATATTCATAAGACGAGTGGCAATTTTCCTTCTTCTGAAATTTTTGTTAACCGCAATTTGTGTGATTTCACCCGATTCAGGATCATAAACACAATAACCTGTAAGAGTATGCCCGTCATATACACCAATGATTTCAAAACTTTCCGGATCTCTTTCAATGGCTTCAAATCCATTCTGCCACGATGGATAAAAGTCCCAGAATAAAGAAGGGTTTATCAATTGACGCAATTGGTCAGGTCTGATAACATGGAATTTACCGGTTCCGTTTTCAACTCTTATCAATTTACTCTTTTCCCGGATATAGTAATTGAATTCTCTTGTAATATTGAATTCCAGTCTTTTGTAAACAGATACAGCACTGGTATTTCCCTGGATGACTTCCAGCAGAAACTGGTGGATGCTGTGTTGCCTGAGGAATGGGATTGAATAATTAAAAAGCGCTGTAGCCAGGCCCTTTCCCCGATACTCCTTTAGAGTACCTGTCCCTGTATCGTATGCCGTGGCGGCACCCTTGTAATGTCCAATTCCGTTCAGTATAAAGGAAACAATTTTCTGGCTGTCAAAAACGGCAAAAGACAGGCCGGGATCAAATCCCCTTCTTTTGAGCATTTTTATTAACTGCTCTTTATTCAATTGTACCTCGTAGTCTTCAAATGCCCTGCTAAAAGCCAGGAATATGTTGTCAAAAGGGACTCCCTCAAGGGACTTAATTTCCATTACGCAACTTCATTATCTTATACTATTACTGTTGACCGCTAATGGTCTGATTTCCTGTAATAAGGTAACCAACATTTTTCCAGGCTCTTCCATTGGTATCAAGTGACCTGAATTTTCAAACCATATTATACGCTTTAACGGAGCTTTCACGCTGTTTAGCCATTCCAGTACTGGTTCTGCCGGGGTGGTGAAATCGTGTCTTCCCATAAACATGAAAACCGGTATTGGAAATTTGTCGACTTTCTTAAAATCGACTTTCAATAGTTCGGGCAAAATCTTTGGTAAAGTAAAAAGAGCACCACCTTCTATGGTTTCTATTTCCAGGGATGAATAATCCGGTGACAGAAGCGGAGCATAGTAGTAAAATTTCGGAACCTTGCGATATGCCGTGAAACCCCCATAATTCAGAGCCCATTTTCTAACAATACTTATACGGTCACCTGTAACCGTTTCGTCACCCGGGTATGGGGCAACGGATTCCATTTCTTTTATAGCAATGCTGTCATTTCTTCTCCTGGCTTCATTCAATCCAAATTCATAGCATAAACGTTCATTGTCCAAAAAGCTGATCACCTGGCCTAAGCCAACATAAGCATAAAACAAATCCGGTCTTTTCAAGACAGCATTCATGGATACTACTGTCCCCCAGCTATGTGCCATGAGTACTACTTTTTCTTTACCATATCGTTGCCTGATTGAATCTGTCAATGCAATCAAATCTTTGACAAACCATTCTATGGTCATTGCGTTTGTAAGCAGTGTTGTGTCATTTCGTAAGTATGTTTTCCCTGCACCCCGCTGGTCATAGTTCACAATAGTAAAAAATTCCTCCAGGGGTCTTTGATACATCCACATTACAGGTGACATTGGCGATGCCGGTCCTCCATGAACAAAAACAATGACAGGATTATCCCTGTCATTACCCCTTGTGTATACAGATTGGTTTATCCCGCCAATAGCCAGCTCAAAATTTTCCCATATCCCATTTGGAGTGACAATAGAGTCCAGGTCTCTGATGCTTTCTTTCGCCAGGGCGTATTCCATGTCCTGGCCATATGCTGCTAAAGCAATAAAAATGAAGAAGATAAATATTATTTTTTTCATAATAATGAACTATGAAATCAGGGTTTCCACCTCTGGCAAAATGAATGATAAGGAGTTTTACTGCATCGAATGCACTTTAAATGTATAAATTTTTTATTATCTGGCAGTTCCATTCATACGAAAGGCACGACAAAACCATCCCGCCAGTCAGGCAGGTTAATTTTATTAGCCGGCATACTGTATACCTAGTGTTAAGGGCAGGTCTTATTTTGATTTGAAATATCTGTAGACCAGCCCTGCCAATGCTGCACCAACAATCGGAATTACAATAAACAACCAGAGTTGTGATAATGCCCAGCCGCCTACAAAAATAGCCTGACTGATACTTCTTGCAGGATTTACAGAAGTATTGGTGACAGGTATGCTTATCAAGTGGATCAGCGTTAAGGCAAGACCTATGGATAGACCTGCAAAGCCTTTTGGTGCCTTTTCATCTGTTGCTCCTAAAATAATCAGCAAGAACATGAATGTCATCACCAATTCTGTTAAAATTGCAGCAGTCATGCTATAACCACCTGGTGAATGTTCGCCATAGCCATTTGCTGCAAACGAACCTATCTCGCTTCCGTTCCCGGTAACAATAATATAAAGAACACCTGCAGCAGCAATTCCTCCGAGTATTTGAGACAAGATATAGGGCAATACTTCTTTAGCGCTTATTCTGCCACCCACCCATAATCCGATAGTTACTGCCGGATTCAGGTGAGCACCCGAAATGTGACCTAAAGAATAGGCAATTGTCAAAACAGTAAGACCAAATGCCAGGGACACTCCCACCAAGCCAATGCCAATTTCCGGAAATCCTGCTGCTAAAACTGCGCTGCCACAACCACCCAGAACCAACCAAAAGGTTCCGATGAATTCAGCTACATTTTTTTTCATGGTATTCAATCTTTTTGCCCTACTCATATGGCTTTTCGGTTTCGCCCCGTTTTTTTGAGTGGGTTCAGGTCTCCACTTTTTATTGTCTTTGCCTTTCAAATTTATCAATTATTTATAAATCAATAACAATACCCAATCCAATTCCTGGTTACTCTGGTCATTATTTCAGAATCTGATCCAGTTCATCTACTTTAAGGGTAGCTTTGCCCAGAGTGGCTTCCCAGAAATTCAGGCTTGCATTGTCGCTGTCAGCACCTTCATAACTCATTTTTACCAGCATTTCATTCACTAGTGTCCATTCATTGGATTGTATCTCCCTGGGTTCTTTTGTCAGAATAACAGTCAATATCCTGAATTCTCTCTGTGTATTGGGATATGCCGGCACCCTTTCCCCAATTCTTGTAATAAAATCCTGAATGCTCCAGGTCTGTGCGGTCTCTGCAGCAAAGTATCCATCGGCCAGTGAATAATCCGGGTTGGAAATCTGGGACAAACCCGAATAAAAAGTCACATCGGGAACTTCTTCCGCAGGGATAAGTCCCATAAGGTAAAGCTCCAGCGGAGCATACGTTTTGTCTTCGATGCCCATGGTCGCTCCCTGTGGTTCCCATAGCTCGCTACTGTTGATATTTGGAGCACAATACCATTTGGAGTTTCCTGCAATATTGGTTTTGACGGTTGTCCTGTCAAAACCTCCCAGCATTCCGTTCACATCGCTGAATCCCCAATGGGCAAATACTTCATATTCCACATTGGCTATCAGCTGGTATGTAGAGCGAATATAATTGGCCCATCTGTGACACAATTCGTGTTTCATCAATTCGGGGTTGAATTCCTGATACCCGCCAAACAGGATTACCCCGGAAATATGCTCCCCACCTGGATTATAGTTGTATATAGAGCCTTCCCCATAAAGACCTTCACCCAATCCCTGTACATCGTTCATCATAGCGTTGTAGCCACCTCCTATGTGATCGGTATTGTCTTCGTATACAAAGAATACAAAATCTATTTCATCCTGAAATTTGGAATAAATGTAACCCATCAAATCCGACAGGTTACGATTCTTATAGTGTGTGGCAACTACTCTTCCGGCGGAATGCAAATAAAAATCATCTCCCAGGTCTGTGACGGCTTCTTCCTGAAGTGTTTTGAATGATTTCTCTTCCCCATAAGCTGTTCCCACTGAGTTCGTGGCATAAGCACGCACATAATAAGTCGTGTTGGGAGTGAGACCGGTCAGATTGCCGGCAAAGGTGCCCGTACCCGAACCATTTGTCGTCTTTGAGTCCATAACAGTCGGATTTGCCGAGGTGCCCCAGCAAACGCCACGCTCTGTGACGGAGGCTCCGCCATCGGCTGTTACATTATTATCGGAACAGGTGGCTGTTGTGGTTGTGATATCAGCCATTGTACCGGTTGAAACAGAAGGAACGGCCTTTATCTGCTCTGTGGTGAAAGTTTTCTGTTCCCCATAGGCAGTTCCTTTGGAATTTGTGGCATAGGCTCTTACATAATAGGTTGTGTTGGCAGTAAGACCGGTCAGATTGCCAGTAAAGGTGCCCGTACCAGAACCATTTGTCGTTTTTGAGTCCATAATAGTCGGATTTGCCGAGGTGCCCCAGCATACGCCACGTGCTGTGACAGAGTCTCCTCCATGGGCGGTAACATTACCCGAACAGATTGCCGATGTGGTTGTAATCATGGTTATATCGCCTGTGGTTACTGTTGGAATCTTAATTTCAGGAGTAGTCCTTTCCTTCGGACTACAGGAAAACATAACGAAAGCCGTTAGCAGAAGTGTTACTGTATGTTTCATATTTGATTGATATAGGACGTGAGAAGACAAAATTACGCCCTATTAATTATAAAAACAAAATTTAGGGTTATTTTTACCAGATGAAACGTTATTTCCTCTTTCTTTTGATTATGGCTGCGGGTTTGCAGCTTTTTGCGCAGGAGGGCATGATAAAACCACCCGGGGTGGATGAACGGGTAGAATTGCTCAGCATTGTGTTCCGGCTGGCCGGAGTGCACGAGTACAACGACACCATCTACAATGCCTATACAAACCTGATCAAAACCCATTACGAACCTTTCAAGGATCATCCGGCCATTGACTTTGCACGCCAGGTCCGTGAATATAACGGCGTGGGTTACGACGCCGTCATGTTCATGGCCATTCACCTGGACAAAGACATGAATCCACGGGTGCCTTTCAACGATTCGGTTCCCGAGAGAAGGTGGGGCAAGGAAGATGCGGAAAAATTCGCTGTTCTGCTCAGGGATTTCTACGAAAAGAGCGGAAGCCGGACTTTTTTTGAAAACAACAGGGACCTTTATGCACAGACAAGCGACCGCTTCCTTCCTGTGTACGAAAAAATGGACTTTGACTGGTACAAAGCATTTTACGGTAAAGATCCCGATGAACAATTCATTATTGTGAATGCACCCGGGAACGGAGTCAATAACTACGGGCCCCAGATACGTCTGAGCGACAACCGGCGGGAAGTGTATGCCATTATTGGATTGTGGAAAACCGATGAAATGGGGATCCCGGTATTCCCTGTTGACCAGTATCTTTCCCTGCTCGTTCACGAGTTCAACCACTCCTTCATCAACTACCTTGTGGACAATAACCGGGAACAGTTAGCCCAAAGCGGGGAGAAAATATTCGGGATCACGGGAGGCATGATGAAACAACAGGCCTACGGGACATGGCATACGATGCTGAAGGAATCCCTGGTTCGTGCCGCAGTCATCAAATACATGAAAGATCACAACTTCACACCCGGCGAAGTCGCGAATGAAACCATAACCCAGATGGCCCGCGGCTTTTACTGGATGGAAGACCTGGTAAAGGAGCTGGACTGCTATGCGCGACAGAGGGACACCTGCCCCACCCTGGAAAGCTATATGCCCCGACTGGTCTTAGCCTTTGAAGAATACGCCCGGAATATAGAACTTTACAAAGAGACCTTTGATGCCAAAAGGCCCCGTATTGTTTCGTTTGAAGGGATTTCCAACGGAGCGCAAAACGTTGACCCCGCCACCCAAACCATTACGGTGCATTTTGACCGTGAAATGGCAGGAAATGGGTATTCCCTGACCTATGGCAAAAAAGGTCCGAACCATTTTCCCAAGGTCAACAACATCCGCTATGCTGACGACAAACGCTCTATCATCATGGATGTGCAGCTCGAACCCGGCAAAGAATACGAAATGGTCTTCCTGGGAATGGGCTTTAAAAGCACAGACGGTTATCCGTTGGAGAATTACACCCTTAGCTTCATTACGGGCAAGGAAGGAGCAGAAAAGGAATGAAGCTTATGACGAGAATGGTTATCTTAATATTTAAACAAACACTGTGAAAAGCATCCGATACATTCTTTTTGACTTTGACGGTACCCTGGCCGATACCTTTGACCTTTCCTTTACACTGTACGACCGCATTGCCGGCGAATACGGCTGTGAGCCCCTGAAACAGGGAGACAGACAAATCATTGCCGCTGGAAGACCGCAGGATTTGCTAAGGAAATACAACATGTCGGCCCACAAACTCGGCCTGATAACCCTCCGCATACGGAAAGAGATCCATAACCATGTACCGCACATGAAGCCCTTTGAGGGCATGAAAGAGGCCCTTACGGCCATTAAGGATAAGGGTTACCGGCTGGGTATCATAACCTCGAATGCACGTCCCAACGTGCTCCTGTTCCTTGAAAACAACGGCATGGACAGCCTCTTTGACTTCGTTTACAGCGGAAGGAGCCTTTTTGGAAAAGACAAGGTGTTCAAAAGGATGTTCGCCAAAAAGAACATTCATCCCGCCTCGGCCATTTATGTCGGGGATGAAACCCGTGATATCGAAGCCTGCCGGAAAGTGGGCATCCCCATAGTTTCGGTCACCTGGGGCATGAACAACCGGGAAATCCTCTCATCCCTGCATCCGGACCAGATGGCCCATACCCCGCCGGAGATCATCCGCTGTATCGAAAATATTACGTTGTAACTTATAAATCCCCTAAAGAAATGAGAGAATCAATGTTTACCATATTTGCCTTGTGTATTGTCCTGAACGGCAATTTGCTAAAAGCCCAGGACTCCCTCGTAAAATTCATTCATGATGAGGCTTTGTCACCGGATGAATACATCATTGAAAAATTCCGTACAAATGATGTAGTGCTGCTGGGTGAGCATCACCTGATAAAACAAAACCTGCTGTTTGTACAGGACCTTATCCCCAAACTGTATAAGCACGGCATCCGGATAATGGGAATGGAATTCGGAGCCCAGGAAGTCCAGGACAAGCTGGACAGCCTGGTCAATGCCCCCGAATACGACCAGGACCTGGCACAGGAGATCATGTTCACCTACAACTGTACGTGGGGATACCAGGAATATGTCGATATCTACAAAGCAGCCTGGAGGTTGAACCGTTCGCTCCCGCCAGACGCTCCAAAATTCAGGATCCTGAACCTGAGCTATATTTTCAGATGGGACAATTTCACCCCAGGCCCCCGTAACCCGGAAAATGTGGCAGCCGTTTTCACCAGGGGAACAGTGGATAAATTCAGGGCAGAGATCATCGAGCAGGAAGTGCTGCAAAAGGGTGAAAAGGCACTTGCCCTGGTAGGCACTACCCATGCCTTTACCAAATACGGTTCACCCTACTTTAAATACAACGGTGACAATTTTTGCGATTACGACCATGACTGGCTGGGAGGACGCCTGTACAGGAAGTACCCCGGCAGGGTGTTCAATATCATGTTGCACCAGGCTTTCAACAAAAGAGAGGGTGACAGCTATACACAAATATCCCCCCTTGAAGGCTTACTGGAGAAGATCATGGCACTGAACCGCAACAAGCCTGTGGGCTTTGACCTGATGGATTCTCCCATGGGGCGGCAGCCAGATCCCAGCATATACAGTACCTGCTACAAGGATTTCACCCTGGGCCGGCTCTTTGACGGATATATTTTCCTCAAACCGCTGTCTCAATTGGAAGGATGCACCCCCATAAAAGGTTTTGTCAACGAGCAGAACATAGAAGAAGCCCTGCGCCAGTTCCCGGATCCGGACTGGCATGCCCCGGTTAAATACCTGGAAGACATGGTACGGTTCATAGAAGAAAACCCCCGGACAATGATAAGTGGTTACAATTCTCTTTAACAGCTGACAAACGCTTTAGGAATACAGCTCCTTATACCGTCTCAGGGCATCCTCCAGGATATCCAGGGCTTTTTTCCTGTCCGCGAACTCTTCTACCAGGACTGTCTTTTGTTCCAGTCGTTTGTACTCCTCAAAGAATTGCTTGAGTTCGGAATCAAAGATGGGAGGCATGCCCTTGATTTCTTCAATGTGGCTTACGCTCTTGTCGTGACATGCCACGGAAATGAGCTTGTCATCGGGTTTTCCCTGGTCAATCATCTGCATCACGCCAATGATCTTGACCCTGACTATGCACAGGGGCTGGATGGCAATCTGTGAGAGTACCAGTACGTCCAGGGGGTCATCATCCTTGGCGTAAGAACGGGGAATGAATCCGTAATTGGCCGGATAATATACCGCCGAATACAATACCCTGTCCAGCCGCAACAGGCCGGTTTCCTTGTCCAGTTCGTACTTTGCGCGGCTTCCATTGCTGATCTCTATGAGTGCATTGACCTCGAATCCGTTAACATCGGGTTCGACACTGTGCCATGGGTTGTGTACCATCATGATATACGGGTTTGTGGAATAAAGTTATAACTTTTCGCACAAATTGAAAATATTGATGAACGTAAACATAAACTTTTCCGGTTTATTACTGTCAAATTTGCATATGTGAAACTATTACATTCGATCTTATGAAAAAAATATCCCTTTTAATTCTTCTGATGACCATCCTGGTCAGCACAGCATCTGCGCAGGAATTGCGTAATTTCTCTTTTGGCCGGCAACCTATTGTCTCGCCCGAGATCAAAGATAACCAGGTAACCTTCCGCCTGCTGGCTCCCAAGGCATATGAAGTCCGCCTGTACGGCTCATGGACGGCTGATTTCCGTTCCACCCTGGCAATGGCCCGCGATACTGCCGGTATATGGTATGCCACCATCCCACTGCCCGACCCCGAAATTTACACGTACAGCTTCATAGTGGACGGGGTAATGATGAATGACCCCTCCAACGTGGCCATGCAGCGCGACGGAACGCGTTATCTGAGCGTATTGCTGGTTCCTGGTGGTATCTCTGAATACTACAGGGAAGCCAACCAAAGAGGCAATGTAAAGACGGTATGGTACGATTCCCCCACCATTGGCATGCAGCGCAGGATGACCGTGTACACGCCTTACGGGTATGAGAACAACCCCCGGGCCAAATACCCTGTCCTGTACCTGTTGCACGGTGCCGGAGGAGACGAGGAAGCCTGGATAAGCATGGGATACACACGCCAGATCCTGGACAATATGATTGAAAAGGGAGAGGCCGAACCCATGATAGTGGTCATGCCCAACGGGAATCCCTGGCAGGAAGCCGCCAAACCCCTCATGTTACCGGAAAAGACATTTGACTGGAGAGACCCGGCTTTTGCAAACCTCTATGTCAATTCCATTGTAAAGGACATTATTCCTTACGTGGAAAAGCACTTCCGTACCATTAACAAACCCGAAGGCCGTGCCGTTGCCGGGTTGTCCATGGGTGGAGGCCATACCATGGCTGTGACCAACCTGTATCCGGGGATGTTCGCCTACATTTGTCCGCTGAGCATGGGTATCCGTGAGGGGCAGGAAGTGGACGAAGCCTTTCAGGCAATCAAAAAGGCCGGCTACAAACTCTACTGGGTAGGCTGCGGAGACCAGGATTTCCTGTTTGAATCGGCCAATTTACTACATAAGACACTAGAAAGCAACGGATTGGAACACACCTACCACGTGAGTGGCGGCGGCCATACCTGGCCCAACTGGAGGACTTACCTGACCATTTTCGGGCAACTACTTTTCAAGTAATGAAGTTCAACTGACAAAGAATCCCATTCCGTCGAGCATTTCTATCAGTTTCAGAGAGTACCCTTCATCGGCAAGCGGCCAGCGTACATTGTTGCGGTAAAGTAATAACGTAGTGTAGCTGTTGTCATCGGGAACGGGTACTCTTTCTGTGTCCGTACCGTAATGGAGCAACCCACCCAGGTATTCGCTCCTGGATGGATCCTTCATCATTTCGTTAAAGTGATGGTTGAATCGTTCATCCGAAACAAGTTCAATATCAAAGCCATACTCTCTCATGGCATACACCAGGTTAGCCATGTTCAGCCGGTAATTGTTATAGGCATGCAGCACCACAACCTCTGAAGGCGTTTTGGAAAGCACATGTACGGCACGGGCCACGCAGTCTATGGGCGAAACTTCTGCCGGGGCAATCAGCCCGCTTAACGGGAACATCCCCAGTACCTGGTAACTGCGCAGGGAATTGATGAAGGCATTACTACGGAAATTAATCTGGAATTCCCCGTCCGAATGGCGTCCCATCAGGTTCCCCACCCTCATGATTTTGCCGTTTATAACTCCCGAGGCCACGGCTTCCAGAACAACCCTTTCCGATATAAATTTACTCAGCACATACTGGTTTTCAATTTCCTGTCCAATGTACAAAGCCCCCTCGTCAAGGATCTTACCTTCTTCCGTGCCCCTGGAAAGCATTCCGCTAACACTCACCGTGGAGATATGGATGAGCCGTGCGTTGTCGCTGCGGCAAAATTCCACCAGGTTGGACACACCCTCCACATTGATCTTTTCCAGTTCATCCCCTGCAGCGTAGTGCTTCACTACGGCGGCGCAGTTGTAAACGGTGCTTATGCCCAGTCCTTTGAGGGATTCCAGCGTGCCGGTGTTGGTAATATCCCCGTCCACCGGAATGATGCGTTTTCCAAAAAGCTCATCAAAGGTATCCGAAAAGTAATACATCAATTGTGATTTCAGGCGCCTTTCGGGCGTCAGAACGCCCTTGGAGCGAACCATGCAGTATATGACATTATCCTCATGTTCTATCAGTTCTTTAAGCAGATGCATCCCCAGGTAACCGGTAGCCCCGGTCAGGAGCACGTCGCCCACTTCCACCGGCTTGTAGCCGTCCCAGAGCTGCGGACGAGCCTTGTCCAGCAGATGGTTGATGGCCGAGTAATCATAATCGTCAATCCCCTTTTTCCCTGCGTGTTTCTTCTCTTTGGCTTTGGACATGGCCGATTCGGTTAAGAACGCCGCAATGGCCTGAGGGGTCTTGTGTTCAAATAAATCCCCGTACTTGATGTCGTGGCCCAGGTTTATGATGCGGATGATCGCCTTGATGGCCGACATGGAAGTACCCCCGATGTGGAAAAAATCGTCCAGTATCCCTACTTTTTCCAATTGTAGTATATCGGCGTAGATCTTACACAGTTCTTCTTCCAGTTTGTTGCCCGGGGCCACATAGGGATGTTGCCGCAACATTTCAGGCAGGGGCAGCAATTTTCGGTTCACCTTGCCGTTGGGTGTCAGAGGGAAAGATTTCATTTCCACAAACGCCGAGGGTACCATGTATTCGGTCAGGGAGGACCGCAGGTAAGCTTCCAGCGCCGCCGGATCCACTTTACCAAAGGGTTCCACAACATAATAACCCACCAGCTGCTGTGCCCCGCTGAATTCTTTGACATCGGCGACTGCAGAGGCAATGCCTTTGTACCCGGACATCATGGTTTCTATCTCGCCCAGTTCAATGCGGAATCCCCTCAATTTGATCTGGTTATCGATGCGTCCCATGTACTCCAATTCACCTTTTGCATTCCATCTAACCAGGTCACCGGTACGGTACAGGATCCCGTTATCCCGGGATGTTGCATAGGGATTGGGAATAAAACGTTCCCGGGTTAGATCTTCCCTTTTCCAGTATCCAAGGGCTGTCTGACGGCCTGCAAGGCACAATTCTCCGGGAATGCCGGGAGGCAGCAGTTGCTGCCGGGAATCCAGCACATAAGACCAGGTATTGGGGACAGGCCTTCCAATTGGAATGTTTTCCGTATCCCTGGCCTGATCTACCTTGTGGTAACTTGAGCAGACAGTAAATTCAGTGGGCCCGTATCCGTTGATTATTTGCACGTTACGTTTTTTCACCGGAACCATTTTTTCGCCTCCCATAATCATGTATCTCAGAGGCAGCTCAAACTGGTTGGCCATCTCCAGGCCAAACTGGGTGCTGAAAGATCCCCCGGCAATGTTATGGGCCACCATATAATCATAGAGTTCCTTCATATTCTGTCGAATATCTTCGGACAGGATGTGTACCGAGGCACCCCCTGCCAGTGGCACAAACAGATCGTCTACAGAAGCATCAAAGCTGAAACTGGGATGACAAACATTGGCATCCTGCGGGGTAATCTCCAAATCGTGCACCTGCCAGTGAACCTTGGCAGCCAGCGAAAGGTGACGGATCATCACACCCTTGGGTTTCCCAGTTGAACCGGAAGTATAGATCATGTACGCAATATCTTCCGGTACAGGTGGTTGCACGTTCAACGCACGTTCCTTATCGAAATCAAATTCGTCGATAAAGAGGACCCGGACTGCGTGAAAATCCCCTTCCATTTTCTTGGATTCGTAAATTCTTCTTTCTGTGATCAGCACTTTGGATTCGCTGTTTTCAAGCATGTACAGCAGCCGGTCATTGGGGTATTCACTGTCCATGGGCACGTAAGCCCCTCCTGCTTTCTGTATGGCTACAATGCTAACCACGAATTCTTTACGCCGGGACATCATTACGGCGACGAAGGTTCCCGGGGCTACTCCCAGGGTTGCCAGTTCTGCAGCCAGCCGGTCTGAATAAGTGTTCAGCAGACGGTATGTAAGTGAACTGTTTTTATCTGCAACGGCTTTATTATCAGGATATTTATGGGCATTTTCCCTGAACAGGTCAATGAACGTTTTTGAAGTATTGTATGGAAGCTGTGTCCCTTCAGAAAAATCCATCACCTGTTGTCTTACAGCCGGCCCCATAAGCGTGAGTTCTGAGTTCAGGGTATCGGGCTTCAGGGCAGCATGAGAGGCAATGTTTTTATATATTTCCAGAAAACGCACCACATCTTCGCGGGCGTATTTGGTGTTATCGTATTGAATGGAAATCACGTAAGTGTTATCCTGTGGTTCCACGACCACGCCAAAGGGGAATCTTGGAGCTTCCAGATCAAGGAATATAATTTGCAGAGGTTTGTTGTCAACATTCATTTCAATGCCCAATCCCCCTTCGTATACGTAATTGATTTGGGGTACGATCCCGTATTTATCCACCATCCTGGTGAAGGGAAAGATCTCGTGCTCCATGGTACTGAACATCTGTTCCTGGATATCTTTGGAAAATTCGATGAAAGGCCGGGGCTTCATGTCCGTTTTCACGGGTAGTGTTTTGACGAACATGCCCACGGTACGGGCGAGTTGAGAATCTGCCCTGCCGCCTGAAGAAACGGTCAGCACTACCTGTTCCTCGCGTGTATAACGCTGTACGGCCTGGGTAAGGGCCGAAAGAAAAAAAGTATTGGCCGTCAGACCGTAATTACGGCAGAAAGTATCTATAGCTTCTCCTGGAACGGTTTGGCTGTAATTACCGTTTTCCTTTCCTTCCGGCACCTTTGGTGAAGGAGGGATCACAGACATGCTGCATTCACCTCCGGTCAGGGTGTCAAAATAATCCTGTGCCTTTTGGTAAGCCGGTGATTTCAGGGTTTCCTGCTCATAAAGGGATACGTCAAAGGCCGAAACCGTCTCGGGGCTCAAATCTTTTCCTTCCAGCGCATGCTTCAGATCTTGCAGAAAAATACCCATGGAGACACCGTCAAAAGCTATATGGTGTATATCCATCAGCAGGTAGACGGCAGATTGAGTGGTGTATATTTCAAAGCGGTACATATCATCGTGGAACAGGTCAAAAGGTTGCACAAATTCCGTCATGACGGACTTCATCTTGTCTTCGTCTTCATTCTTGACCAGTATTTCCACAGCCTGCCCGTCACGCCGCTGTTGCATTACCTCTTCCCCGACAAGTACCAGGCGGGTTTTCAGATACGGATGCATTTCCATGACAGCAAGCAGGGCTTCCCTGAGCCGGGAAGGGTCCGGGGTGTCTGGATCTGCTGAACGGATGGCTATGGGAATATTGTATTGCAGGGCATCCCGGGCTTTTTCCCAGTCGTAGTATATGCCTTTCTGTGTCTCGGTCAACGGGTAATATTCCTGTGCAGGATATTGTCTCACGCCATTGGCTGCCTGTTCCTGTTGTTCCCCTGTCAGAAGTCTGGCCAGCAAGCGGATAGTCTTGAGTTTGAGGATGTCCCTGGTAGGCAGGTTCATGTTCAGTTCCTTATTGACCATGACAGAAAAGCGGATGGCCAGCAGTGAAGTCATACCTATGGATAACAGGTTCGAGGTAACTCCAAAGGCATCTGTCTGCAATATATCCGAGACAATGGCAAAGAGGTCTTTTTCCACGATCGTCTGCGGTGGTACGATCTCCTTTATGGTCAGTTGCGGTATGGGTAGTTTTTTGCGGTCCACCTTCCCGTTGGGGGTCATGGGAAAGGCTTTCAGCTTTAGTAAGGCCGAGGGAACCATGTATTCAGTAAGGCTGGCACGCAGGTGTTCGCCCAGGGCTTCCTCGTCTATGGTGACATCCCCTTCTGTCTGGTAATAGGCGCACAGTTGCTGCGCCCCTCCGAATTCCCTGACCTCGGCAACGGCCGATACGATTCCGGGAAATTTGGAAAGTACGGTTTCAATTTCGCCCAGTTCAATCCGGTATCCCCGCAATTTAACCTGGGTGTCAATGCGGCCCAGGTATTCTATGAGCCCGTCACTGCGCCAGCGAACCAGGTCACCGGTACGGTAGAGTTTCTCGTTGCTTGGCCCTGTGCTGTAAGGATTGGGCAGGAACCTTTCTGCCGTCAGCTCTTCCCGCTGCCAATAACCCATGGCAATCTGCGGTCCGGCCAGACACAACTCACCGGCTACTCCTGCCGGGAGCAATTGCTGTATGTCATCCACTATATACGACCAGGAATTGGGGACTGGCCGTCCAATGGGAATATTTTCTGTATCTTTCTCCTGGTTAACTATGTGATAATCAGAGCATACTGTAAATTCAGTGGGCCCATACCCGTTAATAATCTTCAGGTTCCTTTTCTTTACGGGAAACATTTTCTCCCCCCCAACCAGAATGTATTTCATGGGAAGTTCAAACTGATTGATCATTTCCAGCCCGAATTGTGTGCTGATGGTGCCTCCTGTGATGTGGTTGGCAAGGATGTAATCGTAGAGCATTATCATGTCCTGGCGCATCTCGGCGGGAATGACGTGTACGCAGGCACCTGTGGTCAACGGAGGAAAGATATCGTCTACCGAGGCATCAAAGCTGAAGCTGGCATGGCAGAGGTTGTTATCCCCAAGGATGATATCCATATCGTGCGCATGGCCGATGCACCAGGCTGCCAGACCCCTGTGGCTGATCATCACCCCTTTGGGCTTCCCGGTGGAACCCGAGGTATAGATCATGTAAGCCAGGTCCCCGGGTCCTGGCAGGCTGGTGATTTTTGACGCCGGAGCCTCCAGCCGGATGTCTTCCAGGAAAAGTACGTTATGGTGATGGAAATCTCCTTCTTCCCGCTTTTTGGCGTACAATTCCCTTTCTGTGACAAGCACGGCGGAATTGCTGTCTTCCAGCATGTAAAGCAACCTGTCAATAGGATATTCGCTGTCCATGGGAACGTAAGCGGCCCTGGCTTTTTGGATGCCCAGCACAGCCACCACAAATTCTTTACGCCTTGAAAGCACAACAGATACAAAGTCATTTGGTTTTACGCCCATGGCCATCAGTTTATGAGCCATCGCATCTGACTGGCATTCCAGTTGCGCGTATGTCAATGATCCATCGATGTCTTTTACAGCGGGATATTCCGGATACCTGGCAACCATATCCCGGAACAGGTCGATAAACGTTTTAGTTCTATCGTAATCCAATGTTGTGCCCCGGGAAAATTCAAGCACTTTTTCCTTTTCAATTGCATTGGTGATGGTTATCTGCGAACAAGTGGTTTTTAAAGGATCAGCAGCCATGATCTCCAGCAGGGCATTTTTCATGGAAGAGGCAAAGACTTCCATGTAAACCCTGTCGTAAAGCGAGTTGTTGTATTCGCAGCGGATCTCAAAATTTTCGGGGTACTGGAAAATATTGATATTCAGTTTGTCGTGTGTGGATTTTTCGTAAAGGTATTCCATACGGACATTGCCCTGCGGCATTTCAAAACAGTCAAGGATCCCTTTCTGGAATATGTAGGTCAAATCCATGGCAACCCCGTAATTGGTCACCATCCGGGAAAATGGATATGTCTGGTGTAACCAGAGTTCTTTCATATCTGACCGTATACCCTGCAGATAATCCCCAAGATTCTGAAGTGGGTCAGGAACCACCACAACAGGTAATGTTTTCACGAACATCCCCACGCTGTCGTGCAGCCGTTCGTCAATCCGGCCGTTATGTACCGTACTGAAACATAACTTATCCTCCCGGGTATAACGGTTCAGACAGATTCCCAGGGCTCCGGCAAACAAGTTGTTGGGAGATATTCCAAGGCGTTTGCAATAGTCGCTTACCTGCTTGTAATCAACATATTCTGATACTTTACACAAGGTTCCTGCAGCCTCTTCGGAACGGTTCAGGATGGGCAATTTGGCCGGGATTATCCCTGAAAGTTTTCCCCCAAAATAAGCTTCGTCCCGCTTGTATTCCTCTCCCCGCATCCGCTCTGCTTCCAGGAGGGCAAAATGAGCGCAGGTAAAGGTTTCCTCTGCAAGAGGTTCCCCATTATAGGCCTTTACCAAGTCCCGGTGAAGAACAATGCTTGAACTCCCGTCATAGGCAATGTGGTGTATATCCAGAAACACAAAGATTCGGGAGGGTGTCTTATAAATTTCTATGCGGTAAAGGGGCTCTCCCGCCAGGAGATCGAAGGGGCGGATGCAGGAGAGTACGCGATCTTGCAGCCCTTCTTCTATTGTTTCGATAACCGGGATGATCACCGGATCCTGTGGAACAAAATACTGTACCACCTCCCCGTTGCCCAGGATTTTAAGCTTGAGTTTGAGGAACGGATGTGCTTCTATGACCTTTATAAAAGCACCTTTCAGACGTTCTGCATCAATTTGGTCGGGAAATTCGTATAGAAAAGGATTGTTGTATTGCGTCAATTCTTTGTCTTTCTGCCACTTGTAATAAATGCCCATCTGGGCATTTGTCAGGGGATAGGTTGTTTGTTGCATTGTCTTATTCCGATTATATAAAGATCATTTTCTGTTTTGGCGTGTATTACCCGGCTGTACCCGCTTTCCATGGACGCCGGATGACGATCTATTCCGGTTCCCGGACATTTGACCCCGCTCTCCTTCCGGGTCCACATTTCTGTCAGGCGTAGAGACTCTTTGCCCGGAACAGCGTTAATCCATTGGTATTCATTTGCATTACAAATATAACGGGCCAGATCATCATCATAGGGTATGGCTTTTTCAATATCAATGCCTACCGGTGTGTTTGAGAGCGCACACACGACAGTCCCTTCGCAATGGCTTATGTTGAAATGGATGCCCGGATAGTTGGACAGACTGGGTTTGTTACAGGGACCGTAGGTAAAAAGGGGCAACCCTGTAAACAGCTTTTCCTTTTTGAGTGCGTAAACCAGCAGGACATAGGCTGCAGCACAAAGCTTCCGGTCTTGTGTCCTGCTGTAACACATCATCTGCCTTGTCCTTTCAGCGGGCATAAAAGTAGCGCAGGTATCGGGAAAAGACTCCGGCAGGTTATCGACATGGGCCAGCAGGTAGATCATACTACAAATGTAAAAAAAATCCCGCCGTGAATTACGGCGGGATGCATCATAGTATGTTGCAGGATTAGCTGCGTCTTACATTGACTGCGTTCAATCCCTTTCTGCCTTCTTGCAAGTCGAAAGTCACTTCATCATTATCCCTGATCCTGTCAATAAGACCTGATGAATGTACAAAATACTCTTTGGACGTCTTTGTGTCCTTGATAAAACCAAAACCTTTGATTTCATCGTAAAATTTAACGGTTCCGTTATTCATTGAAAAAAAATAAAAAATGTGAACTGCAAAGTTATGATAATAAATTTGATAATTGGTAAAAAACAGCAAATAAATTATTAAAAAGTAAAGCGTAACCCGGCATTGAGGTTAAAATTCAGGGGTTTGTCAGTGCGAATGGTATTCACAGGCATTTTCGTGTTTTCGGGGTAAAAAGAAATTCCGGGCTCGGCAAACAGTCCCACTCCTCTGACAATATTGTACTGGACTCCCAAAGTGGCCTGAACAGACCACATCAGAGGCAGCTCCCTCGGCGATAACAGCATTTTCTCGTCCTCAATTGCCTTGTCGTACCCAAAATAGATACATTTTTCCACAGCCCCTCCTGCCGCGACATAGGTAGTTAAATACCTGCTTTGCAGGAAGTTCCAGCGTATCTTCAAGGGGATACCCAGGTACCAGAGAACTCGGTCGGTGAGAAAAACAGGGTCGTTCTGACTCATAAAATGCACCATATACATGGAGGATGCCAGACGTGTTGCAAACAACCCGCTCTCCACATACCAGCGTTCAGACAGGGGAAACGAAGCAACAATTCCGAATGAAACAGGTAAACGGTGCTTGTATTCATAGGTAACATAATTCATCGGGAGGAAGGTTGCCTGGTCTCCGTTAAGGATTGCATTATCTTGCAGGATGCCTGTACTCATAAGTCTGTTATCGTACATGAACGCATCGCCTTTGGGCAAAGAGGCCATTTTTCCTGTTTCATTGACGGAGAGCAGCCCTGTAGCAGCCAGCATCACTTTGTTGCGCTTTTTCACACGACCGGCAGGTTCATGGTAGAGGTTATCCCCAGAGGGACGTTCAACTGTTTGTTTTGAAGGCAGGTCCTTTGTCCCTGAAACCGGGGTTTCCTTTTTTGCCTGTTTTGTTTCCGTTGCAGCTTCTTTACCAGGTTGTCCGGCAGCAAGAGCTACGGGTGTCGCCTGCTCTCCGGACACATCACCAGCGGGAAAACCAGCGACCTTGGCCATAAGACGTTCTGAATCAGTATCATACAACCTGCGAGGTTTGTCTGCCCGGTGAGAAAGAGTGGTCCCTTCATAACGGAGTTCAACAACACGGACCGGCCTGATGCTGTCTGTGGCTTCTTCACGACTTAAAAAAAGTAATGGAATCACAATGGCTGCAGCACAAGCTGCCGTAAGGCCAACCCGTCTCCATAGCCTGATCCTGTAAAAGCTGCGGACTCTCTGCTCCATGCGGATCCAGGATGCTCCGGTGTCAAAAGACACGGGCGCCTGGTCCATCCGGTTGCGAATGGTTTGGATCCACTTATCGTTGTTTGCTTTCATATTCTTTTATAAGCCTGGCAAGCAGGCATTTTGCCCTGTAAAATTGTGAGGATGAAGTCTTCTCCTGAATGCCCAGCTGTTGTGCAATCTCTTTATGGGACATACCATCAAATACAAAGAGATTGAAAACAGTCCGGTACCCTGGGGGCAAATCCCCAATTAAGCGTTGCAACACATCAAGGGGAATCTTCTCGGCGGCTTCATCCAGAAAGGAGTCCCCTATAGGATCAGGAACCGATTCAACCGGTTCGCTCTCCCTGAGCACATCTTTTTTGCGGTAGCCTTGCAGACACGTATTAATCATGATCCTTTCCATCCAGGCCCTCAAAGAACCTTCTCCCCTGTCGGTAAATTTATCCAGTGAACGAAATACCTGCATGAATCCGTCATGCATAAAATCCTCTGCCTCTTCCCTGCCGGGAGAGTACCGCAAACAAACTGTAAACATGCGCTTTGCGTACTTTTCATATATTTCCTTCCAAAGCTCCCTGTCTTTCATCTGCTTTTCGGTCAAACATTAAATGCAAAAGGGTGAATAATACTGCTTATTGAAAAATTATTTCTTACTTAGATGCAGTATACTATCAAATGCTGCAATTATAGTACAGAAAGATCAATCTAAAGTAACAAAATATGAAACGAACCACCAAACTTACCTTATTATTTACTGCGGCCGCCCTGATCATGACTTTGGGTTCCTGCAGCAAGTGGCTGAATCCGGGCGAAGAAACAAAGGTTGTATGGGCAACCATTTCAACCACCTATGGTATGCCCCCTGGTGAAGAATATCCATTTTATTTCATCACCGATGACTCCTTGCTGTACTGTCCTATGAACCACACCTCTATCGACGATGATTTTGAACCTGTAGACGGCCAGAGGCTCATCCTGTATTACAAATTCAAAGAGACAACCACCCAGGAAGAAGGTGAAGAAGAAACACTAAACCCCGGGGACATCAAGCACATAGACATTGTACAGATGCAACTGGTTGACACAAAGGAATTCTATTATACATACGAGCCGGACACCCTTGGTACTGACAGGGTTGAGCCGCAATATCTTTGGTTTGCAGGAGGCGGACTGGGTACAAAGCGCTACCTGAACCTACAGCTTTCCATACAGGCATACAACCCGGAAAAGCACTCTTTCGTAATGGCTTATAACCTGAGCCGGGAGACACCTCTGGAGGATGGTTACTATTGTCTGGAATTGCATCATCAGGCAAAAGATGATCCTTTATACAACAATTACAATACCCTGATATCATATCCTCTTGAGGGTCCTTGCGTAGAGGAAGGAGTTAAAGGATTGAAAATAACAGTAAACACTATAAACCAGGGAATTAAGGTATATACACTCGATTATTGATTTGCTTTTCGGTTAAATGCAGTTTTGCTCCGCCCCGCTTTTTAAGCGGGGTTTTTTTATTTTTGTAGAAAATACGATTATGAAGCACTTTGCCTTTTTGATTGCAGCCATGACGGTGATTGGCTCCTGCAGTCCGGGACCGGATGAACTGACACTGATGGTTGGCACTTATACCACCGGGAATAGCTACGGGATCTACTCCTGCAAATTCTCCCTCCAAACGGGGGACTTACTATTGCTTGACAGTACTGCAGCAGACAATCCTTCGTTTCTGACAGTGGCAGCGGGTAAAAGCACGGTATACGCTGTTCACGAAAGTGGTCCTGCCTCTGCTGTATCTGCTTATGTTCCAGGCGGTGAAAACGGTGATCAGCAAACGCATATACGCAAAGATGATAACAGCGGCCTGCAACAGCTTTGGCGTATAGAAAATCCCGTATCGGACCCCTGTCATGTGGCCGCAGATCCTGCGGGAGCTTATGTGGTCACGGCAGACTATTCTTCTGGCACCGTCACTTTTTATGGAATGGAAGGAAACGGTATTGAACAGCGATATGCATTCACAGGATCAGGACCCGATGAGCGAAGGCAACGCTCATCACATGTCCATTGTGTGGTTTTTTCTCCCGATGGCGAACATCTTTTTGCAACCGATCTGGGAGCTGACCGGATTTATGTTTTTGACAAAGATTCAGCTGATATTCCCCTACTCAAAGACACAGTTGACCTTGCACCGGGAAGCGGTCCCAGACACATGGTATTCAACAATAACGGCAACAGGGCTTACCTGATTAACGAACTTTCGGGTATGGTAAGTGTTTTTGAACACGAAAAAGGAAAACTGAACCTGATACAATCTATAGAGGCAGACACCTGCCAGGCCCGCGGGAGCGCGCACATAGCCCTTTCAGGTGATGGCCGGTTTCTTTACGTTTCTACCCGGCTGCAGGGAGACGGACTGGTCATATTCGGCGTGGATCCTTCAAACGGCACTCTTGCCAGGGCAGGATACCAACCCACAGGAAGTCATCCCAGGCATTTCTTAATTACCCCGGATGATCATTGGGTGCTTGTGGCCTGTAAGAATGAAAACCAGGTAGAGGTATACAGCCGGCATGTATCATCTGGGCTGCTTTATGATACCGGGAAACGTATGAGGCTGGAACAGCCTGTCTGTATAGGGGTTTTGTAGTACCACTCCCTGGTCTTGCCGTACCAGGCCGGGCTACAGTATCAGGAAAGTTGGCTCCTTGTGTTTGATGAAAGTCCCTTCATCCAGTTCCCTGAAGGCCAGTTCAAGTTCTTCTTTTGTGTTCATGACTATTGGACCGCCCCATGAAACCGGTTCATGCATGGGTTTCCCCGCTATGACCAGGAATCGTGCACCCTCTTCTCCGGAAAGGGCACCTACCATATCGTTTGCTTCTTTTGGCGTTCCGGCAGGTGCCATGAGCATGGCACATCCCTTTGTTTCAAAAGAATCCAGCCCTTCTGCCTGTAGCTTGCCATCCAACAGGTAGAAGAATAAAGTGTGACTGTTGGGCGTCTGGTCAGATTCCCACCAGGTATTAGGTGCCAGGGTAACATCCAGATATTGCACCTCCCTGAAGCCTCCGTCCATGGGCCCTTTATGACCTTTAAAACTTCCAGAGAGCACCCTTACCACCGCTCCGTCGGAGTTCACCACCGGTACGTCTTCCTGAAGGATATCCCGGTATGTGGGAATGGTCATTTTTTCAATGGCAGGCAGGTTGACCCACAACTGGCAACCCAGCATGCGTGGAGAAGCTTTTGGCATTTCCTGGTGAATGATCCCGGACCCGGCTGTCATCCACTGGCATTGCAAATTGCCTATGGTTCCTTTATTTCCCAGACTGTCCATGTGTTCTATGGAGCCTTCCACCAGGTAGGTCACCGTCTCTATTCCGCGGTGAGGATGCCATGGGAATCCCCTTGTATAATCATCCGGATCTGTGGAGTCAAAACCGTCCAGCATCAGGAATGGATCGTATTGTTGAATGGTTTTAAGGCCCAATACCCTGCGTAACCTCACACCTGCCCCGTCTACAGCATCCCTGCCACGATCGGTGCGTATGCAAATTCTTTTCTTCATACAAATATCTACGTTATGATTCAAGGAGTAACAACTCTTCCTGAGTGAAAGCAGGAGCAGTGGTTGATCCAAGGTTTTCTTCCAATTGTTCTATAGTTCTGGCACCTATGAGTACCGAGGTCACACGGGGATCTTTCAGCAGCCAGGAAATGGCCATCTGGGATAGTGTTTGCCCTCTTTTGTCGGCCACCTTCTTCCAGCGCCTTACCATGTCCAGCACCTCGGGCGTTATGTTTTGCCGCCTGAGCGCCCCTGAAGGCCTGGCAACCCTTGATCCGGCAGGTATGCCATCCAGGTATTTCCCTGTAAGTATTCCCTGTGCCAGCGGTGAGAAGGCTATGCACCCCACTCCTTCTTTTTCCAGCAGGTCAAGCAAACCCTTTTCCACCTTGCGTTCCAGCAGGGAGTATTTGGGCTGGTGGATCAGACAAGGCGTACCCATGCTGCGGAGGATGGCAAACGCTTTCTTTGCCTTGTCTTCCGGGTAATTGGAAATCCCTGCATACAGGGCTTTCCCGCTATGCACGGCCTGCGAAAGGGCTCTCATGGTTTCTTCCAGCGGGGTGTCCGGATCGTGCCTGTGGGAATAAAAAATATCCACATAAGGCACTCCAATCCGCTGCAGGCTCTGGTCCAGGCTGGCGAGCAGGTATTTGCGCGAGCCCCAGTTTCCGTAAGGCCCGGGCCACATGTCGTAGCCCGCCTTGGTGGAAATGATCAGCTGGTCACGGTAGGCAGCCAGATCCTGGCGTAAAACTTTTCCGAAATTGTTTTCGGCCGAGCCGTAAGGAGGGCCGTAATTATTGGCCAGGTCAAAATGGGTGATCCCGCAGTCGAATGCCCTGAGGATTATTTCGCGTCCGTTGGAAAAATCGTCCACGTCTCCGAAATTGTGCCACAGTCCAAGGGATATGGCAGGAAGCTGAAGTCCGCTACGGCCGCAGCGGCGGTAGGGTATCTGATCGTATCTGTTTTCAAGTGGTATGTAACTCATAATATGCAAATATAATCTTATTTTTGCAGGTAAATATCAGCCATGAAACATAAATGTTACTTAAGAATCCTCCTGTTCCTGACGGCCGGAATGTTACTGAGCACAGGACTGGGGGCACAGCAGTACCCCTTCCACGACAAAGAGCTTTCTGACAGCATGCGCGTTGACATCCTCCTGGATATGCTTACCGTGGAAGAGAAGATCAACCTCCTGTCCACCAACCTGGGCGTGCCGCGCCTGGGAATCCGCAATTGCTTTCACTCGGAAGGATTGCACGGCATGGCTCTTGGTGGTCCGGCCCACTGGGGCGGCAAAGAGGACGCCCCTACCACCACATTCCCGCAGTCTTACGGCCTGGGGTCCACCTGGGATACTGACCTGATACGGAAAGTGGCCGAAGTGGAGGCGCATGAGATCCGATACTACACCCAACGCAGGGAAGACCCCAGGGGCGGCATGGTCATGCGGGCTCCCAATGCCGATCTTGCCCGGGACCCGCGCTGGGGAAGGACCGAGGAAAGCTTCGGCGAGGACGCATACCTGGGAGCGCGGATGACCGTGGCCTTTATCAGGGGCTTGCAGGGAGATGATCCCCTCTACTGGAAGAGTGCCTCGCTGATGAAACATTTCATGGCCAACAGCAACGAGGACGGCCGTGATTCCACCTCCTCGAATTTTGATGAAAGGCTGTTCCGTGAATATTATTCATATCCCTTTTATAAAGGCATCACAGAAGGCGGCTCCCGCGCCATCATGGCTTCCTACAATGCCTGGAACGGGATTCCCATGACCATACATCCCCTATTGGAGGAAATCACCCGCAAAGAATGGGGAAACAACGGTATCATCTGTACCGACGGCGGTGCACTTCGCTTGTTGGTTACCGCTCACAAAGCCTTCCCCACCCTGTGGGAAGGGGCAGCTGCCGTGGTCAAAGCCACCGTGGGACAATTTTTGGATGATTATCTTTTAGCTGTAAATCAGGCTATTACTTACGGAATTCTTACCGAAAAAGACATCGACAATGCCATACGTGGTAACCTTTATGTGGCTCTGAAGCTGGGTTTGCTGGACAGCCCCGGGGATTACGCGGCACAGCCCTATACCGGCATTGGTGTGAGTGAAACGGATAAACCCTGGGAAAAACAGGAAGTCAGGGATTTTGTGCGCCTGGTGACCGCCAAATCTGCCATCCTGCTGAAAAACAAACCGGCCCGGGGAGGACAGATTCCCCTGCTTCCCCTGGATCCGGGCAAGATACGTTCCATTGCCGTCATAGGTCCACGGGCCGATGAGGTGATCTTTGACTGGTACAGCGGCACACCGGCCTATACTGTAACCATCCTGGAAGGGATCCGTAATGCCGTCGGGCCGGATGTGGAAGTATTATACGAACCGTCCAATACCATGGACAAGGCATATATTGCGGCTTCCAAAGCCGATGTGGCCGTGGTATGCATAGGCAACCATCCCTACGGCACCAACGCCCGGTGGTTCTATTCGCCGGTCCCCAGCGACGGACGGGAAGCCGTTGACCGCAAGGCGCTCACCCTGGAGCAGGAAGACCTGGCCAAAGTGGTCCTGAAGGCCAATCCGAATACGGTGCTGGCTCTGGTAAGCAGCTTTCCCTTTACCATCAACTGGTCCGAGGAACACATCCCGTCCATAGTGCATATTGCGAACAATTCACAGGAGCTGGGCAACGGACTTGCCGATGTGCTGTTCGGGAAAGTGAATCCCGCCGGCAGGACCACCCAGACATGGGTCAGGGATATTACCGACCTCCCCCCCATGATGGATTACAATATCCGCAACGGAAGAACGTACATGTACTTTAAAGGGGATCCGCTGTATCCCTTTGGGTATGGATTGAGCTACACCACCTTTTCATATGGTTCGCTCAATATGCCGGAAAGCTTTACCGACTCGGTTCAGATAGAAATAATGATCCGCAACACCGGAACTCTTGACGGAGAAGAAGTGGTGCAATTATATGCGGCTTATCTTTCTTCTGCAGTAGAACGTCCGGTCAGGCAGCTGGCAGGGTTTGAACGCGTGCTGATACCTGCCGGGAAGTCCCGGAAAGTCACCCTGACGCTCAAGGCTTCCGATTTGGCATACTGGGATGTTGAAAAACAAAGGTTTACGGTTGAAAAAGGCACTGTGAGGATCCTGGTGGGAAGTTCCTCGGCAGACATAAGGTCAGAGGGAGTACTCGAAATAAAGTAAAAAAAAGTATCTTTGCTGACTGATTTATTCCATACTTTTTTATGATCTTATTAAACAGGGAATTAACCCTGAAAAATATTGAAGACCTCCTCTTTGATGAAGAAACCATATCATTGGATAAGGAAGCCATAGACAGGATAGTCCGATCCTTTGAATTTCTGAGAGAGTTTTCTAAAGAAAAAGTAATATACGGGATCAATACGGGATTCGGCCCCATGTCACAGTTCAGGGTGGATGACCGCAATCTGAAGCAACTTCAGTATAACCTGATCCGATCTCATGCCGCCGGTACAGGAGAAATCCTGACCGACCTCCAGGTCAAGGCTGCCATGATAGCACGCCTGGTCACATTTGTCCAGGGTTGTTCCGGTGTCCACTGCTCACTTCCCTTATTGCTGGTGGAATGCATCAACCGGGAAATACTACCGGTTATTCCGCAACACGGCAGTGTGGGTGCCAGCGGAGACCTGGTACAACTTGCCCATATGGCCCTGGCCCTGATAGGTGAAGGGGATGTGCATTACCGCAGTAAGACAAGGAATGCCGGAGAAGTTCTGAAAGAAAACGGGCTGGAACCGCTGCAGATACATATTCGTGAAGGACTGGCCATTACAAACGGGACGTCTGTAATGACCGGGATCGGGCTCTTGAATCTTTTCAGGGCTAAAAGACTGATGCAGTGGGCTATGTCTGCTTCTGCCCTGGTCAATGAAATAGCCGGATCCTATGATGATTTCCTGTCTCCTGTGCTGAACGGCAAAAAACGCCATAGCGGGCAGCTTTTCATTGCCCGTCAACTGTCTTCCATGCTCAGCGAAAGCCACTGCCTCAAAAGAAGGCAGTCCTTCCTGTACAACAAAGAAGTCAACGGAGACAAGGTGTTCCGGGATAAGGTGCAGCCATTCTACTCGTTACGTTGTGTTCCCCAGATACTGGGCCCTGTGGCAGATACGCTTGAATATGCCGAGCGTGTACTCCTGGAAGAGTTGAATTCTTGCTGCGACAACCCGGTGGTGGATCCTGAAACCGAAAATGTTTACCATGGTGGAAATTTCCATGGTGATTACGTTTCGCTGGAAATGGACAAAATGAAGACGGTGGTTACCAAAATGACCATGCTCATGGAAAGGCAGCTCAATTACATCTGCCACGACAAAGTAAACCAGATACTGCCGCCGTTTGTTAACCTGGGTGTTCCCGGTTTGAATTACGGCATGCAGGCTGCCCAGTTCACAGCCACATCCACAACAGCTGAATGCCAAACGCTGAGCATGCCCAACTACATCCATTCCATCCCTAACAACAATGACAATCAGGATGTGGTGAGCATGGGCACAAACTCGGCCATTATTACAGCCCGTGTCATAGAGAATGCCTTTCAGGTTACCTCTATTCACCTGATGGCCCTGGCACAGGCGGTCTCCTGCCTGGGTATAAGGGAAAAACTCTCCCCTCCCACCATGTCTGTATATCATAAGATCCGCGAAATCTTCCCTGCAGTGTCAGAAGATGTGGCACTGTATCCCTATATCGCCAAGATTGTTGATTACATCACCCACAATAAACCGTAAGATCATGAAATATGCTTTGGTTACGGGAGGTTCCCGCGGCATTGGACGCGCTGTTTGTACTGCTCTTGCAAAAGAGGGATATGCCGTGATTGTCAATTATGCTAAAAACCGGGAAGCAGCAGAGGAAACCGTGGAAATGATAGCTTCAGAAGGGGGTACGGCACAGTTGCTGCAATTCAACGTGGCTGTAAAGGAAGAAGTGGACAATGCCCTGGATGCATGGGAAAATGAACATCCGGGAGAATATATAAGTGTACTGGTCAACAACGCGGGTATCAGGGAAGACAACCTGATGATTTTCATGCAGGACGAACAATGGAACAATGTGCTGGAGACCAACTTGTTCGGTTTTTTCTATGTCACCCGGAGGGTGTTAAAGAACATGTTAACCAAACGTTACGGCAGGATCGTTAACGTGACTTCTCTGTCCGGTCTGACCGGGTTGCCGGGACAGACAAATTATGCGGCTTCAAAGGCCGGTCTTATAGGGGCTACACGGGCCCTGGCCATGGAGGTGGCTCCCAGGAAAGTTACCGTCAACTGCGTGGCTCCCGGTTTTATTGAAACCGATATGACCAGGGATATCAACCAGGACGACCATAAGGGTAGGATACCGGCCGGACGTTTTGGCAAACCCTCAGAAGTGGCTGCTGCCGTTGTCTTCTTTGCCGGTGAGAGTGCTTCATACATAACCGGGCAGGTATTGTCTGTGAACGGAGGTTTATATACATAGGAAGTGATCATGAGACGAGTCGTTATAACCGGAATAGGCATTTATTCATGTATCGGGACCCAAAAGGAAGAAGTCCGGAATGGCCTGTACAATGGAAGAAGCGGCATAGGCATTGATCCTGCAAGGACAGCTTATGGATACCGGTCTCCGCTTACCGGGATTGTTCCGCGGCCTGATCTTAAAGAAGCCCTTACCCGAAGGCAAAGGATCTGCCTGCCCGAAGAAGGTGAATATGCCTACATGGCTACCAGGGAGGCGTTGCAGGATGCAGGAATTGAAATGGATTACCTGGAAAAGAACGAGACAGGCATTTTGTACGGTAACGATTCCTCCAGCAAAGCCGTGATTGAATCGCACGAGATATGCGTAGAAAAGAAAGACACTACCCTGCTGGGTTCCGGTGCCATCTTTCAGTCCATGAACTCGACGGTGACAATGAACCTGTCTACCATATTCAGGCTCCGCGGGATCAATATGACCATAAGCGCAGCCTGTGCCAGCGGTTCCCACACTATCGGGCTGGGTGCCATGTTCATCCGCCTGGGCCTGCAGGACCTGATCGTCTGTGGCGGGGCACAGGAAACCAATGTCCTGAGCATGGCCAGCTTTGACGGATTGAACGCCTTTTCCCTGAGGGTTGACCAGCCGCAGAAAGCATCACGTCCCTTTGATAAGGGACGTGACGGCCTGGTACCCAGCGGAGGTGCAGCCACTGTCATCCTGGAAGAATATGAACATGCAGTAAAACGCGGAGCGCGAATATATGCCGAGGTGGCGGGTTACGGCTTTTCTTCCAACGGAGTGCATATATCCCAGCCCAGCGAAGAAGGCTCGGCAACAGCCATGGCCCGCGCCCTGGCCGATGCTTCCATGAAACCTTCCGATATTGATTACATTAATGCCCATGCCACCTCTACTGTCCTGGGAGATGCTTATGAAGCCCTTGCCATTGACAGGGTATTCGGAGAGCAGAAAACTCCTGTAAGTTCCACTAAGGGGATGACGGGACACGAGTGCTGGATGGCCGGTGCGAGCGAGGTTGTCTATACCCTTCTGATGATGAGGGATTCCTTTATCGCACCCAACCTGAACCTGGAAGAACCCGATGAAAATTCAAAAAAATTGAATATTATTGTCAAAACAATAGATAGAAAACTGGATACGTGCCTGTCCAATTCATTTGGGTTCGGAGGTACCAACAGCGCACTTATACTGAAAAAAATTTAGCACGAACAAAAAGAGCATGAACAGGAAGGAAATCATTGAAATCGTTAACAGATTCCTGGCAGAGGATATTGAAGTAGACCCCGAAGCCCTTAAAGAAGAAGCATTTCTTAAAGAAGACCTGGGTATTGACAGCCTGGATTTTGTTGATATTGTTGTGGTGGTAGAGCAGAACTTTGGATTTAAGATCAAACCGGAAGAAATGTCAAAAGTGAAGACACTATCGCAGTTTTACGACTATATTGAAGCAAAACTTAACGCAAGTTGATGTCAGAAAAGAAACCGGCATGGAAAGGCACCACAGGCGGGGGAAATTTTGGACAACGGGCTTTGCTCCTTTTGTTCCGTTATGTGGATATCCGGGTAGGTTATGCAATACTGGGCCTGGTCATACCCTTTTACATGATTTTCAACCGGTCTGGTTACAAGGCCATTAAGGATTACTTCAGACGCAAAGGCTATTCAGGGAATATTAATTGCCACATTTACAGAAATCATTACCTGTTCGGGCAGATGATGATGGACAGGTTTTACCTCTTCGCCCGGAAAGAGAACATTTTCAAATCCAGGGTAACTGATTGGGACCAATTTACCGAATTGCTCAAGGGCGAGGGTGGTTTTCTGATTTCCGGAGCCCATACGGGAAATTTTGAGATCTGCGGGTATTTTTTGCAACAACGGCTCAAAAAGCTGAACGCAGTGGTTTATGGGGGAGAATCGGCTTTCATGCAGGAAAACAGGGCCGAGGCCCTTTCGGGGAATATGGCCGAACTGATCCCCGTATCGCCCGATATGTCTCATTTGTTTGCCATTAAAACGGCACTGGAAAAAGGGGAAATGATAAGCATGCCAAGCGACAGGCTTTTTGGAAGCACCAAATCCTTTTCCTTTCCCTTTCTGGGTTCACCGGCCAATTTCCCCATGGGGTCGTTCCTGCTGGCAGCCCAGCTGAATGTTCCCATGGTTTCGCTTTACGTGATGCGTGAGCGGGGCATGACATACCACATTATCTGCAAACAGATAGCCGTTGACCGCTCGAAATACCGGAATTCCAGGGAAATTGCCCGTGCGCTTTGCCAGGTCTATGTACAGCAACTGGAAGATGTACTGAAAGCATATCCCCACCAGTGGTTTAATTTTTATGATTTCTGGAACAACACCACCATATGATTCAAACTGACGACATCCGGGAATTGCTGCCGCACCGTCCGCCTTTTATCATGGTGGACCGGCTGACTGCTTACGGGGAGAATTTTGCTTCTACCGATATGTTCATCACAGAGGACAATATTTTTTGCCGGAATGGTTATTTTTCGGAAGCCGGCATGATGGAAAACATAGCCCAGACCTGTGCGGCCCGCCTGGGATACAAAAGCCTGGCCAATAATATGCCTGTTAAACTGGGTATTATAGGGGCTGTTAAGGATTTCAATGTTTTCTTTTTACCCGTGCCCGGGGACCTGCTCGTAACCGATATTCAGATTGAGCATGAAGTTTTCAATGCCATATTGCTCAAGGCCGAAATCCGTTGCAACGGTAAAACAGCCGCCACAAGCCACATGAAATTGTTCTTAACCGATATTGACAGCCAGAGAGATGAAGACAATCAATAAACTAACGGAGAGCAAACAGATATTGATACGGTTCAGCGAAGTGGATTCCATGAGCATTGTCTGGCACGGATCGTATGTCCAGTATTTTGAAGATGCACGGGAAGCCTTCGGAAGAAAATACGGATTAACCTACCAGACTTATTTTGACAATGGTTATTATGCTCCCCTGGTGGATATGAAGTTTGAATTTAAACATCCCCTGGAGTACGGTGACACAGCCCGCATTGAAATTGAATACATACCGGTAGAGGCAGCCAAGGTGATCTTCCAGTACAGGATCTACAGGGAAAAAGACAACAAGCTGGCAGCCACGGGATCTACCATTCAGGTTTTCCTGGACAGCCAGTACAGGCTGGTCTTGTACAGTCCGGAGTTTTATACAGAATGGAAAAAGAAAAACAATGTTTTATGATTAAGCCACTGGCATACAATATTGTTTCTCCCCTGGGGTTTTCCACCCAGGATAACTACGCAGCCGTACGCCGTGGTGAAAGCGGTGTTGTTCCCTGGCATGACCCGGCAGGCACCCCTGTTGCCCAATCGCGCCTGGACAATGACAAGCTGCAGGATGCTTTTGAAAAACAGTGCAAACCCTCTCAGAAATACACCAAACCGGAACAGGCCATGCTCCTGTCTGCCTCACTGGCAGTGGCAGAGGCAGGAATTGACCCCGCATCTGCCCGTACAGGATTTGTGCTTTCCTCTACAAAAGGGAACATTGAACTGCTGGGAACACCAGATCACGGATTTGGCAGGGATCGCATTCATTTGTGGCATACGGCCGGATTGCTGGCCGCCTGGTTTAACAATCAGAACCTTCCTTTAACCGTTACCAATGCCTGCATATCGGGAGCTGTTGCACAGATTGCCGCGCTAAAAATGTTGGAAAACGGAATCTATGACCATGTGGTGGTTACCGGGGTTGACATGGCTTCTGACTTTATTGTGGCCGGATTCCAGTCTTTTAAATCCCTGGATCCTGAACGTTGCCGTCCATTTGATTCACGCCGCAAAGGATTGAATATTGGAGAGGCGGCTGCTACGATCGTTTTTGGCAAAGCAGACGGAAAAGGTATCTCTTTGATCCGGGGAAATATCCGCAACGATGCCAATCACATATCCGGTCCCTCACGAACCGGTGAAGGATTGTTCCGGGCACTGTGCCGTACCCTGGAGGACCTGCCCCCGGATGAGATCGCGTTCATCAGTGCGCACGGAACCGCTACCCCTTTCAACGACCAGATGGAAGCCATTGCCATTGACAGGGCAGGACTCCGGCACCCCCCCGTCTTTAGTCTTAAGGCCCATTTTGGGCACACCATGGGAGCTGCCGGCGTACTGGAAAGCATCATTTCCATGAAAGCCCTGGAAGAAGGAATCATCCTGCCATCGCTGGGGTATGAAGAACCGGGGATTGAAGGAGAACTGAATGTAAGCACTGCCACGGCTCACACCAATAAACGATACATAATAAAGACATTGTCGGGTTTTGGAGGATGCAATGCCGCCTTACTTTATCAGAAACATTCATGAAGAAGATCACAGCGTATAGCCGGTTAACTGATTCTTTGGTAAGTCTGAACGGGATCCCTTGCAACATCTCGTTTTCCAGTGAGCCGGGACCGGGCCGCCTGGTAGAAATCTACCGGTTTCTGGAGGCAGGTTATCCAAAATTCTTCAAGATGGACAACCTTTCCAAAGCCGGTTTCCTGGCATCTGAAATGGTCCTGCGATCACTGCATTACGATATGGAATCCCCGGACGAAAGCACGGCTGTTGTTTTTGCCAACCGGTCTTCTTCACTGGACAACGATAAAAGGTTCCAGGAAACCATAAGCCGGGATAATTACTTTCCGAGCCCGGCTGTTTTTGTGTACACGCTTCCCAACATCGTAACGGGAGAAGTGGCCATCCGGAACAAAATTATGGGCGAAACATCTTTTTTCATACTCGAATCGTTTGATGCCGAAAAAATGATGATATTTGCCGACTGGGCTTTTTCTTCTGCCGGAATCCGCCGTGTTTTGTGCGGCTGGACCGAGTACCTGGACGGGCATTGCGACGTACTGGTGATGATGGTGGAAAAAGAAAGCGATCAGGGAATGGATTTTAACAAACAAAACATTAATAATATTTACAGAACCTAAAATGGAAACATTGATTTTTGACCTGAAAAAGCAGATTATTGAAGCTTTGAATCTCGAGGACATTACCCCGGATGACATCGACACCAATGCTCCCCTTTTTGTTGAAGGCCTGGGCCTGGATTCTATAGATGCACTGGAGTTGATCGTGTTGATGGAAAAACAATACGGCATCAAACTGGAAGATCCCGGAAAGAGTAAGGAAATATTCCGTTCTGTTGCCACCATGGCAGACTACATCAGCAAAAACCGTAAAAAATAAGAAACCTGGCAATGAAGGTATACGTTACAGGATTCGGAATTATTTCTGCACTGGGTTTGGGTGCCGGGGCTACACTCGGTGCACTGTCCAACCGGCAGAGCGGCGTTGGTCCGTTGCACTGGCTGGAAACCATGCATTCCCACCTGCCCTGCGCCGAGGTACCTTTCAGTACACAGGAATTGCGAAAAATGGCCGGTGTGGCTCAAGATAAGGTGATCACCAGAACGGCCCTCATGGGCATTCTCGCCTTGAGGGAAGCACTTGAAATGGCCCTCTGGAATGAACATAAGCCTTTGAACCCTGTCCTGGTATCGGGAACGACCGTTGGGGGAATGGAAAATACAGAGCGGTTTTTCCTGGACTTTATCTCCCCCGATACCAGCCATGACCATTATATCCTGGCCCACGACTGTGGCGTATGCACCCAGATGATCGCAGACCATTTCGGACATTTTGATATGCTCTCGACCCTTTCCACGGCTTGTTCCTCGGCAGCCAATGCCCTGATTCTGGCTGCGGACATGATCCGTACCGGTAGGACTTCGGTAGCCGTTGCCGGGGGGAGTGAATGCCTGAGCAGATTTCATCTGAACGGATTCAATACCCTCAAGATACTGGACAAGGATCCCTGCAGGCCTTTTGACAATACGCGCGCAGGCCTCAACCTGGGCGAAGGAGCCGCCTACCTGGTGCTGGAATCGGAAGAATCGGCTAAAGCACGGGGTGTGAAGCCCATCTGCCTGTTGTCGGGTTACGGGAATGCCTGTGATGCTTACCACCAGACTGCTTCCTCACCCGAAGGCGACGGGGCGGTCCTTTCCATGAAAAAAGCCCTTCATGAAGCCGGCCTGACCCCGCAGCAGATAGATTATGTGAATGCACACGGTACGGGTACTCCCAATAACGATGAAAGCGAAGGAAAAGCCCTGATGCGTGTGTTCGGAGCTGATTCCGTTCCCCCTGTTTCATCTACAAAAGGTTTTACCGGCCACACGACCAGTGCTGCCGGGAGCGTGGAATCGGTAATTTCCATCCTTGCCCTGCTTCATAACTTTCTGCCTGCCAATCTGAACTACAGCAATCACATGGAGATGCTGTCTTTCAAACCCGTTACTGATGAGAAGCCTTCCCGGCCCTTGTCACATGTGATGACAAATTCCTTTGGATTCGGGGGTAATGACACAACCTGCATTTTTTCAAAAATTTGACCACTATGGGTGTATATATACAGGCTGCAGCGCAGATATCGGTACAGAATCCCCTGTGTGACGACTGGCTGGACAATCCCATTCAATACCAGGTTCCTTACCAAAGGGCGATAGAGGCCGATTACAGGCAATTCCTGGATCCCGTTGCTTCCCGCAGGATGGGCAGGATCCTGAAAAGGGCCATTGCCACCTCCATGACCGTGGTGACATCCTCTGGCATCACCAATCCCGATGCGATCATTGTGGGAACCGGCCTGGGTTGCCTGGAAACTACAGAAAGATTTTTGCTCGCCCTGGTTCAGGAGGGAGAAGAATTCCTGCAACCGACCAACTTTATCAATTCCACGCACAATACCATTGCATCCCATATAGCGGTGCATCTGAAATGCAATGCCTACAACAGCACTTATGTGCACCTGGGAGTTTCCTTTGAAAGTGCCCTGCTGGACGCTTTCATGCAATTCCAGCTGGGTCGCATACATTCGGCCCTGGTGGGAGGCCATGATGAACTGATCCCCAACTATTTCTATATTTTGGACAAAGTCGGATTCTGGGAAGGGAAGCTGGCTTCTGAATGTGCCGTAAGCTTTATGTTGAGCGATAAGCCGGGTAATCATCCCATGGCCCGGATCCGGGAGGTGGTCCTGTTGCATGACGCCGATGAAAAACGTTTGGACGATGCCATAAACCAGGTGTGTGAACGCCTGAGTACAGTAAGGAAGGACTGGATCAGTCCCCCGTCAGTCAGGCCCATATTCGGGGAGTCTTTCACCAGTCAGGCCTTTGAAATGTATGCAGCTGCGGTAAAAATGCAACGCGGCCTGATTGCAGACAACATCCTGCTGATAAACCAATATAGAGGAACCGAAACTTCTTTGATATTTTTATCAAAATGCTGAGATTCATACTTTTATCCCTCGCACAAACCTTTTTACTGGCATCCGGTCAGGTGTGCCTGAAAGTGTCTATGGAACGCATGGATAAATTCAGTTTCACCTGGGGGTATTTCAGGCAATTGTTTACAAACTGGGCCTTTGCCCTGACCGGGCTGTTTTTTATCAGTGCCACGGTCCTGTGGATGTACATCCTCAAACATTATCCATTCTCCATAGCCTACCCCATAACCAGCTTTGCCTATGTATTTGGCATGCTTGCTGCATTTTTCATATTCAGGGAAGCCATACCCCCTACCCGCTGGATAGGTGTTGCCCTGATTGTGGCGGGTGTGTTTTTCCTGTTAAAACAATAGAATCATGACAAGCCTCCTCTTTTCCCTGCTGCTCCTGTTTCTGCCCGGATCCGCACTGTGCGGAATCACGCTGCCGGAACAGGAACGTACGCAGCTAATGCCGGAGGCGCTAAAAAAAATTCACACCCTTGAATGCGACTTTCAACAGGAAAGGGAAGTATCCGTCTTAGCGGAAAAGGGCGTTTCCCGGGGCAGGCTGATCTATAAGAAAAACAAGGCGCTGCTCTGGCAGTACCAGGTGCCCGATTGCTCGGGCTTCCTGCTTCGAGCAGATGTTATGACCATTCTGGACCCTACCGGCAAACCGCTTTCCGATGACGGTTCATCCGGATTGTTCAGGCATATCGGCCGGATCATACTCATGGGGATAGATGGCAGTATCCTGGAAAACAAAGAACTATTTGTCCCGGAAAACATCCCCTCGGAAGATTACATACACATCAGGCTCATTCCCGCACAACGGGAGATGAAACGGCTGTTTTCAGACCTGGAGCTTTTTTTCCGTAAGGAAGACTATGTGATCCAGACAGTGGTCATAAACGAAACCTCGGGGGACAAGACAACGGTGCGCATGGGTAATATCCGGATCAACCGGCCCCTGGATGACAAAACCTTTGATGCTTATGTTTCTCAACAACCTTTACCGGATCGTTGACAAAGTGGTTTACGGGGAAGAAGCCCGGGTAACCATTTTGCTGAACAGGGACAGTGTCATTTACAAAGCACATTTTCCCGGGAACCCCATTACGCCGGGAGCCTGTATTGTAGAGATGGGCCGGGAGATTGCCTCGCTGATCCTGGAAAAGGACCTTGTCCTGGAAAAGGCCGATAATATTAAGTTCCTTACAGGCATCCATCCCGGGGAAACACCCCGCGTCGTATTCGTGTTACAGGTGCAGGAACAGGAGAAGGGAAGATGGAGGGTCCGTGCAGAAGTCAGGGATGGTGACAATATAATGACCAAAATGACCTTATGTCTGAAAGAGATGCTGTCTGTGTGATCATTCCGACGTATAACAATGCGTCATCGATACTGCAGGTCGTTGAACAGGCCATGGGGTATTGCAGGAATCTGATTGTGGTCAGTGACGGTTCCACAGATGGTACCCCGGAATTGCTGGAAACATTGCCCGACAAGCCGGAGATCATATCATACAAAAAAAACAGGGGAAAAGGATATGCCCTCTCCCGTGCGTTTGCCTATGCCCGTTCAAGGGGTTACCGTCATGCCATCACCCTGGACGCAGACGGCCAGCACTACCCGGAAGAGATACCCCGTTTTATCAAGGCAATGGAAGAACATCCCGGAGCTGTTATTGTGGGAAGCCGTTCCCTGAACCAGGAAAACATGCCCAGGGAAAACACCTTTGCCAACCGTTTTTCCAATTTCTGGTTTACCTTGCAGACTTTTATACGACTGCCGGACACTCAGACGGGATACCGGCTCTATCCGCTGTACAGGATGCAGAAAATGCATTTGTTCACAAGCCGGTACGAGACAGAGCTCGAGATCCTTGTCAGACTTGCCTGGAAAGGTGTGCCTGTTATTCCCCTGCCCATAAAAGTATTTTACGCACCTGCCGGGGAACAGGTATCGCATTTCAGGAAGGGCCGTGATTTTTTAAGAATATCGCTGCTTAACACTGTGCTCACCCTGACGGCACTGGTCTATGGTTATCCATCATTATTCCTGCATAAATGGTTCAAACGTTCCTGAAAATATTCGACTATTTCCGCAGAAACACCAGATCGCTGTATCTTCTGTTGACTTTATGCGTTATCCTTTTGGCAGGAGGTCTTTTTCTGCTGCATTTTGATGAGGATGTCTCGGGATTCCTTGCCACCGGCAAAGAGCATGAACGGATTGGGTATGCCTACAGGAACATAGGCGGCTCAAACAAGATCATTGTCAGCATTGCCATGACAGACCAGACCGGGGAAACTGACCACGGCCTGCTCATGGATGCTGCAGACCATTTGGCTGGCCTGCTGGAAAAGGAGCCTGCGCGCCAACATATCAAAGCCATAACCTACAAGGCAGACCCTGCGCTGACCCTTGAGGTTGGTGATTTTGTGACCAGTCATATGCCATATTTCCTGGAGGAAGAGGACTATGTGCGGATTGATTCCCTGCTGCAGCCACAGGTTATGGAACAGCAGATCATTCGTGTGAAGCAGAACCTTCTTTCTCCGGCCGGCATGATGCTCAGGAACACCCTGCTGACCGATCCGCTGCTGTTCTCGGGGCCACTGCTCCAAAGACTGGAAGGTTTCAAGCCCTCGGAGCACTTTACCATCCTCTCGGATTACCTGTTCTCAGGCGACGGCAATGAAGCTGTGCTGACGATCGAATCACATTATCCCCCGGGAGATACCGGGAATAACAAGAAATTAATCAAGGCCATTGGCCAGGCCATAGAAGAGATCCTGCCGGAATTTGACAACAAAGTGTCTGTCACTCCTTTCGGAGCTTCGTACATTGCCCAGACCAATGCCCAAAGGCTAAGGAAAGACACCTGGATCTCGGTGGCCATTGCCCTGGTGATCATAGGGTTCCTTCTGGCGTTCTATTTCAGGAATGCCCGCCAGATATTGCTCATTGGCGCCTCCATTCTGGCCGGTTCCCTTTTTGCCTTTTCCTTGGCCGGCGTGCTCACCTCCTCCCTATCCCTGATTGCCATCGGGGCCGGTTCGGTCATCGTGGGAATAGCGGTGAATTATCCGCTTCATTTTCTTTCCCATATCCGGGAGGGATATACGCCCAGGCAGACACTTGCCGATATCGTTTCCCCGCTTACAACCGGCAATATTACCACCGTTGGTGCCTTTCTGAGCCTGTTATTCCTTAGCTCACCGGCTATGAGGGGCTTCGGCCTGTTTGCCTCTTTGCTCCTTCTGGGCACCATCCTCTTTGTCCTGGTTTTTCTGCCTCATATGGTGCGCGCACCCGGATCTGTGTCCAATACCCTGAATTTCGGAAGACTGGCCGATTCTTCTCCGGAACGGAACCGGTGGATCGTGCTGGCGTTGCTTATAGTAACAATTGTTTTATGGGTGGGCAACAAGGGTGTTGTCTTCAACGCCGACATGCAGTCAATAAACTACATGACTCCCGTACAAAGGGAAAGCATGGAAAAGCTCCTGAACCAGACACAGGGTTCACAACATGTCCTCTATTACGTTTCGGAAGGAACAACCCTGGATGAGGCTTTAACGCGTTATGAAGCGTCCCGGCCGCAGATTGAGCCGTTCCGCCAATCGGGTATAGGTTCTTTCCTCCCCTCGCGTTCCATGCGCCAGGAGCGGATTGATCGTTGGAACGATTTCTGGAGCACACGCAAAGGTCCGTTCCTGGAACAATTCAATGCCCTGGCCAGCCAAAACGGATTCCGGGAAGGATCGTTCGCCCGCTTTGAAGAAATCCTGGAACGTTCCTACCCCACCGGTGAACTAAACGATTTTGGTCCTGTTCTGAATAACCTGGCTGCCAATTACATATCGGAAAAACCGGGGCGGAGCCTGGTTTATACCATGCTCCACATAAACGCTCAGGATGCCCCAGTCATAGAAGCGGAGCTCAGCACCCCGGGATCTCCGGCATTCGCCTTTGACACGGGATCGGTAACCCGGCTGATGATCTCTTCTCTTTCCTCGGATTTTGATTACGTGCTCTGGATCTGCGGTTTTATCGTATTCCTTTTCCTGACCCTTTCTTTCGGGCGTTTTGAACTGAGCGTGATCGCCTTCCTGCCGCTTGCCATTAGCTGGATATGGATACTGGGTATCATGAGCCTGCTGGGCCTTGAATTCAACATTGTAAATATTATTCTGGCAACATTTATTTTCGGCCTGGGGGACGATTACACCATTTTCATCACGGAAGGCATGATGCACGAGTATGCCTATGGCAAAAAAATGCTCAGCACCTACAAGAATACAGTGGCTTTGTCTGCGCTGATCATGCTGGCCGGGATTGGTTCCCTGATCGTGGCCAGGCATCCGGCCATGCGTTCGCTCGCCCAGGTGACGATAGTTGGAATGATATCAGTGGTGATCACATCCTATATAGTTCCTGCGTACCTGTTCCGTAAACTGGTGACCAAACGGGGTCATTACCGCAAGACACCCCTGACCTTATGGAATATGTGGTGGTCCTTCTGTGCCTTCACTTTCTTCCTGCTGGGGGTGGTTTTCCTTTCACTTTCCGGTGCAGTACTTGTGCTCCTGGGACGAAGGAACGAAAAAAACAAGCTTCGCTTTCACAGGATCCTTCAGAAAATGTGTAGATATGTGATAACCCACATACCCCAAACGCCCTTTCAGCTTCTCAACTATGAAGATGATGATTTTTCACGGCCATCGGTCATTATTGCCAACCACCAGTCTCACCTGGATCTGATGGCCATCATCATGCTCCATCCCAAAATCGTTGTCATGACCAACAACCGTGAATGGAATTCCCCGTTCTACAATATAATCCTCCGCTTTGCCGATTATCTCCCGATAGAAACCCTGAACACCCGCCGTGACCTGATTCATGAACGGGTCAGCCGGGGGTATTCTGTCATGATATTTCCCGAAGGAACGCGCTCGGCCGACTGTTCCATACTACGGTTTCACAAAGGGGCGTTCCACCTTGCAGAAGACCTGGGACTTGATATCACCCCGGTGCTGCTACACGGCTTCGGACACGTGCTCCCCAAGGAGGACCTCTTATTGCGCAAGGGAAAGATGACGGTGAAGATACTTCCCCGGATCAAAGCCAGTGACCTGACCTACGGAACAACATACCAGGAGCGTGCCAAGGCTGTCAGACAGCTCTTTATCAGGGAATATGATGCCCTTTGTACGAGCGTCCAGGATGCCGCCTATTTTGCCCCCACCGTACTTCACAACTACCTGTACAAGGGAAGGGATGTTTATGCCTCGGTACACCGATCAATGCAAAAAAACAGTAATTTTGCAGAACAGATCGAGGCTTTGCCTGTGAGCGGAGTTTGTTACCTGGAGGACCACAACCGCGGGGAATTTGCCCTGACAGCTTCACTGGTACGCAGGGATCTGAAGATAATCGCCTATATTGCAGATGCAAAAAAGCGGGAACTGGCGGCCCATTGCATATCAGTTCCGGAAAATTTAACCTACACAGACACACCTGAGACCGATGAGCAATAAATACCACGTAGTAATCATAGGAAGCGGACTGGGGGGACTGGTATGCGGGTACATTCTGTCCAAAAACGGGCTTCGGGTAGCTGTTGTTGAAAAGAACTCCCTGCCCGGAGGTTGCCTGCAGACTTTTGTCCGCAAAGGGGTCAAATTCGAGACCGGGATGCATTACATAGGCAGTATGGACGAAGGACAGCCACTGCAACGTTACTTCAAGTACCTGGCCCTGGCTGACAAGATCAAACTGAGCCGCCTGGAAAAAACAGGCTACGATGTAGTCTCCTATATGGGCGACCGCTATGCTTATGCCAATGGTCAAGATGGTTTTACAGAGACTTTGTCCCGGCACTTTCCCGGCGAGAAAAGCTCCATACAGATGTACATCCACCGGATGGAAGCCATAGCTGAACGTTCCCCATTGTACTCTTTCCGCAACATGGAAGCTCCTTACTGGCTGGACACCACCAATATGCAGATTGGTGTAGCGGAATATATCCGCTCTCTCACCGGGGATGAGAGGCTGCAAAATGTACTGGCAGGCATTATGCCTTTATACGGCGGTATCGCAGAAAAAACACCCCTGTATTACCATGCCCTTATAACCGATTTTTACAACAAAAGTGCCTTTCGTTTTGTGGGTGGAAGTGACATTGTTGTGCAACTGCTATGCGATTCCATTCGTCGTTTTGGAGGGGAAATAATGACCGGGATGCCTGTCACCAAAGTCGAATTCAATAATTCGGGAGCGACCGGGGTTACCCTGCTGAACAAAGAATTCCTTCAGGCGGAGCATGTGATATCGGACATCCATCCTGCCATCCTGATGGACATGATGGATACGCCCCTGATCCGCAAAGCTTACAAACAAAGGATCCGGAGCATAAAACAGACGTTGTCCAATTTTACCATATACATCAAATTCAAAAAAAATACGGTACCCTATCTGAATTACAACTTTTACCACTATCCAAAAAATTCTGTCTGGGACGGCCATTTTTTCTATATGCATATGTGCGATGAACCGGACCAGAAAACCGTACGCAGTGCGGTACTGTTCGAAAGCATGGCCTGGGACGAGGTAGCCCGGTGGAAAGACATGCCCCGGGGCAACCGCGGGGCCGAATACGAAGACTTCAAGGCAAGAAAGTCACAGCAGATGCTGTTGAACCTTGAAAAACAGTTTCCGGGAACTATCCGCCATATTGAAGACTACTGGACGTCTACCCCTTTAACATACAGTGATTATACCGGAACCCTGGAAGGTTCCATGTATGGAATCCTGAGGGATAAGAATGCTCACACCCAAACTTTTATTTCGCACCGGACCAAAGTACCCAACCTTTACCTTGCAGGACAAAACATCAACGCACACGGCATCATGGGAGTCATAATCGGATCGGTTCTCACATGCGGGGAAATCATTGATATTAATAACCTTACAAAACAAATTAAGAACGCTTAACGACAAACCATCAGTATGGCACAGAACATAAAAATGAAACTCATATACCCCCGTTGGGAAAAGCTTCCGGGACAGACAACCTTCAACCTTCCACCGCACGGTCCTGTTGTATTTGCAGCAGCGCTTCCGGAACGCGTTGATGTTTCTTTTACTGACGAGAATGTAGAATCCATTGATTTTGAAGAAGCATGTGATCTGGTGGGCATTTCCATGATGCTTTCCACTCAGGTGAAGCGAGGATGGGCTATAGCTGCCGAGTTCAGGAAAAGAGGAAAAAAGGTCATTTTCGGGGGCATTTCCACCATGCTTCATGCCGAGGAAACCCTGGAGTACGGCGATGCCGTTTTTTTGGGTGAAGCCGAGGGCCGCATGGAAGAATTGATAGGTGACTGGGAAAAAGGCCGGCTCAAAAAGGTATATAATTACATGGGGAAACTGCCTCCCATTGAATTGGTCGGTCCTGCAAGAAGAGATCTGTACAAAAGAGAACTATACAACCACAAGGGTGTACAGATGGTTGATTTGTTCCATGCCTCGCGCGGATGCCGTTTCAATTGCTATCCCTGCGCTGTATCTTACCTGGGAGGCCGTGTTTTCAGGCCCCGTCCCTTTGATAAAGTTGTTGAAGAAATGGCGGGTATTGATAACAACCGGCTGTTTATCGTAGACAATTCTCTGGCACAGAACAAAGAATGGGAAATGCAATTGTTTAAGGAAATCATTCCTTTAAAGAAGAAATGGGTAAGCCATACCATTGAAGATGATCCAAAGATCCTGGACCTTGCCGCACAGGCGGGTGCATGGTACGTTTATCAGGCCGTTTTTGACACTTCAGACTTCATCAGGGAACGCATCAGGCGGTACCACGATTACGGCATAGGAGTGGAAGGAACGATCCTTTTAGGCATGGACAACCAGTCGGAAGATGACATGCGCCGCCTTATTGACTTTTTGCTGGAGATTGATCTGGACCTTGCAGAGTTTACGATTCTTACCCCCTACCCGCATACAAAGGCCTATGAAGACCTGATGCGCAAGGGAAGGATCCTGGACTATGACTGGGACCACTACAATGCCGGACAGGTGGTCTACCAGCCCGCACAGGTTACCCCGGAAAAATTGCAGGAGTTGTATGAGTACGCCTGGAGTTCTTTCTACAGTAATGAGTCACAGGAACTGAAAATGACCAAGCTCTTTACAAGGGTCATGAGACGCGAAATGGAAGACGGTACCTGGAGGCCCCGCGACAGAAAACTGATGAATCAATCGTTCGGGAAAGAAGTCAAACGCAATATTGGAAATATCTGAACCCATGGAAGTTCAACACAAACATTTTGATGAAATTTTTGATTTTAAGGGCAAATGGGACGTTCCTTCAAAATGTGGATTGAGGATCCTGCATCACAAAGAAATCCCGGTAATCATTGCCACAGAGTTGTATAACAACAATCCGGGGTCATCTGTGACCTATGCCGGCGGTTTGCTGTTTGAGCAGATATGCACTGCAAAAGGACTTGATCCTGAGCGTGTTGTTTATATAGAATGCAATCCAGATACCCAATCAAGACTATCCTTTTATTCTGAGGAGTATTTCCGTGTGGATTTTAAACACCAGGATGGAAAATTCATCAACCCGAGCTATAATAAATTATCAGATGAAGAAATAAAAGATCTTGTTTTCCCATGAAAGTTTCAAAGTCTTTACTATCGGGCATTCTGATTCTTTTATCCCTTTCAGTGCAGGCGCAGGAGGTGTTGCGTCCCTGGGATGGGATCAGGAAAAATAGCCGCGTTCGCCTGTGGCATTATAATCCTGAATCAGAACATGCCCGTGGTTCAGGCATCATCATTCTGCCCGGGGGCAGTTACCACCACCTGGGTATCCGGAACGAAGGACACCATGTAGCCGCCAGACTGGCGCGGGAAGGCTATGCTGCCTTTGTACTTCGATACAGTACCGGTATGTATGGGCACACTTATCCAGTTATGATGGAAGACATCCAGAGAGCCGTAATGCTGGTCAAGGAAAATGCCTCTGAATACGGGATTAATCCCGATAGTGTGGGTTTGATAGGCTTTTCGGCCGGAGGACACCTTGCCGGATGGATGGGAACATATTACGATACGGATTACCTGGCCCGTTACGGACTGGATCCTGGCCATTCCCTGCAGCCTGCCTTTGTTGCCATGATCTATCCGGTGGTTTCCATGACAGACAGCCTTGCGCATATCCGCTCCCGCCGGAATCTGATAGCGGCGTCGCAACCGAATGATCTGACAAATAGTTTATCTTTGGAAAAGGTGGTACGACAGGATATGCCGCCGGTTTTCCTGTTGGCCTGTTTGGATGACCCCGTGGTAGATCCCCGTAATACGATACGCTACAGTGAGGCACTTGAAGAACAGAAGGTGCCCCACCGCCTGCTGCTCTATGAGCATGGAGGGCATGGTTTCGGCTATAAGCCCGGTAACTCGGATGAAATTGAGGAACTCTGGATACAGGAGTTCCTGCTGTGGCTGGATACAGAAATTAATCATTAAGTATAACTCCATGGACATCAAATATTCCTCTACACAAGAGATCAAGCTATTTCAGGAAACCCTGCTGCCCCGGGTACTCTCATACCTTCAGGAAAAGTCACCCTTTTACATGAGAATGTTCCAACGGGATAGGATTGATATCAGAAAGATCAGGACGCTGGAGGACCTTCGGGACATTCCATTCACCAATAAAAGTGACCTCCAGCGATACAATGAGGATTTTATCTGTGTCCCCAGGGAACAGCTGATAGATTACGTTACTACATCCGGAACCCTGAGCGACCCGGTCACCTATGCCTTCACGAACAATGATCTTGACAGGCTGGGCTATAATGAAAAGGTTTCATTTGAATGTGCCGGGGCAAAGCCGGGAGACATGGTGCAGCTGATGACCACCATGGATAAGCGTTTTGTGGCAGGCCTGGCTTATTACCTGGGCATGCGGAGCCTGGGCGCAGGGGTCATACGCGTGGGAAACGGCATTCCTGAGCTGCAATGGGATACCATCAACAGGATGAAGCCCGGTATCATTATCTGTGTCCCTTCGTTCATTCTGAAACTGATCGAATACGCCGAGGAAAACAACATCGATTACAGGAAATCCAGCATCCGGAAAGCTGTCTGCATCGGGGAGAACCTGCGGAACCAGGATTTTTCGCTCAATATCCTTGGCAGGCATATCCGGGAAAAGTGGGACATCGGGCTCATGTCCACCTATGCCTCGACAGAACTGGGTGCCACTTTCTGCGAATGTGAATACGGGAAAGGAGGACACCATCTTCCGGAACTGGTCATCTGTGAAGTGGTGGATGAGAAGGACCGCGTTGTGCCGCCGGGTGAAAGCGGCGAACTGGTGATCACAAACATCGGCCTGGAAGGAATGCCTTTGCTGCGTTTCAGGACTGGAGACCTTGTACGGTTCCACTATGAACCTTGCCAGTGCGGAAGGAAAACAATGAGAATCAGTCCTTTGTTGGGTCGTAAGAATCAAATGATCAAATTCAAGGGTACAACCCTCTATCCTCCTTCCATATTTGATATATTGGAAGACATACCTTTCATAAGCTGTTACCAGGTTGTATTATGCAGCAATAAACTGGGAACGGACGATGTGCATGTCAGGATATCCGTGAAGGAAGGTGATAGCGGCATCCCGGAAGATGTCATTAAAATGGTTAAAGACAAATTCCGTGCAAAGGTACGTGTTGCCCCCGGGGTGGAAATCGTTCCGGACAGGGAGCTCAAAGCCGAAGTTTATAGCGAAAAAGTGCGCAAAGCCGTTAAATTGATAGATAAGAGGAACAATGTCCCTGGATAAAAGATTTGACGACATTCGTCCCTATACCAATGACGAGATCCCTGCCGCCATGAAACGCCTTGCTTCAGAGCCACTGCTGGATAAGGTTTTTTCGTGGTTGTTTCCCGGACAGCCCGTACAGGATTGGAGGAATAAGCTACGCTCGGTCAAAAGCAACCTAGAGCTCCAGGAACGTATCATGCATCCTGCTGCAGAGAGCATCATTGGACAGACAATGAGCGGATTTTCCTTTTCCGGAGAAAATAATCTGCAGAAAGGAACAGGCACACTTTATATATCCAACCACAGGGACATTATTCTGGACGCCACCCTGCTGCTCCTGATCTTGTACCGGAAAGGATTCCCCACAGCAGAAGTATCTTTCGGCAGCAATCTAATGCAGTCTCAGTCCATTGTAGACGTGGGAAAATCCAATAAGATGTACAAGGTTTTCCGTAAATCGGGGAATATGCGGGATCTAGTCAAGAATTCAAGGCTTTTGTCAGATTATATCCGGTACAGGATAAACGGGGGCACCTCTATCTGGATTGCGCAACACGAAGGACGGAGCAAGGACGGGAACGACCTTACCGATCCCGGTCTGCTTAACATGCTATCCATGAGCATGAAAAAAGACCTGGTCGGCGCCCTTGCCTCACTCAATATTGTTCCGGTTGCTGTTTCTTATGAAATTGAACCTTGTGACGTCTTGAAAGTCTGCGAAACACAAAAGACCATGGAACAGGGCTTCTATAATAAAGCTCCCGGAGAAGACCTTGTCAGTATAGTGACAGGGATCACTCAAAACAAAGGGAGGGTACATATAACAGTCTGCCCTGCAGTCACCATCACCGACATTGAACCTTACAGAGACCTTCCACAGGCCGACTTTTTTCACCAGGTGGCAAAACTGGTTAATGAGCGGGTTTACCAGGGATACAGACTCTACGGTATCAATTACGCGGCTTGTGACAGGCTAAGAGGAACGACAGAATTCATGGAACATTATTCAGAAGAAGACATAACACTTCTTGATAGTCGTGAAAAGCTGCTCCCGGACTCTGATGATCAAACCAGCACTGCTCTCAGAGACCTGTTAAGGCGCCTGTATGCCAATCCGGTTCTGAACCGCATGAATATGACCTTATGAGTGTCATGGCAAAAAGAATGCAGAAAATTGTCCTTCTGATGATACTGGCAGCTGCCACAACGGGTGTTTCTGTTTATGGCCAGATGAAGCAGAAAACGTCAGCAGAACGCACCTCGGTTGGAAATATCATTCATTTTTTTTCTCAACCGGTGAATTACTCCCGTGAACAGGTTCATCCCTCAGAGGTTGTGATTTTCGCGGATTCACTGCCCGGGGTGAGATCTGAAGATCCGGCAGACAGGATCCTGGACTACGTCTGGGAATCACAACGTGAACCCGGCAGGACCCGTTTCGAGAAGCTAGAAGACGGAACGTACCTGGCCCGTCTGATATGGTCCCCGGGAATTGACGGGGAAGAAGAGCGCAAAGACTTCAGGAATCCTGATAAAAAACTCAGGGACAGGCCTATAAAAGATCTGGTATACTGTGATGGCATAGTGTACCGTGACGGTAAGTGGCTGGCCCCCTACCTGTATCATCCCAACTTTGGGATCACTGCCAACAGGGGAGTTATTTTTTTCAATAAAGACGGCGATTTGATCATCCGCGGAACAAAATGGGGTTTTTCCTCCACGGAATGTTTCAAGGCTGTAGAAATCGTACCCTGATCATTTGACCACCAAAACATTGGCCACACGCCTTTCTCCCTGGTTGTCAAAGAGCTTATTGTCCGATGGGTGATTAACCACCGATACCGGTTGCCGTGAATTCTTACGTACACATAATGTAGAGGAACCGCCCCCGTCCAGGTTGATGGCATCCCAGGCTCTGAGCCATCGCAGGACATGTTGCAGTTCTTGCATGGTCATGCCGGCAGCTTCTGCTGCCCTTCCGTCCACTACCACCATAAGAACACGCCCTCCCCTTCTTATTCCCACTGCCGTCCTTGGATGACGTGCCTTGTTGAAAGCATTGTCAATGACAGGCACATCCTTCCCTGCTTCTCGTAATACAGGTCCCGAGGATATTATATCTTCTGCAGTCAGTTCTTTTTCCCACAGGTCCTGGTCATACGTATCCATAACATGTTGCGGAAGTGCATGAATGGACAGCCTGCCCTTGTCAGACACGGCAATGCAGCCGGATTGCCGGAATGTCCGGTTCCCGTCCTGCAAAACCCTGTTGGGCGCAAGTTCATTACCATCCACACGAAGGTAGTTGACTGACTTCCAGGGAGCATCCCAGGCAAAAAAAGAACCGTTGATCCCAGCCAGGGCTTCTGCATATTCCACAAAATCACTGGTAAGCACCAGCGTAGTATCTGCCAGAATATCAAAACGGAAGGAGTTCCTGATCACCAGGACAGATATAAATTGATTGGAATGGAAAAGGGAACTGTCCCTGAAAGCACATTGACGAAGGGTGATACCGCCAAAATGTAACAGCCTGCTTTCCCAATCGCCATTCACAAAAACCAGGGAGTCCGCATCATGAACCAGGGAAGGGTTCTGCTCCTGAGCGCGTGATACAGCGGCAGGAAGGAGCAATACTCCTATCAAGAATAGTAATATGGTATTCTTTTTCATGCTTCAAATCTTTATATTTGCTAAAATTACAAAAATTATGGAACGGGTAACCGGTTTTCTTTCCCTGCTGAGCCAAAACAACAACAAAGAATGGTTCGATGCACACAAATCACAATACAAGGAAGCACTGGAAGTTTTCCAGGATTTTACCACTGAGCTGATAAATGGCATTGCCACATTTGACAAAGCTGTGAGCGGTCTGAGCGTTAAGGATTGCACATTCAGGATATACCGTGACCTGAGGTTTTCCCCCGATAAAACCCCCTACAAAACCTATATGGGAGCATACGTATGCCCGGGTGGTAAAAAGTCCGGATTCGCAGGTTACTATTTTCATATAGGCGCTGCCGTAAACGACTGGTCCGGACATAATTTCATGAGCAGCGGCCTGTATCAGGCCCATCCTGCAGTGGTGAAAAGCGTGCGGGATGACATTCTCTATGATGCCACCCCCTACCTGGATGCCATAGCCCTGGCAGAAGGATTCGAAATTGACTTTGGCGGATGCCTGAAACGAGTCCCGGCAGGGTATCCCTCCGATTCACCTTTTGAACATTTTTTCAGACTTAAGGATTTCCTTTTGGCACGATATATGGACGATGAATTCATTCTTGATAAGAATCTGTTAAGAAAAGTCTTGTCCGGGTTTAAAAAGACCCATACCTTTGTTGACTTGTTGAACCGATCCGTTTCTTATGCCAACACATCCCAGAATTAAAGCTGCCATCATAGGCTTTGGCCGGATGGGCGAAATGTACCTCCGCCAGATGCTCAGAAGTGCGCAATGGGAAGTCCGCGCCATTTGCGATACCGACGCCGACGCCCTGGCCGTAGCCGCCAATATTGCCCCGTCAGATACCATCCTGACTGCCGATGAAGATGATATTTTTAATGATCCCCAAATATCCATGGTAGTCCTCTCTACCCTGGCCGATTCGCGCAAAAGGCATCTTTTCAAGGCAGTGGAACACCATAAGCACGTGGTTACCGAAAAACCCCTTGGTTCAAACATTGAGGAAGAATACGAAGTGATGGAAAAAATCAGGCAAAACAATCTGATGGTCACCGTCAACCTGCCCCTCAGGACAGCATGGTATCACAAAGTTATCAAGGAATTTATTGCAACGGGAGAAATCGGGGACCTTGCCATTGTAAGGATTTGCCATATGACACCGGGATTGGCACCAGGAGAAGGACACTGGGCCGAAGGACCGCTTTTTCACGATTGTGGTTTGCATTATGTAGATATTGCCCGCTGGTATGCCCAAAGCGATTTCAGGACCTGGAACGCCCAGGCCATACGTATGTGGGATTACCACGAACCCTGGTGGCTGCAGGCTCACGGGACCTTTGAAAACGGTATTGTCTTTGACATAACCCAGGGGCACGTATACGGCCAGCTTGCAAAGGACCTGACCCATAACGGGTATGTTGACCTTATCGGAACCAAAGGGATAGCAAGGATGTCACACGATTTTGTGACGGCTACGGTAGAATTGCACGGCGTAACTAAAACGCAGGTGATCAGGAAGCCTTTCGGGGACAAGAACCTGGATGTATTGCTGGACCTTTTTGCCCGTTCCATCATGCAGGGGAACCTGGACCCTTCCCTGCCCAAGGTAAAAGATGCCGTCATAGCCTCGGAATATGCATGGAAATTCCTGGATGATGCAGCCCGGCATGATATGCCCGCACGGGGCGACAACAAGACTCTGGAAGAAATCAGGGAAAGGAGGAATAACAAACGGATTGGTTACGGACTGCTAAGAAAAAAGAAAAAATTTGATGACTAAGACATGAAACGTGCTGTCATTATTGGCGCCACGTCGGGCATTGGACGTGAAGTTGCTCAAATCCTGCTCAAAGAAGGCTGGCATGTAGGCATTGCAGGCAGACGGGAAGAGTTCCTGAGGCAAATGCGGGATCTACAGCCACAGTCCATTGAATATGAAGTAATTGATGTCACTCGTGAAGATGCTCCAGTACGCCTTCAGGATCTGATCAACAAGCTTGGAGGCATGGACCTGTACCTGCATTGCTCCGGTTACGGCAGGATCAACCCGGGTCTTGATCCTGTCATAGAAACAGAGGTTATCAGGACCAATGTTACTGGATTTGTTCTTATGGCGAATTATGCATTCCGGTTTTTTAAAGAACAGAAAGGCGGACACCTGGCTGCCATCACATCGGTTGCCGGCAGGCGTGGCATGGGGCTGAACGCCGCTTATTCGTCTTCAAAACGCTTTCAGATGACTTACCTGTCGTCACTGGCCCAATTGTCCCATAACGGGAAATACAACATCAGAATCACAGATATTCAGCCCGGTTTTGTCAAAACGGACTTTCTGCATCATTCCTACCCCATGATGATGAAAACCCCTTATGTGGCGGGAAAAATCGCCAGGGGATTAAGCAAAGGAAAACGGTTCATTATCATTGACTGGCGTTACCGCCTGTTGGCATACGCCTGGCATATGATACCCCGGTGGATCTGGGAACGGATCAACCTGCAACGGTTTGTCAGACAGTAAGATTCCTGTAGTGGTTGTATAGCTGTTCCAGGGCATGTTCCAATATCGCTTTAGGACATCCGGCGTTCAGTCGCATAAATCCCTCCCCTCCAGGGCCGAACATGGCCCCGTCGTTCAGTGCAAGGCCTGCCCCGGTAAAAAAGCCGGGAATATCTTCAATACCCGCTTTTTTCAATTCCCTGCAATCCAGCCAGACAAGGAAAGAGGCTTCGGGCCTGGCAACCTTGATCATGGGTATCAGGCGGGGCAGCTGGGTGACTACATAATCTATGTTATTTTCCACGTAATCAAGCATCTGCCTGTGCCATTCCTTTCCCTGGGTATAGGCTGCATGCGTGGCAACGGTAGCGACCAACGTGGGATCGTCCAGTTCATTGGCGTGCAAAAAGCCGTAGAAACATTTTCTTAGCTGCGGATTCTCAATGACAGCGAAAGAACTGACCAGACCGGCCATATTGAAGGTCTTTGAAGGGGCTCCGAACACAATGCCTACCTGGGCCGCCTCCTGGGAAACTGTCGTGAAGGGAATATGGCGGTTCCCGAACAATGGCATGTCTGCATGGATCTCGTCAGAGATCACAGTCACGTTGTATTTATAACAAATACGGGCCAAATCAGCAAGGGTTTCCTTATTCCACATACAACCTCCGGGATTGTGCGGATTGGACAATATCAGCAGGGGGCACCTGCGGCGTTTCAGCACATCTTCCAAATGATTCAGGTCCATCTGGTAACGGATTCCATCCCAGATCAATGGATTGTTTTGTACTATCCTTCCGTTGTTTTCGGTTACCATGCGGAAAGGATGGTAAACGGGCGGTTGTATGATCACAGGATCGCTTTTCCCTGTAAAATGTATGATTGCCAGACCTATACCCTTCACTATTCCCGGAATGTAGGTTAGCCACTCCCGGCGTATTTCCCAGCCATGCAGGTATTGCTGCCAGGAAATAATGGACTGCCAGTAATCTTCCGGAGCGATCGTGTACCCGAAAATCGGGTGTTTCAGTCTGTCTTCAAGGGCTTTTCTTATGAAAGGCGGCGTTTCAAAATCCATATCAGCCACCCACAGGGCAATCAGGTCTTCTTTTCCGAAAAGGTCTTTTAACCGCCCTAACTTGACGGTATTCGTTCCACTTCTGTCAATAATGGTATCAAAATCGTATCTCATAGTAAAATAGTTTCCAGTGTCAGGGATTTCCCGATATCAGTTATTTCCAGTCCCGGGATTTCAATGCCCCGTACAACCTGAGACCGTGCTGAGTCCAGGTAGAAGTCAATTACTGAAAAAACCCGGGGCCAGGGTTCCATCAGGGGCATTACACGGGGAGACATGATGTGAATGCCGGCAAAGGCACGCATCGTGCAATCGTTTATGTTGCAGGGTTCCCCAGCCCAGCGTATTTCTCCTTTTTGTGTATTGGTCCACCCTACAAGATGCCAGTCGCGGTTAAAAAGCAGCTGACGGGGGGTATCCCTCCGGCTGACCAGTAAAGTGGCCAGGTCCGACGCCTTGTGGCGTGCAAAAAAATCGTTCAGGCGCAGGTTTGATAAAATATCCACGTTGTGTATCAGGAAAGGTTCCCGGGGATCAAGCAGCAAACGGGCTTCCCGGATTGCCCCTCCCGTGTCCAGCAGCTGCTGGCTCTCGTCGGATACAGCAATCTGCAGGGGAAGTTCTTTTCGTTTCAGGTACTCGTCCAGGTAAGTTCTTATCTGATCGGCAAAATGATGTACATTGACCACAACACGGGTCACCCCCTGATCATACATCTTGTCCAGCAATAAACCCAGCAACGGTCCCTGGCAGTTGTCATTGGTCCTTACAGGAATAAGGGCTTTGGGGAGCTTATCTGTAATGGGTTTCAAACGGGTACCGAGACCCGCAGCGAGAATCATTGCCTGCATGGTCTGCCTAGTAATCAATTTCCAAGTCCAGTTCACGGTGGTACAAATGTACCCTGATGTCGTATTTTTTTGCCAGGTATTCGGCCATATGTCGTGCACAATAGACAGAACGGTGCTGTCCCCCGGTACATCCGAAGCAGCACATCAGGTGGTTGAACTTTCTTTCGATATAACGTTGTACGTGCGTGTCCATCAATAGGTAGGCATGCTCCAGGAATCCTTTCACACCCCCGTCTTCTTCCATAAAGCGGATTACTTCCTGGTCTTCACCGGTGAAGTGCCTGAAATGTTCAAATTTTCCCGGATTTTCCAGCCCACGGCAATCAAAGACATAGCCTCCGCCATTCCCGCTTAAATCGTTGGGTATACCTTTTTTATAGGCAAAACTGCACACCGTGACCTGGAGCTTGCGTTCCTTGTCCATATCCGAATACTGGCGCATCCTTGTAAGTTCCAGCAACAGGGAAGACAAATAGGGATACTCTGTAAAGGGTTCCTTTAGCAGTTTGCGCAAATTATCAATGGCATAGGGAACGCTTTGCAGGAAATGGGGTTTTTTCTCAAAATATCCCCTGAAACCATAGGCCCCCAGTACCTGCAGGGTACGGAACAAGATAAAATGACGCAACTGCCCGTAAAAGTGCTTTTCGGCCACAGGGGTATATTGCCTCAGGGCCTTAAGATAAGCAGAGAGCAGCTCTTCTTTAAGTTCATCCGAATAATTGGCTTTTGCCTGCCAGATGAAAGAGGCCACATCGTAATAAATCGGGCCTTTTCTTCCTCCCTGGAAATCGATGAAATATGGTTCATCGTTGACCAGCATGACATTCCTGGCCTGAAAGTCCCGGTATAAAAATGTCTCCGAGGCATCCCGCAACAGGACAGCGGACATCTTCCGAAAATCGTTTTCAAGCTTTATTTCGCTGAAATCCAATCCTGTTGCTTTTAAAAAACAATATTTGAAGTAGTTCAGGTCAAAAGACACCATCCTTTCATCAAATTCCGGTTGAGGATAACAAACGCTGAAATCGAGTCCTTGAGCCCCTTTAAACTGCAAGGCAGGCAACGCCTCCAGGGCTTTGAAAAGCAAACTCTTTTCCCCGGGACTGTAGTTGCCCCTGGAGCGTCCTTCCTCCACGGCATTGTAGAGGATCCTGTCTCCCAGGTCCTGTTGCAGGTAGCAGGAAAGATCACGGCTGTGGGCATACACCCCTGGAACAGGCAGTCCCTGTTTGCGGAAATGTTCTGCAATGACAATAAAAGCTTTATTTTCCTCTTTGCAGGAACCCAAAGTGCCTATGAGTGAGCCTTGTTCCCCTTCCATTCTGAAATATCGCCTGTTGCTCCCGGATGAGGGCAACTCGGTAATGGAACGCGCAGGAAAACCGGTATATGATTTAAAAAGAGATTCGAGTTGTTTCATATGGCACAAAAATAACGAAAATTTCAATACGGAACGGGAAAACCTATGGTTTCATGACGGCATTCCACATGGCTTTCCGTAAAGTGCCGTTATCATCGTCCCCGTTATACATCCAGCACATAAGTCCTTTCATACCTTGTGACAGTGCCCAGGATCCTTTTTGTGCAATGCTGGCAGCATTGTCATACCCGCAGTAAAAAGCTCCTGTATTGATCCGGATGACGTAAGGAACCGAGGCTGTGGGGTCCCAATTATCAATCGAATACAAGGATGGATCCAGATTCTTTATTTGCCGGTATGTGATGGCAGACGGGCTTTTGGAAAAGGAAATCCTTCCATAAAAAGGAATGCCGAGCACCATCTTATCCGTTGGAAAACCGGCTGCCCTGTATGCTTGCAGGGTCCGGGCACAATCCCAGTAAGCCCGCGAATCCTCAAGCGCCGAATGGTGATGAGGGGCCTCGTCCATATCATACGTCATTACATTGACAAAGTCCACATAGGGTTCTACCCCTTTCAGGTCAATATACTGGGTTCCTCCGGTGACTTGCTTAGCATTCATTACATAGCCCGGGAACGTGATGAGCAGGTCCGGGCCCAGTGTTTGGCGCAACTGCTTCATCAAAAGAACATGGTTTTGCGTGTCGGCAGCCTCATTCTTTTTATGACCGCTCCAGGAAATTCCCGGAAATTCCCATCCTATATCAATTCCGTCAATCCCCCAGGTCTGGATAAATTCCAGGCAATCCTGTGCAAAAGCCACCCTGCCTTCCTCTGTACTGCTCATGTCAGAGAAACCACCCCCCTGGGCGTTGTCCTTATTGACAACAGTATGGGTGAAGGCGAGCAGTATTTTAAGTCCGGGATGGTTCTTTTTCAGGTCCACCACGGCAGCAAAACGGGATTCATCACCCTGCAGGCGGAATTCCCGGTACTGGCCGTTCACCACGTATAACTCGGCAAAGGCATAACAAATATGTGTCAACAGCGTGGGATCAGGGATCCCCTGGCTGTAATACGTCACATAGGATAAGGCCACCCGGCCTTCTTTCAGCGGGGACGGGACAAACTCTTCCGGTTTTTCTTCTTCCGGTTCGGGTTCCGGGGTGATCTTTTCACGGCTGCAGGACAAAACCAGCAGGAAGAACAACAGAAAACTAAACCGTTTCATTGGTTATCGTATCAATAGAGGTAATAGCGCTGTGACAGCTGGCGGAATGCTTCTGCGTCTTTGTACCAGTAATCCCTGATATCACTGAATTGGTAACGTTCTGCAAATTTGGCTGTTATAAAAGGACTGCCTACAACTTTGGTGATTCTGTCAAGGTTAAATACAATCCCCGGATTGAGTTTGTGGATTTCCTGGATCACGTAAAAATTCACATCGGTCAGCGGGGCTGCCGCCGGATCTGTTATATGTGCCTGAACCCCGCCTAAAGTAGTACCTTGTCCCCTGCTGTAAAAAGGCCTGAAATAAATGGGTCTGAAATGAAGGCCGGGCAGCTGAAGGTTGTTAAGATTGCGGGCCAGATCTTCAGGAACAATGGTGCTGTCTGCCGGTGCAAACAACTGGAAAGGAAGGGTATAACCTACTCCAATGGAAACCACGGATAAATCCCCTGCAATGCCGCTCATGGGATAGAAGAAGGCTGTGATTGCCTGGGGAATGTGCGGGGAGGAGGCTATCCATTGTAAACCTGTCTGATCATAGAACATGTCGCGGTTCCATCCTTCCATGGAAACTACGCGCAGGTTGCATTGGGCACTTTCCCCGGGCCGGGCCCCGGATCCCAGCATGCGCTCGCCATTGAGCAATAACGCCAGCTCGCCGCATGTAAGACCATACACATAGGGTATCCTGAACTGGCTGACAAAGGTAAAGCAGCCGTCTTCCACGTAACATCCTTCCACTTTCCGGCCCCCGATGGGATTGGGACGGTCCAGGACCACAAATTCTATACCCAGTTCCGCACAGGCTTCCATGGCCAGTCCCATGGTAGAAATGTAGGTGAAGGAACGCGAGCCGATGTCCTGGATATCGTATACCAGCACGTCTATATTCTGAAGCATTTCGGGGGTGGGTTTCCGGGTGCTTCCGTAAAGCGAATACACGGGAAGACCAGTGGCCGGATCGTTCTGCGTCGAGATGTGATCCCCGGCATGCACATCCCCGCGTACTCCGTGTTCGGGACCGTACAGGGCCACCAGGTTAACATTGGGTGCTTCAAACAGGATATCAATAGTAGACCGGAGCTCCCGGTCCACACCCGTAGGGTTGGTTATCAGCCCCACCCGTTTGCCTTCCAGGCAGGAAAAGTTTGATTCCTTAAGCACATCGATTCCTGTCTTGACAACAATTTCCCGTGATTGACAGGAAATAGAAACCAGGAGTATGACCAAAATAAGGGACCCCTTGACAAAATTTTTCATAACCGTAAGTTTATTATTTTTTACCGTAATCTGCCGGAAGTTTCCTGCTTACCAACCAGGAGGCAAAAATGCCGGGGAGCGTGCATAAACATACAAACCAGAAAAACCGCTCGTAACCCAGCGCTTCCTGTATGGCACCTGCAGCCATGCCCGGCAACATCATGCCCAGGGCCATAAAGCCCGTTCCTATGGCATAATGTGATGTTTTATGCTCTCCGTTTGCAACATAGATAAGGTACAGCATGAAAGCCGTAAATCCGAAACCATACCCCAATTGCTCCATGGCAACCGAGGCAATGATCACCCAGACATTCTGTGGCAGAACCGAGGCCATATAAACATAGAGCAGGTCAGGCAGATTGATGGCCAGTGCCATGGGCATGATCCATTTCTTCAGCCCGCCGCGTGAAACAACAATGCCGCCAATGATCCCGCCCAAAAGCAGGGAAATCACTCCAATGGTACCGTATACCATCCCCACTGTGGCCGTGGGAAGGGCCAGCCCTCCCGCCTCGGCTTTATCAAGCAGGAAAGGAGAGGCAATTTTGACCAGCTGCGACTCACCCAGCCGGTAGGTTAGGATAAAGAAAAAGATGAGTCCCAGGTCTTTCTTTTTAAAGAAGGAGCCGAAAGTGAGAAAGAAATCCTTAAGCAGTCCCAGGGGGGTGATGTTCTCCCTGGACTTATCGCTTGCAGGGCGAGGCAGGATAAAATTGTGATACAGGGCTAGTGCCAGGAAGATGGCAGCCAGCAGGTAAAAGGAAAGGCTCCAGGCCAGGGGTATGTTTCCGGCTGTTGAAGGTAATATTTTGCCTTCTTCCAGCAAGCCGGCCAGCATGACCAGGATCCCCTGCCCGAATATGGTGGCAAAGCGGTAAAAAGTATTACGTATCCCGACAAAAAAGGATTGCTCCCCTTCCTTCAGGGCCAGCATGTAAAAACCGTCGGCGGCGATATCGTGTGTCGCCGAACTGAAGGCAATGAGCCAGAAAAATGCCAGAGTGGCCTTCACATAAAAGGAGGCCGGAATGAAAAAGGCAACACCGGCGAATCCAACCGCGATAAAGCTCTGCATCAGAATGATCCACAACCGTTTGGTCTTGATAAGATCTACAAACGGGCTCCACAGGGGTTTGATGACCCAGGGCAGGTACAGCCAGCTTGTATACAAGGCGATGTCTGTATTGGACAAGCCAAGCCGTTTGTACATGATCACGGCAATGGTCATTACCGCCACATAGGGCAGTCCCTGGGCAAAATATAACGTGGGGATCCACGCCCAGGCATTCTTCTTACCAACTGAAGGTTCTTTCATCAATAGATTTTTTGTGCCCGGGAACCCGGGTAGTAATGTTGCAGGATCTGTTTATAGGAATAACCGCGCGAAGCCATAACCGCACCTCCGATCTGGCACAGTCCCACACCGTGTCCCCAGCCTGCGCCGTAAAGGATATATCCCGAGGATCTCTTTACAGGGATGAAAGCCGAGGAATAAAGGTGGGACTCTGAAAGGGCCTTACGGATAAGCAGGTCCTTGCCGATGATGAGCGTCTTTTTTGTCCCCACGATTTTCAGGCGGCATATCCGTCCCGAGGCTCCCCTTTCCAGGGGAATCAGCTCCTGCACCATGCCAAAGTCAACGCCTGTGCGCCTTTTGATCAGATCAGAAAGTTCTTCAAATGAGTAAGAAACTTCCCAGCGGTAAAAACCTTTTGTTTCCTGGTCGTATGTATTCAAGACCTGGGAAAGGATTTCATGATCGGTGGTATTGCAGAACGCGGGCGGAGCACTGCGGATCCATATTTCGGCCTGTACGGGATCGGAAAGGTCCGGAAAAGGCACCTCGGCAGGAAAAGATTCACCATCGTATTTTCCCTGAAGGTAAGGGTGCTCGGACGGTTCCCAGGAGGTGGAAAAACGTTCCATGATGCCCCCGCAGCACTTCGAAAAGCGCGCATCGCAAATTTTACCTTCAAAGGTAAGGACCTCGCCGGCCGTCTGATTTACAGCTCGCGTAACATTATCAATTGACTGAGAAGGACGGGTGATGCCCTGGTAACGCTGGCAATGGTCATCGGCACAGACATCAAAAAGGGTATGATCCTCCCTGTCCCACCATTTGATCCATTCCTCTTCGGTACGCACTTCGCTGGTATAGGGTACGTTCTGCCTTTGTTCTATTCCCTGCCTCTTTTCTATTTGAGAAAGCAGCCAGCTGCGCGATATGACGGCGTGGGCCTTAAGGTATTCAAGGGTACTGGTGGCACTCATTTCAGAGGCAATGACACTGACCAGGTAATCTTCCAGGGAAAGTACATTCACAGCGCGAACCATGCAATTTTCAGGGATCAGGACGAGCGATCCGCGAAAACGCTGGTCTTCCTTGCGTTCCCAATGAAACTCAATACCGATGACCACATCTTTCAGAACAAAAGATGCATTATCATCCTGCGGTTCAAATACAAACCGCTCACCTACCTTATCATGTAAACGCACCTGTCCGCTTTCTGCCGTAGCCGTGAAACGGCCTGAATATGTTCCGTAATTGCCTTCCAGCTCAAAAGAAATGGATGGGGCAAGCAGGATACCTACTTCAATTGTTTTCTTGCCTGAATTTCCCATGTACGCAATCTGTCTTTGTAAAGGTTGTTTGCATTGACCTTTTCCGGTTCAAGTGCAGCGTCTGAATTGCCTTCCCAGCGCCTGCAGCAATAGAGGACATCGTATATGCGGCCGATCTGGTAGTGCCTGGAAAAGCGCAGGCCGAGTCCGTAATCCTCTCCGTAATTGGTGTTGGGCAGAAGGAGTTCACGCAGGACAGGTGCATAAAACGCCCGCGGGGCTCCCAGCCCGTTGATGCGCAAGGCATTGTTCCTGCCGTTCTCGGGAGTCCATTCACGGTGGTCGATAATGCCCGGAGGGAGTGTATTCAGCTCAAAATCAGTCATCCTGTAGGTTCCGATGATCATACCGCACTGTTGATGGTAAAATGCATCTACGATCCGGCGCAGTGAATCCTGCCCGGAATAAACATCGTCGCTATCCAGCTGTACCAGGAACTTTCCGCATTTCGGATGATGCAGGGCCGTGTTCCACAAGCCGCCCACAAACAAATCCTTTCTGTCGGGTGTGATCAGGATCAGACGCGGATCATCCCTGTATTTTTCTACTATGGATACCGTATTATCGGTACTGTGGTGGTTCACCACGATTACATTGTATTTAAAGTCCGTTTCCTGTCCCAGGGCCGAACGAATGGCGTCTTCTATGGTCCTTTCCCGGTTAAATACAGGGATCATGACCGAGGCTTCGTATTCAAAATCCTTCCTTCCCAGGTCAACAGGGGTAAAGCGCGGGGGAAGGTAAGCCCCTATGGCTTTCAGGTGTTCGGTACAGGCTTTTTCCATATCCACCTGCACTTCACGGTTTTTTGGATCAACATAATCGAATAGTTTCTCCCCGGATTTCCGGGTATCCGTTTCCTCCTCTGTGTAGAGCACCTCGTTGATGTGAACAAGGGAAGCCATCCTGCTGACTGCCAGCCTTAGATTGTACATTCCGGCATGCGGGTACTCAACGGCTGTCTGGGCAACTGCTTTTTTCAGGATAGCGGTATTGTAACATAGTACCGACCCAAAATTAAAATCATCCCGCAACGCCCCTTCCTGGCAAACAATCAGGGGCATTTTTCTGCGTTGCCCGCCAATTATCTGGTAATGATCCGAATACAACATTCCCGCACCGGTGTCATCTCCCAGCTGGATAAAACGTTCCAGGGCAAAATAACCGGGAATCAATGTTGTATATTTGGTATAAATCAGTGTATAATCTGCCGAAGCGACCCGGGCTATGCCTGCAACCGTGGCCGAAGAGGTCAGGTTGCTTACCTTTAAAACTTCCAGTCCGGTATCTGAAAAGTCTGCATCCTTGCCCGCAGATAAAAGAAAAATGCGGTTAACAACCGGCAGTGATTTCAGATGCGCCACGGTGGCTTTTACCTGGTCATAATCGACAGCCGGGATAAAGCAATCAATTCTTTTCATATAAAAATGTTGGATTTCTTAATTATTATCGGCAAAGGTACAATCTTTTTACTATTTTTGCTGACTGTAACAAAAGTTATCATGACCCGATCCTGTACCTTGCCGGTCCTCCTCTCATTTCTTACTTTTTATCTGCTATCGGGTGAAATCCTGCCTGCCCAGAATTACACCCCTGTAAGCAGGTATTATGTGGAACAAAGCGGTGGCTATTCACCGCTATACAACGGGGAAATACCTCCTTTATACAGCATGTTGTACGAGGGCACGTATTACCTGGAATCAGATGCATATTACCCGGGGACCGTCTACTATAACGGGAAATTATACGTCGACATGCTACTCAACCTGAATGTACACAGGGATGAATTGTACGTAATGATACCGGAGTACAATTCCAGCTCCGTACTGTTGAAGGCCCATGTAGAATCGTTCACTATGGGCGACATGCATTTTATTAATATCGTGAAGGAAAAATGGCCTAAAGCTCCGGATCAGGGATATTTCCGTGTTCTTTATTCGGGAAACGATATAAGTCTTCTGAAAAGGACGATCAAGAGGATGAACAGTTCTACCGCAGCCAATGACAGAAAAGTAGCTTACGCCTTTGAAGAGAGTACTTCTTATTACATCGTCAAAAACGGTGTTTTTTACCCGGTTAAGCGTAAGTCTTCGGTTTTACAGGTTTTGCCCGGGATACGTAAGGAATTGAATCGCCATATCAGGGAAGAAAAGCTCAAATTCGGAAAGGATGAGCGGGAAGCCTCTTTGATTTCTTGTGCGATGCTATATCAAAAAGAGGTAAAATGAAAAGACGCTTTTGCACCTTCCGTCTTAAACTCCTGCTGACTCTTGCCTTATCAGTCATTGGTGTGGCTTATGCACAGGAATCGTACAACATGCGTTATGTAACCCTTGATTCCATTATACGGACTCTGGAGATTCGTACACCTGACCGTTTCTATTATGCCCCGGAACAGACAGATACCTTGCTGATCACCCTGCAGGCCAACGCCAAAGAAGTCCTGGAAACACTTGGCAGGGAATTGAGAAAAAGCGGCTTTTCACTATACCGCGTGTACCAGCACCGGTGGGCCATAATAAAGGGAACCCCTGTAAGTGGGATACACCCGGCTTTTTATTCCGATTCCCTGGAGAACGGGAAATACAACCGGGAAGAATTATTACAACTTACAGAAAACGGGAAACAGGCTGCAGATTCGGAAAACCGCCTTTATACCCTGGGAGATCCCCAATATGCCGGTCTTGCAGGAAATGTCCTTCTTACCGGGTATATCCGTGACCACATGAGCGGAGAACCCGTTACAGGAGTGAGTGTCATGACGGAAGATAAGAAATTTTACGCCATGTCTGATTCATACGGGTATTACTCTCTTTCAATGCCCAGAGGATACAACACGCTCATCATACAGGGTTTTGGCTACAAGGATTCCCGTCGTTACCTCCGGATATTTTCAGACAGTGCGCTGGACCTGAACATAGCAGAAGAGGTTTTTTCTTTGCAGGGTATTGTTATCTCGGCAGAAAAAATGGAAAATGTGCGAAATGTACGCCTGGGCCTTGAACGGGTAAGGGCCGACAGAATCCGTCATATACCCATGGCTTTCGGAGAAGCAGACGTAATCCGGGCGGTGCTGACCCTGCCGGGTGTCAAATCGGTGGGTGAGGCTGCAGGAGGTTTTAATGTCAGGGGTGGTGCAACGGACCAGAACCTGATCCTGTATAACCAGGGGACCATTTATAATTCATCCCACCTGTTCGGCCTGTTTTCGCTTTTCAATAACGATGTCATCAGCAACCTGGAATTGTACAAAAGCTCCATTCCGGCAAAATACGGCGGGCGGATATCCTCTGTCCTGGAAGTGAATTCAAGGGAAGGCAATAAAAACCGCTTTACCGGATCGGCCGGTATCGGACTGCTTACCACAAAACTTACCCTGGAAGGGCCTATAATCAAAGACAGGACCTCAGTTTTGGTTTCCGGACGCACAACGTATTCCGACTGGCTCATGAAGCTTCTTCCAAAGGAAAGCGGGTACAACAACGGCTCGGCCAATTTCTATGATCTGAATGCGGGAATATCCCACCGTTTCAACCAGGACAACCACTTGTTCGTGAACGGTTATTTTTCCCGGGACAAGTTTTCTTTTGATCCCAATGTTTCCTACCGCTACCAGAACATCAACGGTTCTGTCCGTTACCGCAGCATTCTGGCAGACCGTACCGATATGGTCCTGACCCTGGCTTATGATAAATACAATTACCATATGCAGGATACCACAAATGCAGCCATGGGTTATGACATGTCGTTTTCTTTGCAGCAGGCAAGCCTAAAGGCCGATTTTTCCACCCGTCTGAACGGGAAACACAAACTGGATTACGGGCTCAATGCCTTTTATTACATCCTGGATCCGGGGACCTATGTGCCGTATGACCAAAGATCCCTGGTTTCAACAGACATCCTGCAAAGAGAACAAGCCTTTGAAACAGCCCTCTATCTGAGCGATACCTGGGAAATCACTCCGGAACTGTCTGTAGAAATGGGGATCCGGTACAGCTTATTCTCTGCCCTTGGCCCCAACCGTCATTACCTGTACAATCCCGGAATGCCCCGGTCGGTGGAGACTATCATAGACAGCGTTTCTGTTGGAGCCGGAAAAATGATCGCTCCCTATCATGCGCCTGAATTCAGGTTTTCCATGCGCTATGCCTTTACCAGCGATTTTTCGGTTAAGGCCGGTTTCAACAGCATGCGACAGAATATCCACATGTTGTCCAACACAACGGTCATATCCCCCACCGATATCTGGAAACTATCCGATGCCAACATCCGGCCGCAGAAGGGCTGGCAAACGGCCCTTGGGTTTTATAAAAACCTGATGAACAACACCCTGGAACTTTCTGTCGAAGGGTATTACAAAAATATGGACCGCTATCTGGATTACGCTTCCTTTGCCCGCCTGCTGATGAACCACCGCATTGAAACCGATGTGATAGAAACAAGCGGCAGGGCATATGGCGTGGAGGTGATGCTCAAACGATCCCTGGGAAGGCTCAATGGCTGGCTATCCTACACTTATTCCCGTACCGAACTGAGGCAGGACGATCCCGGGGTAGCGGAACCTGTCAACCAGGGGAACTGGTACCCGGCACCCTACGACAAGCCTCATGATCTGAAACTGGTCGGAAATTTTAAGTTTACCCACCGTTTCAGTTTTTCCATGAACCTGGACTACAGTACCGGAAGACCCATGACCATGCCGGTTGGCACTTATTACTATGCCGGAGGCTGGCGACTCCTATACGGTGACAGGAACGCGCACCGTATACCGGATTATTTCCGGTTGGATATATCGTTCAATATTGAGCCGTCTCATAAACTTACCCTGCTTACCCACAGTTCCGTTACTATTGGGGTATATAATGTGACCGGAAGAAAGAATCCCTACTCTGTATTCTTCCAGACTGAAGGCAACACGGTCAATTCCTACATGCTTTCCATTTTCGGATGTCCAATTCCCTACATAACATACAACATCAGGTTCTAATGTCTATGCCTATGAAATACCTATGGAAGCTTTTCGGGATCGTGTTCCCGGCATTGATATGGGTGTCCTGTATTGTTCCCTACGAGCCGGAAGAACTTGTAAACCTGGATGATATCATAGTGGTGGAAGGGAACATTTCTCTTACTGGTCCCTTTAGTATCCGCATCACGAGGAGCGCTCCCATCAGCACCTACCAGTATGGTCAGAAAACCATTAAGATTGAAAGAGACGCAAACGTTTTCGTTCGTGACAGACAGGGACATACATACAACTTCAACTCGGTTACTGCCCAGGGTGAGTACCTCTTTGACTTTTCCGGGCAGAACCCCAGTCAGCAGGAAGAATACCAGCTGGTGATCGAGTCACAGGACGGGCGCACTTATGAGACGGATTTCCGTAAATCCCTCCATAGCAGCGATATGGAGCTGAATTACAAGATTGATACCGTGGCAGAAAAAATCAGCATCTATGTAAATTCCCATGATCCGAGTGGATTGTCCAGATATTATTACTGGCAGTACTCGGAAACCTGGGATTATGTCTCTCAGATGCCTGCGTATTGTTATTTTGACGTTACCAAGGTCAAGGAAACAAAAAATAACAGACCCTGGATGTATCGTTGCTGGAACAGCCGCGCATCTTCCGAAATCATTCTGGTTGAGACATCATCGCTTGTCCAGGACAGGATCAGTGATCTGGAGATCCATTCGATCAATTTCCGTGACATCCGAATTACCCAGCATTATTGCATTGATGTAACCCAGACGGTACTTGACAACGATGCCTACCTGTATATGGAAAACATGCGAAAGAATTCGTACGATATCGGGGATATTTTTTCTCCCCAGCCCAATGAGATCAGCGGTAATATCCATTGCGTCACCGACCCTTCTGTCCGTGCCATTGGGTTTGTGTCTGTGTGCAATTCTGTGAGGAAAATGCTGTTTATCAATTGCATAGGACTCCCTGGATATGTCAGGGAACCCATGCCCCCGGACTCCATTTTATCTATGGATGAAAAGGTAAGCGTTTTGATATCTATGATCCAGCAGGGATATTCCCCGCATACGATAGATCCCCTGGCAAACGTCAGCTACTGGAACCTTACAAGATGCATAGACTGCCGGACTAAAGGCGGAAAGCCGGACGTTCCCGCGTTCTGGCCTGTTGAATGGCCATGGTTTTGAAAGTTGTAACTATGAAACGGACCCTTACAGTACTTATACTATCTGCTACTTCCCTGCTGCTGCAGGCACAAAGCCAAATGCTGCATGAACGGCTGTATTTGAGCACAGACAAGGAGTGTTATCTTGCCGGCGAGCCTGTCTGGGTTTCTGCCTTTTGCTACGACGCCGTTACAGGAAAACCATCTCCTGTGAGCGCCGTGGCTTACATGGAACTTCAGAACCTTTCCGGTTCCCTGGTACAGGCCAAGATAGCCCTTACTGCCGGGCGGGGCAGCGGGCTGATAGAACTGCCTGTATCCCTTCCAACAGGAAACTACCGTCTGATAGCCTATACCCGCTATATGTATTCGGAAAGTGAACATAATTTTTTTACACGGATCATAACCATCTACAATCCACTGACATCCCTGCGTTCCGATAACGTAAAAATTGCTTCGGGTACAGAACCGGCCCCTCTCCCTGTGGTGCAACAGGAAAACACCCGGGAACTTAGCGTGTTGACCGACAGAAAAGTATACCAATCCGGAGAACAGGTCAGGATAACGCTCAGCCATTCTCTGCCCGGTGGAGTGTCGCTTTCCGTCTCGGTTTTCAGAAAAGACAATTTGAATCATTTCTGCAACCCCTCCATTTCAGCGTTTGTAGACAGCACACGGAGTGACTCCTTCACATCTTTTCCTTTATGGAGGGTTGATTACCCGGGCGAAGTCATCCGCGGACATGTAGTGGACGAAGAAAACAATCCGGTTTCCCCCTCAGGAGGTTTTGGATCGTATATTTCCATTGCGGGGAACCAGGTCCAATATTATACCGGGGAGGTAAAAGATAATGGCAGTGTGCGTTTTTTTACTTCCAACCTCTACGGGGACGGTACGCTGGTAAGCTATATCCCCTCGCTGAACGACAAAAAGTATCACCTGGTGCTGGATTCTGTGTACATGAATCCCCGGGTTAATGAACTCCCGGAACTTATCCTGGATATAAAACAACAGCCTGTGCTGGAGGAAAGAAGCCTGGGCGTTCAGTTGTCACAGGCCTTCCGGCTCGACACTTTGTTCAGGGAGGAAAAAGCCGAGACTAACCTGCTGTTTGAAAATTCGGGGATTGTTTACAAACTTGATGAGTACACGCGCTTCCCTACCATGGGAGAAGTGGTGGTAGAATTCATAAAAGAAGCCCGTTTCCGCACGGTTGACGGCTCCCGCGTGCTTCAGTTGCGACTTAGGGATGCCGGCGGAACCGTTTATTATGTGGATGATCCTACCCCGCCCCTGGTACTTCTGGACGGCATCCCGGTACAGGACCATGAAAAAATATACGCCTACGATCCCGACCTGGTCAGGGAGATTGTGATATATCCTGACAAATATGCCTTCGGACCTATTTACTACAACGGAATTCTCTTTCTGAAGACCTACCGTGGCGACTTTCCTGACCTGAAACTGGAGGAGTCTATGCGGATCCATGAATTCCAGGGAGTACAGAATCCCCATTCTTTCGGAACTGTGCCCCATGATAGCCGCCTGCCCGACCTGCGCCATACCCTGTACTGGAATCCCCGGATTGATCTTGAAGATACCAACCCCGTCACTTTCAGAACTACTACACCGGAAACAAAAGGAACTTTTGTGGTGGTAGCAGAGGGAATGGACCCGGAGGGGAAACCCTTCAAGAATTCGACTGAGTTTATTGTTAAATAATAATTATCAACGTCCGGTGACCTGCAGGTAAATGCTTTTTGCCACCTGGTAATCCCTTATGGCATCAATCCTTTTATCCTGGCTTTCCTGCAGAAAACCACGTGCAGCAAGCAATTCGGTAAGGCTAACAGTACCCGCCCTGTAATATGTCTCGTTTAAACGGGCATTTTCCTGAGATTCATCAACCGTAAGCTCTGCCAGCAGGTATTTCTGGTAAGATTCCACAAATGAGCCCCAGGCCTGGCGGATCTGCATAAGCAATTGTTGATGGCCGTCTTCCCGGCGTATTTGTGCTTTTGATTCTTCAAGCTTTTTCTGGCGGATGGCATAAGAACCCCTGGCCCAATCGGATATGGGAACGCGAACGGCTGCCATGACGGCTCCGTTCCAGTTGTTTTTATCTAAAAGATTTTCGTAATAATAAAACGCACCTACCCCTACCTGGGGCATATAGGAAGCGGTTTCTATCTTTTTTTCCAGTGTTGCGGCACGCACGCCCATATCGAGGAGTTTGTATTCTGTTCTGAGAGAGAGTACGGCAGAGGGTTCAAGAAAATATTGTATGGGATCGTTGATCAGAAGATCTTCAGGAGAAGTGATCACAAAATGATCCACCGAATCTACGGGCAAACCCATCTGACGGGCCAGGGCCATGTTAGCCAGGAAAATGCCGTTCTCGAGTTCTACATTTTTTGTACTCAGGGTATGTTGCTGTAATTTCACCTTCAACACTTCGTTTTGTCCCAGGATTCCTGCATTTACGGCCTGTTGCACGTCTTTATAGAGGGAATCCAGCACCTGCTGCATAACGGCAACGGTTTTTCTTTTTTCATACAATGAATACAAAAGCCAGAAGTATTCATCTGTCTTTGCCAGCACTTCATCTTTTTTCTGTGCAGTGAACAGTTCACTGGCACGAATTCCGGTATCGGCAAGTTTTGTGGAATAAAAAATCTTTCCCCCCATGAATACAGGCTGTACAGCCATTGCGCTCACCAGCACACCGTCTTTGAGCAGCGCCATGCTGCCCAGCATGCCCAGATCCAGCGATACGATGGGATTGCTTGCCTGAAAGCCCATTCCAAAGGCGGAAATGTTGGGGAAAAAGTATGTCAGGGCCTGTTTTTTCATCTGTCGCGATATTTCTTCCCCAATCTTCATTTCCTTCAGGAGCGCATTATTTTCAAGGGACATCTGCCTGCATGCTTCCAGGGTATAAGGCTGGGCTGTCAGAGGCTGAAATATGGCAGGAAAACAGAGCGTAATTATCAGGTAAATGGTCTTCCTCATTATAATGTCAGTTTTTCAGGTTCATGAATAGATTTGATCCTGTCCTGTTTCCTGTAAAATAGCCAATATATAACTGGCAGAAATACAGACACAAAGAACATTGAAGTGAGAACACCAAAAAAGATGGTGGCGGCCATGGGTGCCCAGAGCGAATCGTTGGTGATCAGCATGGGGATGACTGCAACAGCTGTAGATGAAGATGTCTGGAATATGGGCCGGATGCGCCTGCACCCCGCCATGAATGCTGCTTCCTTTACAGAGTTGCCTTCCTCACGGAGCGTCTCGGCGTAATCGAACATGATAATGCCGTTGCGAACCACCAGTCCGATCAAGGTTACCAATCCCAGGAAAGTGGTCAGGCTTACCGGCAGACCAAGCACCCAGGTCCCGGCAAAGGCCCCCAGTATGCTAAGCATAGTAGATCCCATAACCAATAATGACAGGGAGATTTTTTTGAAGTGAAAAAGCAGGATCAGAAAGATCAGGAAAATGGCAATAACCACCCCTTTTATTATGCCGGGCATCATGGATTTGTCGGCCTGGTAGGTGCCGCCGTATTCGTACCAGACACCATCGGGCATGGGTGTATCTTCCATAATCTCAACTACCTGGTCAAACACGTCGGTGGATATTTTTCCGTATTTCAGGTCCATCATAAGGGTGAGTGTTGGATAACCGTTCCTGCGGACGATCTGGGATATGTTCCATTCCGGTTCCAGTGTGGCAATCTGTCGCAAGGGAACACCCGCACCCGGGATAATTCCCTGTACGTATTCGTCTCCCAGCTTATCAGGGGAAGGGGTTTCGTTTTGTCTGTCTGTACGGATCAGTACAGGAACCGTTTTTCCGTCTGACCACATGGAAGAAACAGGAACTCCTGTATACCTGGACGCCAGGTTAAGTGATAGTAATCCCGGATTGATGCCTACGCGGGATGCTGCTATGGGATCAACATGAACTCCTACCCCATATTGCATGCCCCCGAAATCGGAACGGACACTGGCTATATCGGGGATTTTCCTGAATTCAACCGCTAGTGAGTCTGCCAGCTTCATCATGGCCTGCTTGTTCTCTCCCTTGAGCCTGACTTCTACTTCGTTGGCCGAAAGTAGGGAATAATCCAGCCTCCTTACCCGGACATACGTGCCGGGAAAATAATGCATGTACTTTTCCTGAAATAAGGCAACAAGGCTTTCTGTGGCCTTGTATGATGGTGTGTTAACAATAAATTGTCCGAAGTGTGGTCCTGGTACCTGGGGTGTGTAGGAAGCCTGAAAACGGGGGGCAGTGGTTCCGACAAATGATGTGATGGCCAATACACGGTCATCCAGCTCCATCAGCCTGCGTAATGAATCTGTGAGCTTCTCTGTTTCACCCAGAGAAGAACCGAACGGCAGGTAAATTTCAACCACGAACTGGTTTCTGTCTGCCATGGGCATCAGGCGCTTAGGCAATTGCTGGTAAACAAAATAAGGCGATACCAGGAAAAAAATGATAACGGCTATCACCCATTTGGGATGGGCAAAGGATATGCGTAAGGTTTTTTCATAGAATACGCCGAATAATTCCAGGATGGAAACGCCTCTTTTACTCTTCTGTCGCTGTTTTTCCACCACTTGCTTCAACCCTTTCCTGATAGTGAAGTACTGGAAATAAGGTATGAACAGCATGGCAATCAACAAAGAGACCATCAGGGAAATGGAAATGGTCCAGGGTGCCATGAAAATGAACTCGACAAAATTTTCGGGAAATGTGAAATAAAAGGGGAAGAAGGTAATGCTGATAGCCAGTGTAGCAGAAAAGACAGATTTGAAGTAGGAATTGGCTGCAGTAATGGAAGCTTTCCAACGGCTCATACCCTGGTCCAGCAGGGTCATATAATTGTCTATGACCACTATGCTGTCATCCACGACCATACCCAAAACAACCAGCAGGGAAGCCAGAGTTACGGTATTGATCTCGAAGCCAAGGATATACATCAACCCCAAGGATATGAAAATGGTAATGGGAATGGTAACTGCGGCAACGGAAGCCACACGCAGTGGAAGCATTACCATCATGACAGCAATAACTGTCAAAACTGCCAGAAGCATTTCCTTTAGGAATGAATAAACCGAATCCTTCACCACCTGGGGCTGGTCTGCTATCCGGAAAACGCTTACATCAGGAGGAAGTTCAGATTCAAAGTCCTTCAATACCAGGTCCACCTGCTTTCCCAGATCCACCATATCAAATCCCTTGCTCATTTCCATGGACAGGAGAAGGCATTTTTTGCCGTTGTTTGTTATGTAAGAAGTCGGGGCAGGGTATTCCTTGCTTACACGTCCTACATCCTTGACACGAAGGACATTGCCCGAAGGATCAAAGTAAATCGGTTGTTCCAGGATTTGTCTTTCGTTCTGATAAGCGTTGTTCAAATGGACCGGTATGCTCCCGTTCAATGTATTGACCGTCCCGGCTGAAGTAACCAGGCCCGAGGAAAAAAGCTGAACCATAATCTGTTGCGTATTCATAGAATAGGCAGCCAGTTTCTCTTTGTCAAGATATATGTTGATCTGTTCCTGCTGCTGGCCATAACGCTTGATATTGGTTACTATGGGCAGAGGCCTGAGGCGCCCTTCCAGCCCGTCAAGATAGTCATCCAGCTGTTCATATGTCAAGGATTCGCTTTCCAGAGTAATAAGAATGGCCGAGGTTTCGCCAAACTCACTGATGACCATCAGCGGCAATACTCCGGGAGGCAACTGGGTTTTGAATTCCTCCAGGTCGAGGCGGAGGTTCGCATAGAAATTGCGTGGCGATTTCTCCTTTTCTGTAAGATCCAGGACAAAGTAGACTATCCCCTCGCGGGTCAGGGAGTAAGTCTTTTCACGATCAATCTCTTTATAGCTGAGGATACGTTTTTCCAGTGGGATGGTCAGTTGTTCTTCCACCTGCTCCGATGAAGCTCCCGGGTAAACACCCACGACCAAAGCATTGCGTATTGTGAAATCAGGGTATTCCTTCTTGGGCATATTGGGCAGGGCATAGATACCCAGAACAACAAGGAAAGAAACCAACAGTAAAACGATCTTATGATTGTGCATTGTCCACTCGACAACGCCTCTTCGTTTTTTACTCATTTGTTACGGTAACCTTAATGTTTTCGCTCAATCTCTGATATCCTTCCACCACGATCCTGTCTCCGGGAGAAATTCCTTTCAGGACAGAGATCCCCCCCGGCACAATCTCACCCACCTGGACCATCCTTCTTTGTACAACATTGTCCTGGTCCAGGAGCCATACAAAATGACCTTTGCCGAATTCCAGGGGAAGCACGGCGCGAACCGGCACCACCAGCGCAACCTCTGCGGGCAGGTTATTCAGAAAAACTTTACAGACCATGCCCGGAAGCAATCCAGCAACTTCCCTGTCCAGAGAAATCCTGACCTCGTAACCATGGGTATAAGGGTGTGCCTTAACGCCTTTTTCTGTTACCTTTCCGTCCAGTTCCAGATTCCGGAGCGCTCCTACCACAATTCGGGCGGCCTGCCCGGTACGGGTGTCAAATATTTCATTTTCAGGGACAGAAACCTTCACCATAGGGTTGTGTGTATTCAATAAAGACAGCACAGGCTGATCCGGCAGCACATTCATTCCGGGTTCCATCATGCGTTTTCCGACCACCCCCCGTTGCGGGGCAATGAGTTTTGTCTCGGCCAGGGCCATTGCAGAAATGCGTTCGGCTGCCCTTGCCTGTTCGAGTTTGGTCTGGATATCAATGTATTGTATTTCCGGCAGGCTCCGGGATTCATACAAAAGGGTCATCCTCTGGTAGGCATCCTCTGCTTGCCTGAGCGTGGCTGCCGTAGTGGCATGCATGCTTTCCAGCAATTCATCATCGGTCTGTGCAAGTAATTGTCCTTCCCGGACCTCCTGCCCTTCTGTGACATAAACGTTTTTAATTTTCCCGGGAGCCGGAAAACTCAATAAGACATTGTTCGATTCTTCCAACACTCCCACATACTCCCTTTCAGATCCCAACGTGGTTTCGGAGACAGTATGAACACGCACATTTACCTTAAGTGGTAATTGTTCGCGCTTTTCAGGCTTTGATCTGCAGGAAGAGAGGAGTGCCAAAAGGCCAAAAACAATAAGAATACCAGATTTTTTGAACAATTCCATAACAGATTGGTTAATGAATGCAAAAGTAAACAAAATCAATCAAAACCATTATATTTGCAACCGACGACTATGAAAATTAACGATAAAAAACTCCTGCTTCATGCCTGTTGCGGCCCCTGTTCAACAACAGCCCTGGAACGCTTGTCAGAGGATTATTGCGTTACTGTCTTTTACTATAATCCCAATATTGCTCCACATGGTGAATATAACCTACGCAGGGATGAAGCGAAAAGATTTTCTGAACAAGCCTATGGCGGAAAAGTACTTTTTGTAGAAGGCCGGTACGAACCCGATGTGTTTCTTAAAGCTGTCAAGGGATTTGAAAAGGAACCCGAGGGCGGATTCCGATGTGAGATATGCTTCAGGCTCAGGCTGGAAGAAACTGCTCGTTATGCAAAGGATCACGGTTTTTCACTTTTTTGTACCACCTTGACCGTCAGTCCGTACAAAAACGCATTGCTGATCAATAAAACAGGGGAAGATCTGGCGGTTCAATACAACGGACTGACCTACCTGCCTTCAGATTTCAAAAAACGGAACGGTTTCCGCCGTTCCATCGAGCTATCTCAATCTTACAATATTTACCGTCAGAATTACTGCGGGTGTATTTTTTCTTTATCCCCCTCTTCTATTTGTAAAGGAAACGCTTGATACTGCGTTTGGGTGTCTTTTCAAAAGCTTCGGGTTGTAATTCTATTTTTGCTATACGGCTGAAAACCGGTAACAGCATATTGAGTCTCATTCGGTTTTCTTCCATTAGTTGCGCCAGGTGCATAGAATCCAGGGATTCCTGGGACACGCGGTCATAATCTGGAAATACCAGGGCTACCAGTTTTTTATCGCGCTCCACGACTATGGATTCCACCACGTAGGGCTGGTTGTTCAACTTGTCTTCGATCTCCTCGGGATAAATATTCTGGCCGCTTGCCCCAATGATAAGGTTCTTGCTGCGTCCCTTGATAAACACATTATTGTCCTTATCCATAAGCCCAAGATCACCGGTACGCAACCATCCGTCTTTGGTAAAGGCAGCTGCCGTTGCCTCTGGGTTCTTGTAATATCCGATCATAACATTGTCTCCCCGGGCCTGGATTTCTCCCACTATGGTAAGGGGATCATCGGAATCAATTCTGAGCGACATCCGTTGTACGGGTTTTCCGCACGAACTTTTAACAAACCTGGCCGTATCTTCATAAGAAAGCAGCGGCCCGCATTCGGTCATCCCGTAACCTACCGTATAAGGCAGTTTAACGGCTTTCATCAGATCTTCCACTTCCTGGTTGATGGCCGCGCCTCCAATGATGATGGTGCGGATACTTCCGCCAAAGGCATGCAGTAGTTTTTTCCGTATCTGCTTGTAAATCACAGAAGCCAGTCCGGGAACTTTCATGATTGATTTGACAACCGGTTTCCGGATGGTGGGAAAAACAGAACTCTTGAAGATTTTTTCTATCACAAGGGGCACGGTAATCAACATATAGGGTTTGACCGTTGCCAGGGCGTCCAGCAGCACCTTGGGAGAAGGGACTTTTCCCAGGAAAAAGACCTGAGTTCCTCCTGCAAGCTGGTAAAGGTATTCAAAGGCCATTCCATACATATGGGCCATCGGCAGCATGGAAACCAGCGTGTCACCGGGACCGTTTGGCATTTCACTTTGTCCGAACTGGATATTGGAGCTTATATTTCTGTAGGTCAGCATGACCCCTTTAGGGGCACTGGTAGTGCCGGAAGTGTAGTTGATCAGGGCCAGATCATCAAAATTATCGGTAGGATAACTGACCTGTTCTGGACCAAATCCGTTGGGATATTTTTCTTTGAACAGAACCTCTATCGAGGCATGGGCCTGAGTCACCGCAGGATCTTTGGAATAAAGGAGTTCATAGTCTTCCAGGCAAATAACCAGTTTCAGAAGAGGCATCTTTGCCATGTCGATCTTTTCCCAGATATCCCGGCTCACAAAAAAGACACAGGCCTCTGAATGATCTGTCAGTGTCATAACGCTTTCGGGCAAAAAATCGTTCAGTAAAGGCACTGCGACTGCTTCATAAGCAGTAACTGCCAGAAACGAAATACCCCATTCTGCACTGTTGGGGCCGCAAAGCGCTACCTTGTCGCCTTTTTTCAACCCCAGTTTTTCAAACAGAATATGGTGCCGGGCAACATGTTGGGCTATCTCGCCATACGTATAGGAGTTCTTCTTGTAATTGGTGAGTCCGGGCATGTCCCATGCCTTGACAATACTGTGTTGGATATATTCCAGATAATGAGTTTTCATAACCTAATTTTTTTAAACTGGTTAAAAATACGTATTTTTTTGAAATATACCCTTTCCCGGGCAGATAATTCATACGTTCCTCAGAATCAGCGCAGTTCCCATTCCGCCTCCAATGCACAAGGAAGCAAGTCCGTAGCGGGCTTTTCTGCGCTTCATTTCATATAGCAGGGTCACTGTTATGCGGTTCCCGGATGCGCCTATGGGATGTCCCAGGGCTATGGCTCCCCCGTTAACATTGCAATGTGTATCAAGCCATGAACGGTCCACGCCCTGCTGTTGTTGCAGCTCATACATAACACCAAGGGATTGGGCGGCGAAAGCCTCGTTGAGTTCCACAAGGTCCATCTGATCCAGTGTCATCCGGGCCCTTTTGAGCACCTTGTCAATAGCCGGTACGGGTCCCAACCCCATATAGGCCGGATCAACACCTGCCTGTGCCGTAGCCACGACTTCTGCAAGGAGAACCAGGCCATGGTCCTTAATTGCCTTTTCGGAGGCAAGCAATACAAACGAAGCCCCGTCATTGATCCCCGAGGCGTTAGCCGCCGTGACTGTTCCGTCTTTTTTGAAAGCGGGACGAAGAGAAGCCATCTTTTCCAGTGATGTGGTCCTGTTGGGGAATTCATCTGTGTCAAAGACTATGGTTTCCTTCTTACGTGCAATGCTGACTGGAACAATTTCTTCTTTGAATTTTCCGGAATCAATGGCATGAATCGCTTTCTGCTGCGAGTTGAATGCAAATTCGTCCTGCTGCTCACGGGTAATATGATACTTTTCGGCAATGTTCTCAGCGGTAATACCCATGTGATAATTTCCAAAGGCGTCGGTCAGCCCGTCACATACCATATGGTCGACAGCTTTGAAATCCCCCATCTTGATTCCTTCCCTTATGCCATGCATAACAAATCCCGATGAAGACATGTTTTCCACCCCTCCGGCCAATACAACCGATGCCTGCCCGGCAAGGATTGACTGGCATCCGTTCATTATCGATTTCATGCCGCTTCCGCAGATCATGTTCACACCATAGGCCGGAACATGGTGTGGAATTCCCGCATTAACGGCCGCCTGGCGGGCGACACCCTGTTTTTGTCCTGCCATGAGTATGTTCCCCACGATGACTTCATCTATTACAGACGGGTCAAGTTTTGTTTCTTCCAGGATTTTACGGATGACTACCGATGCTATCTCGGCAGGGCTAAGACTGGTTAGTGAACCCATCATTTTCCCTATGGCTGTACGTTTTGCTGCTACGATGTATATTTTTTCCATGATCGTGATTATATTATGATTACATATTTTTTAAGTCTTTTGAAATGATCAGCCGGCACCCCGTGGCCTCCTGTACCTGTTCCAGGGTAAACTCACTGTTGATTTCTTTGAGCATCAGGCCATCAGGAGTTACATCCATAACACCCATTTCTGTGATAATCCGGTCTACCTGGCCGGCCGCAGTCAGGGGCAGGGTGCAATGCTTAAGAATTTTATGATTCCCTTTGGCAGTATGCTCCATGGTAACGATGACTTTTTTTGCACCGGTGATCAGGTCCATGGCCCCTCCAATTCCCGGTGTCTTGACCCCGGGTATAGACCAGTTTGCAATGTTTCCTTTCTCATCCACCTGCAACGATCCCAGCATGGTAACATCCACATGTCCCCCCCTGATTATGGCAAATGATGTGGCGGAATCAAAACAGGAACCTCCGGGCTGCAATGTGATGGGCCCTCCCCCGGCATCAATCAGGTCAGGATCTTCCTGGCCCGGTTCAGGCGGATTTCCCATACCCATGCATCCGTTCTCAGATTGCATGATCACTTTGACTTTAGGCGACAGGTATTTCAAAACCTGTGTAGGAAGTCCTATGCCCAGATTTACTACGTCTCCGTCTTTCAACTCAATGGCTGCGCGACGCGCAATGGTTTCCCTGACTTGATTCTTGTCCATGATATTATGCTTAAAATTGTTTTATTGTTTTGCTCTTCTTTTTACAAATTCCTGTGCTACGAAGGAAGCCACATCATTGGCATAGGTGTTGACACCGAAACCGGCATCAAAGCCCAGCTCTTTGGCCAGTTCGTGCGATATCCGGGGTCCGCCGCAGACTAGTATCATGCGGTTTCTGATTCCTTCTGCCTCGGCCATCTCTATCAGTTCCGTACAATTTTTTATGTGAATGTCTTTCTGTGTAACGGTCTGGGAAACAAGAACGGCATCTGCCGAATGATGGATTGCCTTTGCTATCAGTTCCTCATTGGATACCTGGGAACCAAGATTATACGCTTCAATCATGGCATAGCGCTCCAATCCGTAATGACCGGCATATCCTTTCATATTCATAATGGCATCGATACCCACCGTATGGGCATCTGATCCCGTGCTGGCCCCCACCATGACCAGTTTGCGGCCTATGTGTTCCCTGATATAATCATCCACCTGCTGCATATCCATGACCTTGCTGTCAACCCTGGGAACGCGGATGGTGGTATAATTCACGGTATGGCGGAGACTTCCGTAACAATTGAAAAATGTGAAACCGGGAGTCAGTTCCTTTGTAAAGACTACCTGGGGATTGTCCATACCCATGCTGTGGATCAACTGTTTGGCTGCTTCTATCGCTTCCGGTCCCGAGGGAACCGGCAGGGTAAAGCTGAGTTGGACTTTGCCATCGTTCATGGTATCTCCATACGGTTTTACCCCTTTGAGATCCAATGTTTTATCAAAATCCTGAACTTCTGTCGAATACAAACCTCCTCCCATAATTATCTTTTTCCTTTAAACAATTCAATAAACGGATTCCAGTATAAGGGTGATTTCCGGGTCACCCCGTCCAGGCCTTTTCCCCCCTCCCTGTTCCTGCGCACTCCGGCAAATTTGCCTTTCTCAAGAGCAGTAAAAAGTCCTTCTTCCTTAACGTTTTCAAGCAACCTGCAGGCATTATCCAGTACTTCCGATGCACGACGGCGTATGATCCCGTCTTTTGTGAATTCTACCTCCTGCCCGATGTCCCTGAAACTCTTGAATATATACCGTGCGTTCTCTATGGAAAGGTACCTGTCACTCATAAAGGGCGTATGGATGGCTTCGGTGGGCATGCCCAGAAGCTGTATGCCCTGCCTGGTCCAGATTCCGGCTATGTTGAACAGGGCATCCTGGATATGGCCTTTGAAGATGTTCCCGGTCATGAACTTGGTGGGTGGCATGTATTTCAGTGGGGCACGCGGAAAGATTTCGCGGGTCATCTGCGCCTGAGCCAGTTCGTAGAGGAATGCATTTTCCAGCTCGGGATCCATTTCAAAGGCATGTCCCAGGCCCATCTGTTCTTCCGGTATTCCGGCTATGAGTGCCAGTTGCTCGTTGATCAGATCGGAAGCAAGGACCGTATGGGCTTCTTCAAAAGCATCGGCCGTAGTAAGGTAATTGTCTTCACCGGTATTGATGATTACCCCGGCAAATCCGTTTATTATCCTGGAGAAATACTGGTCTACCAGGGTTCTTTGCATATTGATGTCCCGAAACAGGATTCCATACAGGGCATCGTTGAGCATCACATCCAGCCCTTCCAGCGCTCCCATAGCCGCGATCTCGGGCATGCACAAACCCGAGCAGTAATTGCACAACCTGACATAACGGCCGGTTTCGGGCATCATCTCGTCCAGGGCCTTTCGCATGATGCGGAAATTCTCCTGGGTGGCGTAGGTTCCTCCAAAACCTTCTGTAGTGGCACCATAGGGAACGTAATCCAGCAAGGATTGACCGGTAGTGCGGATTACCGCAACAACATCTGCACCCTGGCGTGCTGCTGCCTGAGCCTGGATTGCGTCTTCATAAATATTCCCGGTGGCTACAATCACATAAAGAAGAGGACGGGGGCCTTCCCCGTACTTTTTTATGCCTTCTTCCCTTGCCAGTCTTTTAGACCTGATCCTTGAAACGCTTTCCTCTATGTAAGGTCTGAGCGCCTCTGCAATATTTACAGATTTGTTAATCTCCAGGCATGAAAAATCGAATACCTCCCCGGCAATATCTCCTGCGATCTGCACAGGGCTCTTGCCGGTACGGCTGACGGCAACACCCAGGAAACGAAGTACCCCATCCCCCAGCATCCCCTTTTCATTGACTGCATCCACCACCAGATTGGGCATGGGGATCCCGTCGATGTCTGTCCCGTCTATTCCCACCAGCCGGCATAGTGTCCTCTCTACTGCCACCGTGGTATAATTATCAACATATTGCTGCACCTGGGCGGCTATTTCACCGGCCAAAGTTCTGGCACCTTCTACTTTATTAAAATCAAGTCCTAATTTCGATTCTCTCATTTCTCAGTTTTTTTCACATATTTCTGTGCCGAGCGGATAAAAGATTCGTCCACGCCCAACAGATGTGCTATATGCAAAGCCTCCATAGGCACTGAATCGCCTTTTTCCTCAATCAGGCTGTAATTCATATATTCATTCATCATCAACGGATCCAGTCTTCCTTTTGCCTGTTTGCTGTCAAAACCGCTTACACGCAGTTTACGGCACGTAAGGCCCAGGTCTCCGTAATGTGTGCTTATCAATGACGTTATCTGGTAGTGTTCCAGGAATTCAACCAGGGCACATAAAATGGCTGCTCCTTCGGAAGGGTTTGTCGTTCTGGCCGGTTCATCGGCCAGTACAAGGACTTTGTCCCCTACCCTTATCCTGGCCATTATTCGGTCCAATTCAAGCATTTCGGCCGCAAATGATGACAATCCCCTGTATTGGTCCTGTTTGTCGCCTATGACCAGAAAAACGTCCTTTACAAGGGAAATTGACGCGTCCCGGGCAGGCACAAAGAAGGATAGCTGTGCCAGCGCCTGTACAAGGGCCAGTGTTTTTAAGACCACTGTTTTGCCACTCATATTGGCCCCTGTCAGCAGGCAGGGACCGTTTCCCAGTGAAATGGATACAGGCTGAAAAGCTCTGTTGACCGATTCCAGGGTATCGGCAATTACGGGATTGATCATGCCTTCTGCCTTAAGCACACAGGGGCCCGGATCCGTTACTATCCGGGGCCTGACCATACCATAACGTTTTGCCAGGGCGGCTTTTGCAAACCAAATTTCAAGACGTGCTATCCGGTCAAAATTATCCTGCAATACGGAATGCATAAGGCTCAATTCAGAAGAAAGACCCTGCCTTACTACCAATTCTTCTTCCATAATCCGGTCACGGGCATCATTCCACTTGTCCGGTTCCTTTTCAGGATCGGTCGCATTGGCTTGTTTCCTGGCTTCCGACAAGGCCTGGCTGTAGGCATCGTACAGATAGAATGAAACCGTTCCGCTCCCGGCGGGATCCAGAAGGTCAAACGCCTGCTGAAGAGAATGCAGCTTTTCATGGTCAAATCCGAGCGTGTCGCACAGTGTTATGAAATCCCTGCACAGGGCTGCAAAATACTTGATTTCAAAAAGTTCCACCTCATCTAAAACCCGGTTCTCACGCAAGGCATCCAGTGTCCCCCAGATGTCGTGGACCTGGGTGAAAAGGTGACGCAGTTGCATGATACCGTTCCTGTACCTGTTGTCTTTCAGGAGCTCAAGGGCATTTTGGATAATGTCATAGTTCGATTCCAGAACTTTTTGACTGGTGCAAAACAACTCCTGCATCAGGGTGCGACGTACCCGGGAACCGGACAGTTCCATTTTACCTGCCAGGTACTGAAGTCCTTCAATTCGTTCCGAATAACGCGCAAAAGTCATTGTTTCATTCTTTTAATATCGTAAACAGGCACCTCTATGGCCTGCTGTATCCTTTGCACAAGTTCCCCGGAATCAAGTCGGGCCCCTTCAGGAGAAAGGGGATTCACGCACACGGCCAGCAGGTTGGTCGTAAAAAGCTGAAAGATCCTGCCACCCTTCCGGAGAAATGTATGAAACACACGCGGTTCTGCAAAGATGCGGGTAAAATCCCTCACATACAGTTCAGCGTCGAGTACATCTTTTTTTTCTCCCAATGCCTTAAGGAGCAAATTGCTCACAACTCCAGGAACATACATCCTTTTTCCGCACTTTTCAAGGATCTGCCTCACCTGTTCGGGAAGCAGGGCCTGTTCCGCAACCGGATCCGTCACCTCGCACTGCGGGGTAACAGATCTGATTCCGTTGGTAATGTTTCCCAGTTTTTTCACAAGTTCCTCAGGTGCGCCGGGCAGGCATATCAAATCATATATATAGCGGGTCCTTTCTACCAGTGTCTTCATATGGGGAGAATAGGCAGCTCCCGTAGCCAGGACCATTGAGGCTGTCACCGCCGGGGAAGCCGGACTCAGGCGTGAAATAGCCCCGTCTACCAGACAAACATCCACCGGAAACCTTTTGGGTGTCTGCTTTACCCATTCCTGCAGGGAGACAGTGTCCGAAGGACCGGCCAGGATGATTTTCCCCCTTTCCAGCGCCCTGGCTGTCACCATTTTTCCCAGTACAGTCGAGCGCTCCCCTACATGGCAGACCTCGGCACTAAAACGTTTGTCCAGATAGTAGGCAGCTGCTGTTGTAAAGTACATGCCCCTGTCCAGGAAAATTTCCGGTTTTGTTGTGTGCGTGACCTGGTCTGTTCTTTCTCCATCAACGCCTATTGATGTTACAGCCACTACTTTCTGCATTTCGGACAACCGTCTCATGACATACCTCAGACACTCTGTCTTTCCGGTATTTTTCCCCAAACCCACAACCGAAAGGCTGCCGTAACGGACTATCTGATCTACGAAAGGCATTAAATCATTTCTTGTGATTTCTTTCTTTTCTCGCAAGATAAGACGGTTCCAGAGACAACTGCTGTCCTTGCAGAATCCCCGAGACTCCTTCCAGACTCACCTTCCCGATGCAATCTTTGCAATGGCATTCGTTTTTGTAATCAGATGGTTCTGTATATGTTGTAATGACTCCCTCGTAATTGCGCAGGATCATCCGGCCCGGTGCATGGCTGATCATATAGCTGGGCATCACCGGAATCTTGCCACCGCCTCCGGGCGCATCCACCACAAAGGTCGGTACCGCGTAGCCTGAAGTATGTCCGCGAAGCCCTTCGATGATCTCAATCCCTTTGGAAACAGGGGTCCTGAAATGTTCCAGTCCCATTGATAAATCGCACTGATAAATATAGTAAGGGCGCACGCGCATGAGCACCAGTTTGTGAACCAGCTCTTTCATGACATGCACGCAATCGTTCACCCCGCGCAGCAACACGCTCTGGTTACCCACAGGTATGCCGGCATCGGACATCATTTCACAAGCGGCCCTGGATGTTGCCGTCACCTCGTTGGGATGGTTGAAATGGGTATTGATCCATATGGGATGGTACTTTCGCAACATGGTCATGAGCTCCGGGGTAATCCGTTGCGGGCATACGACCGGGGTGCGTGTCCCGATGCGAATGATCTCGACGTGGGGAATTTCCCTCAGGCGGACAATTATGGACTCCAGGCGGGCATCGCTCATGGTCAGGGGGTCTCCGCCGGACAGGAGCACATCCCTTACCTGCGGGGTACGGGCAATATAGTTGATGCATTCCTGGATCCTGTCACCAGAGGCTTCGTGATCCTTCTGGCCGGCAAAGCGGCGTCTTGTACAATGACGGCAATACATGGAACACTGGTCGGTGACCAGGAAAAGGACCCTGTCGGGATACCTGTGTGTCAGTCCGGGGACCGGTGAATCTTCATCTTCATGCAGCGGGTCCAGCAAATCAGCAGGAGACCGGTAAGTCTCTTTTTTTGTCGGGATGGCCTGTTTTCTTATTGGACAATCCGGATCATCAGGGTCTATCAGGCTGAGATAATACGGTGTGATGGCCATGCGGAGCATTTTCAGGGACTCCTTTACGCCTTCTTCCTCTTCAGGGGTCAGGCTGATGTATTTTCTCAATTGTTCCAGGTTAACAATACGATTGCGTATCTGCCACTTCCAGTCATCCCATTCCTGGTCCGTCACATGGGGAAACAACTGTTGTCTTCTTGATTCTTTCATTTACGTAAAATTATGATGCATAAAGCTCTGTAAAAATCTTGCGGAGCTTTTCACTTTCCCTGAGCAATTGAAGGGTAATTTCTGCGTGACCCCTGGTATATCCGTTCCCTACGATCATGGTGACATCGGACCCTACTCCTTCAGCTCCAAGGGCCGCTTTTGTAAAACTGGTGGCCATGGAGAAAAAATATACAATCCCCGTATCTTTTGTACACAGAATGGAAGTCATCTCGGTATCGGGGATGTTCACATTATTGATGGTGATATCGCACAACTGACCATTGGTAAGTTCCTGGATCTTTTCCAGAACGGCAACCGGCTGGGTGGCATCGGCTGAAAAGACGTGATCGCAGAAACCCAGTTCCTGCATGCGTCGGGTAGAACGTTCACTGTGGCACAGCCCTATCACCTTGCCGGTAACCCCGGCTCTTTTCTTTGCTTCGTAGCTGCAGAGCATACCCGATTTTCCACCGGCACCGATGATTAGCACTGTGTCTCCTGGTTTCACAAGTTTTGCGGTCTGAGCCGGAGCTCCCGCCACGTCAAGGGCAGAAAGCGCAAGGGTTTCGGGCATATCATCCGGAATTTTGGCATAGATGCCGCTCTCGAAAAGAATGGCTTTACCGTCGATGTCGACCTGGTCTATGTCGGGCCTTATATCTTTTATCTTGTCTATACGCAGCGGTGTCAGGGACAGGGAAACCAATGTGGCGATCTTATCCCCCACCTTCAGATCAATTTTTCCTTCCAGTGCTTCTCCGATTTTCTCCACAACGCCCAGCAACATCCCTCCCGATCCGGTGACCGGATTCCTGTGTTTACCCTGTTTGGCCACAATATCGAGCATTATCTGCGCAATTTTGGCCTTGTCGCCTCCGGCCTGCTCTTCTATCTGTGTAAAACTTGCCGAGTCAACATTCAGGGTCCTGACGTCTATCAGGATCTCGTTGTCATAAATCTCGTCCATGTTGTTATCCAGCTTGTTTGCCGGTTGGGGAAGTACACCTTTGGGCTCAATGACCCTGTGGAGACCATATTTGTTTCCTTTTTTCATAGATATGATGGTGAAAATTATTATGTTTCAGTTCATTTTCTTACAGGCAGGCCGAGGATCTGACGGGCTTCAGAGGGAGTGGCTATATCCCTTCCAAGTTCCCGGGCCAGGCGTACCACTTTAGCTACCAGCTCTCCGTTTGATTTTGCCAGAACTCCTTTGGAAAGGTAAACGTTGTCTTCAAATCCGACCCTTACATGGCCTCCGTCAATAATGGCAGCAGCGGCCAGCGTCGCTTCATAGCGGCCAAGTCCGGCTGCCGTGTACGTGGCATCAGGGGGAATACTTCCGCGAAGAAATACAAAATCCCTCAGGGAGCCCCCAATTCCTCCGTTGACTCCCATGACAAAGTCAAAATGCATGGGACTTAGGATGAATCCCTTTTTGTGTAAACGCAAGGCCATTTCTATCATGCTTTTGTCAAAGACTTCAAGCTCGGGTTTGATGCCCCTTTCTATCATGCGCTGTCCGAAATATTTGATGGTGTTTTCTGTATTTTCAAAAATCTCATCCCCGCCGAAATTGAGCGTACCGCAATCCAGGGTTGCCATTTCGGGATTCAGTTCCGTAGGCTGAAGCCTTTCATCATTGGTCATGCCCACAGCTCCTCCCGTTGAAGGTTGAATGATTATCCCCGGGCATGCCCTGGCAATCGCATCCATCACCACACGAAAACGCTCCTTGTCCTGAGTGGGCGTCCCGTCATCGTAACGGACGTGCAGGTGGATGATGCTTGCACCGGCCTGGTAGGCCGAAAGGGCTTCCCGGGCACATTCTTCCACAGTATAAGGCACGGCAGGATTGTGTTCCTTCAGTACTTCGGCGCCACATATTGCGGCGGTAATGATCAATTTATCCATAACCAGAAATGTTTGTTTTAAATATATTTTTTCAGTTCGGCGAATGATTCCTCAACCATATCGGCTGCGTAGGCAATATCCTCATCTGTATGACGGTAAGCTACGTATCCGTGGTGGTAAGGTTGCAGGAACACACCCCTTCTGATAAGCTCTGTATAGAAGCCGGGACGGAGTTTCTTGTACAGGTTGTCGGGATCCTTTTTAAATGTTATAAAGGGCATCAGGGGTACCCCGGACACTTCGACATCATAGGGAACCTTCCTGATAATCTGGTTTAGCCGTTTCCCAAACAACTCTCCCTTTGCTTTAACTTTATCCAGGATGTTATCCCTCTCAAGGATTTCTATAGTCTTGAGGGCTGCCACCTGTTCCAGGCTGTTGGGGAAGAATGTGGATGAAAGGAAAACCTTATCTGCCAGCACTTTCATGTGCTTTTCCTTCCCAACTACGGCTCCAATGGGATATCCGTTTGCCATGGCCTTGCCAAAGACGGAAAGATCGGGGGTGACACCGAACACTTTCTGGGCACCTCCCAGATCATAGCGGAAACCGCTACGGATTTCGTCAAAAACAAGGACGGTTCCGTATTTGTCGGCCAGTGCCCGTACACCCTCCAGAAAACCCGGTTTTGGCATCTGAACCTTCTCGGCCAAAGGATGCCCCACCGGTGTGATGATGATGGCGGCTGTGTCGTCTCCATGCTGCTTCATCAGATCTTCCAGTTCGTCCAGCTCGTTGTAATGGAATTCATAGACATCTTCCCAAAGTTTCTTTGGAATTCCTCCCTTCACTTCCACACACCAGTCATGCCACCCGTGGTAGCCGCAGCGGATTACCTTTGTCCTCCCGGTGCTGCCCCTTGCCACCCTGATAGCCACAGATGTGGCATCCGATCCGGTTTTGACAAAAGAAGCCATCTCGGCCGAGGGTATCAGTTCAATGAGTTTTTCTGCAAGTTGGTTCTGTATGGGTTGCGTCAGGGAAAAACAGAAACCTTTGTTCCGCATCTGTTCTATCACAGCATTGTCAATCTCTTCTTCACGGTGCCCTATAATAATGGGCCCATAGGCACAGAGCATGTCTATGTACTCATTGCCATCTACGTCCGTAACCCTTCCGCCTTTGGCGTGGTCGAAATAGATCGGATATTCTCCGGGAACGAAATTGTAAGGACGGCGGATTCCGGCAATGGCGCCGGGAATGATCTTCAATGCTTCCTGATACATATGATCGGAAATCTCCAGTTTCAGCTTCTTTGACATAACGATTCGATTTTAAATGTATAGTATTATTTTATTTAACCATATAATCCACAAAGATGGACTGTGTATGCACGTGTTCAGGCAGAATTTCTCCCGTCTTTACCATTTCTTTCACTTCTGCTATGACCAGATCGGCAGCCATAGCCATCATACAATTGAAATTGCGTGTATTGCCCCTGTAAAACAGATTGCCTTCTTCATCGGCCACACTAGCTCCTATAAGGGCTACATCTGCTTTGAGAGGCGTTTCAAGCAGGTAATCCTTCCCATCTACACGGATCACTTCCTTTCCCTCTTGTATGACTGTGCCAAGACCTGTAGGGGTAAGTACACCACCCAGTCCCGCCCCAGCACAGCGGATCCGTTCAATGAGCGTACCCTGGGGAACAAAGGTGATTTTCAGTTCTCCGGCATGGTACTGCTCTCCGGTTGAGGGATTTGTCCCTATGTGACTGGTTATGACCCTGGATGCCCTGCGGGCTGCGATCAGTTTTCCTGAACCCTTATCGGGAAAGCCAGTATCGTTGGCAATGATGGTTAGGTCTTTAACGTCTGTTTCCAGGATAGCGTCCAGTATGCGATTAGGACTGCCAACCCCCAGGAACCCGCCAACCATTATGGTCATGCCGGATTTAATGTGAGAAACTGCTTCCTGTAGTGATATTAGTTTGCTCATAACGGATTGAAATGTTTAAGAATTAATCTACAAATATAACGATTTATTACGGAATTCTTGACAAAAAGCTTATTTTTGTAATCTAAATCCCCCTCCAGAATGACCATAACGGCCGAAAACATTCTCCTTGTAGGATCAGTATTGCTGTTCTTTAGTTTGCTGGCAGGGAAGACTGGATACAAATTCGGAGTTCCCACCCTTTTGCTTTTCCTTGTGGTGGGAATGATATTTGGGAGCGAGGGTCTGGGATTGCAGTTTTCCAACCCGAAAATCGCGCAATTCATAGGTGTGGTGGCGTTGAGTATCATACTGTTTTCCGGAGGTATGGATACCAAATACGAAGAGATAAGGCCTGTTGCCGCCCAGGGAGTCATTCTGGCCACCCTGGGTGTGTTGCTTACAGCAATTCTTACCAGTGCTTTCATATACGGGCTTTCATTGCTCATACCCGGGTTTGACCTGCCCCTGCCTGTATGCCTTCTTCTGGGCAGCATCATGTCCTCTACCGATTCCGCCTCGGTTTTTGCCATACTCCGGTCAAAAGGGCTGAAACTCAAACACAACCTGCGACCACTGCTGGAGCTGGAAAGCGGGAGCAATGACCCCATGGCCTACATGCTTACCATTACCATGCTCCAGGTAATCATGACCACGGACAATCTCAGGATATGGCAAGTGGCCCTGATGTTCTTATACCAGATGATCACGGGCGGTCTTGCCGGATTCCTGCTTGGGAAACTGTGCGCATACCTGATGAAGAAATCAAACATCGGGAACGATTCCCTTTACCCGATCCTGATACTTGCATTCTGCTTTTTTATATTTTCCTTCACAGACCTTATAAACGGAAACGGATTCCTTGCTGTTTACATAGGAGGACTTGTGATAGGCAATTCCCGTTTTATACACAAAAGAACTGTCAAGAACTTTTTTGACGGGCTATCCTGGCTCTCGCAGATCATCATGTTTCTTGCCCTGGGCCTGCTGGTCAATCCTTCAGAGCTATGGCCCATCGCAGGGGTGGGATTGCTGATAGGTGTCTTTATGATCATACTGGCTCGTCCCATTGCCGTATTGTTATCACTTGTTCCTTTCCGAAGGATGACAATGCAATCACGGATATTCACAAGCTGGGTGGGACTCAGGGGTGCCGTACCCATTATCTTTGCAACGTACCCCCTGGTAAATCAAGTTGCCCAGGCAAATGTTCTATTTAACATTGTCTTTTTTATTACCATACTTTCGCTCCTGTTCCAGGGAACTTCTATACCCTGGGTAGCACGGAAACTTCATGTTTCAATCCCTCAGAAAAAAACAGCCCGGTCAGAGTTTGAAATGGAGTTTTCAGAAGATATAAAATCTGCCATGAGCGAGGTGGTCGTAACCGAGGAAAGCCTGCGTTTCGGGAACAGGATGATGGAGATCCCGCTGCCTGACAAAACGCTCGTGGTAATGGTTAAAAGGGGCGATTCTTTTTTCATTCCCAGAGGCGGAACAGAGATTCATATCGGAGACAAACTGCTCATTATTTCTGATGACGAGAAAGCTTTAAGGGAAACTTACGAAAATCTTGGACTGGATTCAGACATATAAATAATATAACAATTTTGTTACATATTATAACATATTTGTTATATTTGTCTATAAATCAGTATTATTCTGCGAATTAGGATTAAACAACAAACAGGAGTCCCCATAACTCAGAAAACGGTAGTTTCCGGCCAGTGCATGGTCATAAATAACCCTCCAATCCTCCCCTGTCAGGGCAGCAACCAGCAAGAGCAAAGTGGAGTTTGGCTGGTGGTAATTTGTGATCAGAATGTCAGTGGTCAGGAACCTGTAGGAAGGTGCTATGATGATCTGGGTGGAGGCATCCAAAATGGATATCTTCTCCCTGTCCATGTAAGTGCACAAATGCTCCAGGGAGGCCTTATAGGTAATCCCGGACGGTGTAACATAGGGTTCCCACTGGCCCACGAAGGAAGGGTTCCTGCCCCCCGCCGCCTGCAGGCCCAGGTAGTAAAGGCTTTCCAGGCAACGGCAGGAAGTGGTCCCGACTGACACCACAGGCCCCTTGTGTGATATCAACTGTTGCAAAAACTCCCTCGACACGCTGAATGGTTCGCTGTGCATAATGTGATCACGTATGTATCGGGTTTTTACCGGCCTGAAAGTGCCCGCCCCTACATGTAAAGTCAGTTCGCTGATCCCCATACCTCTTTTCCTGAGGTCATCCAATACTTTTAGAGAGAAATGCAGCCCCGCGGTAGGCGCTGCTACAGACCCCCTCTTGCGGGCATATATTGTCTGATAACGCTCCAGGTCACAATCTTCTGACTCCCTTTTAAGATAAGGGGGAATCGGGACCCTGCCCGAAGCCTCCAGGATTGCAGAAAACGGCAGACTGGCAGTCCAGCTGAAACGGACCAGGAACCTGTCAGCCTCCTGACCTAACAGGCTTGCCGAGAGGCCCAGACTTGCAAGTTTAGGGTCATTATGGGGATTGTACAGGGGCAAGTGACCGGTTTTCCATTTTTTTGCATTTCCTACAGCACAATACCACGTAGATGAAGCATATTGTGAAAATGCCAGTATGTATTCTTTGGGAGAGGCCGGTTCAAGACAGAAAACCTCTATCAGTGCTCCGGTTTCCTTGCGGAAAAATAATCTGGCCGGAACAACTTTTGTGTTATTGAATACGAGTAGGCTGTCCCTTGGCAGAAGGGATGGCAAATCCAGAAAAATATGATCAGACACCTTGCCGTCACGATAGCGCAATAATTTTGAGTCGTGCCTGACAGCAAGCGGATACCTGGCAATTTTTTGTTCCGGCAGGTTATAGGTAAAGTCTTCAATTCGAACTCCCGGGATTGGAAAATGAAATGTTGTCATAAGTACCATCAAAGGTATTGTAATTTGGGTAACTTTTTTACTTAAAGTGTTACTTTAATATCTATTTTACATTTGTAATTTACATTTGTATATTCCTATTTAACAAATGGACTCGTTTTCCCAAGTTTTGCGCGCTTTATTTTTGTTTCATAAAATCGATCTGTTTACAAATTTAATAATCGATTATTAGGTAGATATAATTAATTTATAATCTGTTATTTATAGAGTTTATTTACATCTTTATTTGAATGATGTCCGGGGATTTTTTCGCAATTTTTATGGATAATATGCAGAATAACGAGATAAATGATTTTTATACCATTATTATCCTGTTTATTATGTGATTTATATGAAGTGATGATCGAAGATAAAAGCTTTTTTCAAATTTGATTCAAAAGCAATTGATTCTTAATGATGTATAATGCCAATATGGCGATCTTTGTTTACAAATGTATTATTTCAATATATTACATGTGTAAACATTTTTTATATTACATTTGTAAAAATTGGTTTACAATTATGAGAACGCGCTTGCAACAATTTTTATTGGCAGAAAACATCTCTCCTTCGCGTTTTGCGGATCAGATCGGGATCCAGCGCTCAGGTTTATCTCATATATTGGCTGGAAGAAATAAACCCGGATTCGACTTTATTGAAAAGATGCTTCTAACCTACCCGTCTCTAAATGCAGAGTGGCTCATTACCGGAAAAGGCAAGATGTATAAAGAAATGCAGGAAATACTCCAGGAAACAACCCGGGATAAAACCCGGGAATCGTTTCCTGAAGAACCAGCTTTTACAGATAATATCAATTCATCTGTAAGTGCTTACAGTGAAACACCTGAAGTGGAACATAAGCTGAAAAAAGTGTTACTCTTTTATTCTGACAACACGTTTACTGAATACATTCCCGACAGCGCCCTATGAACCTGATTGCCTGTTGCAATTAATCCTGTATATTTGTTCAATAAACATGAAATCAAATGTATTTTATCATCAGGCCCCTTTTGTTCCTTTTTCCTCCCGAAACTGCCCATAAGCTGGCATTCAAGGCTTTGGCAATATTGAAATACATTCCCTTTGGGACCAGGGTTTTGCAGATGCTTTTTTCCTATAAGTCCTCCTCAATGCAAAAACAGGTAATGGGAATTGATTTCCCAAATCCCGTGGGACTCGCTGCCGGATTGGATAAAAATGCAGAGGTCTATAATCAGATGGGCGCTTTGGGCTTTGGTTTTGTTGAGATCGGATCTGTTACATTAGCTCCCCAGGAAGGGAATCCGAAACCCAGAAGTTTCCGCCTGGTTAAGGACAAGGCTTTAATCAACAGGATGGGGATCAACAACTCCGGGGTAAAACAAATTGTACGCAATATCCAAAGAAACAAGCCGCATGTGATCATAGGCGGGAATATCTCAAAAAACACCAACACTCCCAATGATCTGGCTTACAAGGATTTTGAAAAGGCTTTTGCCCAAATGTACGATTATGTGGATTATTTTGTCATTAATGTTAGCTGCCCTAACGTGAAAGATTTACGCAGTCTCCAGACGGTTGACAACCTGACCGGGATTATAAGGCATTTGACGGAAATCCGCAGGTACTGCGATGTATACCGGCCTATTTTGCTTAAGGTTTCCCCCGATCTTTCCACTGATATGTTGGATCAGGTGATTGAATTGATCATGTTATCGGGCCTGGATGGCGTGGTGGCCTGCAACACAACCATATCCAGGGAGGGACTCGTAACGGCTAAGGAAAAGCTGGATGCCATAGGGGAAGGAGGCCTGAGCGGCGCCCCGCTTAAAGAAAAAGTTCTTTCTATCATCCGTTATATACATGCAAAAACTGAGGGCAACCTTCCCATTATTGGTGTGGGTGGAATCATGACACCACGTGATGCCAAAGACATGCTGGAGGCCGGCGCATCGCTTGTTCAGGTTTATTCCGGATTTATTTATGAAGGTCCTTGCTTTGTACGTAAAATATTGAAATACATCAGTCAATAGCAATTACTTAAATTCTTGCTTTATGTTAAAGAAATGGTTTCCGGTACTGTTTTCCTTACTGGGATTGGTACTACTGTCCGTATCCTGCAATCGCTTACAGGATAAAGCAATCACAGAAATTGATGAACTATTTGCCCGGATCTGGCCTTCGGATGAACCCGGCGGGGTTGTGCTAGTGTTGAATAAAGAAAAGGTGGTATTCAGCAAAGGGTATGGACTGGCCACAATCGATCCTGAAACCCCCGCCACTCCTGCAACCAATTTTTGCATAGCTTCTGTATCCAAACAGTTCGCTTCCGTTGCCACCCTAAAACTGGCCCAGGAAGGCAGGTTATCACTGGAAGATCCTGTTTCAAAGTATTTTCCGCAATTCCAGGCACCTTTTTTCCAGGACATCACCCTGGCCCATCTTCTTTCCCATACATCGGGGATTCCGGACGTAAGGCCACGCACGGACAGCCTGTATGTATACCATTCCACCGATGTGGAATCATATTCCTATATGGACACCCTGAGTTTTTTGAATTTTGCGCCCGGATCCTCCTATGAATATATCAACCCCACGTACCAGCTTTTGTATACGGTCGTTGAAAAAGCATCGGGAGTGCCCTTTGAGGATTACATGATGACCGAATTGTTCCAGCCTGCGGGCATGTCAAATACGTTGTATTTTGAATCCGGCAGGGATATTCCCTCAATGGCCCATGGGTACCTTTTTAACAGTGAAACAGGAATATGGGAAGAATATGATTACGGTGAGGCATCATTTTTTGGTTCTAAGGCAGACGGTGCGCTCTATACTTCGGCAGAAGAATTTGTTCTTTGGGAATATGCCTTGAGAAACAATGCAATCCTGGACAAGGAAATGACCGGCAAAGCCCATACATCGTATATTTTGACCGATATCCCGGATACCGGTTATGGTTACGGCTGGTTCATTTCGCAAATTAACGGAGCTCCGAAGATTTTCCATACAGGAGATAACGGGGGCTTTAAAATCTATGCCGGCAGGTATCCGCAAACAGAGACCCTGCTGCTGATATTCTCGACCAGGGATTTTGAACGGGAAGAAACAGTGGAAAAAGTGGAAGGTATCCTGGTTGAAGCGGGTTGGCTATAAAAGCCGCAGGAAATTGCCCCCCATTATCTTTTCTATGTCTGTAAAGGAATAACCCCTTAAATGCAATTCTTCTGTAATAACCGGAAGAAGTGAAACGTCCTCCAAACCGGCGGGACAGACCTCTATCCCGTCAAAGTCAGACCCAATCCCTACATGGTCCGGCCCTACCAGGGAAACCACGTGATCAATATGGTCGACCACCCGTTTGTAGGAAGGCCGGGGAAGTGCATAAAGGGCTTTTTTTGCCTCCTGCATGCGTTTTTCGTTCTCGGAAGGATTATCCCTGTATGCTTCCTCGGCTTCCTCATAGGCATCCAGTAATGGGGCAACAGCAAGGGAAAAGGCCTTGTCAAGAAAAGGGGGATTGAAGTTGATCTGAACCACCCCACCCTTTGCAGCAAGATCTATAATCATCTGATCTGTAAGATTTCTGGGAACGTCACATAAAGCTCTGCAACAAGAGTGGGTGGAGACTACCGGACGTGTGGAATACTTTAGCACATCGTAAAATGCTTCGTCAGATATGTGAGCCACATCCACCAGGATTCCCAGGCGGTTCATCTCGGCAATCAATTCCCGGCCAAAACGACTGACCCCGTTCCAGCGCTTCTCTTTGGTGGCACAACTGTCACACACTTCGTTGTTCCCGGCATGGGTCAGGGTGATGTAGCGGACTCCCATCCTATAGAACAGGCGCAGTAGGGAAAGGTCCTTGTGAATGGGACCGGCGTTTTCCATGCCCAGGAATATGGCAATCCTGCCTTGCTTTTTCAACTTTCTGGCTGTACGGGCATCGGTTGCCAGGGCTGCTTTATCGGGGTAACGCTCCAGCATATCGTACACAGAGGTAAGCGCTTCAAGTGCCTTGTATGTGCATTCGTACGGCTCCCACTTATTGGAAACATAGATGGCAAAGAAGGATGCGTCTAGGCCTCCTTCTTTCATTCTTACCAGATCCACGTGACCTGTTCCGGATCTCCGGCCTATGTCCAGACCATGTCTTCTGAGCATAATGGGTGTATCACAATGTGAATCAAGAACCAGGATTTTCTGGTGGATCTCTTTGGCTGTCATATGTATACTTTAATAGGGTGCCATTTGGGCTGCACCGCTGGTGTTCACGTTCCGCAGGGTTACATTTTTATTGTAACGCAGTTTTGCGGCTCCTGAAACCTCTGGTTCCAATGAACCCAAAACCTTTACCTGTGCTTTGGCCACTCCGCTCACTACGGCTTTCATCACTTCCACCTCAAATTCCTGTCCCTCGAAAGCAGCGGTGCCACTGATATCTATGGAAGAACGAATGGCTTTCCCCTGGATTAACGCACTTCCGCTTCCACTGATTTCAATATCGGCAAAGGTAATGGTTTTCCCATCCAAACCGAAAAATCCTTTGGACGCGCCGCTGATCTCCAGATTCAACTGTTCTGTCAATCCATACATTTGAATATCAGACACTCCGGAGATTTCCACCTGCAGGTCATCGCATTCTATCTGTTTGATTTCTGCGTAGGTAACTCCTGAGAGTTCAATATTCATGCTGCCGGTCACAAAAGGATCCCTGACAAACAGCTTGGTCACACCGCTCATCCCAATACTTTTGAGTTCAGGCATTGTCAGCCTGCATACAATTTCCATGTCCTTGTACTTGCGCTGGACAGATTTGGGGATACCTCCGTTCACAATGCCTATGCAAAGCACTCCATTACGAACTTCAATATCCAGGTATTCAAAAACCTCATTGTACGTTTCAACCGATAAGGAATGCGAAGGACTTTTTTCTACCGTCACTTTTACCACCCCCGATATTTCCACCCCTGAAAAGGGACCCACCTTGATGTTCCTTTTTTCAATAGACTCTTTCTGTGCCAGTGCCACTGTACATAAGAGTGTCATCGCTATTATTGTAACTATCTTTTTCATAATATTTTAAATCATTTATCTATAGTAAAACTATATGTCAATACGTGTTAATTGAAGAGGCCCCGCTGGATACGGATCTGGTAAATTCAGGCTTGCCTTCTATGTGAACACTCGACGCTCCTGACGCAGAAACACCTATCTTTTTTGTAACGTGCAATTGTGCAGAAGAGGCCCCGGAACATTTGATATCCATGTCTTCTGTAGTGAACTCCCTGGCTTTTACGTGGCTTGCTCCAGAAACAGTAAGACTTGCAGTGGTTGAACTTCCGTTCATTACGACCGTGGAGGCACCAGACGCGTTCAATTCAATCTGATCTGTCTCCTGGTTGTATCGCAAGATGGATGCGCCGCTGACATAGGCTTTTGTTTTTGTGGCCAAACCACTGATCTCTAATTCAGATGCCCCGTTTATATCAAGATTCGCTGCATGTGTCATAATCGTGATTTCTGCCTGAGAGGCCCCCGTCAGTTTGACTATAAAATTGGATGGCGAGAATCCGTCCCGTGTAACAAGGAACGCTGAATTGGATAATTGTATTCCTTCCAGGTCTGGCATGGTGATACGTGCTTTGATTTTCTGCCTGTCACCCAGAATGTGCTTAGCCGTACGCCACCACTCTCTGGATACACCCAGATAAAGTGTATTGTCTGAAACGTTTACCTGAATGTCATGGGCCAGATCTTCCGGAATTTCCAATTTCACTGTATGTGTCCTGCCCTTGAAAACCTCTATATCATAAATGAAAGAGGCGTTTATTGAACTGAAATTCTCGGGCCGGTAATCTTTTTTGACTGTGTTCTGTCCAAAAAGGAAGGTCCACGATACAAGTGCCAGTGTGATTAATGCAATTCTTTTCATGATTTTTATGTTTGATTTGTCAATGAAGCGATCTCTATCATTCCTTCATATAACTGTTTATAATATTCTTTATTTAAGCGTTCTGCCTCTTTACTCGAAATCCCTTCGGGAAGCATATCGGAGAATTCATGGGCAGAAGCAGGCATGAGGGATTTCATATTCATCAGTATCTCCTGTCGTTTGAATTCCGGCAGGTCCCTGGTATCATATTCTATCTGGCTTGAAATTTTCCGGATCTGGTTATAATAACAGGTGTGAGCCCCATCTGCACATGAATCGGCAAACACACCCGCCAGCGGATCCTCTTTGACAAAGCGTATTCCAATGGTAAGCACAACTAGTAATAACGCTGCTGCCGAAGAGTAAATCAAATATTTTACTCCGGGGCGCTTTCTTTTCAAACCGCTTTTTGCCAGCCGTTCTTCAAACCTTGCCTGGTGACCCTGTGGCGGGGCCTCCGTTTCGAAAAGTTCCCTGTTTTCCTGAATGTAAGACCTTAATTCATCCATATCTCGTTTATTGATGACTGTAATTTTTTCCGGCCGCGGCTGTACTGGCTTCTGACTGAAACAGGCTGCAGCCCTGTTATCTCGGCAATTTCCTCAAAATCATATCCCTCAAATAGGTATAAACTTAAAATGGTGCGGTAACCCGATGGAAGTGCATCCAATTGTTCTCTGATGGTTTGCACAAGGACTTCCCGGTCGCTTTTTTCCCCGGGTAACCGGAACAAATCCGGATCCTGATCGGCAGCGGTAACCTGCATCACCTTACCGTCAATTGTTTCTGCCTCTTTGAAACATTGATAATCCAAAGAACGAAGCCGGTCGATCGCCCCCCTTACGGCTACCTTGCGCAACCAGGCGTAACAGGCTTTGTTGTTGATAAAACTCATTTTGCCTTCGGTAAATAATTTCATAAAGGCGTCCTGCATGCACTCTTCGGCATCCATGGGAGAGCGTAAAATACGCAAACACGTGTGATAAATTGGCTTGTGGTACTCCCTGTAAAGGGCTGTCTGGTTCATATTCGTCCGCTAAAGGGTGCCTTCACCTATACAAACGGAACTTTCAGGATTTTGTTGCACCTGTTTTTCATGAATTTTGAAATCTGCGATCATAAGATCCACAACCTTCCCGTAACTGGCCACCCCTTCGGGTTGAGCATTGGCTTTAAGGTAAGCATCATTGACTCTTTGAGACATCACCCCAAAGGTGGAACGAAATTTATCCCAGTACTCATATTCCTTATGCAGGTCGTACAGTACCCTGGCAGAAAGACTTTCAAGCAAGGAAGTATACGATTCCGGGGAGGCGCTGTGGATGGCATTCAGCACATAATGCAGGGAATGCAGCAGGCAGGAATACTTCAGGTCCCCGTTGCCGGTATGGCGTGCCACCAGGTAAGCCAAAAAATTGGCTTCATTCTCCCGCATGAAACCACGTACATGAGCCTGCTCATGGGCCATGATTGCCGGCAGCGTGAAGACCGGGACATCTTTGTTCACATTGGCCTCGATCGTCCAGGGAAAGAAAAAACCGCTCACATAGGCATAGGACATTCCCCTGGATGCCAGAACGGTCTTTGTAGCCGGATACCTGCCGCCAGTCCTGAGTCCCGTGGTAACAGCCAGTGAATCATAGGCCAGGGCAATGTCTTTCTTATAACGGTCAAAAGTGTGATCGGGGATCATATCGCCCTGGGTGTCACGACGGGTATAAGAGGCAGCCAGGTTGATTTCCCGCACAAGTGCACCGGCCATATTAGTCAGATCTTCTGTGGTTGCCTGTTGTTGTGGATAATCCAGGCGGTCTTCAAGGGGGAGGCGGTGGTAATGAAGTCCGCAGGTGAGCATATAGGCCGAGGTCGCCCACAACAGGAGAGAAGTTGTAAAAACCAGGTTTTTTTTCCAGATCTCCTTCACCTGCGAAAACGGCAAGACAAACAAAACTACAATTCCACGGACCAGTTGAAAAAAAAGGAAGAAGACCAGAAGGAAAAGCAAAACCTCGGCAAGAGAAAAAGGTATAAGCGCAATAATCGATGAAACGCCCTGTGCTATAAGAACATACAAAAAACCGGAATAAACCTTGTCCATGAATGAAGGGAACAGCCTGAACAGGATCAGAAACACCAGTGATATGGCCAGCACAAGCAATGGAACACGAAGTTTCATGAAGACAAAGTTATTATATTTGTCCTTTCATTATAAAAATACTATGAGAAAACGGATCTTCCTGACGGCTGCTATTGTAATATTGTTCGTTGTTGGTGCTAAAGCACAAAAATTTTCCTTTCCTCCCCTGTTTGACAGCACTACTATGGTAAAACTTACCGACTCGCTCAGAACCATACTCTCTGACGGAGTCATGCGCATATCAGGGATAAGGATACGGAATATTGAACTGGATGACAGGCACCAGCAAATCACCTTGGACTTTGCACCCGGAATGGCTGAATATCCCATCCGCAAAGGCAATGCAGAGAAGGTTATTCAAACCATACGGCATTTCATGCCTTCAAGGTTCAACCATTACAATCTCACGGTTAAGACAGATAATAAAGAGCTGGAAGAACTCATACCGGCCTATTACGACCCCGCCCGGATATCTTACGACAATAAGGTTTTGAAAGAAAACAGGAAGGAATACCAACGTGCCTTTGAGATCAACAGGAAAGCTCCTGCCAGAATTCAACCAAAAAAAGGAACTCCCCGGGAAATAGCCTTACAGAAAAAACTGGAAAACCGGCAGGCATCAATAAACATGGCTAAGCTGGAAGCCCAGTCCAGGATGAAGAAAGATACAAAAAAACGAGACAGGCATCAATGGCCCGACCTGGGCCCGACTCCCCTTGTGCTGCGGAAAAACCGTCCGTTTGAGATTACCAATGGCCTCCAAAACAGACATATTGCACTCTGGCACAGTCATGGGTTGTACTACGACCAGAAGCTCGCCCGTTGGGAATGGCAGCGGGCCAGGCTGTTCCAGACTGTAGAAGACTTGTACACCATGTCCTATGTGCTACCCTTCCTGACCCCTATGCTGGAAAACGCCGGTGCCGTGGTACTGATGCCAAGGGAAAGGGACACACAGGTCCATGAAGTCATTGTGGATAACGATAATCCCGAAAGCGGCTACAGCGAACAGGCCGGAACATATATGTGGCGAACGGACGAAGAGGACAATCATGGTTTTGCGAATAAAAAAGAGGTATACACCCATTTTGACAATCCCTTCCGTATGGGCACCTACCGAAGGGTGGTTACACATAACCCGGAATTGAACAAAAAAGTTGTGATGCACCCTTCTTCTGCCGAATGGATTCCAAATATTCCCCAAACAGGCCAATACTCGGTTTACGTATCCTATGCAAGCCTTCCGGTCAGTGCACGCGATGCCCGTTACACTGTTCACCACAAGGGAGGCATCGAGGAGTACCGGGTCAACCAGCAGATGGGCGGCGGAACCTGGATCTACCTGGGTACTTTTACTTTTGATAAAGGCCGGAACCTCTCAGGCCGTGTAACCCTTACAAACGAAAGCGGCGAGGTCAACGCCATAATCACTGCAGATGCGGTGAAATTTGGAGGCGGCATGGGCAATATCGGGCGCTTTGTCCAGGATACAGCCATCCTGGCTTCCTACGGGAATATCGAAATTCCACCCCAGGTGAGCAACTACCCCCGGTTTACCGAAGGGGCCCGCTACTGGCTGCAATGGGCGGGTTTTGCCGATTCGGTATATACTTATTACGAAGGAGAACATGACTATATCGATGATTACTCATCCCGGGGGCGCTGGGTGAATACCCTGGCTGGCGGATCTGCAAAGCACCCGGATAATCCCGGATTGCATATTCCCGTGGATCTTTCCCTGGCTTTTCACACCGATGCCGGTGTAACCTTGAACGACAGCATTATCGGGACCCTGGCCATTTATACAAGGGACAGCGATGGAACCGAGTTATTGCCAACTGGTCACAACCGCCTTACTTCCAGGGATTATACAGACCTGGTCCAGACCCAGATAGTCAATGACCTGCGTGCCCTTTGGAATCCTGACTGGACAAGGCGCGGAATCTGGAACCGTTCTTATTCGGAAAGCCGTTCGGCGCAGGTACCGTCAATGCTTCTTGAGTTGCTTTCCCACCAGAATTTCGCCGATATGCGTTACGGGCTCGATCCCTTGTTCCGCTTTACAGTCAGTCGCGCCATTTACAAGGGGATGCTGCGTTATCTGAGCAGTACCCAGGATTTTGAGTATATTGTTCAACCCCTTCCCGTCCAGAGCATAGCTGTAGATTTTTCAGAAAACGGAAAGGCCCTGCTCACATGGAAACCCACATACGACATGCTCGAACCGACTGCCGTTCCGCAAGGGTATGTTGTCTACACCCGCAACGGAGATGAAAACCAGCCATTTGACCAGGGGGTATTTTATCCCGGGAGCCAGGCAGAAATTCCCATCCGGGAAGGAACGCATTACAGTTTTCGTGTAACGGCCGTGAACCGGGGCGGAGAAAGCTTTCCTTCTGAAACGGTTAGCCTGTATAAGGTACCTGCCGGTGAAGAAAAAGGAACAGTGCTGATCGTAAATGGATTTACACGTGTCTCCGCACCGGACAGTTTTGCCTCGAAAGATACCCTGTTTGCCGGTTTCCAGGACCAGTCAGACTACGGTGTCCCTTATCTGCAGGACATATCCTATATTGGTTCACAATACGAATTCCGGCGCAAAAACGGATGGGCAGATGACGATGCGCCCGGTTTCGGTGCAAGTAATGCCGACTGGGAGACCAAAGTCATACCGGGAAACACGTTTGATTACACCATCATCCACGGCAAGTCATTTGCACAGGCAGGTTACAGTTATGTTTCATCTAGCCTGCAGGCATTTATCGATGAGGATTCAGGGGTTGATCCCCGGGATTTCTTTGCTTTAGACCTGATCCTGGGAAAGCAAAAGCAGGTACGGCGAGGAGGTACAACCTATGGCACACCTGTATTCAAAGCCTTTCCGGAAGCGCTGCAGATCAGGCTGGCCCAATATGCCTGCCAGGAAGGAAATATGATCATAAGCGGTGCCCATGTAGCATCTGACCTCTGGGGAACTACCGGGATGGATACCCTTGCGAGAAAATTTGCCATGGAAACGCTCAATATCCGTTTCCGCAGCGATCATGCTTCAAAAACAGGGGAAATCATGGTCGCTCCCTCCCCGTATACAGCCTTCTACAAAGGTGAGATCTTGGGAGATCCGGTCTATTCTTTCCGTACCGGCCTGAACCTTACGGTGTATCCCGTAGAATCTCCGGATGCCCTGGAGCCTGCAGGCCCGGGAGCCTATACCATTTTCCGTTACAGGGATAACCGGCTGAGTGCAGGGGTTGCATACCGGGGAAATTATCGTGTCGTCACCCTGGGTTTCCCACTTGAAACACTTGAGACAGAAGAGCAGCAGGCTCGCCTGGTAAGAGAGTGCCTTGATTTTTTCAATACTGACAAATAGTCATCATTCCTGTCATTGGAACGGTTTTTGACTCTAGCCGGTCATAATCTTCAACAACAGGATATTTATGAAAAATAAAGGAACGATCGGGGTAACTTCCCAGGACATTTTTCCGGTCATTAAAAAATTTCTCTATTCAGACCACGAAATATTTCTCAGAGAACTGATTTCCAACGCTGTGGATGCCACTCAGAAATTAAAGGCACTGGCAGCAAAAGGTGACTTCAAAGGCGATACAGGAGACCTGACAATAAGGGTCAGTTCCGATACGGGCAAGCAGACCATTACCGTGTCTGACCGGGGTATCGGCATGACAGAAGAGGAAGTGGATAAATACATCAATCAGATTGCCTTTTCAAGCGCAGGTGAATTCCTGGAAAAATACAAGGATCAGGAGAACAACATCATAGGGCATTTTGGACTCGGTTTTTATTCCAGTTTTATGGTAGCCAAGAAGGTCGAGATCGTTACAAAAAGCTGGCAGGAAGGAGCACAGGCTGTCAGGTGGACATGCAAGGGAACGCCTGAATATGCCATGGAACCGGCCGACAAAGAGGACCGGGGAACGGATATCATCCTGCACCTTTATGCCGAGCACCAGTCTTATGCACAGGAAAGCATGATCAACGAACTGTTGCACAAATACTGCAGTTTTCTTCCGGTAGAGATTGCCTTCGGGAAAGAAAAGGAGTGGAAAGACGGTAAAGAAGTGGTTTTGGACAAGGATCGGATCATTAACGATGTTACCCCCCTGTGGACAAAAAAACCGGCAGACCTGAAAGATGAGGACTACAGGGCTTTCTACCAAAAGCTTTATCCTATGGCTGAAGAACCCCTGTTCTGGATCCACCTGAACGTGGATTATCCCTTCAAACTGACCGGGGTGTTGTATTTTCCCAGGATAAAAGACAAACTGGAAGTAACACGCAACAAGATACAGCTTTACTGCAACCAGGTCTTTGTGACCGACAACGTTGAAAGCATAGTCCCCGATTTTCTCACCCTGCTTCACGGCGTGATTGATTCACCCGACATCCCGCTCAATGTATCCAGAAGTTATCTGCAGAGCGATTCCAATGTGAAGAAAATCTCTGCCCACATCACACGCAAGGTGGCAGACCGGCTGGAAGAGATTTTCAAGAACGACCGTCCGGCACTGGAGGAAAAATGGGACAACCTGAAGCTCTTTATAGAGTACGGAATGCTTACCGAAGAGAAATTCTACGAGCGTGCGCTCAAATTTGCCCTGTTCAAAAACACCGACGGCAAATACCTGAGCTTCGAGGAATATGCCACCCTGATCCAGGCCAATCAAAAAGACAAGGACAACAAACTGGTATACCTGTATGCCACAAACACGGAAGAACAGTATGCCTACATAGGGGCAGCAAAAGACAAGGGATACGATGTGTTGCTGCTGGATTCCCCCTTATGTGCCCATTTTGTCAACCTGCTGGAATCAAAAATGAAAGATGTCCGGTTTGTACGTATCGACTCCGATACACCGGAAAAGCTTATACCCAAAGAAGAAATTGCCAAACCCGATATTAGTGAAGACGAAGAAAAAGCATTGCGTGAACTTTTCCAGGAAGTCCTGCCCAAAGAGGCAACTTTCACAGTGGCTTTTGAAAACATGGGTGCACAACAGCTTCCTGTGGTCATAACCAGGGGTGAATGGATGCGCCGTTACCGGGAAATGTCGGCTCTGGGAGGCGGAATGAACTTCATGGGAACCATGCCCGAATCGTTCAACCTGGTGGTGAATTTTGAACACCCCCTGGTACAGAAAATACGGGAAACCAAAGACAGGAACCTGGTCAGCCAGATCTGTGACCTGGCCCTGCTGGCAAACAACCTGCTCAAGGGAGAAGCCCTCAGCACCTTTATAAAAAGAAGTGTTGACATCATCCAGTGATGGTGTCAACACCTTATTACAAAGATTGTAAGATTATTGCAGAGGAGTAACCACTTCCAGCAATTCAGGCAGGTCCATTCCAATTTCTTTCAGGAATTCCACCCGGGGAACCCCGTTTTTGTTCCAGCCCCGGCGCTTGTATACGGCATCCAGGAGTTTTTCGTACCGGTCTTCCCTGTAGCTGCGCAATGCCCTGTGTTTTTCTGTCAATGTCATGCCGGAAGGATCTATGCCGGCTTCTTCCTTAAGCTGCTTGTCGTATCTTGCCTGTCTTGACTGGTATTCTTCCTCGGTTACGGGTCCGCAGGCCCGGTAAGGCTGTGCATCATGCCTGCGCAATCCTTTTCCCATGCGGATGTTGAATACCCTCTGAAAATTGTATACCCTTTCAGACATGCGGATCAGTGAGTGTTTGTCAATGTTGCTGCCGGTCACGGCATTGAAAACGGTCACATAGTTGTCCACGTGTTCGGGGACCTTGGCAGGTTCCGCGGTCCTGGCATTATCAGCCGGTTCTATGTCATTCCAGCACAACTTGCAGAATCCGGCCAGCCCGAACCATGTCCTGAACATGGGGAAATAGTGAAGCGCCTCTGCCTTGTCTTCAAAGGTGGGGATCTGGTTGTTGACCATGTCCATGAAGATCAGCCATGCTTCGTCATGCTGGGGACCTTTGTTGGTCATGGCATAACCTCCCTGCTGTGCAAGCGACTCTTTGGAAATATACATGGAATATTCCATTCCCTTATTTTCCATTGCAATATCATTAAGGAAGGAGGCATCGCCCCACCCTTTTTCAATAAACATCTCCTTCATTTTCCTCACTCCCAGCCCGGCTATCAGGCCGAAGCCCTCTCCCCGGGCCAGCTGATGCATGCACTCCAGTGCATCGGCTGCATTTCCCCAGGTGAAATCCAGGCCTCCTGTCCTTTCTTTGTCAAGGATTCCCGCTTCCCAGCATTCCATGATGAAGGCCATGATATTTCCCCACGATATGGAACAGATACCGTACGTATCACAATAGAAATTCTGTTCTATGACATAAAGCGGATCAAAAACGGCCATATTGGAACCCAGGGCTGCAGCCGTTTCGTATTCCGGCCCGTCCACCAGCACCTTGGTTCCCTTATAGGGTCCTGTTCTCAGCTCAAAATCATCCACACCCTTGGCACACATCATGGTGCATCCCAGCCAGCATCCATCGGGCACCCCCTGGGTAAAGTGTTTTTTCCAGACTTCCAGGTCAATTTTATGGCAGTCTTTATGATCCCCATATTTAAAATTCATTACCGGCAGCAGATCGTACTTTTCCATGACACCCATCAGGTGAGCAGTTCCCACCTTTCTCATCTGGCACTGTTGATCATCCAGTTCATTCATTTCACGTGTAAAACGCCTGCCACGCTCCATGATGGCAGGCATGTCCACCACGTTGTTCAGCGTTCCCGATACCTTGGGTACCCTGGCCACGATGGCGCGTACGTTCTTGTGTCTCATCAGCGTGCCGAGTCCACCCCTGCCTGCCTGTTTCAGCCTGATCTTTTTTCGCTTCACATCATAAAAAGAGAAATTGAGCATGCCAATGAGTGAATGGTCGGCAGCCTGCCCGGCAGAGACCACGGATATGTTCAATTTGTCGCTTTCGCTGTCAGCAAACATATGGTGAAGTTCCTCAGCCAGCAGGTGTGAATCAAGGTGCATGCCTGCCGGGGGAACAAAAAACTCAATCTCATGATTTACACCGTTGATGTAGAGGATGATCTCACGTGGAGCAATCCCCTGTACCTCCAGGGCATCAAATCCTGCAAATTTCAAATGCGGGCCAAAATGTCCCCCGACATTGGAATCCACCACCCCCTCGGTCAATGGGGATAATCCCACGCATATGCTCTTGCCCGTGCCTGAATACTGGGTGATGCCGCATACGGGACCACCTGATATCACGATCTCGTTCTCGGGATCACTCCATTTTGTCTGCGGTGTAACTGCATCCCACAACATGCGCAGCCCATAACCCTTACCCCCTATGAACTTTTCTTTTACCTTCTGTGCAATGGGACGGACTTCTGCCCTGAATGAACTCAGATCCACATAGAGGCTTTGATCTGAGTACCCTTTGTCCAGGGCCTTCCATGTGTAAGGGATCCTGGCCAGTACTTCACGGTTTGATATCATTGCATTCATACAAGGTGTTTTAGTTGTATATTTGTATTGCAAAAATAGAGAAATTGACGGTAAAAGAAAACATTAGGGCTCTTTTGGCTGAAAAATGCGTAGGCATAGCCGGAGCCGGAGGCCTTGGATCAAATGTGGCCGCTGCACTGGTTCGAAGCGGTGTGGGACACCTGGTGGTTGCAGATTTTGATACCGTTTCCCCGGAAAACATGGACCGGCAATTTTATTTTGCCAACCAGGCAGGAAGCCCTAAAGTTTACGCTTTGCATGAAAACATGCAGCGCATAAACGCCGGAACAAAGTTCACCATGTTTTACGGACGTGTGACCACAGGGAATGTAAGACAACTCTTTTCCGGTTGCCATGTGGTGGTGGAAGCCTTTGACCTGGCAGAGGAAAAAGAATGGTTTGCTGTCTGGATGACGAAAAACCTTTCCCACATACCTTTGATCATGGGTTCCGGCATTGCCGGGTGGGGACATTCAGAAAAGATTCGTGTGCAACGTTCGGGAAATTTATATGTATGCGGCCACCAATTTGAAACCAATGAAAACGAAGTGCCTTTGATGGCCCCGCATGTTGGCCTCGTTGCCATGATGCAGGCGGATATTGTGCTGGAAATATTATTGACAAAAAAAGCCCCATCCCTATGACCATCACCTTAAACAACAGAAAAGAAACGTTCCGTGGCGGACCCATGACGATTGACCGGATCATGGAGGAAAAATCTTTCCATTTTAAAATGCTGATTGTCAAGTTGAACGGAAATCTTATCCCCAAAGAAGCCTTTTCTTCAACCCTGGTGAACGAAGGTGACCGCCTGGATATCATCCACCTGATCAGCGGGGGCTGAAGATGAATAATCCTTTAATGCAACCTTATAAATTATAACCTTGTCCTGACCATGAAATCAACTACTTTTTTCCGTCTTCCGGCTTGTGTACTCATTTCAATGGCTTTCCTGGCTCCTTCATGCATAATGCTTGACCTGGACGCTGTAAGCGGATCCACCCTGGTATGGGACTCGGGCTCCAACAATTACTTTAACCGGGAAGCCTACACCACGCTGCAGGGTCCCAAAAAGCTGGTCATAGATGGCGAGGTGGAAAAAACCACGGAGATCAAACTCTCCCGGTTCCCTTTGCGGACGGTAACCGTCAAAGAGGCAACCTGGTGCGAAGAAGGTGATTCCATTGCCTTTCAGGGCACCTTCCGCTATGACGGTTATGCCCTGTGCGACATCCTCAGTTCACTCAAGGTGGATAAGGCCAGCAAGGAAGACCTCTGGCCGCCCATTGACCTGTATGTTGAGGTGCGTAACGAGGCAGGCGAACTGGCCGTTTTTTCCTGGGGCGAGATCTTCTACTCGGCCAACATGTACGGTATTGTAATTGCAAAAAGAGTAACCCGGGTCATCCCGGGGAAGACGGGCGAGCTGTGGGAGCTGCCCTCTGAAACCAAACTGGTATCTGAAACTGACCTGGTCTCTGTCAGGAATATAAAAAATCCTACACACATTACCATCCGTTCCCTGAGAGGGAATTATGTGGTTAACCGGGACTCTTTGGTTCTTGAAAACGACCCGGGACGCATAGCCATCCAGACTTCCCTGCAGGACACCCTGGCCGTGATCACCCAACCGGACAGTGACCTGCCGGTTATTTCGTATCCGGTGCTGTTTTACGGGAACAGTACCGGCTACAAGGGGTTTCGCGAATTTTCAGGACAAATGCTGAGCCGGATAATTCACCCTTGGTTTCCCTCGGACAATTACAAAATGGTTCAAACGGGCATGCTGAGCATTGCCGGGGTGGACGGATTCCGGGCCGCTTTTTCGCTGGCCGAGGTTGTCAACCGGAACGACCACCGGGAAATCCTCCTGGGGCTAAGGGGAAAATCCTTTTCCATCTTTACAGCCTGCGATGCTTTTGCCGACAGGTGCATCAAAGGGCTGAGTGAAATACGCCTGATTGACCCGGAGGAGTGATATGAAAAAACAAATTCGTAAGTTACCTTTGTTGACTTTGAGACGATTACTTCTGTCATCAAAATTGCTGCTCTTGCCGCTTCTGGGCATATCCTTTTCCGGCTGCAGCCAAAAATCTGACAAGCAACTTGTCATCTTTCACGCAGGCAGCCTGGCCCTGCCCATGAAAGCCCTGGCCGACAGTTTTACAGTTATGTATCCCGGAACCGAATTTTTGATGGAAGCAGCCGGCAGTGTTGATTGCGCCCGTAAAATAACAGAATTGGGACGCTCATGCGATATAATGGCTTCTGCAGATTACACGGTCATTGACCAGTTGCTGATTCCGGAATATGCATCGGTCAACCAACCCTTTGCCATGAACAGCATAGTCATTGCCTATACAGAAAAATCCCGCAAATCGGACGATATAACTTCTGAGAACTGGTACCGGATACTGCTATCACCCGATGTGTTTTACGGAAGATCAGATCCCAATGCCGATCCGTGCGGATACCGCACCATATTCACGCTGCAGCTGGCAGAACGTTATTATATGGGAGCCGACGGCAAAGCCCCTTTCCAGCTAAGAGATTTCACAGAGAAGGACAACCGTTTCATCCGTCCCAAGGAAGTGGACCTGTTGGCCCTGCTGGGTAGCCAGGCCATTGACTATATGTTCATCTATAAATCCATAGCCCTGCAACACGGCCTGCTCTTTATAGCATTACCCCCGGAAATCAACTTGGGCGACAGCACAATAGCAGAGCTCTATGCCACAGCTCAATTAAAAATCAGGGGTAGCAAACCCGGTGACTCTGTTCTTGTGAAAGGGACCCCAATAACGTACAGTTTCACTATTCCACACAATGCCTTAAATCCGGAACTGGCAAAAAAATTCGCAGATTTCCTGACAGATCCCAACGGAGGTCAGAAGATACTGCGCTCCATGGGGCAGTAACGTACCTTAATAATACACCGATAAGCTTCACTTATTCTGTTGGTACCTGTAATGCTCGCTGAGACTACATGGAACAGAGCGTTTTTACTTTATGCCGAAGCTTTCCTGCATATGCTGCCTGCTTCTGTCACTGCCACACCTTGAAACTGAGGGCTTTTTGTTACGCCGAGGCTCTCCGTTCCAAGGGGTGGTGGCGGCAGAACGCCAGGAGTAGTGCCCGCCAGCAGCGCCGACCAAGAGTACCGCGTACACCCTTCCAGGAGGCCGCAGACACCACAAGATAAGGGAAGCCTCGGCTTAAAGAAAAAGCTTCCCGATCTTGTGGTGTCTGCGACCGAACGTCAGTGGCAAAAAGCAGGAGCGTTACGACCCGATGGTGACCTGGCGGTTGGCCAGGGAGCTCACCTCGGCCTGGTCATGTGTGACGTGCAGGATGGTGATCCCTGTCTGCGACACCTTTTTCAGAAGGAGGGCCGATTGATCCCGAAGCGGTGCGTCCAGAGCGGACAAGGGCTCGTCAAGTAAAAGGACTTTGGGGTGAACCACCAGCGTACGGGCCAGGGCAACACGCTGTTTCTCCCCTCCTGACAGGGATCCGGGCATCCTGTCCAAGAACCGTTCAATGTTCAGATCAGATGCAAAACTGATCACCGTCTCTTTGATCTCATTTTTTTTGATCTTTCTAATCTCCAGCGGCCAGGCAATGTTTTTGTAGACGCTCATGTGTGGAAAAAGTGCATAATCCTGAAAGAGGATCCCTACCGGCCTGCGCTGCGGGGGAAGTAGCGTACAGTCCTTGCCATCAATGAAGATCGAGCCTTTCTTCAAGGTTCTCAATCCGGCAATCAGTTCCAGGATGACTGTCTTGCCTGATCCTGACGGGCCCAGCAGGGCACAGTAATCGCCCTGTTTCAATTCCAGGGAGAAATCTTCCAGGTGAAAACTGCCTGCTTTATATTCCAGATCCGTGCATGACAACATATTACAGGTTGCTTTTCTTGCGCCCCAACAAACGGAGAGCCATAAATACCAGGATACATATAATTATAAAGAGTACAGCCACCGGTCGTGCATAATCAAGCCCGAAGGAGTTGAACCTGTCAAATATCAGCACAGGGGTAGTCATGGGATGGTACGCGACTATGACCACGGCACCGAATTCACTCATTCCCCTGGCGAACATCAGTACAAGGCCTGTAATGACAGAAGGTTTGGCCAGAGGCAGGGAAACCTGCCTGAAAACCCTGAAAGGCGAAGCTCCCAGAGACCGGGCAGCCTGCTCAAGGCGTTCCGGTACGGCTTGAAATCCGTCTCTTGCTGCATTGATCAGGAAAGGAACACTTACAAAAGCCATGGCTACCCCGATGGCAAAGGGACTTCCAACCAGGTTCAGCCCCATGATGTCTGCCAGCCTGCCCAGGGCCGAGTCTCTTGAAATAAACCCCAGAACAGCTATTCCGGCCGCCGAGTGCGGCAGTACGATGGGTATATCGATCAAACCCTGGATGAAGGCTTTTCCCCTGAATTCCTTCCGTGCCATGATATAGGCCAGTGGAAGGGCAAAAAAACCTGCCAGCAGGGTAAAGAGCGCCGAGACACCCAGCGTGAGGCCAATGCTTCCCTGAACGTCGGTGTCTTTGATGGTTTCAAACAGATCCGGCAGTGATGTGGAAAAGAAAAGCCCCAGCAGCGGTGCCACGATGAACAGCAGCAGGATACCGGATAAAAGCAAAAAGACCAGGCGTGTGGTCGTATTATTGTGCCTGAGGAACATCATCTTTCTTTTCAAAGCAAATATAAAAAAATCCATTGTATCTTTGTTTGTATGACAGATTTCCACGATGCTTTGCAAATTGTACTGGACCATGCCACCCCTGCCGGCACGGAAGTGATATCACTTGAAGATGCCTGTGGACGCATCCTTTCCAGTGATATTAAGGCCCCTGCCGATATGCCTCCATTTTCAAAATCGGCAATGGACGGATATGCCTGCCGCAAGGAAGACACGGAAAACGGCATGGAAATTCTTGAAGTTATTGCTGCCGGGAGACTGCCGGTTCACGAGATTATTCCCGGAACATGCAGCAAGATCATGACAGGTGCCCTTTTACCCCGGGGGGCCAATGCAGTGCTGATGGTCGAAAATGCCACCTTGCGCAAAGGGCGCGTGTACGGTCCACGGCCCGGCTCTGACAACATCATCCGGCAGGGAGAAGACCTGAAAGCAGGAGAACCTGTCCTGAGGGCAGGAACGCTATTGCAGCCGCAGCATTTGTCATTGATGGCCATGTGCGGGATAACAGCCGTTGCGGTAAGCCGGGAAATAACCGTTGGCGTCCTCTCTACCGGAGACGAACTTATAGAACCGGGAACCCCTGCCCTGACAGGCAAGATATACAACAGCAATTCCTGGCAACTTGTGGCCATGATGCGGCAAATAGGCGCCATTCCCACATACTATGGCATTGCAGCAGACAGCGTAGAAGAAACCCACCGCCTTCTGCGAACCGCATTGAATGCAAGCCAGGTGGTCATCCTTACCGGAGGTGTCTCCGAAGGAGATTATGACCGGGTCCCCGGTGTGATCCGGGAATTGGGGTTTGAGATCCTTTTTGACCGGGTTCGTGTACAGCCCGGAAAACCTACGACTTTTGCCATTTCATCTTCCACGGGAAAATTCATATTCGGATTGCCTGGGAATCCTGTGTCCTCCTTTGTTCAGTGCAAGCTCTTGGTCCATCCTTTTTTAGCCGCCATGCAGGGAGCTCGCCTGGAACCGATAACCACGCTCCTCCCGCTGAAAGGTGAATATACAAGGCGTAAGGCAGAACGTATGGCGCACATACCCATACACATTAATCCGGACGGAACGTGTTCCACAATTACCTACAACGGATCTGCACACCTGGCTGCCCTCTCTGCTGCACACGGACTGGGCCGTATCCCGGTAGGGGTACAATCCATTAGGAATGGAGAAAAAATTCAGGTACTGCTTTTTTAGGAAGTGTTTACTCAATGGTTAATGATGCTCCTATGACAGACTCCTTTGGCAGGACAATTAATTATCTGCGCATATCGGTTACAGACCGCTGCAACCTCAGATGCATTTACTGCATGCCGGCAGAAGGGGTACCCCCTGTTGCTCATGAACAGGTGCTTTCCTATGAGGAAATCCTGGCTTTTACCCGGTATGCTGTCAGCCGGGGGATCAGCAAGGTCCGCCTGACCGGCGGGGAGCCCCTGGTTCGCAAAGGCATCACAGGCCTGGTAAGTTCACTGGCGGCCGTTGAGGGCATCAAAGACCTGGCAATGACCACCAACGGGATCTTATTAACAGAAATGGCGCACGAACTGAAAGAAGCAGGTCTGCACCGGCTCAATATCAGCCTGGACACCCTTGATCCTGGTAAATACAGGCAGCTTACCCGGGGCGGAGACCTGAACAAGGTCCTGCAAGGGATAAGGGCAGCGAAAATAGCAGGTTTTGGAGGGGCAGGTTCCCCTGTAAAACTCAACTGTGTTCTTTTACCTGATACCCGGGAAGAAGATCTGACCGCACTGCGCGCTTTTGCCCGGGAAGAAAGACTGAAGCTGAGATTGATACAATACATGGACTTGAAAAACGGATTTTTTGCACGGGTAGATGGCGGGGACGGCGGGGACTGCCCCCGCTGCAACCGCCTGCGTCTTACATCCACCGGAATTCTCAAGCCCTGCCTGTTCAGCAATACAGGATACAATATCCGGACACTGGGTGCTGAAAAAGCCCTGGAGGCCGCCCTGCTCAACAAACCGGAAGCCGGAACTTACAATAGCTTTGAAACATTTAATTATTTAGGAGGATGAAACAACCGGAATCCAAAAAACAGGAACTTAGCCATACCCGGCAGGACGGCCGTGTGCATATGGTGGATACTTCGTCCAAGGAAAACAGCCTGAGGGAGGCTAAGGCATGCGGGTCCATTGTTTTGTCTTCCCTCACAATTCAGTTGATAAAGGAAGACCAGATAAAGAAAGGATCGGTGCTTACCACGGCTGCCCTGGCGGGTATCAGTGCCGCCAAACAATGCGGTCTCCTGATCCCTTTGTGCCACAACATCCCCCTTTCAAAGGCAGATGTGACTTTTACGGTGCACCCGGAACACATTGAGGCTTTTTCCGAGGTGCGCTGCGTTGGACCTACCGGTGTGGAAATGGAAGCATTGACCGCCGTGAGTGTGGCACTGCTGACCATTTACGACATGTGCAAGGCAGTGGACAAGCATATGGAGATCACCGGGATCAGGTTATTGGAGAAAACGAAAAAAAGCTTGCAAGATCATGATGAAAATCCTGTCTGTTAATGTTTCAGAAGCAAAAGGAACGGTAAAAACAGCAAGGGAGTCCATAACCCTTGACAAATCGGGTGTGTGCGGGGATGCCCACGCCGGTCCGTGGCACAGGCAGGTCAGCCTGCTGGGTGAAGCAGCCTACCGGATGATGGAGCTTGATCCTGAAGAATTTCCCTTTGGATCGTTTGCCGAGAACATAACCACAGAGGGATCACCCGGGGAAGGCACCCCGGATTTGAAATCCTGCCGTCCCGGAGACAGGTTTAGTTGTGGTGATGTTTTGCTGGAAGTCACACAGATAGGAAAACAATGCCATGGACCGGGGTGTGCAATTTATGAAAAAAGCGGCCGGTGCATCATGCCAAAGGAGGGAATTTTTACCCGTGTGCTTTCAGGAGGCATACTCAAACCGGGAGATAACCTCATTTACAACCCAAAGAAATACCATATTGCCGTCATCACGGTAAGTACCAGGGCTTTTAACGGTTTTTACACAGATAGCAGTGGTCCGGCACTGAAGGACCTGGTAGCCGGTTTCTGCAGTGAAAACGACTGGCCCTGTGAAATTACGGGTGTATTGCTTCCAGATGATCCCGCAAAACTGCATAACGAACTCAGGAAATTTATCCGTGCGGGGTATGACATGGTCTTCACTACAGGGGGCACAGGACTAGGCCCCTCGGATATAACCATTGGGATTGTCAGGCGAATCCTTCAGAGGGAGATACCCGGCATTATGGAATACATCAGGATTTCCTGCGGTAAAGAGAATCCGAATGCCTTGCTGAGCGCTTCCCTGGCGGGTGTTTCTGAAAATACGCTTGTCTTTGCCCTGCCCGGAAGTGTGAATGCTGTAAAAGAATATTTTTCAGGAATCTCACGCTGTTTGAAACATATGGTTTACATGCGAATGGGACTTGATGTTCATTAACATTTTTTTCCACTATATTTGTCCAAAATTTTAACTCTGTTTGTTTATGAAAAAATCCATTTACACCTTGGTTTCCCTTTTAGGGATTTTCCTGCTGGGTTCCTGCAATATCAATACATATAATATTACAGCAACCTTTCCTGACGAAACTTTCAACGGGCAGGTAGCCATGCTTACAGCTTCCACCGACGGCAGCGTCCTGGACAGTGTGGTCATAGCAGATAACAAAGCCTTCTTTACCGGCCAGGTTAAAGAACCGGCACTGTACATGATTCATAGTGACCGTGCGCGCGGTCAGTTGATCCTTGAAAAAGGGGACATCTCCATTGAAATGAAACTGCCGGGTGCTGTTTCTGTGGGTACAGGAACACCCATGAATGATGCCCTGGCAGGTCTGATCACAAAGTACAACGAGCTTATGGACGAGATCAGCAATTACCAGGGAGAAGACGAAGAAGAATACTTTAAAAGCGTCTGGACTCCAAAATTCACCCAGGAAATTGGTGATATCTTCAAAGCCAATAACAACAATGACATTGGCACAATGGCCTTGATGTACCTCTCCAACTATGGCGAAAAAGACTCTGTTGACACCTTTTTTGCACAGGCAGGAGAAGTTGTGACCTCCAGGGGACCCATCCAGAAGATCATCAAACAACGCGAAGCGCTTAAACAGACTGCCGAAGGAGTTATGTTCACAGACTTCACGATTGAAGATTCCGACGGTCTAAGCGTTTCTTTCTCGGAATATATCGGGAAAGGAAAGTACGTCCTGGTGGACTTCTGGGCAGGCTGGTGTGGCCCCTGCAAACGTGAGATCCCCAACATCAGGGAAATTTACGATAAGTATAACGGGGAAGATTTCACCGTTCTTGGAGTTGCCGTATGGGAAAAACCGGAAGACACGAAAAAAGCCATTGAAGAGTTGGGCGTTATCTGGCCCTGCATCATCAATGCCCAAAGTATTCCTACCGACATCTACGGCATTAAGGGTATACCCCACATCATTCTCTTTGGTCCGGACGGAACCATCATTGCACGTGACCTTCGTGGTGAATCCATGAAAGCCAAAGTCGCTGAAGTATTGGGCAGATAACAATGAAATCTGCCTCCCTGGTAATCGGCACGGTGGTCCTTTCTACCACCGTGCTGTTTCTGTGTAATTTCAGTAAACCGCGTCACCCGGTCGATTTACACGCTCTGCAAGAAGTCGTGGAAGTACTCTCTTCTCAAGACTTTAACGGACGTAATGCAGGAAGCATCCAGGATTCAGCGATTGCTTCATACATAGCCAACCGTATGGCCTCCTATGGCTTTGAACCATATTTTTCAGAAGGGTCCCTGCACCGTTTCCGTTACCGCAATGTGGGATCCTGGAACGTTGTTATGGTATACCGGGGTAAAAATGCGTCAGGGTCTATTCTAGTGGGTGCACATTACGATCATCTGGGAATGGGAGGACCCGGTTCGGGAAGTTTAAAACCGGATACCATGGCTTTCCACCCGGGAGCGGATGACAATGCATCCGGAGTGTCGGCAGCCATGGAAGCAGCCAGGCTGCTGAAGGAAACCACCACCAGGAAGAGATTAAAAAAGAATATCATTTTTGCAGCCTTTGGTGCCGAGGAGAAAGGTACCATAGGATCGGCAATATTGGCCGACACCCTGGAAAAAATGGGGTCCCTCCCCTCGCTGATGATCAACCTGGATATGGTGGGAAGACTCCGGGACAGCGTGTTGCAGGTGGGCGGAACCGGAACTTTCCAGGCAGCAGATTCGCTGCTTGGCGCACACCTGGATTCTTCGCTTCACCTGGTGCTGAAAAAAACGGAAAGCGGCTATGGTCCTTCTGATCACAGTGTCTTTTACAGGTCAGGGATTCCGGTGCTTTTCTTCAGCAACCCACCCCACACAGACTACCATACACCTTTTGACACGCCGGATAAAATCAATTACCAGGGGATGGCTGCAATTGTTACCTATGTGACTGCAATTTCCCGCGCGGTAGTGGTAGACGGATTTGAGCCTCTTTACAGGGAAACCATGGATACCCGATCACTCCCTGAACAGGTCAGGTTTAAAGTCAGCCTGGGGGTAATCCCTGACTTCACTTACGAAGGAGAGGGGTTTTGTGCCGGTACGGTTATCAAGGGAAGACCCTCCCACAAGGCCGGCATGCAGGACGGTGATGTGGTCTTGAAGATTGACCGGCAGCCAGTCAAAGACATTGAATCCTATATGAAAATACTGGGAGGGCTGGAAGCCGGACAGATCATCCATATCACAATCCTCAGGAACGGACAAATCATAGAACTGGAGGTACAACTATGAAAGGGATATATTCCTGGACTTTAGCGGTGATCATAACACTTGCCGCTGTCTTTTTGCAAAGAAACACAGGACCGAGCCATCCCGGAAAACAACTGATGGAAGTTAATGAAACTTCTTTCAAGGCTTCTTTTCCGCGCAGCCTGGTGCGGCCTCGTAACGATGCATCCTCTGCTCAGTTGACCCTGGAACTTAGTTCAATCGGAAACGCGCAGGACAGGATCATTGGAGCCATACTCTATTATAAAAGATATCCTGGTAGTGAAGATTATACAGCGGTGGTTCCTTCTTTTTCCATGGAAAAAGACAAGTTGCTGGTCAACTGCATGGTGCCGGTTCAGCCAACTGCGGGAAAGATCAGTTATTACCTGCAACTCCTGGGAAAGGACGGAGCCACTGCAAATTCCCGGGTTTCAATACTCCGGTTCCGTGATCACGTTCCCCCATCGGTGCTGATGCTGCATATCCTGCTGATCTTCTTTGCATTCCTCTTTTCCAACTTTACAGGTATCTATGCTCTATCCGGCAATGCCCGGATCAATCGTTTTGCCCTGGTGACGATCCTTATCCTGTTTGCCGGGGGTTTCATCCTAGGCCCTTTGGTACAAAAATACGCTTTTGGTGTTTGGTGGGCAGGCTGGCCACTGGGCGGGGACATGACGGACAACAAGACACTTGTTGCCATCCTGGCCTGGATCATTGCCTATATTATGAACAAAATACCATTTTCATCAACACGTTTTTGCCGTTGGAGGCGTTTCTTATATCTGGCAGCTGCCCTGGTTACCATGGTCGCCTATTCCATCCCGCACAGCACAGCCGGATCACAGTACGACTACCAGACAGGAACCATTGTCACCGGCCAGGAAAATGCTATAGAACCATCACATAAACTTCAATGAAATCAGAACAATTTTACAATCTTTCGGTTGAGCAGCTGCTAGATCAGTATGGAACCGCTTTAGATTCAGGCCTGCAGGACGGGGAAGTAAAAAGACGCCTTTCAGAAGCAGGGTACAACCGGCTTCTGACAAAAAAACAGAAGTCTTCGCTTCGAATATTCCTGGAACAGTTTAAAAGCAGCATGGTGGTCATCCTCCTGGTTGCCGCCATCATTTCTGGTGTAATTGGAACCCTGGAGGGAGAGGGATTGATGGAAACCTTTGTCATTCTTGCTATTCTGATTATCAACGCAGTAATAGGAACTGTTCAGGAAATCAAGGCGCAATCCTCGCTGGAAGCCTTGAATAAAATGAGTTCGCCCCGGAGCAAGGTGTTGCGAAACGGGCAGGTTTATGAAATTGATTCTGTTGAAATCGTTCCCGGAGATATCGTTGTTCTGGACACCGGAGACATCATTCCGGCCGATCTTCGTTTGATAGAAACGGTAAACCTGAAAATCCAGGAATCGGCCTTAACCGGCGAATCGGTGCCTGTGGATAAAACAGTTGCTCCGTTGGAAGGCCAGGATATTCCCTTGGGTGACCGTCATAACATGGCCTTTTCCACGGGTATAGTTACTTACGGCCGTGGCAAAGGACTTGTCGTGGCTACAGGAATGAAAACTGAAGTGGGAAGAATTGCCCATATGCTCCAGCATACAAAGGAAACAGAAACGCCCATGGGCAAACGGCTCAGGGGATTGGGAAAAGTTCTGGGCTATGTTGCACTTGCTATCTGCGGCGTGATCTTCCTGGTAGGCGTATTGTACGGAAACAATTGGTTTGATATGTTCATGATGGCTGTAAGCCTTGCTGTGGCTGCCATTCCTGAAGGATTGCAGATTGTTTCGACCATTGTGCTGGCCATAGGCGTCCAGCGGATGGTGAAATTCAACGCGATTGTCCGTACACTGCCATCGGTGGAAACCCTGGGAAGCACCACTGTGATCTGTTCCGATAAAACGGGAACGCTCACACAAAACAAAATGAGCATTGTGGAAGCATGGCCCGATGGGCTGGATTCCAATGGAACCACCCTGCTGGAAGTGTCGCTGCTCTGCACCGATGCGCACCTGAAAATGTTGCCCGGCGGGGAATATGAAACATCCGGCGATCCTACCGAAACAGCCATCATCCACGCCGGCCTCGGCCTGAACCTCAATAAAAACGATCTTGAGAAACAATTCCCGAGGGTGGAGGAAGTGCCTTTCGACTCTGAGCGAAAACGAATGGCCACCATCAACCGGATGGAAGGAGGCCGGCTACGGGTGAATGTCAAGGGAGGGCTGGATGAAATGCTGGGCGTTACCACGCGAATTCTTATCAACGGCAAAGAAAGGCCCATCACGCAGGAAGACAGAGATGCAATTGAAAAAGAAAACAGCCGCATGGCACTTTCTGCGCTGCGTGTGCTTGCCGTGGGATACAGGTATATAGATGCAGTTCCTTCCCCTGCAAACGCAACAACGGTTGAAAAAGACCTGGTCTTCACGGGCTTGCTGGGCATGATTGATCCGGCCCGGGCCGAAGTGCCGGAAGCTGTAAAAAAATGCCAGACTGCAGGGATCCGTCCGGTGATGATCACAGGAGACCACCGGGTTACCGCCGTCGCCATAGCAGGCGAAATTGGGATTTACAAACCCGGCGATAAGGCAATCACGGGTTCAGAGTTGTCCCTTGTCAGTGACCAGGATCTGTATCGGAATGTACGGGATTATTCAGTATACGCCCGGGTTGCACCGGAACATAAGGTCCGGATAGTCACGGCATGGCAATCACAAGGGCAAATCGTGGCCATGACTGGAGACGGGGTGAACGATGCGCCGGCGCTCAAACAGGCCGATATCGGGATTTCCATGGGTATAACGGGAACAGAAGTTGCCAAAGACGCCTCCGATGTCATCCTGACAGATGATAATTTTGCAACCATCGTACGGGCTGTGGAAGAAGGCCGTCGCATCTACGACAACATCCTGAAAGCCATACAGTTTCTACTCTCGGCAAACGTGGGTGAAGTTTTGCTTATATTCATCGCCTCTGTTCTTAACTTAGGGAATCCCCTCTCCCCCATCCTGATCCTGTGGATCAACCTGGTTACTGACAGTCTTCCTGCGCTGGCCCTAAGCATGGACCCTGCCGAAAAGGATATCATGACACGAAAGCCCAGGAATCCCGGGAAAGGTTTTTTCACCCGGGGAATGATCTGGAGGATTTTCTACCAGGGGGTAACCATAGGATTGATATCCCTGGCTGCTTATCTGGTCGGGTATCACGACGGAGGTGACGCACTGGGAAGGACAATGGCTTTCACGGTTTTGGGTTTCTCACAGCTGTTCCACGTACGCAACCTGCATTCAAACAGGCTTTCATCCTTTAAAAGCAGCTTTCTAAGCAACAAAGCGCTGCTGGGTGCCATCACAATATCGGCATTGATGATGTTTGCCGTGCTGGTTATACCAGGCATGATGAACATCTTTGGAACCGTGGCCATGGATACGGTGCACTGGCTCATCACAGCCGGACTTTCGCTTGTTCCCATACTGGTGGTTGAAGTGGTAAAGTGGGCCGGGATCAACCATTCAAAAGACGAGTATTGAAAAAAATGCCTACTTTTGCAGGCTGTATTATAGGGTCCGGTAGCTCAGTTGGATAGAGCAACAGCCTTCTAAGCTGTAGGTCTTGGGTTCGAGCCCCAACCGGATCACAAAAAATAGCCACAAGTTGTTTATATTCAAACACTTGTGGTTTTTGCTTTATAAAAATCCCCGACCATATCCCCGACTTAATAAAAAGCATCCCAAGGAAATTAGTCCCGGGATGCTTAGTTGCACACAAAAACAGACCTCATATGTCTGCTTTGCGAAACAAAGATAATCAATTATTCAAAACATGAATAGAGCCATTCGTTATGGATTATCTACTTGTTGTTCGTCTGTCCCATCCCACCGGAACGGGACACTTGGGACAAATGGGACAACCAGTGACATAATATCCTTTGATATGCCTAACTACAATTAAATACTATTATAAGGAATGAAAATCATTCAGCTATCAGAAAAAAACAAGAATTGAAAGGATAACTGTATCAAATTCAAAGTTATAATTGGAACTATTGGAATAATTCTATATTTTTGAACAAGTTCCAATTCAGTTTCCTATAAACATTCCATCTGACTTTCCAACCGATCCTTTTTGCACCAAAATTGATTCCAAAATTACGTACCCGCTCAGCTGTTCGGTTTGAATTTCCCATAGTGACAGAATGGGATCATCGGACAAGTTGTTGATGTTTTTTTCCATTAATTAATTCGTTGATATTAGTTTTCTCGAACAAGGTGAGTCCTAAAGTTTGAAGTAATTAATATATATATATATTGTTCAAATAATTAGGTATACAGTTACATAATAACACTGAATATAAGACATGAGGAAGGTTATAATATCCCTATTTGCATTGGTGTTCATCTATTCCTTCACACCACAGGATGTCCCAAATACTTTTACAGATCCCCGGGATGGCAAAAAGTACAAAACAGTAACCATAGGTTCGCAGGTATGGATGGCAGAGAACCTGGCGTATCTGCCCTATGTAGTGGGTCCGGGAACAGGTTCTGCTACAGAACCCTATTACTATGTTTACGGCTATGACGGCGCAGATGTAGTTGCAGCCAAAGCCACATTCACCTATGCAACCTTCGGTGTCCTCTATAACTGGAAGGCGGCACTGTCTGCTTGCCCTCCGGGTTGGCATTTACCCAGTGATGCAGAGTGGACACAGTTGGAAAATTACCTGGCCGACAATGGACATAATTACGATGGGACCACCGGTGGGGGCATAAACAAAATTGCTAAATCTCTGGCGAGTACAAGCGGCTGGAACTCTTATTCCGAAACAGGAAGTGTGGGCAATACCGATTATCCTGCATACAGGAACAAATCCGGTTTTACCGCTCTTCCGGGAGGCTACCGTTACTACGGTGGTACATTCAGCAGCATTGGCAGCATCGATAACTGGTGGAGTTCTATGGAGAGCAGTACAAATAGCGCCTGGCTCCGGTACCTGTACTACAATGACAGCGGCGTAGTCAGGACCAGAGACGCCAAGGAATCCGGGTTTTCTGTTCGTTGTGTCCGGGATAATAATCTATTCGCTGTTACCACAGGTCAGGTAGCCGACATTACTACCACAACTGCCACCTGTTCAGGGACTGTGACTTCAGAGGGTGGATCATCAGTAACAGCTCGCGGTGTCTGCTGGAGCACTTCGCCGAATCCCACGACATCAAATTCTAAGACAACAAACGGTACTGTCCTGGGAACTTTTACTAGTAATATCAACGGTCTTTCTCCCAATACTATTTACTATGTCAGGGCTTATGCAAGAACTGAACAAGAGACAGCCTACGGGGAACAGAAATCTTTTAGAACTACCCCACGCTCAAATCCAAGCCCAAGCCAGGGAATGGTAGGCAATGCCTTTACAGATCCCCGAGATGGCAAAGTATACAAAACAGTAAAAATTGGCAACCAGACCTGGATGGCGGAGAACCTGGCTTATCTTCCCAATGTAGTAGGTCCGGGAACAGGCTCAGAAGACACAGACCATGAAACAGATCCATATTATTACGTTTACGATTACTACGGTACAAACGTAGCGGAAGCTAAAGCCACGGCCGATTACCAAACCTATGGGGTCCTCTATAGCTGGTATGCGGCAAAGACAGCCTGTCCTAAAGGTTGGCATTTACCTAGTGATAATGAGTGGGGACAACTGGAAACATATTTAGCTAACAATAACCATAATTATGATGGTTCTCCAAGTGGAGATGATGATATAGCTAAAATTGCCAAATCCATGGCAAGTGCTACTGGTTGGAATTATGCAGACAAAGAAGGAGCACCCGGCAATACCGATTATCCCGAATACATAAACAAGTCCGGGTTCTCTGCCCTTCCGGGTGGTAGCCGCTCTCTCAGTGGTTCCTTTTACGGAGGTGGTGGCTTCAGCTACTGGTGGAGTTCTTTGGTGAGCGGTTCGAATAGCACCTTGTACCGGAGCCTATCCTACAATCAAAGCAAAATCAACAGGAGCTTCAATAGCCTAAGAGATAACGGATTTTCTGTTCGTTGTGTGAAAAGTGTTACTCTACCTAAAGTTACCATAGGTCAGCTAACCAACATTTCAACCACTACTGCAACCTTTTCAGCGAATGTGGCTTCAGATGATGAATCATCAATAACAGCCCGCGGTGTCTGCTGGAGCACTTCGCCGTATCCCACGACATCAGATTTCAAGACAATAAACGGTACTGGATCTGGAACTTATACAAGCAATATCGCCGGTCTTTCTCCCAATACCACTTACTATGTCAGGGCTTATGCAAGAAACGCACAAGGAACAGTCTACGGGGAGCTGATGAAATCTTTTAGAACGAGTCCAAGCCCAAACCCAAGCCCGGGAATGGTAGGCAACACCTTTACCGATCCCAGGGATGGCAAAGTGTACAAAACAGTGACCATTGGCGAGCAGACCTGGATGGCAGAAAACCTGGCGTATCTGCCCAGTGTAGAAAGTCCGTTGAAAGAATCTTATACCACTCCTTATTACTAT
>DBRG01000002.1 GCA_002305545.1 Bacteroidales bacterium UBA1374
TGAACCGGTGGAAGATCCGGCCTCAATGAATGACATCGGCCTTGACCGTAAATAAAGTCACGGACCGGAAGATACTTCCGGCCAGGAAGACGCGCCCGGTTACGATATGAATGTCTTCAACAGCCGGATTATTCCCGGCAGATTTCACCCTTCCCCTTTTTCCCCATGCAGGCCTGAACCAGAGAATAGATTATCAGCAGGGCCAGCAGACCAATAGAAATCCAGGCAGTAATAATGATGTCCTGATGTACTACAACGTCTGCAGCTCGTTTGACAATAATCCCGTAATATGCCCAAACAAAAACCAGTGGGTAAAAGACAACATTATTCTTGAGGGTCACCAGCACGGCTATGATCAGGCCAACGGCCATGACGATGATGGTCCATACGTTTTCCGGCAGACCGAATCCCCTCCAGTTCAAGGAAACAAGCAGAGCCGAGATATTGGCAATGGTGGCCACTGAGATCCACCCCAGGTAAACATTCATGGTTACCCGGTAAGCAATTCTGGCCGGCACCTTTAGAATCTTTGCATTAAAAACGCCGTTGTACAACGATATCAGGCATAGCAGCAGTCCAATCATAACAATTACAGACAGGAGCACCTGCTGGTAATGCCATGTTAATATCCAGGCTGTATTTAAAATACAGGTAAGGGCAAATACATAACCCTGGTTTTTACTCAGTGCAAAACGCTCTTTTTTTCCGAAAACTGCAACCACTTGGTAGATAACCATAAATAGTAACAAAGCGTATATCACGCCCCATATGGAGAAGGTCATTCCTGCCGGTACAAACAGGTTGGGATACATGTCAGACAATTCTCCCGTCTTCATTCCGTTAATGGGAAGAATATTGGCCAGTGCATTGACCACAACCATCCCCATATACAGCAAGATGTTGATTAATGATAAAGATTTGTTATTCATATTATTAGGTTTTGTTGTAACAATCAAATATACAAAATTTCTGAGTCAAAAAAAATGAGACTGGCCAATACCTTTTGGTCAGTCTCATTCCTTAAGCAGGGATCATAAATCTGTTACAACCGGCGCGGTGTGTACTTTGTGTGCAACAGATGATGAGATACTTCACTGAGCGGATGGCCCAGGAAATCGTTGTAAATCTTAACGATCTCGGGATTCTCGTGCGATTTTCTCAAGGGCATTCCTTCGTCTTCGGCATATATGGCCACTGCCCTGCGCTGACGGATCTCGGGATTTGTTGGGATGGGCTGACCGCCTCCCCCCAGGCACCCTCCGGGACAGGCCATGAATTCTATGAAATGATAATCGGCTTTACCCGCTTTTACCTTGTCCATAATGTATTTGGCATTCACAAGCCCGTGGGCAACAGCACATTTGAGTTCCACCCCATCAAGGAAAGCCCACTCTTTCTTAGGCTTCTCAATTTTGATCCTGGCCTCACGAATCCCTTCCGCACCACGTACCGGTGTAATGTTCAGGTTGTCAAAGGGGACTTCCCTGCCTGTGACCAGTTCATAGGCGGTCCTCAGGGCGGCTTCCATAACGCCTCCGGTAGAACCGAAAATGACAGCGGCTCCTGTGGATTCACCCATCAGCCGGTCAAAATGCATTTCTTCAAGCCGCGTGAAATCAATACCCGCCTGCTTGATCATAATGGCCAGCTCGCGCGTTGTAAGGACATAATCCACATCCCGGTAGCCGCTGGAGTGCATTTCAGGCCTGGCTGCTTCAAATTTCTTGGCTGTACAAGGCATCACCGAGACAGAAACAATTCTTTCGGGATCCAGTTTTCTGGCTTTGGCATAATATGTTTTGACCAGGGCTCCGAACATTTGCTGGGGCGATTTGCAGGTGGACAGGTGGTCCAGGAATTCCGGATACAGGTGTTCAATGAACTTGATCCATCCCGGAGAGCAGGAGGTGGCCAGTGGTAATTTTATGGTCCTGTCGTTTTCCACCAGTGCTTTTTTCAAGCGGGACAGCAATTCAGAGCCTTCCTCCATGATGGTCAGGTCTGCGGTGAAATCGGTGTCCATAACCGCATCAAATCCCAGACGCTTCAGAGCGGCTACCATTTTACCGGTAACACGGGCTCCCGGATCGAAGCCCAATTCTTCACCGAGTCCCACGCGTACTGCAGGTGCCGTCTGGATTACAACATATTTGCTTTTGTCCGAGATGGCAGCCCAGACTTCTTCAATGTAGTTCTTTTCCACCAGGGCCCCGGTGGGACAGTGGTTCACGCATTGGCCGCAGTTGGTGCAAATCACATCGTTCATTGATTTTTCAAAGAATGTGGTGACCTGGGCATATTCCCCCTTGTGGGCCATGGTCAGGGCGTTGACACTTTGTAATTCGGCACATGTCCTGACACACCGCTGGCAACGGACACATTTGCTGTCATCCTTGATGATGGATGGAGAGTAATCGTCAATGGTGTAATTGCGGAATGGCACAAGATGAATGAAATCCTGGTTCATGATTTTATATTCCGAGGCCAGTGACTGCAATTCACATTTGCCGTTCTTGTAGCAGCTGGTGCAATCTGCGTTGTGCTCCGAGAGGAGGAGCTCGATGATGTGTTTGCGCGAGTTCCTTACCTTGTGGGTGTTTGTCAACACGTCCATCCCTTCTTCACAGGGTGTGGCACAGGCTGGTGCCAGGCGTTTCTGACCTGCTATTTCCACAACACAGACCCGGCAATTCCCTGCAACACACAAGTCTTTGTGGTAACACAGCGTGGGGATGATCACCCCAATTTGCTTGGCCGCATCCAGTATGGACGTTCCTTTGTCAATTTCTACGGGTTGGCCGTTTATGGTAATTTTTACTTTCTTTCCCATGGTTGTCTGTTTTCTGGTTTAGTAAATCATCTCCTCTCTGAAATTCTCCACAATCGAAGTGAATGAATTGGCAACGGATTGCCCCAGACCGCACTTTGCAGTATACTGCATGGTCTCGGCAAGGTCAAGTAATTTGTCCAGATATGAAGCTGGTTTCTCCCCCCTTTTCACTGCTTTGATACCTTTAAGCAATTGTTGACAGCCAACCCGGCAGGGTGTACACTGGCCACAGGACTCTTCTGCAAAAAAATTCAGGTAATTGTCCAGGACATTGAACATGGAACGGGAACTGTTGAAAAGCATCATGGAGCCCCCCGTGGGAAGGGATATTCCTACCAGCTTTCCTTCAAATCCTATACTGGTTGCAGAAAACTTTTTTCTTGGCACCAGGAATCCGGATGCCCCGCCAACCTGAACCGCTTTGGTGTCATCATCGCCAAAATCATCGACAAAATCGGACAGGCTCATTCCCAGCTCCAGTTCATAGATCCCGGGCTTTGGAGTATCGCCGGAAATCGAGAAAAGTTTTGTGCCCCGGGAAAATTGCACACCAAGATCGTAAAAGCGTTTTGCCCCATACTTGAAGATGGTAAAGGTGTGGGCCAGGGTCTCCACATTGTTGATTACGGTGGGTTGCCCCAGGTATCCGTAAGCAGTAGGATAGGGTGGCTTGTTGCGGGGTTCTCCCCGTTTTCCTTCCATGGATTCAAACAGGGCTGTCTCTTCTCCGCATATGTATGCACCGGACCCCATGAAGATATTTATTTTGAAATCATATTTGATTTCCTTACAGAAAAACTCAAATTCGCTGATCGCTTTTTTCAATTCCTGTTGCAGGAAGAAATACTCGCCCCTGAGGTAGATAAATCCCTGTTTTGCGCCAATCACATAACCACAGAGGGCAATGGCCGTCAAAACTTTAAAAGGAACCCTGGAGAGGATCTCCCGGTCTTTGAAGGTGCCAGGCTCTCCTTCATCGGCATTGCAAATCACAAATTTTTCATCCGATTTCAGTTCAGAAGTAAGTTTCCATTTCAATCCGGTGGGGAATCCGGCACCGCCCCTTCCCTTGAGCTCGGAACTTATCAGTTCGTTGATCAGCTCGTTGGGGGTGCGTGCCAGGTTCTTTGTGAGGACTTCTTCCCAGTCATTTTCATTTTTGAAAATGAAATCTGCTCTTTTAACAATATGATTAGCCGACATGTTCACCTCCTATTATTTTATCATGCAGGTAGCTGCTGAGAATTTCCCGGATTTTTTCGGGTGTAAGTTCTGTATATACCTCATTATTAATGAGCATGGCAGGGGCTTTATGACAAAATCCCAGACAGTTGGTTTCCAGGAGGGTGAATTTCCCGTCCTGGGTAGTTTCTCCGATTTTGATCTTCAGCATATCCTGAATTGTCATCAGGATCTGCCTTTCCCCTTTCATGGAGCAAGTGATTGTTTTACATACACGGATTATGTATTTTCCCATTTTTTTGCATTCCAGGAAAGAATAAAAAGTGGCTGTACCGTAGACTTCAGTTATGGGAAGGTCCAGTTCACGGGCAATTTCAAACATGGAATACTCTGAAAGATACTTCTCCTGCTCGACCACTCCCTGCAGGATAGGCAAAAGGTTACGCCTGTCTCTGCCGTGCTTGTCGGCAAGGTCCTTAACAAGTTCGGTGATTGGTTTCATCCAATATCAATTAGGTTAATAAATCTGGAACTAATTATATATATAGTGTAGATTTTACCTTTTAATAAAGTGGATTCAACTTGGTCCTGAACGTTTTAATTATTGTAATATGTAAATATAATGTAAAATGATCGTAATAAACAATATAACATTTGGAAAGTATGAAAAAAAAATTAATGCTCATATGGCATTGCATATAACAGCGTGAAAATAAGGGAACAAAGCAAGATCCGGCGGGAGTATAAGGAATTATTCATAACTTCGTGCTCTTAACAATCATTATGGAGAATTCCCGAAGAATTGTATCTCAGGGAGAAGCCCTGTTAAAATACCTTCCCCACAGGCCGCCCGTGCTGTTGGTAGACACTTATTTCGGGCGTGAACCGGATGCTTCATATACCGGGTATACACCCCGGAGGGGATCTCTTTTTTGCCCCGGAGATTATTTCCTTGAAGAAGGCTTGATAGAACATGCGGCGCAGTCCATTGCCCTGGCAGCCGGAGTAGAAAGGGTTGAAAATCAAAGGCAGGTAGAACCCGGTTTTGTTGGATCGGTCAACTCGTTTACAACCTATGGAAAGGTCCCTTCCGGGTGTCCGATCTTTACGGTCATTCGGGAACTCTATAAATATCCCGGCTTTTCTGTCCTTCAGGCAGAAACATTTTGTGAGGACATGCTTGTTGCCAGGGGTGAACTGAAAGTGGTAATAATATCCGGGCCAGGTGCATGAAAAATTTTCTGATTGTTTTAGCACTCATTTTTACAGCCTGCGGAAATCCCGGCAGGATTCCCTGGGCAGGCGTAAAACCACTGCTCAGTACAGAAGACAGTGTTCAGCTATATGATTTTCAGATGACACATTTAAACGCGATAGTGGAAGGCCTGCTCCTGGTAAATAAAAATGACTTAAACAGGCCGCACCTGGTGCTGACCTCCTATTTCAGCCTATCCCTGTTTGACCTGGAAGGTACTGTCGATGGTTATAAGGTAAACTACGTAATTGATGTTCTTGATAGAAGCAGGATACTTGATCTTCTATGGGACGACTTTTCAATTCTGTTCGACCCTTCTGTGCGGACAGGCTTTCGCCCCGTTACAAATGATCAGGGGAATATTCTATTGCTCACCATGGGAACCGGTATACGCAGCACGGTAATCAAAGCTGCGGATTATGTTAACGATTACCCGGCCACTATAGTGATTGACCATCCCGCCTTACATTTATCTGTTTATCTAAAAGTGTTGCAAAATGCTCACGGATCTCTTTACTATTGAATCTGTTACAGAAGAAAATCCATGTGCTTTTCTTGCCAAAGCATCTGTGGATGCCAACCATCCTGTTTTTCAGGGACACTTTCCGGGAATACCGGTGTTACCCGGTGTTTGTTCATTGTATCTGATCCGTACCTGTGCGGAACGCTTCCTGGGATGCTGTATGCGCTACAACACGGTGGATTTCTGTAAATTTACCGCAATGATAGATCCGTTGCGCAACGAACAGATAACGGTGAAGGGGAATATCAAACAGGATGAAGAAGAAATTCAGATTAAGGCAATGATGCTTTACGGTAACAGGACGGTATTAAAATTGCAGGCTACAATGAGAGAAATAACGTTATGAAGATAAAACTATTTATTCTGGTTATGGCATTGACAGGCTCCCTTCCAGTCCGGGCCCAGGGCTCAGGGGAGCAATTTTATAAAGAGCTTGCAAGGACCTCCTCTGAAATAGAGACACTGAGCGGCTCTTTCACCCAGACAAAAGAGTTCCGGTCACCGGATGTTAAAGTTGTGTCAAAAGGTACGTTCCGTTATGCCAGGAACCGGGAAATACGTTTCGATTACACTGTTCCGTATGAAATGAGCATAGTGGTGGATGACCTGACGGTGAAAATCACTACCAGGGAAAAAACAAATACGTATCCTCTGAAAGATCAACGGAACGCCATGGCGGAAATGGCCCGGATCATGAATTATTGCATGAAAGGTCTACTGCACGAGCTCAAAGCCGGGTATGACCTTACATATACCGGCGATGGGGCGTATCACCGGGTCCTTGTAAAAAACCAGAAGGATGATCCCGGGAACGCATTTGATCGGATAGACCTGAAATTTGCCCGGGAGCACTTAGCCCTGGAAGAAATGGTTATCAGTGAAAAATCGGGATATATCACAACCTATATTTTCGGCAATCTGGCCGTAAATGTTGTGCGGTAAGTGCTCCGTACTAAAAAATATTATATTTGTGCCAAATTACCTGAGAAATGAAAGTCAAAGATGTTCCCCAGGAAGATCCCTTTGTTCAACCTGACCCGGATGTAAGCTTATGTAGTCGTCTTTTTGCATTGGATGACGATGGAAAATACCAGGAGGTTCCCAGCAAGGGCTGGAGTCCAAGAACTGATGCTGTCAAGTTTGCGTGGAACAACTGGGGAGAAAAAGCAGGCAAGGTCCGGGAGAAGGTTCTTTCCGGGAAATACAGCCCCTTGGCATTTCATATGGAACGGGCCAGGATGACATCCGGAATGATGGCCGCCTATACCGGTTTTTCACGTAGACAAATTAAACAATTCTGTAAACCAAAACACTTTGCTTCACTCGATTCCGGAGCCCTTTCAAGGTTGGCGGAGGCGTTGTACATGAGTGTAGAAGAACTCATCTCTATCGATTGAATATGGAAATCAACTTTGAACATGGCCACGGCGCACATTGTGAGAGTGCTGTAGTAAGGAATTTGCTGAATTTTTATGGCATCAGGCTTAGCGAGCCTATGGTACTGGGATTGGGGGCAGGC
>DBRG01000022.1 GCA_002305545.1 Bacteroidales bacterium UBA1374
TGGCCTGAATAATTGGATTTTTAGCAAATATTGTGTGAATCTGCGGGAAATAAATTAAATTCGCAGTTTAAATTCATAATGGAAGTAGCTATGTCTAAGAAAGAAATCAAGTTTTGTCTCCTGTACAGAGATATGTGGCAATCATCGGGCAAGTATGTTCCCATGGTCCACCAATTGAAGCAATTTGCCCCACTGGTTGTTGAAATGGGTTGTTTTGACCGCGTAGAAACCAACGGGGGGGCTTTTGAACAGGTCAACCTTCTCTTTGGTGAAAACCCGAATATTGCTGTGCGTGAATGGACAAAACCACTACGAGCCGCCGGGATCCAGACCCAGATGCTGGAAAGGGGATTGAACGGGATCCGGATGTACCCTGTGCCGGCCGATGTGCGCCAGCTCATGTTCAAAGTCAAAAAAGCACAAGGCGTTGACATTACCCGCTCTTTCTGCGGACTGAATGACCCCCGGAACCTTGAGCTTTCTGTCAAATATGCCAAAGAAGCCGGGATGATATCCCAGGCAGCCCTGAGCATTACGCATTCCCCCGTTCATACGGCCGAATATTACCTGTCCATTGTGGATGAGCTGGTAAAGTTCGGTACTGATGAGATCGCACTCAAAGACATGGCCGGTGTAGGCCGTCCCACCATGCTGGGAAAACTCACCCATGCCATCAAGACAAAATACCCCCATATACTGGTGCAGTACCACGGTCACTCGGGGCCGGGCTTTTCCATGGCTTCCATGCTGGAAGTGGCCAAGGCAGGCGTTGACGTGGTGGACGTAGCCATGGAACCCCTTAGCTGGGGCATGGTTCATCCGGACGTGATCACCGTACAGGCCATGTTCAAGGATGCCGGTTTCAAAGTAAAGGATATAAACATGAAGGCCTATATGGAAGCCCGCTCCATGACCCAGTCATTCATTGACGATTTTCTGGGCCTGTTCATAGATCCGGGTAACAAGGTGATGACATCGCTCCTGGTAGGCAGCGGTCTTCCCGGCGGGATGATGGGCTCCATGATGGCTGACCTGAAAGGTTTCCATAACGCCATAAACATGGGCCTGAGGGCTTCTGGCAAGAAAGAACTAACCCTGGACAACCTGGTTACCATGTTATTCCAGGAAGTGGGATATGTATGGCCCAAGCTTGGTTATCCCCCGCTGGTTACCCCGTTCAGCCAGTATGTCAAGAATATTGCCCTGATGAACCTGATGCACATGCTCAAAGGGGAAGAACGCTGGAAAACCATTGACAAGACCGCCTGGGACATGATCCTGGGTTACACAGGAAAATTGCCGGGAGAACTTGCTCCCGAGATCCTGCAACTGGCAAAGGAACAAGGGAAGGAATTCTTCACGGGCAATCCCCAAAGCCAGTTCCCAGATGCCCTTGACGAATACCGCAAGGAAATGAAAGAAAACAAATGGGACTTTGGCAAAGATGATGAAGAACTCTTTGAGCTGGCCATGCATGACCGTCAGTACCGCGACTACAAGAGCGGCATAGCCAAGGAACGTTTCCAGAAAGAACTGGAAGCTGCCCGCGAAAAGGCCAAAACACCCATCGTGGTAGAGCGGCCTGTGGTTGAAATGCCCAGGATAGATGTGGATAAAGTATTGCAACAGTATCCCGATGCCCAGCCAATCCAGGCAGCGGCCAAAGGCCAGCTGATCTGGGAAGTGGCTGCTGCGGGCGATTCCAAAGAACCCGTTGTGGGAACCAAAGTCAAAGAAGGACAGATCCTTTGCTACGTGCAAACTTATTACGGGATGGAACCGGTAACGGCTCTTTCCTCCGGGAAATTGAGTGTTGTAGCAGCCAAACAGGGTGCAATGGTCGAAAAAAATGAAATTATTGGCTTCATTGCGTAAAGTAAAGATTGCCCTGCATTGGCAGATACTGATTGGTGTTCTTCTGGGTATAGCGTTCGGGTTTGTTTTTCCCGAATATACCAACTACACAAAATGGGCCGGTGACCTTTTTCTAAGGGGACTGAAGATGGTGGTTATTCCACTGGTTTTCAGTGCTCTTGTCATGGGGGTTACCAGTGTCGGAAAAGCAGCCGACCTGGGGCGTATTGCCGGTAAAACATTTGCCTGGTACGTGACCACCACCCTGATAGCCTGTGTCCTGGGCCTGTTGCTGGTCAATTTCTTCAAGCCGGGCGAAAATGTTGACCTGAGCTTGCAGGAAACGGTCACAGCAGCCGACCTTGCTGTTGGCAAGGTATCCTTCATAGACCAGATCATTGCCATTGTTCCCGATAATATCATCAAGGCCATGGCCGACGGGAACATGTTGCCGGTGATTTTCTTTGCCATCCTTTTCGGCTTTTTTGTCAACGTATCCTCCGATAAGTCACGCATACTCCTTACCGACGTATTCAATGCGGTATATGAAGTGATGATAGCCATCACGTTCCTGGTCATCCGGTTTGCTCCCATTGGTTTGTTCGGGGTTGCCGCGGGCATGGTGGGGGCGCAGGCAGGCGATGCCAAAGCCCTGGGCACCATGTTCGGAAGTCTTGGAATTTATTCAGCCATCATTGCCGGAGGCTGCCTGGTGCAGGGATTCTTCGTTCTTCCCGGGTTGTTCAAACTGCTGACACGCAAAAGTCCGTTTGTACTCATGAAAATGATGGGAACAGCGCTTGTAACCACGTTCACCACCGCATCTTCTGCTGCCTCTCTTCCCATATCGTTGCGGGACATGCATGAAAAAGCAGGGGTTTCACAAAAAATTGCCGGTTTTTGCCTGCCCCTGGGAAATACCGTTAACATGAACGGAACCGCACTCTTTGAATGCGTTACGGCCTTATTCATTGCACAGGCCTATGGAATTGAACTGACTATTGTACAACAGATCATTGTGATACTCACCAGCCTGCTGGCTGCCGTCGGGGCGGCCGGAATACCCCTTGCCGGGTTGGTTATGATGGCCGTTGTACTGAATGCCGTTGGCTTGCCCCTGGAAGGCATAGGGCTGGTTTTGGTGGTGCAACAGCCCCTGGATATGATACGCTCGGCAGTGAATGTCTGGGGCGACATGACCGGAGCTGCCGTAGTGGCGCACAGCGAAGGCGAAAAATTAAATTTTTAGGGAAGAATGGAAGTCAATCTCACATGTCCTTCCTGCGGGGCGCAGTACCCGGAAGACGAAGTTGCCTGGCGATGCCGTTGCGGCAGTTACCTTGACCTGGATTTTGCACCCCGTTTTGACCCTAACGTCCTGGAAGGACCGGAATGTTTCCTGCGTTACAGAAGTGTCTTGCCTTTATCTTTCCCGGAAAAGGCCGTGACTTTCGGGGAACGTTTCACACCGCTGCATCCCATGGTTTTTTACGGTGTGCCGGTGCAGGCCAAGATGGATTTCCTGCTCACCACCGGTTCTTTCAAGGACCGCGGAGCCTTTCTGATGATAAACAAATGCCGCGAAATGGGCATCACCAGGATCGTGGAAGACTCCTCGGGGAACTCGGCCTGTGCCATGGCAGCCTATAGCGCGTTGGCAGGGATTGAAGCACACATTTTCATGCCCGCAGGGAATTCCTCGGCAAAAACCATACAGGTTCGTACCTACGGGGCTACGTTGCACAAGGTCCCGGGAAACCGCTCCGATTGTGCCCGGGCGGCGGAAGAAGCAGCCAAAAACAGTTATTATGCAGCCCATACATGGAATCCGTATTTCCTGCATGGCACCAAAACCGTGATTTACGAGATCATGGAACAATCCCTATGGCAGGCGCCCGATGTGATCATAGTACCGGTGGGAAGTGGTTCGCAGTTTCTTGGTATCTGGCTTGGACTGCAGGAAATGAAGAAAGCAGGTGTTATAAGCCGGTACCCGCGCCTGGTGGCGGTTCAGAGCGAACATTGTGCTCCGTTGAAAAACCACATGGAAGGGCAGCAGACCCCGCAGCTTCCCAAAGAGCCGATCCTGGCCGAGGGCATAGCCATCCGCCAACCCCCCCGGTTGCGCCAGATCCTTCAGGCCATCAGTGAAACCGGAGGGGAAACCGTTACGGTGACCGACCGACAAATCGTGGATGCACTGAAAGCCTCGGCCCGCCAGGGAGTTTATATTGAACCCACATCGGCTGCGGCAGTGGCGGCTGTGGGGCAGCTCAAAGACCGGCTGCACAAGGAAGAAAGGGTAGTGGTGCCACTTACCGGTCATGGACTGAAAGCAACGCCTCGCATAGAAAAAATCCTGGACAACAGCTGATGGAATCATTTTCATTCATACAATGGGCGCTGGAACACCTGAATTACTGGACGGTGATGCTGCTCATGACCATAGAAAGTTCTTTCATACCTTTTCCCTCCGAGATCGTGGTACCGCCTGCAGCCTACCTGGCAGCGGCAGGAGAGCTGAATGTTTACCTGGTGGTTCTATCTGCCACTGCAGGGGCTTTGATTGGCGCTTTACTGAATTACGGGCTATCCATCTGGATCGGCCGCGCAATTGTCTATAAATTCGTAAATTCGCGGTTGGGACATGCCTGCCTGCTGAATGAACAGAAAATGATAAAAGCAGAAAGCTATTTTGTAAAATACGGGAATTTATCCACCCTGGTGGGGCGCCTGGTTCCCGGTATCCGGCAATTGATATCCATTCCGGCCGGGCTGGCCAAAATGCCAATGGGACCCTTCCTGCTTTATACAACCATTGGGGCCACCCTGTGGAACAGCATACTGGCAGTTATCGGGTATTCCCTGCACAAGGTGGTTCCCAAAGACCAGCTCATGGAAAAAGTGCACGAGTACACTTCGCAGATTTCCTGGATACTGCTTGGGCTTGGAGTACTGGTGTTCGGGTACATTATCTGGAAAATGATACGGAAAAAGTAATATGGACGTATTGATCATCCTGCTGCTCATCCTGCTCAACGGGGTCCTGTCCATGACAGAAATGGCCTTTGTGTCGTCACGCAAGTACAAGCAACAGGCCGATGACCGCTTTCTTTCCACCATCCAGATAGGGATAACCCTGATCGCCATCCTGACCGGCTTGTTTTCCGGAGCCACCCTAACCGATGAATTTGCGGCCATCCTGGCCCGTTGGAAACCCCTTGAGCCACACGCAAACTGGATTTCCAATGTACTGATCGTCACGTTTGTGACATATCTCACACTGGTCATAGGGGAATTGGTTCCCAAACGGATAGGGCTGATGGCTGCCGATAAGGTGGCCCGTGCCATGTCGGGTCTCATGAAAGTGTTGCGCAAGATCACGTATCCCTTCGTATGGCTGTTGACCAAAAGTACCAGGGGGCTTCTTGTGATCCTGGGCATGGGCAATATCAAAGAAGCCAAGGTGACGGAAGACGAAATAAAGGCACTGATAGAGGAGGGAAAGGAAGACGGCGAGATACGGGAAGTGGAGCAGGAACTGGTTGAGCGTGTCTTCAACCTGGGAGACCGTACCATTGAAACCGTCATGACCCACCGCAGCGATCTGGTCTGGCTGGATATTAACGATCCCATAGAAGTGAACCGGGAAATCGTGCATGAAAACCTGCACGGCATATACCCCGTAGCAGATGAAGATCTTGACCAGTTAATGGGCGTTGTTTACCTGAAAGACCTGTTCGGCACCATGGATAGAAAAGACTTTGATCTGCGTTCTGTCATAGAGGAACCTTTTTTCATACCCGAGAACCTGAGCGTCTATGCCGCCGTGGAACAGATGAAGCACAGCTATAGTAAATACGCGCTGGTTACCGATGAATTCGGAAGTATCCAGGGTATGGCCACCCACTCGGACATCATGGAAGCCCTCATAGGAGAATTGCCCGAAAACCAGGAAGACCACGATATTGTTTCCCGCGGGGATGGTTCTTACCTTATTGACGGTCAATGTGATTTTTATGCCTTCCTGGAACACTTCGACATGGAAGACCTGGCCGCAATGTATGATTACAATACCTTGAGCGGATTGATACTGGACAAGCTGGAACACGTTCCTGTCACAGGCGAGACGTTCAAGTGGGAAGGATTATCCATAGAGGTGGTTGACATGGATTTTGCCAGGATAGACAAGGTGCTGGTGCGGCCTGTCAAAAATACTTTCCAAGATTAATGTATACGCCAAACTTGGCGCCCGGGTGCAATCCGTACTCTACCAGCACGTCAATGGGTCCGAGCGGGCTGTCATAGGAGTACCCGGCTGCAGCACCCAGCATATACATGCCTTTGTCCCATTCTATCAGTTCCAGCGTGGAGTGGCTTATTCGGGCCACATTTCCCTTAACCCATAAAAAATGATTGTTCCAGATGCGGTAACGTGCTTCAAAAGCGGTTGCAATGAATTTGTTGTCAACCACTTCTGTGGGTCTGAATCCGTAAAAGGGCAACTGGTGGTCCAGGTAATGGCCGGCAACGGTTCCGCCCACAAAGTTCTGCATTGGGAAGGCAAATTCCTTCCCGTACAGGAACCGGCCGTATAAGGCAGGCACAAGCGTCCACCTGTCTGATACCGGAACGGCTACATAAAGGGAAGCGGATATGGCCGAGAAAGGGGTCCCGTCTCGGTATTGTGAAAAATCATCTGTATAGAGCGCATATTCGGCTTTGAAACGCACCCCGGAAGTCGGATAATTGGCGTTATCATAGCTGTCGTAACGTACACCGCCACGGTAACTTATCAGGTTCTCGCGCACCCTTTGCCGCTGAAATCCCACATCGTTGGCCATGATCATGTTCGGGGAACGGAAGTTTTCATAGCGCGCGCCCAGGTATATGTTGAAATTCCTGTAATAAAAGTTTGCCAGGTCCAGGTTGATACGGTTCTTGTGGAACCGGATATTGTGCGATGTGGTATCCCGCCCGGTGTAAAGTTCCATGTTCCCGTAGCGGTAGGTATAGGACAATCCGAATTTTCCGAGCCAGGCATCCTGGTAGAATATCCCCACGTTGATGAACGGATTGGTGGAAAGCCTCCCGGTTGCTTCCAGCAAGCCCCCCCGGAGCTCAGCCGGAGAAAAAACAGCATTGATATAACCCGAGGCGATTTCCCTGGTATCGAACCGTATCCCCACGCTCACCGCACTCCGGGAACGCTCCCGGCAATTGAAGGTCAGGTTGTAGCGCCCATCCTGCTCGACCAGGTTGTAGCTAATGGATGAGAAACTGCCGGTGCCCTTGAAACGGTCCACCGCTTCCCTGAGCGAATTCGTTCCTATGGTGCTGAATTCCTTGAAGCGGAGCATGCGGCGGAGGTTTTTTTCGTTCAGCGAAGTGATACCGTTGAAGATGATGTATCCCAGTTCAACACTATCTACCACGGGAGAGTCTGTCCCCGCTTTCCTGTTGGGAGGCATCTTTATATCATCTGCAGGATGTATCCCGATGAGTTCCTTGAAAGCCAGGATGGCATCCCAGTTTTCGCGTGCAACGCGTTCTCCCCTGACAAGCAGGGAATCAACGGCCGCTGTGGTGAAACTTGCTGTTGTATAAGGCTCTGTATCGGGGTGAATGTAGAGGTCGGTCAGGCTCTTGTTTTTTTCGAAAGCATCCCGGGACATCCTTTCCATCATTCGATTGACTATGAACATGAGGTCGTTGTAGTCGTCTTCCCGTATTTCCCCCTTGCTCAGGCTTTCCAACCGTTCTGTCATCATGCTCACATCCACTCCGATGATGATCTCGGCTCCCATATCCCGTACCACATTCACGGGAAAGTTATTGATCACCCCGCCGTCAATAAGTATGCGCCCATCCCGTTCCACGGTGGTGAAAGCGCCCGGGATGGACATGCTTGCGCGTATGGCCAGGGGCAGGCTGCCTTCCCGAATGACCACCTGGTCCCCGCTTATCAGGTCATAACCCACGCAGGCAAAGGGGATGGGAAGGTCGTCAAAGGATTTCATGTTGTGGTAACCCACCGTATACTCACTCAACATGTCCATGACAGAACCGCCGCTCAGCAAACCCGTAGAGATGTGAAAGCGGTCTTTGTCAAAGGGAATGGTTATCAGGGATTTATCCGAGACCTCCTTTTCAGTGAAAAACAGCTTGTCCCGGGTGATCTTGTCGCTCAGCAAATCCAGCCAATTCTGGGCACGCATGATGCTGTCCATGGCGGCGGGGCTGAATCCTATGGCATACATGCCGCCTACGATGGCGCCCATGCTGGTACCTGCTATGTAGTCTATGGGGATGCCCGCCTCTTCAAGCACTTTAAGCACGCCTATGTGGGCTACGCCTTTGGCTCCGCCACCGCTCAGCACCAGTCCCACTTTCTTGCGTCCCGATCCATACCGCTGCTGCTGCCGTTCCTGCTCCTGTTCTTCCTGCAGCTCCTGCGGTTGCTCCTGCTGCGGTTGCAGCTTCTCCTCCAGTTCCTGCTCCTGTTCTTGCCGCTCTTGCGGTTGCACCTGCTGCGCACACCGCTGCTCCGGTTTAAGCATCGGGTCCGGTGCCTGCACAGGCCCCGCCTCGGCAAGGATAAACGGACTTATGAAAAGGGAAGCAAGAAGGACAAAGAAACGCATAACTGCCTTTTTCCACAAAATTATCATTTTTTGGAAAAATTCCTACATTTGTAATTGCAATGATGTACAAAATTGGTGACGGCATTATTTCTCCTCTCGGTTCTACAACAGAAGAAAATTTTCAGGCCGTAAAGGCAGGTTATTCAGGCATAAGACAGTTCCCGGCAGGTTTCAGGGGATTGTCGCACCCAATTCTGGCCGCCCTGATCAGTCCCAGGGACCTGGAGAACCTGGCCGCACCTTATGCCGGGGCACGTACCCACATGATGTCCAGGTACCGCCAGGCCATGTCTGCCGTTTTTGAATCTACCGTATCCAATACCGTACCCGAGATCTACAGGAACGAAATTTTTACGAGTCCCCGTGTAGCGTTTATTTTTTGTACCACCAAGGGAGATGTCGACTCGTTCCGCGAACTGAGTGATCAGACCCTTAATCCCAGGCTCTATCCCTGGCACGTGTCCCAGCAAATGATGAACGAATTGAATTTGCACGGGAAACCATATGTGGTCATGAATTCCGCCATGGCCGGCATGCAGGCCCAGATAGTAGCCAACCGGCTGTTATGCAAAGGCAGTCCTTATGATTTTGCCGTGATCATAGGGGTAGAACTGATCAGTATGTTCACCGTTTTTCTTTTAAGCCAGGCTGGTCTTGTAAGCGATAAGCCGGTACGGCCGTTTGATAAGGAAGGGGATGGCACTAACCCGGGCGAATCTGCCTCCTGTGCCATATTTGTAAGTGAAGAGCGGTTTCAGAAAGACAAAAAGCATCTGAACATGCCGTGCTTTATTAAATTCAAAGGGGGTGCCGTCATGACAGATCCATGCAAAGGCGGGAGCTTTGACACTAAGGGCCAGGCTTTACAAAGGGCCATTCAGAAAGTGATGACCCGGGAAAATGCCAGGAGCCTTTCTTTTATCAATGCGCACGGGGTGGGTCTGACAGTTATTGACAACACCACATCCATTGCCATTGAGGAGGCCGGCTTACGCAGGGTGCCTGTCAATTGTTTTGAAGGCAGCTTTGGACATAGTTCCGGGTCTACAAGCCTTATGAACAGCATACTAGGAGCTAAATCGCTGGAAGAGGGAATCATATTGCCCACCCTGGGTTACAGAAACCACGGGGTTGATGGCCGGATCCAGATCGTTACTACTGTCAAAACCTCGAACAAGAACAGTTTTCTCAATGTATCCACCGGTTTTGGAGGAGTTAATGCTGCAATCCTTTATACAAAAGAAAAGAATCATCATGCTCATTAAGTCGTTTTGCAGGATAACCAACCAATCCATTGTTCTGGACAGGGCAAGGTGCCCTGAACTGGAAAAACTCATGATGGGCAACCATGTGGTTGAAGACCTTGACCGCATTTTTTCATTTCTGAAAGTGGATTTTCCCGGCTATAAAAACATGGATGATTACAGCAAGCTTGGATTCATAACCGCGGAATTGCTTATGAGACACAACGGTTACGACCCTTCTGCGAGTAAACCCGATATGGGACTGTTCATATACTCCCGCTCTGGTTGCCTAGGGGCCGATTACAACCTTGTACGCGTGATGGAAGGACTACACGCAGACGACCAGGCATATAAACGCTCCATACCCAATGCCGTATGCAGTGATATTGCATTAAGGCACAACATACAGGGCGAGATGGAAATATTTCTTTCAGACGGATTCATCTACGAGCAGTTTTTCAGAACATGTTTTGGCACCCTGGAGACCGAGCCCTCGCTGAATACATTATTGGCAGGATATTTGGAGTGTTACGGAGGGTACGCATCATCCCTTCTGTGCCTGCTCACGCGTTCACCCGAACATCCACCCATGGATTATGACCTGCGGGAAGAGCGGTTTTGCATAGATTTGTTGCGGATATATTGATGGGAGAGATAATATTTTAAGACGTGATAGAAGATTTCCCGGAACATTTAAGACCTTATACCGATGAACAGATACCGGCAGCCATGCAGCGCATTGCTGCGCACCGGTACTTTCCGGACGTGGCGGCAATGATCTTTCCCGGGATAACACCAGCGGAAGCCATAAGGAAGGTCCTGGAAGTGAAGACTGTTCATCAATTCCAGATGGAGTGGATGTACGCATTCAACAAGCGTGTGATTGACTCCACCATGGAAAGCTTCACGTACCATTTCAGCCCCGGTATCAGGCCGGATGTGGGCTACCTTTACATTTCCAACCACAGGGATATCATCCTGGACACTTCTTTGCTGCAGATGGTATTTGTTGACCAGGGACTGCCCACCAGTATGATAACCTACGGGGACAACCTAATTGTGAACCAACTGGCAGATGACCTTGCACGGTCAAACAAAATGTTCAAGGTGGTCAGGCAGGGCAACAAACGGGAGTTGTTCAAGAACTCGGTCCTGTTGAGCGAATTTCTGCGAAGCTGCATACGTCAGGGCGACTCCTGCTGGATTGCCCAACGCAACGGCCGGACAAAAGACGGGCTGGACAAGACAGCCCCGGCACTCGTGAAAATGATGGGGATGAGCGGTATGCGAGGCGCTGCGGGTGATGCGAATGCTGCGGATGGCAGGATTGCTGCCGGCGATGCGGCTGCTGCGGGAGGCGGGCTGAATGACCTGGTTAAAAATTATGCTGCCCTGAACATTGTGCCCGTAGCTATTTCCTACGAATACGAATCATGCGATTTCCTTAAGACAAAGGAACTGCTGGCTGCTCAAAATGCCCCTGATGGCAAAACCTACATAAAGGACGAAGACGAAGACCTGATCAGTATGATAACCGGGATCTCGCAGTGGAAGGGCGAAGTACACATCCATGTATGTGATCCGCTCACACGCGAAGAACTGGAAGCATGTGTTGAAAGTGCCGGACACAGTACAAGCGAACAGATGCAAAGCGGAAGTTCAGAGCCATTCAGCAGCAAGTTGACAGGTTGCTGTGCCGGGCGGCATGGCGGTCAGGACGTCAATGCATTCGCCACTAACCTATGTGCTCTGATTGACAGCAAGATACGGCATAACTACAAGTGCTTCCCATCCAATTATATTGCCTACGATATGCTGCACGGCAGTAGCACCCACAAAAACCAATATACTGACCAGGATAAAGCTGCCTTCCTCAAGCGCCTGGAAGCTCTGCCGCAAAAGGTTTTTGGTAGTAATGCCGATGAAGCGTTACCGGAAGTTCTGAAGGAAGCACAACACATTTTCCTGAAAATTTATGCTAATCCTGTACGGAGGAGTGCCGCGCACACTTGATGTATTGACCTGTATCACAGAAGATTAACAAAATAGCTCTCTAGGAGAGCTCTTTTGTTATGTTGCTGATAATCAGCAGGATGAATGAAAGGTGCGCAGCAGTACTTCGGGGATTCCCGGCCGCTCCGACAGGTGAACTGCCGGAACGCCGGTCTGGCGGATTATTTTAGTCACATTGTCAACGGTAACGCCCTTGCCGGCCATAATTGTGATGCGTCCGGCTGCCTTATCCACCAGTTGGCTGAGCATGGGGATCCCGGCCTCGGCATTCGGCGCCTGACCCGAGGTCAAAATGGTGCTGAAGCCCAGGTTTATGATCTGTTCCAGCGTGCCGAGGGGATCCCGGCATTCATCAAATGCCCGGTGAAACACCAAAGTCAAAGGCCGAGGCGAGGTGCAAGTGGCAGTAGCGGTACCAATGGCAGAAGCAGTGGCGGGGCCAGGCCCGGGGGCGGTGGCAGCATTAATCATCAGGTGAAGAGCAGGGAGGTCGGGGTCGCCTTCTGAGGTGAGCGCTCCTATCACCACGCCCCGCACACCTATCTGGCGGCACAGGCGGATGGATTCGCACATGGTTCCTACCTCGGCGTGAGAAAAACAAAAATTGCCGGGACGGCACCGTATAAGGACGTGCGTCCGCTCCAGAAATTCTTCAAGAGAGATGCCGGTGTGCTGCTGGTCGGGTGGGAAGGTGCCGATGTGTTGCAAAGTGGGCTGCTGTATGGGCTGGTAGGTGCGGGTGTGCTGCTGGTATGGTGGAACGGTGCCGGTGTGCTGCGGGGTAGAGGGGAAGGTGGCGGGGTGCAGCAGGCTGAGCCAGGCTGGGGTGAGGCCTCCGCAGGAGAGGTCGGAGCAAATTTCCAGGCGGTGGGCGCCGGCCCGGAGCATGGCCAGGGCACTATCCAAGCTGGTGCAGCAAACTTCTAAAAGGACCATACTGTGTTGTTTTGAGAATCAAAGTTAGAAAAAAAAGACTTTTTTTGCAGTTGTTAAATTTATGGCTAATTTTGCAGCCCC
>DBRG01000004.1 GCA_002305545.1 Bacteroidales bacterium UBA1374
AAATTTTTAGTAGACACCAATGTCAATGAAATTCTGATTCGTGATAAATGAGAGGTGCCACAAATACCATAAAAAACCAATTAAAAGTATTCTTTTCCATTCCTTTACAGATTTCAATTCATCCTGTAAATATCCTCTCCAACCAATTTCCTCACAAAAGCAATAAATAAGAGTACCAATTCCTCCTAACATACCGTAAAGGTGTATATTTATGTTATTCTCATTGTCAACTCCAAATATGGCAAGAAGGATAACAGGAATACTTAGCATAATTAAACTCCATTTCCATGATGTCCCAAATAAACTAAAGCTTAACTTTCTTTCCTTTTTGAGTAAGTAAAGTGAAATAAGAGCTCCTATAAATAATCCAATGGCTCCTAAAGGAGATGTTATTAATAATTCAATTATAGATAATTTTTCTCCTGATTCATTTAGATTCAATAAATCAAATCTGAATACATTTGAGAGCGTTATTCCTATCAAGTAGAAAATTAAAATTCTTAAAAAACCTTTTTTTGTCATGTAGATTGATGTTTTTTCGATTAAGGTATATTTTTCTCGTTCTGTTAGTTTTATTCTGTTCGGCTTAAATTATTGCCAACTTGTTTATAGATTCAATAAATATTTCTATACCCTCTAATTTGGGCGTATAAATGCTGATATATGGTAAGCTATATACCTCAAGATACTAGCAACACGTTGCCTTGTCTTTCTTTGGTATAAGGCAAAGTGAAAAAGTAAATTCTTTGATTAACAAATGTCAAAAAAATAGACGTTTTATGCATGCATTAGGACAATGTAGCTATTTCTGGAACAGATGTATGTAAAATTAGCATTAATATAATGTTTTTCAAATTTTTATTAAGTTAATATAATCCATTTGCTTAATTGACCAGGCAAGGTAAAAATCTAACATACCAGGTGTTATTTTACTAATTAAATCATCGGGTATAAACCATGATTTTATTGGCTTTATTTTCCTCATATCCTTTTTTTGTAACGCATTTTTCACTCCAAATATAATAAAACATTTTGTAATATCCTAACACATTGCGCTTTATGAGCTCACAATGTTGAAAAATATGTGTGAAAATTAACGACGTTAGGGGGGTCGAAGTGCCCTTTTTTTGCAGTTATGGGGGGTCGAAGTGCCCTTTTTTTGCAGTCGATATGCAACTCCAACTGCAACTCCAACTGCAACCCCAACACATTATTTTGCTAAAATTTTGGTTAAAAAGGTCTTTGCAAAATTGCCGTTTTTTATGGCTTATTTTACGCAATTATTCAGGTGGTATATTCAAATAAGAATAGCCTAAAACGCCTTGTTTTTGTGCATTTTAGGCTATGGTTAACAACTTATTAGGGATATATTAAACTGAAATTAAAATGCCGACTTAAATTTGAATTCGTTGAACCTGAAATATTAAAGCTAAATTAAAGCAAATGTACATCTCGTTTTTTATTATCGTTTTTAACAATTCTTCTACTTTCTTTTATTCACTAGCGTTATTGAAGTTTTCCTTTTCTTTCATTTTGTACATTTCGTTTTTGCCCCCGTACTTGGTGCGGAGCGCCTCGGCGTACTCAAAAAGCGCTCAGTTCCAAGTGATGGCAGCGACCTGATACTGGAGCAGGAGGTTGTATTTGTTCAGAAAATCCTAAGAGGTTGTCTTTCAGATTGGTGCGCCAAAAGTTTTTGGCGCCTATAAAAGCTGCGTAGCAGCACCTTCCTGATTTGTTGCAAGTCTGCCATTGTGTAGCATTATTGCACAAAGGACTGTCCGGTGGTCTTCAAGGTAGTGCGACAAACGCATTTAATGCATAATAGTAGGGGCAACTACTTTTTATTCACCACCATTTAACTATATTTGTTACAATGATTTCATTGGATATACAGAGGGAAGATCAGCAGGATCAAAGGGTATTGCTTCACTGTTCCGGGCGGCTGGATGCCACCAGTACGGACCATCTGACGGATTACATGGAGCGTTTGGTGCGGGAGGGAAAATACCAGGTGGCACTGGATCTGTCCCGGATTGAATACATGAGCTCTGCAGGAATCCGGGCACTGGTAGTGCAGCATAAGAACCTGCAGTCGCTGAACGGTCATTTCTATATCATAAGATCTTCTGACAATGTGGCTCAGGTGTTGGCCATGGTGGGCATGAGCGATATGTTCAGCCCGCCGGACCAAAAGGCAGCCGTCCAGGCAAAGGAAGAAATACAGGATATCGTAAAGGAGGAAGACGGATACGTGTTCCGGATGCAGGAGCTTGACAAACAGGCATCCACAACGGTGACCTGCAGCGGGGAGCCTCAAAGGATCGCTGACGGGGATTATACACAGGAAGATACCAGGATCATCGCCTCGGCCCGGGGTAAATTTGCGCTGGGACTGGGAGCCATCGGGGAATCGTTCCCGGAGTGCAGCGGACGGTTAGGAGAATACCTGCTCTTGAACGGGATGGCGGCTTACCTGCCGGCTGACGGGTCCAAAAAGCCGGACTACATGATCAGCCACGGAAAGCTTGTTGCGCATCTTACCGAGGTATACGGCCTTCATTTTTCGGGGCCTTTTTCACACCGGGTGGTGTTTGAGCCGGGGCAGGAAGCCCGCGGTCTTGAACTTTCCTCCCTGGCACACCTTATCTCCCGACTGACCGGCTACCGCACATGGGCCTTCGTGATGATTGCCGAGAGTGCCGGACTCATTGGCACCTCCATCAATGTCTCTCCGGTGGGGGAAAGGTCATTGTTTGCTTATCCCGGGGTGAAGGATGCGGTGCGTTTTACCACCGAACCTGCCCACCTGAGGATGCAAACCGTTTCCGCAGGCATTGTGTCCAGGGATTCCGGAGCAGTGTGCAGGGATTTTCTAAGACCCATGAAGGACAACACATTGCTGGCACACATCCATACGGCGGTGTTCCCATATCTTCCCTTGAAGAAAAATGATCCGTCACCGGATGATACCATAAGCCATTTGCTGGAGGAAGCAGGCCTCACGGATATCCTGCATCTGCTTTGCGATGACCGTCCCCTTTCGGGCCTTGGGGAAAGTGCCTTCCTGCAGGGGGTGTGCTGGGTCGTTCCGGTTGAAAAGTTTATCAATGACCGATAAATAGATATGTCCATTCTGATTACATCCATGATCTTTGGCCTGATACTGTCTTTCCTGGCGTTGGGTGTCTTTATCAGTTTCCGTGTGTTCGATTTTCCCGATATTACGGTTGAAGGATCTTTTACCACCGGGGCAGCCCTGGCGGCCCTGCTCATTGTGAGTGGATGCGACCCGCTGTTGTCCTGCCTGGTTTCTTTTGCTGCGGGAATGGTTGCCGGCGCGCTCACCGGACTCATACACACCCGCTTCAGGATCAATCAGCTGCTTTCTGGAATACTGGTGATGACGGCACTCTACTCTGTGAATCTTCATGTTATGGGAAGAAGCAATTTGCCCATGCCCGGGTCGGTGACAATATTCAACGGACTGGAAAAGGTTTCACAACAGCTCTTCGGGCAGGGGAGCAAGGTTGTTTTGCTGGGCTGGAGCGTGGATGCCAAGGACCTGGTCATCCTGGCTGCCCTGGTTGTTGTGGTATTGCTGACAGGTCTTGTATTACGCTGGTTCCTGAGAACCAACCTGGGAACCGCCATGCGTGCCACCGGGGACAATGACCAGATGATAAGGGCATTGGGTGTCGATACCAAGTGGATGATCGTTTTCGGGATTGCCCTTGCCAACGGGTTTGTTGCCCTGTCGGGCGCGCTGCTGGCGCAATTCCAGGGATTTGCCGATGTCCAGATGGGCATTGGCATGATGGTCTGGGGACTGGCCAGTGTGATCATCGGCGAGGTTGTGGTTGGGCGGACAAGCGTGGGGTATGTGATTTTCGGGGCGGTTCTGGGTTCTGTGCTTTTCCGGCTGCTGGTGGCCATAGCCCTGCGTCTTGGAATGAATCCCAACGATCTTAAGATCATTACGGCGGCATTCGTCTTTATTGCACTCATTCTGCCCGGACTCATGAAACGCAGGAAAAATCTTTGGGGGAGAAAGAAATATGCTTGAGCTCAACAATATAAAAAAAACCTTCCATGCCGGTACGGTACATGAGGTCAGGGCGCTGAACGGAGTTTCCCTGACGCTGGAGAAAGGGAGTTTTGTCTGTGTGCTGGGGAGCAACGGATCGGGGAAATCAACACTGCTGAATGCCATAGCAGGAACTTTTCCGATAGACGAAGGGACTATCCGCATGGATGGTACGGACATCACGGCCTGGCCGGAGCATAGAAGGGCGCGCTACATGGGACGTGTTTTCCAGAATCCGCTAAGCGGAACGGCCCCCAACATGACCATAGGCGAAAACATTTCACTGGCGCTCAGGCGCGGAAAGCCCCGGGGTCTTGGACCGGGCATATCGCACGGAAAGAAAGAGGAGTACAGGCAGATGGTCCGGCCGCTGAACATGGACCTGGAAGAACGGCTGGACAATCCCATCGGCAAGCTTTCAGGAGGCCAGCGGCAGGCTCTCACGCTTTTGATGGCCTCGGCGTTACAACCAAAACTGTTACTGCTGGATGAACATACGGCGGCCCTGGATCCCAAGACGGCTGCGCGGGTGACGGAAATCACCCAAATGATCATCACCAGGGATTCGCTGACCACCCTTATGGTGACGCATTCCATGCATCAGGCCGTACATATGGGAGACCGACTTATCATGATGCACCAGGGACGTGTGGCTTATGATTTCAAAGGCGAGGATAAGAAAAGACTCAAGGTCAATGACCTGCTGGCCCTGTTTGACGACTTGCGCCGCAAGGATGCCATTGACCCGGGAGTGGCTGCTTTACTGAGTAACAATTACGTATAATGAAAAGCATTGGTAAAAGCCTGTTCATCCTGTTCCTGGTTGCCGGGGTTTTGTTGTTGCTGGACCTGGGAAACCGGGAAAAAGTGAAGAAGGATGCATTGAAGATAGCGGTTTTCAAAATGACCACGCGTCCCTCACTTGATGACACCGAAGATGGGGTCATGGAGGCTTTGACAGAAAGAGGCTTCTTAGACAGCCAGGGCTGCACAATACAGCATTTCTCTGCCGACAATGATATGGTAACAGCCAATGCCATAGCGCAAAACATTGTGAGCAGCCGGTTTGACATGGTGGTGACCATCAGTACGCCGGCAATGCAGGTAATGGCCAATGCCAACAAAAAAGGGGACGTGATGCATGTCTTCTGCACGGTGACCGATCCATATGTTTCCGGAGTAGGGATAACGGGCACTGAACCGGACCAGCACCCGCCGCACCTTGTGGGTATTGGGACTTTTCAGCCGGTGGAAGAAACCTTTGCCCTGATGAAGCAGATAAAGCCCGATCTGAAAAAGGTGGGAACCGTCTGGTGCACCAGTGAAACCTGTTCCGAGGCCTGCGTCCGCCTGGCCCGCAAGAAATGCGCCGAGCTGGGTATTGAACTTCTGGAAATGAGCGTGGAGAATACCACGCAGATCCTGGAAGCAGCGATGTCCCTCACCGCGCGCGGCGTTGAAGCCTTATGGGTGGGAGGCGACAATGTGGTGGAAGCAGCCATAGACCAGATGATCAACGCGGCTGCGAAAGCCAAAATCCCATTGATCATCAACAACACCAACAACGTTTACGGCAATACGTTATTCGGGCTTGGGGCAGAATATACCGAGGTAGGCTACCTGGCCGGGCAGATGGCGGCCGATGTGCTGGAGGGCAAGCCAACCTCTGAAATAGGCGTCAGGAACATGGTCCCGCTCCATCTGCTGGTCAACCCCGATGCCCTCAACAACATTCGCGACAAGTGGGCGCTGCCGGAGCAAATGCAACCTCCTGCGCAACTTACAATTCACTGACACCACAATAACGGGAAGCTTTTTCCTTAAGCCGGGGCTTCCCTTATCTTGTGGTGTCAGCGACCGCCTGCAGGAAAGGCCGAAGCCCCGGCTTTGCTGTATAGAAAATAATCATACATTTGGTACAGTAATAATTGATCTCATGAAAGTCATTCTACACAACTCAGTTAGCCTGGACGGTTCTTTCACAGGCATTGCAGCCAACATGGAATTGCACTACCAGGCAGTCAATTCGTTTGGCGCGCAGGTGTATATGGTGGGCTCCAATACAACATCCCGGGCCAGTATTGAACAAAACGGGGAAACTATCCCCCCGGAAACCGCATCGGATTTTCACAAATCCGTGCGCGATCCGGCACTTTCCTATTGGGTTATTCCCGACACCAAAGGGACCCTGCAGGGGGTATTGCACTATTTGAGGCAGTTTGAGTATTGCCGGGATGTAATCCTGCTGGTTTCGGAAGCTACACCGGCAGAGTATATAGAGTACCTGGAGAAAAGAAATTACGATTATATTAAAACCGGCAGTATACAGGCTGATTACCGGGAAGCTTTCCGGCAGCTTGCCCTGCGGTACGGTGTTGAAACGATTCTGGTAGATACGGGCAGCCGCCTGGGGAATGTACTGCTCAACGAAGGCCTGATAGATGAGATAAGCCTGGTTGTTACCCCGGAAATCCTGGCAAAATCCGACAGGCATTTATTTGAGGGGGTGGAAAGCCACATCAGCTTGCGCAACAAGAAGTGTGAGACCTTGCCTGACGGTTATATCTGGATCGTATACGAAATCATTGGTCACTAAGCCAGGCCACTTTTTGCCCGAAAAGGATCCAGTATCATGGAACAGCCTAATCAAAAAGCCGTTCAGCATGACTGCTCGAACGGCTTAAATATTCATTATGTGCCGCAAAGGTAAGTCGGGTTTTTCAACAAAACAAATAATTTGTAAAACTTTATAAACAAAGTTCTATTCCAGCGACTTCTGCATCCAGACAATATCCAGGGGTTTCCCCTTTTTTGTTATGATCTTCTGGAACCGGCCACACTCTGTGAAGCCGTTTTTCTTATGAAAATCAATGCTCCGGGTGTTAATCGAGGAAATATTTGCCAGAATGGTCTTGATGCCTACCTGCAGAGCATCCTGCTCAAGTCTTTTCAGGGCCATGGTCCCTATTCCTTTTCCTGTGTGGTGGTGGTCAATGAAATAGAAAATTTCAGCACATTGCTTAAAAGTAGGGAAAGGATTATAGGCGTGGAGCATACAAAAACCTACAATCTTGTCATTTTCCTTGATGACATAAGCAGGGTAGCACTTTGTCATATCCAGGAATTTTTCATAGTACTCATAAGGTAGCACATCGTCGGGATAGGTTGCAAGACTGTTGTTTACGTAATAATTGTAAATGTCCATCACAGCCTCCCTGTGCTCGAAAGACATGTTTTCAAAATTGATTTTCATGATCATAAATTTTTTTACTTGCCTGCCGGCCCTTTATATTCCGATTTGCCAAAACCGAGGATTGGGAAAAATATGAACGGGAGCAGCAACAACCCAATGGTGAAATCCACTCCTTTACCAAAACTTTTAGACAACAGGTTTATTCCCCATATCATAAATATTAAATTGATAAACGGGATAAACAGGAGTATGACCCACCACCATGGTTTTCCAATGATCTTCAACCCTACCAGATAATCATAAACGGGTATGAGACAAGCCCACCCCGGTTTTCCGGCTTTGGTGAATACATACCAAATGGCAACGATCTGTATTACCGAAATATACATGCAGAAAACGGTCCACATGATAATAAACGGCAAAAAAGCAAGATAGCTGCCATTGGTGAAATCACAAGATTCCAGATTTTCAAAAAGACTTTCCATAATTTGATTTGTTAAGTGATTAATACTTTAATATGGTTTGGAAAGGCCCGGTCTTTAACGCGTCCCGCACCGCCTCTTCTGTGGTGAGAAAGGACATGTTAAACCGGGACAGGGCTTTCTGGTTTTTATAAAAATTATTGGTACACAAGATTTTCATATTGTTACTGCAAAGTGGGATTTCTACTCCCAGTCGCCTCAGTCCGTCTCCAATAAGCCCGACAGCCATAAGCAACGGGCGTGGAAGGCGGATCATCAGGGGACGCTTGCCGGTAAGCCGGGAAATGATCTGGAAAAAATCCCGGTATGAAAGATTTTCGTTGGCCATAAGGTAATTTTCTCCCGATACACCTTCTTCAAGGGCATTGACTACACCACGGGCCACATCTGCGGCATGGACGAAATTTTTACCTCCCGGGGGATAAAAAACAACCTTCCTGTTCAACGCCATATTGATAATCCGGCCGGAGGACGGTTTGTAATCATAAGGGCCAATCATGAATGTGGGGCTTAAGGTTACAATATCCAGACCCTCTGAAACGGCAGCTTCTATAAGCTCCCCGGCTTTGATCTTACTCAATGCATAGAGGCAATGGGTAAACGGGTGCGAGGGGGGAGACTGCTCATCACCCGGATTTTCCAGGGATCCACAGCCGCATGTATTAGCCGTACCTATGTACACCAGACGTTTAATCCCCTCTTGCCGGCATAGTTCCAGGATGTTTTTTGTGCCTTCAAAATTGACGGGATCGTAATCCGAAATCCTCAGATGCTTTTGGGATGTGTCTGCCACAGTGTGTACAATAAAGTCACATCCCCTGACTGCAGCCTGCAACGAAGAAACATCCCTGACATCTCCTGTGACCAGTTCCAGCTGAGGATGGGAATAATCAATGAACCGCCTGAGGGATCGGACCAGTCCTTTCACGGCATATCCCCTGCTGAGTAATTCCAATACAACATTGGTACCCAGGAGTCCGTTTGCACCGGTGACCAGAACAGTTTTCATGATGATCAAATAACTGCTAATTCTTTTTTAATGGCACGGCTCAATAAGGGCAGGCGTATGTATATGGGAACAAGCTTGAGAACAAGCCAGTCCAGTCCATTTATAAAACTAAGCATGATCAGTGTATCCCGTTTTAAAAGCTGCCGGATGGAAATAGCGGCAACTTTAGCAGGGGACATCACGCCCCAGTGACTGAAAAAGCCCTGCATTTCTATCCTCCGGGTAACTTCGGGATTGGTTTTCATGGGGCCCGGATTCACCACACTAACAAAAAGATTGGTGTTTTTGTATTCCTGGTAAAGACTCCTGGAAAAATAATGAACAAATATTTTTGAGGCTGGGTAAATGGTTTTGTATCCAATGGGTGAAAAGGCGGCCATGCTGGAAACATTCAGTATATAGGCTTTCTTTTGCGCCAGCATGTTGGGTATCAGTTGCCGGGTAAGCAGCGTGGTAGCCATAATATTAAGCTGTATGATCCTGTCCAGGTAATCTACCCCGGCCTCTTCAAACCTCATGCTTCCCCCCGTGCCGACATTATTGATAAGCATAAAAACAGGATACTGCTCGCTGATACTCGTCCCCAGTTCAAGAACCTGTTCTTTTTTGGTCAGGTCGCATTCAAAACAATAAGACAACACGCTGTATTTCTGATGAATGTAAGAACACAGTTCCTGAAGCCCGTTGCCGGGAAGGTCTATCAGCAGGGTATTCAGATTCCTGCCGGCCAGTTCCAATGCAAATGCCTTTCCAAGACCGTTTGCAGCCCCGGTTACTACACAATAACCGTTGGTTGGGACAGGATTCATCATCAGGCGAAATATACAAAAAAAAAGTAATCATGAGACCATCAGATCATGTAATATCCAATAGGTTGTTAAATAAATTGCCTGTCAAACAGGTTTATGCCCGGGAGGACTCATGAAATGGAGGTTTTTTTGTACCTTTAGCACATAGATAACCTAAAAGATGAAAACATACAGACAAGAGTTTTATGTTGAAACACCAACTCGCCGGGCTTTTGTGAATATCACACCCCGGGTTCTTGAATGCCTTCAGGAGAGCGGGATACAGGAAGGGCTGCTGCTGTGCAATTCCATGCACATTACTTCTAGCGTTTTCATTAACGACGATGAATCGGGTCTTCATCACGACTTTGAAAAGTGGTTGGAACGCCTGGCTCCGGAAATGCCTCATTCCCAATACCGCCATAATGGTGTGGAAAACAATGCCGATGCACACCTCAAACGCCAGGTAATGGGCCGGGAGGTAGTAATTGCCGTGACAGGCGGACGTCTTGATTTCGGTACCTGGGAACAGATCTTCTATGGCGAATTTGACGGCAAACGCAAAAAACGCATCCTGGTCAAGATCATAGGCGAGTAAGAGCCGATGGATGTTTACAGCATCTTTGCCGATTATTTTGATCAACTTGAACCTGGTCTGGGTATTTTGGCCGGTGCTTTATTGAAAAGGCTGGACGAGGGTCATTTGTGCCTTGATTTGAAAAGCTTCAAAGAGGATAACCCGGAAGAAAAAATTCCCGACGGAATATTAGACCCGGGCCCGTATCTGTCGCACGATCCATCTGTCCTGACACCCTTCATACTTTACCGCAACAATCTTTATTTTCAACGGTATTTTCTTTATGAAACACACATAGAGAAAAAAATCCGGCAGCTCATAACCGAGGGGAACAGACTCCGGGACCAGAGGATTCGGCAACTGAAACCGTTCCGCCCGCTTGTGGAGGAACTTTTCGGGGAGAATGCCGAGGCATTCCTGCCGGCCCTGCTGGACAATTTCTGCATCGTAACAGGAGGGCCCGGAACAGGAAAGACCACACTGGTAAGAGAGGTGCTTCGTGTGTTGTATGCGATCAATCCTGGTTTGAAGATCGCTCTTGCGGCCCCCACCGGGAAGGCCGCTGCCAGGATCAACGAATCCATGACTCCCCTGAGGGAGCAAATCCCCGGTCTTCCGCTGGCATCTACAATCCACCGGCTCCTGGAATCTGTCAGCGGCAGCATATTCTTCAGGCACAACGAAGACAACCCCCTGATCCAGGATATTACCATAGTGGATGAAGCCTCAATGATTGACGGGGCCCTGATGGCCAAGCTCCTGTTTGCAATAAACCCTGAAAAACGCCTCATCCTGCTCGGGGACAAAGACCAGCTGGCTTCTGTAGAGGCAGGGAGCGTTTTTGGGGATCTCTGCAAAACAGAAGGGATCGGATCTGTATTGGACGGGCATGTGATCAGGTTGACAAAAAGCTGGCGTTTTGATCCCCAAAAAGGGATCGGACTTTTCAGTCGCTCGGTTATGGAAGGTGAGCCGGAATGCATCGTACATACCATAAATCATCCGGATCAGGCCCTGGCCATTGACACCACTTATGACCACAGGCTTTTTTGTGAGTTTGCCGTCATGTACCGGGATTATATTGAAGAGCCCGATATTGCAAAAGCCCTTGAAAAGATTGGCCGCATACGCGTTTTATGTGCCATAAGGGAAGGAGAACGGGGTGTTTATCAGACAAACCGGCGCATAGCCGGGTACCTGCGCTCTATAGGCCTGCCCATCTATCCTGCCTCCGGTTTTTACCATAACCAGCCGGTCATGGTTACAGCCAACATGTATGCGCTAAAGGTATTTAACGGCGATGTGGGTATTATAAGGAGAGACCCTCATGATCCGGGGAACAGGCTCTATGCCTGGTTCCCCGGCCCTGATGGCGAGTTGCTGCGCATTCTGCCCGGGTACCTGACCCAATGGGAAACAGTATTTGCCATGACCATAAACAAAAGCCAGGGTTCGGAATTTGACAATGTGCTGGTTTTATTGCCTGATAATAAGGATGTAAGGATTCTCACACGTGAATTGCTGTACACGGCCGTGACCAGGGCCAGGACCCGGGTCCTGGTACAGGCACCGAAGAATGTGTTGGAAGAAACCGTGCGAAAAAGGATTTCCCGGGCCTCGGGTTTGACAAACCGCTTAAAATAATGAGGCATGGCAGCAGTGATCTACATATCTGACCAGCTGGAAATCCTTTGCGGCAAACTGGCACAAAACATTGCCCGCACAGAAGATGACTCTGACACCTCAGAGACGGTATTCCTGCCTGAAATCCTGATTACCCAGACTGCCGGCATGGAAAGCTGGTTATCCACAGAGCTGGCCCGCCGGAACGGAGTATTTGCCAATTTCCGTTTTCTGAAACAGGACCAGCTGCTGGAAGAAATCTACTCCGGCCTCTACGGGAAAAAGCGTTATACGACCAACATGAGGCCTGCCCTCTATGAGCTCCTGGGCAGTGAATCTTTCATAACCCGCTTCCCGGACATAGCAGCCTATTATTCCAAAGAAAAGCATAACAGCCAGCTCAGACGCATGCAGCTTGCAGGGAAAATGGCCGACCTGTTTGACCAGTACCAGGTGTACCGTACAGACATGATGTCCGCATGGGAAGCAATCCCCGCCAGCCCGCCGGACAGGCGCAAGGAAACAATCCCCGCCGGCCGTCAGGACACAGATCATGAGGCCTGGCAGCGGTGGCTTTGGAACTCCCTGCGGAAAAACCATACCTGGTTCTGCCCCAAGCATCAAATGCAGGCCTGGTTACTTGAAAAGCTGGAGGACCCGCAGAACTGGCCGGCAGTCCGCGAGATGGTGCCGCGAGTCTCACTCTTCGGGCTGTCCATTTTCACCACCTTTCACAACCAGGTTTTAGAAAAGCTTGCCAGAATAATTGATGTTGATTATTACTTGGTATTCCCCTCGGAGCAATTCATTGAGAACAAAAGCTTTACCAACCCGCTGAGTGCTTCTTTGGGGGTAAAATATGCCGAGATGGCCGCCATGCTGCCCCGGGAATGTGAGGTGGTGCCCCTGTGGGGACAGTACTCCGGGGAAACGCTTTTGGGCAAGCTCAGGAACACACTGCGCAGGGACCAGGTTCCGCTACCCGGGATGTTGCGTGAAAACGACCTGGGTGATGGAACACTGGTTATCAATGCTTGTTACACACCGGTGCGTGAAGTGGAAGTATTTTACAATTACATCGTCGCCCTTATGCAGGATGGAGCAGGGCTTAAGCCCGATGATGTGCTGGTGCTGCTCCCCGATGTGGAAACCTATGCCCCGTATGTAAAGGCGGTTTTTGGCAACGGACCTTATCCCATTCCTTTCTTTATTGGCGGGGAGTCGTTTGACCGGCAGGATTCAGTTGCCGGGGCTTTGATGACTTTGATGGATTTTGACGCCCTGGACGATTTTACTGCAGAGGAGTTGGTCAGCCTTCTGGAAACCAAACGGATACGCCAGAAATACGGAATTACGGACCTTCAGTACCTGCGCGATGCCATTGAGGCGCTCAATATCCGGTTTGGCCTGGAAAACAGGGTAGAGGATGACACCCGTTTTGTCAGCTGGCAATATGGTTTTGAAAAAATCATGATGGGATTCACAATCTTAACCCGGCAACCCATTTCTTCTTCACATGGCAATTATACTGTGCTACCCTGGTCCGAAGCCGAGACCTCTGCAGCTTATGACCTGCTCCGGCTGAAGGCTTTTCTGGACGATTTGACCGATTATGCCCAGACAAAGACAGAGGAGTACACTTTTGGAAAATGGAAAACCTTTCTTCTGGAAGAAGTCCTGGAACGTTCTGTTGCCTATTCATTCCCGGATGATATGGAGCTTGACTGCATATACCATCGCATGGAAACCCTGGAACGCAGTTACGGAGAAACGCCCCTATCCTATAACATCTTCCGCCACTTGGTTGCCGAAAGCCTCGTGACAGACTCCCGCTCTGGCATGTACCTTCCCGGATGCGTTACTTTTTTGCCCATCATCCCTGGGCGTGGAATACCCAAACGTGTGATTGCCATACTGGGTTTGAACGGGAACGTTTTTCCCCGAAAAGACACTTCCCTGGGATTTGACCTGCTCCAAAAAGAACCCCGCCTGGGAGACAGGAGCAAAAAAGACAATGACAAACTCGTTTTCCTTGAAAGCCTGGTTGCTTCAAGGGATTACCTGTACATCAGCTATATTGGCAGAGGAATAAAAGAAAACGACGTCCTGCCCCCGTCCATTGTTATAGACGAGTTGGCGGAAACCCTTGAATCTATGGTCCCGGAAGGGAGCCGTGAGTTGATCCGGTGCGGGATCCAGCAGGTTCATCCCCTGCATGGCTTCAGTTCCCGCTACGATGGAAAGGATCCGCACCTGTTTACCTACCTGTTTTACGACTTGTCCAAATCCTCCGAGCAAGGCAAGGCTGTGCCACCCGATATGGCAGGGGACACAATCCCGGAAACAGTGCGCCTGGAAGATGTGGCACATTTTTTTGCACACCCCCTGGAATGGTATTACCAGAACATACTCGGTATCCGTTATGAAGATCCCCGGCAACCCCTGCCCGAATGTGAGATCTTTGACCTGGATAATTTGCAGCAATGGGAATTGAAAACATTTTTGACTCAAACAGACCCGGTTGGGGAACAGGAATTGATAGTTGCCTGGACAGACCAGGCTATGAAAGAAGGCAATATGCCGCTGGCCCGGATAAAAGACCTGAAAGTCAAGGAAGCACAACGAGAGATTGAAAACCTGCAAAAAGCATGGCATGAACTTACAGGAGGCAAGACAAAGGAAAGCTGCCCGTTGGAGGTTGTTGCAGGTAATATGATGATCAAAGGCACTGTTGCCAACCTCTTTGAGGGCTCTTTATATGACTTTACGGTATCAAAAAACACACTAAAGCACCAGGTTAAAACAAAAATCAGACATTTGGCCTTATGTGCCTGCGGATTCTCCGGTCCGGCCGTTTTCCTTGATTTACAGGGTAAACAATACCGAATGCCGGCCATCGAGAAAAACCTGGCGATGGAACAACTTTCGCGTATCATGGGATTATTCCGGCAAGGTTGTGAAAAGCGGCTTCCCATTACCCTGAAAGCCGCCAGTGTTTATTCCTCCGGCAATCCGGAGGACAGGATGAAAAAGGTCCTGAAACAGCTTAAAACAGAAGCGGAAGGCTCCTATCAATCAGAAGCGGATCCATACGTAGCCATTGCATGGGAGGAGGGGGTGTTTGCTCCTGACCAGCATGAAGTAATGGAGCAGATAATGAAAGAGTTTTCAGAATTAATCCTTACGCCATGGGAGACATGAAGCCATTTGACGCACTCAGGGTTCCCCTGGAGGGCAGCAACCTGATCGAAGCCAGTGCAGGTACGGGAAAAACATATTCCATTGCGGTACTTGCACTTAGGATGATCATTGAAAGGAAGCTTACAATGAGGCAGATACTAATGGTAACTTTTACCAATACTGCAGTGGCTGAACTGGAGATGCGAATCCGTTTGTTTGTAAGGCAGGCATACAGTTATGCCTGTCATAGGGAAGACGGGGTTGATGAAAACATAAAAAAAGTGGTTGACGGAGCTGAACAAAGAGACGGACAGGATAAGGAAAGTGTAAAAAAACATCTGGCCCGTGCGGTTCGCGACCTGGACGATACACAAATCATGACCATACATGGTTTTTGCCAGCAGACGTTGCAGGAATTTGCCTTCGAAACAGAGCAGGCTTTTGATGTCGAAGTGCTGACAGATCAGACACTGCTGAACGAACGCATCTGCAACCGTTTCTGGAGGGAGGAAATCTCGGTTCTTGACCCGGTATTCCTAGAATTGCTGTTGTCTAAATGTGGAAAGTCTACATTTACGAAAAGCACATTGACCTTGTTTGTAAAGAAAATGCTTTCCGGAAGGAAACTCATAACCACTCCGGTGGCAGCTGAAGAAAGCCTCGGCGCAGATGAAAAAAGCCTCGGCGCAGATGAAAAAAAGACAAAGCCTGCTTTGGACGGAATGGAAGTCGCCGCTCCGGAGGTGAAGGACCATTCATTACTGGAGAAAGTCAGGCAGTCGCTGGCGAAAAAAGCGGAAGCCTACCACCTGTTTTGCCAGACAGTGGAATCGCAGTTTCATGATATGAGGAGAGAAAGTCAATCGAATGCAAACGCCCGGACATTGCTTGAGCAATCTGAATCGGCTAGCGATTTTATTGCAAAATATGAAACCAGGTGGGGTAGTGAGTACCTGGTTTCCTGTTTTCCCGGAATTGCCGAATTGTATGAATCATACCTGGAGCAACACAAGGAGGTGCTATGTCTCAGAACCTCCCTGATTGAAAGTCTGCTTGTTAAATTACAAACGGTGGCAGAGGAACGGCTGAATGAAGTGAAAGGAAGAAAAAACGTTGTGGGTTTTGATGACCTGATAAACAGTCTCTGGAAAGCAGTGAAGAAGGAAAATGTCTGCCGCCTGCTGCGTGACAAATATGCCTCCGTGTTCATAGATGAATTTCAGGATACGGACAAGAAACAATACGAGATTTTCCATGACGTTTTTTCTGCCCCAGAGGTGCAGAAGAACCATGAACACGTTGTTTTTTACATAGGCGATCCCAAACAATCCATCTACGGTTGGAGGAAAGCCGATCTGAACACCTATAAGACAGCCCGGGACGAGGTGAATAACGTTTATACCATGAACAGCAATTTCAGGTCTACTTCCAGGCTGATTGATGCGCTCAATTGTTTTTTTTCTCTGGGGAACGCCTTCCTGGACCCGAAAATCCGGTATATTCCGGTAGGGGCCGGTACAAAACGTCAGGAAATGAGAGAACAAGGGGCCCAAGCAGTTCCCGTGAACATTTGTCAATACAAAAAGCTGGAAGATTTGCAGGATAAGGTGTGTGGAAAAGTGGTGGAACTTCTGTCCTCAAATAAATACTCGATTCCCTCCAAAGGCGGAACCTGGAGGCAGATCAGGCCATCGGACATAGGAATAATAGTCAGGACCAACGATCAGGCAAAAATCATAAGAAATGAACTGGCACGCAGGAATGTGCCGGCCGTAACCCTTGACGATACCCGCGTGTTGTCTTCTCCCCAGGCAATGCAAATCCACTATGTGTTACAAGCCATCCGCAAGCCCGGAAGGGTAAGCCTGGCAAGGGCCCTGCTGAACCCCTATTTTGGTTATGACACACAAGCAATTATCCGGATGGATGATGAAGAAGAGCTGGAACGGTTCCGCGAACTGCGCGAAACATGGAATAAATGGGGCATTTACAATGCTTTATCTGCTTTTTTAAAAATATACCGGGTACGTGATCATTGCACAGCGGAAGGCGACCTGCGTGGACTGAGGGCCGTTACCAATTACCTGCATATCATGGAGTTGTTGCACAAGGCAGAAACCCGCTCCTTCCTGTCTCCGGATGAACTGATTTCCTGGCTCTCCAGGGAGATCACAGGAGACAGCCCAGTGGAAGATGAATACCAGCAGCGCATTGAAAGTGATGAAAATGCAGTGCAGGTCACTACCATTCACAAATGCAAGGGCTTGTCCTACGGGATTGTATTAGCCCCTTATCTGAACATGAGCTGGATAGATCGTGAGTTTCTGGAGTTTCAGCTTCCCGATCCCCCGCAAGAGTATGTAGTGGCCATAAACAGGACAGATGAGTATGTGAAGATGGCTAAAAACCAGTTTGAGCAGGAAAACAGACGTTTAATCTATGTTACCCTTACCCGGGCCGTTTATAAATGCTACGTTTTCACAAATAACACGAAATCATCTTTAAAACCGTTTCTGGATGCTCTTCATGGCGGGATTCCCGGTTTAATTGAACCGCTTGACAATACAGATGAAAATACTCCTTATAGATGGGCAGGGGGCAGGGAGCACAAAGCGGTAAAACAGGTAGTCAGCCGCAATCCCAGCGATGTGCCACCCATGCAGGGAGCCTGGGGTGTTCACAGTTTCAGCTCGATTGTAAGCGAAAAGCCTTTAGTGCAGGGGCAGCAGGCTGCTGCCCCCGGAGGGCAGGATATTTATGCTGAAGAAGGGAGGCGCACGAATCTACACGGGGGTAGTACTGCCGGTAGTGCAGATGCACAGACCGCTTACGATTCCTTCATTTTTGACCGGCTGCCCCGGGGTGCAAAAACCGGGGTATTTATTCACCGCTTGTTTCAGCAGTTGGTTTTTGACGACCCCCGCAGCTGGCCCGAAGCCGTTGACAGGGCAGTGAGGTTGTTTCCACATTGCTGTACGGAGGAAGATAAGGGACATCTGTTAACCATGATAAACCATGTGCTTCATGTCAGAATTGGTGAAGACCTGGTGCTTGCACATGTGAACTCCCGTGAAAAAACGCAGGAAATGGCTTTCTTTTATAACATGCACTCCGAAGGTCTGATGATGGGATTCATGGATCTTTTTTTCCGGTATAACAACAGATATTATATTCTGGACTGGAAATCCAATTACCTGGGTAACACGCTGGAAGATTACAATACCCTGGCTGTTGACAGTATCGTCAGCGAGAACAGGTATGACCTGCAATACAATATTTACACTAAGGCGGCATTACTCCATCTCCAGTGTAAAATCAAGGGATTTGATGCAGCGCGCGATTTTGGCGGGGTGGTGTACCTTTTTATACGTGGCATAAGGGCGGGCCTGACCAACGGAGTCTACCTGAAGGAAGGAGCACAGGTCCTCGGACAGCCTTTTTTTTCTGATGTGTACCCTTAAGATTTCGTGCGGCCCCATTAACAGCAATGCCGCTCAAAGGGAGTACATCAGCAAACCAGGAAGGTGCTGCAAAGCAGTGTCTTCTATATGCTCCAAATTTGCCAAAGGCGATTGGTGGACAGCATTGAAAGACCACCAGGCGATCATATGAGAAGGAATACTGATCAAGGCAAGGTCGCTTCCACCACAAGATAAGGGAAGCCCCGGCTTGAAGAAATAGTTTCGTTCAACAGCTTTTTTCGTTATCTTGTGATTTTTAAGCAATAAGATGTTTTACAGGGTAGCAGAAAATCTTTGGAGAGCAGTCACAGCCAACACTGTAAAATGCCTCCTTTGCCCGCATGAATGCCTGATACGTGAAGGAGAAACTGGAGTATGCCACACAAGAACCAACAGGGAAGGGATTTTGTATTCTGTAGCCTATGGCAATCCCTGCTCGGTAGCGGTGGATCCGGTTGAAAAGAAACCATTGTATCATTTTTTACCTGGCACGGAAATTCTTTCGCTTGCCACGGCCGGATGCAATTTCCACTGCATGAATTGCCAGAACTGGTCAATTTCGCAGATTTCCCCCTTGTCCTTCGAGAGTTATGACATGCTGCCCCGGCAGGTGGCAGAGATGGCCGTAAGTTGTCATGTCCCTTCCATAGCTTTTACATATACCGAGCCCACGGTCTTTTACGAATACATGTTTGACAGCGCTGTGCTGGCCAGGGAAAAAGGTCTGAAAACCGTTGCAGTATCCAACGGATATATCAACCCGGAACCGCTGGCCGCACTACTCCCGTACCTGGATGCCGCCAATATCGACCTCAAGTGCTTTGATGACAAAATCTACCATCACCTGGCCGGCGGGAAACTCCGGCCCGTTCTGGATACGTTGCTGGCATTATTGGGAGCCGGAGTCTGGATAGAAATAACACACCTGATCATTCCAGGGGTGACTGACGATCCGGTGCAGTTCGGGTCCATGTGCCGGTGGCTTGCAGAGAACGGCTTTGAAGCAGTGCCACTCCATATCAGTCGTTTTTTTCCCTGTTACAAGCTTAAGAATCTGGATCACACCCCCCTGGAATCGCTTACCCGTGCCAGGGACATTGCCCTTGGCTACGGTTTGAAGTTCGTCTATCCCGGAAACGTTCCCTCAGATACGGACAGCCATACCAGGTGTCCCGGCTGTGGCAGGGCGGTTGTAGAGCGGGATAATTACAGCCTTGAAGGACTTCAGGTTACAAAAGGATCCTGTAATTATTGCGGGGCCGCCATCCCGGGGGTCTGGTAAGCAATAATGATCCCGGTAAAAATGAAGATACGGGCTGTTTTCCAGCCATCCCAACCGAGGCCGGCTTTGTCACGGGAACAATGGCCAAGAAACTCTTCCCGGGTCCACCCGGTCTCTTTTGCCACCTGGGGCAGGAATACCCCGGAGCGGCCCCGTCCTTCTATCAGGATCCCGTGCTTGCCCGGTTCAATACGGTTTACATCATGGATTTCTTCCATGGGCGATAATACGGTAATATCGATTGTGATTTCTTCCAGGTCTTTTTTTGTCACCGGCGGAAAACGGTCGTCATAAAGGGCTGCGGCAACGGCCATTTCGCTTACCAGCAGGTATAGGGGGACATCTGACCGGATACGCCCGATGCATCCACGCAGCTGGTTGTTCTGGTGGAGTGTTACAAAAGCACCACAATGATGTTGCAGGGCCCCGGGATATTCCACCTGAGGCTTCAAAGGGGATTTTCTTCCTGTTATGACGGCCTGTTCGATAGATTCTCGTGCAAGGTCGAGCAACAATTTCTCTTCTGTTGCGGAGAATCTCAATTCGCTGTCACAGACGGCAATGCCCCAATAACCCACGACCTGTTCCCTTTCCCCGTACACAGGATCGTCTCCGGAGTTTTTATAGTCAATAGGAACGTAATTTAGCATTTTGTTCCCGTTGGTCATATAGAGCAGGGTCAATACAGAGGTCCAGCCGCACAAACAGGTGGCCAGCCCCGGAATGCCGCTGCTTTCATTGTGCTGAATTGTCCTGAGCAGGACATCGGGATCGTTGGTCAGGATGGCATCTTTTGTTCGGGCATCTGTTTCCACGGCCAGGTTGTATGGCGGGTAATGTGAAAAATCGGTACTGATCACAAAAAGGTTCTCTTCCCTGACGTAAGGAGAAAGAACTTCTGCGATTCTTTTGCACACGGCAGGCCTGGATGTCCCAATGATCATGGGAATGATAACAAAATTGTTCCCCAGAAGGTGTTGTAGAAAAGGCAATTGTACCTCAATGCTGTGTTCGGCCCGGTGAGCCTGGCTATCGGCCGTGAAAAGATCAGGATAATCCACTGCCAGTTGCTCGCAGAACGCTGTGTCAACCGTGACAATACCAAGAGGCGTGAGAAAGTCTCCGCTGGTATAAACGGCAGCACCCTGCAGTCGTACATGATGAGAAGATCCTATTATAAAGATCCTTTTGTATTTTTTTCGGACATCAATCTGGTTAAAAGCCGAGGCGGCCACGCCTCCGGAAAAAACGTATCCCGCATGCGGGCTGATGACCGCCCTGACGTTGTTACACTCCTTTTCTCTGGCCTGAGTGAACAACCGCACCAGTTCCTCCTTTAATTTTCCCGGAGTGGCAGCGTAAAACCTGCCTGCAACGGCCGGGGTCCTTGGTGTTGTTTTCATGGATCAAAGTTATGAAAAAGCATCAGGATAAAAAGAGTATCAGTACCAGCTGCACACTTAAGGGGATGAACAGGTTATCCCAGCCTTTTCCGGCAAACATTTCTGTTCCGGTGGCAACAACGCTTACTGCCAGGGCAAGCCAGAATGTTTTCAAATTGAAAACACCCATAAAGAGATACAGGGCGATGACAGATATCAGGAGGCTGCAGACCAGGAAAGACAGGGTCCCCAATACGGTTTTTTGAAGCGTGTGGCCAAAAAAGTGTATTTGCCTGTTTTTTCTTTTCAGGTTCATGCCCAGTATGCTGGCCATGGGATCGCAGATGCCAAGGATGAGAATGGGCAGGATATAAAAGAACTTTTCCCCGAGCAGCCATGAAACCAGGAATGTAACATAAATGGCGGCAGGAAGGATGAAGCTGCCCACAGATTTGCGTTCAATCTTATGGATTGAATTCAGGTTAGAGCCGTGCCGGCTGAAAAACAAAATTAAAAAAAAGAAAACGGCCAGCACCAGGACAGACCAGTGGCTGGTGAAGATGAACGGAAAGAGAATGGTGGACAGGGTAGAGGTAAAATGCGCGAACTTCCGGGTAATCTCTGTTGGCAACTCCAGGCGCCTGTAGGAAAGCTCGGTAAATACCAGGACCAGGACAATGGCCACCAGGATGATGACAGTTAATATTATCTGACTGATCATGATGTAAAGTTTATTAATGTTCCCATCAGGGCCATCCAGGCACCGGCGGCAATCATGCTGTCAAAACGGTCCAGAACGCCTCCGTGTCCGGGAATAAGGCGTGAATAATCCTTGACATTATAATGACGTTTATAACAAGAAGCGGCCATGTCTCCCAGAAATGCCCAGATAACCACTCCGGCTGTCAGCAGGATTACTGTGACCAGGCCAGATCCTATGAGATCTCTGATTATAACAGCTGTTAGCAGACACATCAGTGTACCTCCTGCCGCCCCTTCCAACGTTTTGTTGGGACTCGTTTTTCTGGCAATTTTCCGTTTTCCAAAAAGTTGCCCCGCAATCTGACTGAAGCTGTCGAAGACCGACAGGATGACAAATGTAAAAAGTACCCAGTCCTTTGCCATGTGGCTGAAATAGATGAATCCAAAAGACAGGATGGCATACACGACAAGGGACAGGGAAAAAAATCCCTTTTTCTGCCAGCCGGATCTTGAAAACAAGGTTAGCAGTTCATACAATCCCACAACCGTAATGCTCCCTGCAATAATCCTGAAAACAAGCGGATTGATGGCTATGCTCAGAAACACACCGTTGATGATGATGAAATAGGTAATGAACTTGATCCGTTCGTGGCGTGCTTCTTCCTTTGATTTCTTTCTGCTGATGTAATAAATGGCTATGCCTCCCAGCAGGAAATATGCAACAATGATTATGTATATGGTCCGGATCATGGCCAAACAATCATTAATATGCCAAAGACCACCATGCCAAGGGCATACCAGAAGCGGACCTGGCCTTCAGCCTTTTCTATCTTAATACCATCCAGGTAACGTGGTCCCAGCAATGCGCCTATAACGGAACCTGAACAAAGTAAAGCCACAATGGTCAGATCAATTTTCCCAACCAGAAAATGAGCGCCCAACGCCGAGAAGGTATTGAAAAAAACAACCAGCAGAGAAGTGCCCAGGACCAGCTTCAGGGGCATGCGGATACCCATCAATCCGGCCAGGATGGGGGCTGTACCGCTGGTCCCGAAAGTGGCGGTGATCACTCCGGAAAGGAATCCATACAGGGAACTTCTGGAATATTTTCCGGCTTTTGACAACACTTTGAGTTCTTCTCCATTGGCAAGAGCCTTCTTGTCCTTTCTCTGTCCCAGGTACATGACCAGGGCAATAAGGATAGAGTAGACGCCAAATGTGATACGCAGCAGGCGGGCCGTCATGAAGCTGGTAACACGCGCTCCCAGCAGGGCCCCGATGATTCCGGCCCCGGCAAATATTAAACCAATGCGCAGGTCCAGGTTCTTTTTTTTATAATGCCCGTAAGCCCCCACAAGGCAGATGGGCAAAGTAGCCGCCAGAGAGCTGGAAACAGCAACCTGCGGTGGTATCCCGAACAGAATGGTTAGCAGGGGAATAAAAATAAAACCGCCCCCTCCGCCTGTGAAAGAGCCCAGAAATCCTACGATTAACCCGATAAAAGGAAACCACAGGTAAACATATTCAAAGGCAGAATAAGAAATCATAATTTTCTTTTTTCTTTCAATATCCAGTACAAACCCTTCACATTGGAAAGCATTTTGGGGATAATCAGCTGAATGATCATATGTTCTATTGCTGCTAAAATAGCCCAGCAAATCATGAAGTAATAAAAAGCCGGAACAAATTCAAGGGTAAACAGACAAATGAAAAAGGCAGCCTGGATATAACCGCTGATCTTTGTGGAATATAAATGAAAACTGGGTGTTGTTTTGAATTTTACCAGGGACATGACCACCGAGCCCACAAGAAATGCCATGAAAACCACAAAACTGACCAGGTGAGGCTGGAAATCTTCCCACTTGAATACCAGCAGACCTGTAAAAGCCAGCACATAGGTCAGGTTGTCCCCAAAGGAATCAAGTTTGGCGCCCAGTTCTGTTTCCTGTTTGAATACCCGGGCAATCACACCATCCAGGAAATCCGTTACCAGGTTTATTATTAAAAAAACGGCAAAAAGACGTTCTTTATCTGCCACAACAAACCAAAGGATTACGGGAAAAGCCAGGATCCTGTAAAAGCTTAAAGCATTCGGAATCGTAAAGATTTGTTTCCTGTCCATGTCTTGTACCCAAAAGTAAGAAAAATTATTAACTTTATCAAGTCAGAAAAAAACCATAACACACATCACCATGAAAACTGTTCTTTATTTACTGTCAATCACACTGTTACTCATAGTTGTATCCTGTAATTGCCCTTCAGGCCAGGTGGCTCCTGCACCGGCAGAGGAGGACTCCCTGGTTGTCTTCCAGGATTACGGTCCTCAACCGTTTGTTTTAGACATTGAGGCCTATACCCTAAAAAATGATCTTTACAGGAGAGCCATCTGGACAGGGACCCATATGCAGATGACACTTATGAGCCTGGCCCCGGGTGAAGAGATCGGACTGGAAAACCACGCTGATACCGATCAGTTTCTCAGGGTAGAGTCGGGGAAAGGAATAGTAGTAATGGGGGATTCAGAAGATGCGCTGGATTTCCGGAAAGAAGTGAAAGCTCATTTTGCCATATTCATACCGGCCGGCAAATGGCATAATCTGACCAACACCGGGGAGGAACCAATGAAGATATATTCAATATACACCCCGGTACAACATCCTTTCGGAACCATACATGAAACGTATGAAGACGCAATGGAGGCTGACAGCCACCACGTCGATTAATACCGGTCGATCACTTTTTTATCACCTCCGAAGCACCGGAAGTTTCTATGGAAGTGATCACACAATTGCCTTTGTAAAGCACCTTGCTCGCTCCGGATGCCTTTACTTTCATAGCTCCTTCGCAGGTAATTTCCATACGGCTTGCCCCTGAAAGTTCGCAATCAAGGGTTATGGCTGTGAAATCAAATCCCTCGAAGCGGGAAGCACCGCTTAGCTTTACATTACAATTAATAACAGATCCAAAGAAATTCAAATGAGAGGCCCCGCTTGCCTCAAAGGATCCCTGGTTTAATAGCAGTTCGCAGTCCGAGTCAATGCGGGAAGCCCCCGAGGCATTGAAATCTGCCAGCAGCGGATTGTATGGAACGGTTACCTCGGTTGCTACGGAAGAGTAGCCGATGATGCCTTTGGAATACGTTATGACCAGCATGTTGTCTTCATTGACATAGGTTTTCAGGTAGGGCATGAACAACTCGTCTGCCCTGACATGAACGTCTGTTACCTGATCCGAGATAATGACCCGGATGGCTTTTTCAACAACAATTCCACGGTATAAAGGAGAAATCGTACGTGTTTCTTCCACCGCTTTTCCATTGCCAACAATCCCCGAACAGGCATTGAACAGGGTCACTCCGGCAATTACTGTAAAAAGAAACAATTTTTTCATATTCTCATGATGATATAATGAACACTAATGCTGCAATATATAAAAAAAAAACTTACGCGAACAAAACGGTAAAAATGGTGACAAAAACGGTCCAGAAACTGATGCCGTTAATAAAGAATATTTCGGTTATGCCGTTAAATCCCTGGCGGATGATGGAGATCACGGTAATGATCACGGTCAGGCCAATGATAACAAGACCGGTTATTCCTCCGAATGGCATATTTTCAATAATGGCCGACTGAAACAAGATGATCAGGGTAGGAAGACTCAAAAAAACCACAATGGCCAGCATATTGTGCGCTAAACGCTGCAGGGTGGAGCTTAGGCGTCTGATACTATAGGGCCTGATATTATGGGGTACGAAAGCCAGGAGGGTAAAGAAAGAAAAGCTATAGGTCAGGTATTGCATGTACGTTTCGTGTTCTCCCAGGTTGTAATACTTTGACAGGAGCCAGAAAAATATATAATGAAGGACTGCTGTGGCAAAAAGCAGCCGGGTATAACCGGTTACAATTTTTTTATCATAGAGTGTTTTGTTGCTTAAAAAACTCAATGTCTGCCGGTACAGGTCAAAATCTATCTGACGCACCACCCTCCTGACGGTAAAAGGGATCAGTCCCGCATAGATGAATCCGATGATCAGGATTCCCAGTTTAATCCAAATCATAAGAACAAGTAAAATAACTTTTTCAAATTTGCGAAAAACTTCCCGCTTTATCAATTTATTTACCTTTGCATAATGAAAACATGGCTGGTTATTCTATGTATGGTGACCATGCTATCCTGTGCCCAAAGGGCAGAAAACAGGGTATTTGAAGAGAAGGTCACCCGTGCCCTGGAGCGGCAGCTGGAACGTTACCCTAAAAGTACGGTCAGGGATGTATACAAAAGTTTTTTCCAGGACAAGTATGGTCCGGGACATTTATTGGCAGACACGGCGGCCGCCGGCCATTACCTGAGGCAGGAGCTGGCCTCCTATGATCCTGATACGCTCCCGTTTACAGGACCATACATTGATTCCACCGGCTGGGAGCAGCGTTTTGTAAGGGTTGACCTTCGGGCGATCACGGAGGGGAAAATTAGCTACCGGGATTTTTTTAATGCCTTTGTACGCAGCGCACAAGCCGCTCCCCCTGTTCCCACGGAGATATGGTCCCGGGAATGGTCCCGGATAGTGGAGATAATTGAAAAACGATATTTACCTCTGACCACTCATCCCTCGTACGGGGCAGACAGAGATTCCATAACTGCCATGTTGCTGCGTGGTGAATACGTAGGGCACCACAGCCGGGAATACGTTGCTGCTTACGCTCCGCATTACCGCCTGATAGCTGCAGAAGAGCTTCAGTCGGCGGATCTTTGAACCAGAGCGAAGGACAATAGTCCCTGGGCACAAAGCTCCCCGTCTACACGAGCCTCGGCCTGAACAAAAAACACCATTGATTTTTGTTTTGTAATGTGGCCTTTGACTTCAATGGTGTCACCGGGACGGACTTGTCTTTTAAAACGGACCTTGTCCAGTCCTGCATAAAAAGGAGTCCTTCCCACAAGATGTTCCTTTACCAGCAGACTGCAGCATTGTCCCATGATCTCGCACAGGATCACTCCGGGCACAACAGGATAACCCGGAAAATGCCCTTTCAGGAAAAACTCTTCTCCTGTAACGGTATAATGGGCGTGGGCTACGTTATTTTCGTCTACCGCCATTTGGTCCACAAGCAGCATTGGCTCCCTGTGAGGTAGAAACTTCATGATTTCTTCTCTGACCATAACATTAGGTTTTAATTTTCTGCAAAGCCACACAAGCGTTGTGTCCGCCAAATCCCAGGGAATTTGACAGGGCCAGTGTTATTTCAGCCTGGCGCGCTTTACTGGGAACATAATCCAGATCACATTGGGGATCAGGATTTTCCAATCCGATGGTTGGAGGAATAATGCCCTCTTTCAGGGCCAGGGCAGTAGCAATGATTTCGACCGCTCCGGCAGCCCCCAGCATATGACCGGTCATGGACTTTGTGGAGCTTATGAGGGTCTTGCGGGCCTGTGTGTCCCCCAGGGCAAGTTTGATCGCCATGGTTTCAATGGGATCGTTCAGGGGGGTGCTTGTCCCATGTGCATTGATGTAAAGCAAATCATCGGGAGTGTATCCCGAGGTGGACAAAGCCAGGTTCATTGCTCTGGCCGCGCTCGATCCGTCCGGGCGCGGCGCTGTATAATGGAATGCATCGCAGGTGTTGCCGTAACCGGTTATCTCGGCATAAATGGTTGCTCCGCGGCTGAGGGCTCTTTCGTAAGTTTCCAGGATCACGATCCCGGCTCCTTCTCCCATGACAAAGCCATCCCTATTCAGGTCAAAGGGGACGGAAGCCCTTGCCGGATCTGTGGAGCGCGATAAGGCCCGGCTGTTGTTGAATCCGCCAACGGCCAGGGGGGTAATGGCCGCCTCGGACCCTCCGGCAATGATCACATCGGCATAGCCGTGGGCTATAGCCAGCCAGGCTTCGCCAATGGCATGGGTAGAGGTGGCACAGGCTGTGACAACAGGCAGGCAGGGTCCTTGTGCATTATAGGCAATTGCTATGTTCCCGGCAGCTATATTGGCGATCATGTTTGGTATAAACAAAGGGGATACACGGTTTGGACCGCTTTCCCGTAATTTATTGCATTCATTGATGAAAGTGTGGATCCCGCCTATGCCGGAACCTACATACACGCCAATACGCTCCGGGGAAACATCCGGGACACTCTCTTTCATGGCCTGATGGGCTGCAGCCAAAGCATAAAGGGTAAAAAGGTCCGCCTTACGTGCTGTGGCAGGGTCTATTTCATAGTCAGCAGGATTAAAATCCTTGACTTCTGCAGCCACTTTCACAGAAAGATCGGTGGTGTCAAAAGACCGGATGGGGCCTATTCCACACACCCCGTTTATCAGGTTGTTCCAGAAAGCAGGGATATTGTTTCCCACAGGGGAAATGATGCCCATGCCTGTAATAACGGTTCTTCTCATAGGTGGTTTTTTGTTAAAGTTTTAACAGGGTAGTGGCCTGCTGCATCATCTCCTGGATAATTTCCTGTGCAGACTGGATCTTTTTTACCAGGCCTGCACTCTCGCCTGCCATGTAACAGCCGGTTTTCTCATCTCCTTCCTGTACTGCCCTGCGCAAAGCCCCTGCTCCAAAACTATCGGCTTCTTCCTGGGTGAAGTCGTGACTGTTTTCCATTTGAGCAAATTGGCGTGTAAAAGGAGTTTTCAGAGCCCTGACCGGATGCCCCAGTTTTTTCCCGGTCACGATGGTATCCGTATCGTTTGCCACTATGATCTTTTGCTTGTAAACGGGGTGGATCTGGCATTCGCTCGCGGCCAGGAAACGTGTTCCGCACTGTACACCTTCTGCCCCCAACATAAATGCGGCAGCCATGCCACGTCCGTCGGCAATCCCTCCGGCGGCAATCACAGGAATGGACAGGGCATCGCACACCTGCGGAACAAGGGCCATGGTGTTCAATTCACCCACATGGCCTCCGGCTTCGGCCCCTTCGGCAATTATGGCCGAGGCACCCATCTTTTCCAGCCGTTTGGCAAGGGCTACCGAGGCAACCACCGGGACCACCCTGACTCCTGCCTGGAGCCAGCCTTCAATATATTTTCCCGGGGTTCCGGCCCCTGTGGTAACAACGGGGATTTTTTCCTCCCTGACAACCCGGGCCACTTCATCTACATAAGGGCTTATGAGCAGGATGTTCACGCCAAAGGGTTTGCCGGTAAGTTCCCTGCATAGTTTTATCTGGGATTTGAGGTACGCAGCATCGGCGTTCATAGCCGATATGATTCCCAATCCCCCGGCATTGGATACGGCGGCAGCCAGCCTGGCTTCTGATACCCATGCCATGCCTCCCTGGAAAATGGGATAGGTGATGCCGGTGAGTTCGCATATTCTGCTTGGAATTGTTTTCATTTTTTCATTGATTCATAGTCCATGTAAAAAGGCAGGTGCCTGCAGTAAAACCGGCCCCAAAGCCACTCAATACCACGGTATCTCCGTATTTAAGCTTTCCGCTCTTGTTCAGCTCGTCCAGCAAAATTGGAATGGTAGCGGAAGAAGTGTTGCCCAAGCGCTCAATGTTGTGAGGAAATTTTTCAGCAGGCAGGTGCAATTGGTTGCGGACCGTATCGATTATACGCATATTGGCCTGGTGCAAAATGTAGTAATCTACCTGGTCTGCGGTAAGCCCTGTCTGGTTCAGAATGTGCTCAATTCCCTGGATAGAGGCGGTGACAGCGACTTTAAAAACTTCTTTACCATTCATGTACATGGGTACTCCGCGCTGCTGATATTTGACAAAGGGACAATCTTCAAGGGGCCTTTGGTAATAAAGGATCTCGGGACGGTGTGCGGCGGTAATCCAGGAGGCTTTGAATCCTTCTCCCTGGGTTACAACGGCGGCTGCGGCCCCATCCCCGAACAGAACGCAGGTGTTTCTGTCCTTCCAGCTGCACATGCGGGTGGGTTCTTCGGCACAGATCACCAGGATGTTTTTTGCTTTTCCGGTCATGATGTATGCCTGGGCCATGTCCAGTCCGTACAGGAAACCGCTGCAGGCAGCATTAAGGTCCACGCAGGGACAGACGGCCTGGATCCCCCCTGCGATCAGACAGCTTAACGAGGGGGTGACGTAATAGTTTACAACGTTGGAGCAAATAATATAATCGAGCTCAGATCCGCTGATTCCGGCTTCATCCAGCGCCTTTTGGGCCGCTTCAACAGCCAGGTCTTTCAGGTTTTCATCAGATATGATCCTGCGTTCGAAGATGCCCGTTCGGGTATGGATCCACTCGTCACTTGTATCCAGAAAAACGGATAACATTTCATTAGTCACAGCTAATGAGGGCAATGCGCTTCCTGTTCCAATGATTTTCATAATTCAATGTCCTTAATTTTGGTGACGAAGAGTTATTAGGTTCAAAAACCCTGCCAGAGCATCCGGGAAAAGTCCGGAAAGGGGGAAACAGCATAATCAAAAAGCTGAATTACAGCCTTTTAAAACGTTGTTCATGGCGTTTCAAAAGAGAAACACATCCGCTTTCTCACAAGTATTCAGTGTGGATTGGGGCCATACCGACGATTGCACTTCCCCAATATGGCATTTTTTTAAAAGCAGCATGCACAAGCGCGACTGACCAATACCGCCTCCCATTGTTTGTGGTAAAACGTTGCTTAAAAGCAACTTGTGAAATTTCAGGGGAACCCGGTCCAGGGCATGTGCCAGCTCAAGCTGAAGTCGCAGGGATTGGGGATTTACCCGTATCCCCATTGAGGAAAGTTCTACGGCAGTCTCGAGCACGGGATGGTAGATAATGATGTCCCCGTTCAGGCCAAATAAGCCAGGTCTGGTTTCAGTACTCCAGTCGTCGTAGTCGGGGGAACGTCCGTCGTGCACTGTCCCATCCCCAAGCGGACCGCCAATCCCCTGGATAAAAACGGCTCCGTATTCTCTGGCGATGGCGTTCTCCCTTTCTCTGGGGGACAGACCGGGATATTTGGTGCGGAGTTCTTCAGCATGGATGAAAAAAATGTCATGCGGAAGGGTGGGTTTTAAAACGGGATAATGTTCGCTCAGCAGGAACTGTGTGCGTTTGATGGCATAGTAGATGGATTTGACACACTTATGGAGCGTTTTTTCTGTACGTTCTTCCGGCAGGATCACCTTTTCCCAGTCCCACTGGTCAACGTATACTGAGTGGAGGTTGTCTGTGATTTCGTCGGGACGGATGGCATTCATGTCTGTGTAGATCCCCATACCGGGTTCAATATGATGGCGCCAGAGGGCATACCGTTTCCATTTGGCCAGCGATTGCACAATTTCCACATGCTTGCCCTTCAGTGTTTTGAGGGGGAATCTCACAGGCAATTCGGTCCCGCTCAAATTGTCGTTCAGACCGGTGCCGCTTTCTACCAGCAAAGGGGCTGTGATTCTTCTGAGTTTCAATTCTCCGGCCAATTCGGTCTGGAATGTTTCCTTGATAAATTTTATGGCTTGCTCTGTCTGCCATATATCCAGGCTGGATTTGTACGATGCGGGGATTCGGGTCCTGTCCATGGTTCAAAATATTACATTATGGTACGAAAGTACAACATCACTTCCATTTCACACAACCTGGATAAGAATATTTATATTTCTTACATTTGTGCAAAGTTTAGCGGCAATCCGCAGTTCTATGATTCTCAGGGCCACTTTTTTGGGTACGGGAACTTCTACAGGTGTTCCCCTTATAGGTTGTCAGTGCAGGGTTTGTAAATCCCCCGATACCAGGGACAAGAGGCTGCGATCTTCTGTTCTGGTAGAGATCTTATCCGGAGAAAAGGCCGAACTCAGCTTGCTGATAGATGCCGGTCCCGATTTCAGACAACAGATGCTTACGTATGGGATTGCCTCCCTTAATGGCATTTTGCTGACCCATGAGCACCGGGACCATATTTCAGGGCTGGACGATGTGCGGGCATTTAATTTTTTATCCAGTAAGCCCGTGCCTGTTTACGGAGAACAAAGGGTTTTGAATGCCCTGCAGAAAGAATTCGATTATGCATTTTTGGACGATAACTATTCGGGATTGCCACAAATGGCGCTTTTCCCTATCACTTGTGAACCCTTCATGATTCAGGGTGTCAGGGTAATTCCCGTGCGGGCGACACACGGGCGGTTGCCCATACTGGGCTTCAGGATAGGGCCATTAGGTTACCTGACCGATGCCAGCCGAATAGAAGACCGGGAGCTGGAGAAATTCTCCGGGGTGGAATTATTTGTGGTTAGTACGGTACAAAGGACTCCGCACAAAACGCATTTTTCGCTTTCACAAGCTATTGATGTAGTAACCAGGGTAAGCGCACCCAAGTCCTTACTGACACATTTATCGCACTGTTTGGAACCTCACCGGGAACTGGCGGGGACGCTTCCTCCCGGAATCTGCCCGGCATACGACGGGCTGGTCATTGAACTCCCTATCACAGATAACGGATGATGTAATACATCATGATGCCGCTGGCAATAAATTTGAGACCCACTCCCACTAAAAATCCCAGAAAGGATCCCAGGGCCGGTTTCAGGGATTTGGACAATCCTCCTTCTTTCCTGCCGTAAAGAACTTCTCCAAGCAAAGCCCCCAGAAAAGCCCCGATGATCATCCCTGCAGGAGGGAAAAAAACAATTCCCAGGAGCATCCCTGCCGTAGCAAAGCCTGTGGCAGCACGGCTGCCTCCGGTCAATCTGGTAAAAGTGCCCGGGACAACATAATCCAGAACAGTGACCACTATGGTTATGATCCCCCATAACAACAGGAAGGGCCATTGCATGGTGCTGTCGCTTATAAAAAAAAGAAGCAACAGGCCCAGGAAGCTTAAAGGAGGGCCGGGCAGGACCGGAAGCAGGCAGCCAAGGAGACCCAGTATACCCAGGAGAACAGCCAGGATCTGGATTACAGTATCCATTGTACAAAACGTTCTTTATCTTTACGCATTTCACCGGCCCGTAACCACCTGAAATCAGACCGTGCAGTACGGAACCATTTGTAATACTGGTAGAAAACCATGGGTGCCGGGATAAGCACTATGGTAGCTGCCAGGGCATATTCCCAGGCTACCAGACCGAATAAAACAAAAAAAGAAACCAACACAGTCAATGTCCATACCAGGAGTGTTGTCACGTACCGTACAGAATTATGGAAGGCCTGGTCCTCCATCCTGGAACATATCAGACGGGTTAATAACAGGGTAGGGCCAGAAATCACCGTACAAGCCAGAAAGTAGGGAAAGAGAAGAACAAGAAGAAACAACCGGGAAGCCAGAGACAGACCCGGGCGGGGATTGGCCACAGAAGCCATGCTGATACGTTTTCTTTTCCTCATAAAGGCAAACCGGCCGATCTCTTCCAGGATCAGTTCGCTTGTTTTGGGGTCCCGTTCCCTGCGTTCCCGGATCAGGCGCACAGTGTTCTGGTTCGTGGTCAGGCGGTCTTTGAGACTGTTGCTGTTCAGACCCAGTTGCATGATCCGGCGGGAACAGGACATGTTGCACAGTTCCAGGGTGGCATTGTAAAGTGAATCGTCAGGAATGTATAATATGAGCTCTTTAATGGCAGCTTCCAGCTTTTCCTTAAGCTCGTTCATGATGACCGGATCTTCGCTATCCGGGTGGGCTGCAACGTATTGTGTTACATTTATCGGATCCCCGATCTGGAGCAGCAGGGAAGAACGGTAACGGAAGAAGTTCCCGTACTCCAGGCCCATGGGGATTATGTACACCGGTTTTTCACCTGCGATCTCTTCATTGGCCAGCAGGGCAATGCGGAAAATCCCCTTGCCCAGCGGGAGGAGGCTGTGCATGGGCCGGTGCGTTCCTTCCGGAAGTATGACGAATGGCACATTGTTTTTCAGGACTTCAGCCGAGTTTTTGATTACCTGGTCATTATCCTTCAGGGTACTGCGTCCGTCCCGGATCCGGTTAATGGGCATAATGCGCAAGAAAAAGAAAATCCTGGCCAGCAAGGGTTTCTTGAAAATGTCGGCCCGGGCAACGAAGACTTTGGGACGGTGGTCCAGTTCCAGGACAGCCATCGCATCCATCAGGGCATTGGTGTGATTGGGGGCAAATATAAGAGCGCCGTCTGCAGGGAGCTTTTCTATTCCGTGGTATTCACGTTTGCCGTAAGACATCCTGTAAAACAGGCCAACGTAATACTTCAGTACAGTATAGTAAATGTTTCTTTCGTAGATCCTTTTTTTGCGTTTTTTGCCCATAACAAATCATCATGCAACTGCTTTCTTCACCCTGCGGGCATCTCTCCAGTTGAATAATACAGAAACTCCGAGGCCGGAAATGATATGCCACACCCCCCACCAGGCGGTGACAAACAACATGCCACCCAATTCCAGCTCAGGAGGAAAGATCTTGGGATTGAACAACAGTACAAGACCGAGTCCTGAGTTCTGGATTCCTGTTTCTATGGTTATCGTTCGCCTGTCTTTATAGGGTATACGGAAAGCAGATCCTACCCCATAGCCGATACCCAGCGCAAGCGCGTTGTGTATGAAAACAATGATTAAAATATAACCGATGTACCGGATAAAAAGATCGAAATTGTTGCTGAAAGATATAGCCACCAAGGCAATAAAGAACAACAAAGAAAAAATCTGCATGGGTTTTTTCAGCTTCTCGGTTGTTTTCGGGAAGAAATGCACGAACAACATGCCAAGGATAAGGGGTATTCCCAGCAGGATAAAGACAGTCTCGAAAGTTTGCCACAGGTCTATGTGCAATGTCTGCAGGGCAGTTCCGGCACTTCTGCTCAGGTACCGGGTATACAGCCCCCCCCAGAAAGCAAAATTAAAGGGCGTCATGAACGTGGCAGCGGACGTGGTGATGGCTGTGAGGGTTACAGACAATTCCACATTGGCCTTGGACAGGGAAGACATGAAATTGGATATGTTCCCCCCGGGGCAGGCTGCTACCAGTATCATGCCCATGGCAACCATGGGGGTGATGTGGTCATTCAGGATGACAATCAGCAGGAACGTTAAGGCCGGGAGCAGGATCAATTGGCAGGTGAGTCCCAGGATGGCCGATTTGGGCTTTTTGAAAACGTTTTTGAATTCAGCCGGCTTGATGCCAAGGGCTACCCCAAACATTACCAGCGCCAATACAAAGTTGATTACCCTCATCCCATTGGCAGAGAAATTAAGCCGGATGGGGTCCAGATTTAACAATTGTTCATACATGCATACAAATATATAAAAAAATGTATGCTGTAAAACAAGGCTGGTTTATTTTTTTACCTCAAAGAGTATAGGTTCTCCTGAAACACTGTCTCCGGCCACCCACAGTTCAAACTGTCCGGGTTCCACTACTCGTTTCATCTGCAGGTTCCAGAATGCCAATTCACTGATTGGAAGTTTCCAGCTTACGGTCCGGGTTTCTCCGGAAGCCAGCGCAATCCTGTCAAACATCTTCAGTTCTTTGACCGGACGCGTAACAGAACCGGTTTTGTCGCACACATAGAGCTGGGCCACTTCTGTGGCGGCGGTCTTTCCTGTATTTGTCAGGTCAAAGGACAGTGTCAGTGTATCTTTCTGGTTGTATGACACCTGGTCAATCCTGATGTTGGTATAGGCAAATGTGGTGTAGGACAGTCCGAATCCGAACGGGAAAAGGGGAGCAGCACCGGCATCCAGGTAAAAGCTGGTATTGCCCAGCGAAGTCTGTCCGGCTTTCAGGGGGATCTGATCCAGCATGGTTTCGTTACCCAGGAACGGTCGCCCGGTACTGTTATGGTTGTAGTAAAGGGGAATCTGGCCTGATGTTTTGGGAAAGGTCATGGGCAACCTGCCACTGGGTACTTCTTTCCCGAAAATCAAGTCTGCCAGGGCTGTTCCGCCCATGGTCCCCGGGTGGAATGAATACAACAGGGCATTGCTCAGGGACACTTCCTTTTCTATGGTCAGGGGTCTTCCGGCCATAACTACCGTAATGACTGGTTTCCCGGTGGATTTCAATGCCTCTATCAGGTCGCTCTGTGCCCCCCGGAGGTCCAGACTGGCCAGGCAGTGGGCTTCCCCGGAAAGGATGGATTCTTCTCCCACAAATACGATCACAACATCTGCAGCCCGAGCAGCTTCAACGGCTTTCCTTATTCCCGTCCGGCCCTTATCCCTGGAATAATTCAATCCGGACTCATAAAGAACGCGCATCAAGTGCCCGTAATTATCCCTGATGGCTTTCAGGGGAGTGACGGTCGCCTGTTCCTGGGCATCAAAAACCCAGGTTCCCAGCTGATCGTAAGGCGCGTCGGCCATGGGACCTGTAACAAGAACAGATCTGATCTTTTCTGCGTTCAGGGGGAGGGTCCCGTCGTTGCTTAGCAGAACGGCACTCTGGACAGCACTTTGCCTGGACAATTCCATATGAGCAGGGTTATAGAACATTTCTTTGTGCAAGTCTTCCTGCACATAAGGATTTTCAAACAATCCCAGCTGAAATTTAATGCGCAGAATATTTTTTACAGCCTCATCAATAAGTTTTTCAGAAACCGCACCCTCTTCAACCTGCTTCCCGAGTTGTGTGATATAGGCAAAGGACATCATATCCATATCTACACCCGCCTCCAACGCAAGCTTGGCTGCATGTGCCTGATCCGAAGCAAATCCGTGGGGTATCATTTCATTGACAGATGCCCAGTCGCTTACCACAAAACCCTTAAAATTCCATTCATCACGCAGCATGTCACGCACCAGGAAACGATTCCCGGTCATAGGGACCCCGTCGTTGTCATTGAAAGAGGTCATAAGGGTCATGCTACCCGCCTGAATCCCTGCCAAAAAAGGGGGAAGATACACATTTCGCAATACCCGTTCAGGAAGGTTAGTGCTGTTATAATCCCTCCCTCCTTCAGCCGCTCCATAGCCCACAAAGTGTTTGATACACGCTGCCAGGCTTGCAGGATCACCGGGATCGGCTCCCTGATACCCCCTTATCATGGCCACTCCCATGACCGAGGTAAGGTACGTGTCTTCTCCGAATCCTTCGGCAATCCTTCCCCAGCGGGGATCCCTGGAAATGTCGAGCATGGGGGAAAAAGTCCAGCGCACTCCTGCCGAAGTGGCTTCCATGGCAGCTGCACGGGCGCCTTGTTCCACCAATTCGGGATTGAATGTGGCCGCCAACCCCAGGGGAATCGGGAATATGGTCCTGAATCCATGGATCACATCCCTGCCTACGATCAGGGGTATGCCCAGGCGGGATTCCTCTACGGCAATTTTCTGGAAGGCATTCACCCTTGCAGGATCCACTTCGTTTATAACGGATCCTATATGTCCTTTGCGCAAGGCTTCAGAAAACTGTTCGTCTTCCGGTACGTTGGAAGAAGATACCAGGGTCATCTGTCCCATTTTTTCTTCCAGGGTCATTTTGGATAACAGGCTGTCGATCTTTTTTTCCATCTCCCTGTCCGTGTTCATAGCAGAGGGGACACAGGACCAGGCCAAAAAGACACAGAGAAACAACAGGAATAATTTTTTTAGCGGCATCATTGGATTTGGATTATTTTTTCTGAAAAACTCTTACATAATCAATTTCGTAAGTTGCCGGCAGGGCTTTGGGATCAACTCCCTCTGCACCGCCCCAGTTTCCACCCCAGGCCAGGTTCAGTTTCAAATAAAATGGCTTATAGAAAGGCCAGCTATCATAGATCCCTTTCTGGTCATTGGTGAAAGTAAAATATCGGATACCGTCTACATACCCGTAAATGGCATTTTCTGTCCATTCCATCGCGTAGGTGTGAAATTCACTCTGGGCCGTCGCGATGAACTTTTCGGCAGTTTTCTGGGTGCCTGAAGCGTGGTTGTAGCTTTTGCAGTGAATGGCGCTGCTTATCCAGTTGGGGCGGTAACCTACGTGTTCCATAATATCTATTTCGCCGTCTTCAGGCCATGCCGTGAAATTCTTGGGCATCATCCAGAAGGCAGGCCAGGTGCCTTTTCCCACCGGGAGCTTCAGGCGAGCCTCAAAATAGCCGTATGTCCAGCTTCGCTGGGTATTCATGCGGATCGACAGCACTTCATTACCTGATTGTTTGGCGATGATTTTCAGGGTCCCGCCGGATACCAGCGCACATGTGTCTTTACCTTCAATACCCGGAATGTACCGCTGGAGTTCGTTGTTACCCCAGCCACCTGCACCTGTTTCAAACCACCATTCCGAATTGTCAAGCCTGTCAAATTCATCCCGCCATACCAGTTTATACCCTGCAGGCACCTCAATCCCGGGGTCCACAACCGTTGTTGTGTCTGCAGGATTGAGGCGTTGCATCAGGGTTAGCTCTTTTTTATAGTCGCCTGAACGAAAAGATAAAATACACGTTCTGTCCTTACCGCTTCTGTTATCCGTTACATTGACCGTCAGGTTAGTTTGTCCTTCCAGGCCTCCTGTCGGAGATGTAGTACACCACTCCTGGTCAGAGGCTACACCCCATTCCCTGTCAGCTGTGACAGTGATGGTCTTTGTCCCGGCTGAAAATCCGAATTCCAGATTTTCAGCAGAAAGGGTTATTACCGGGTCTCCATTTGGTTCCGGCCCGCTGCCGCCGTTGCAGCCACAAGTGGCAAGTGTAATGGAAGCAATTATAAAAAAGAGCTTTTTCATGGTTGTCTTTATTTTACGTATCTCTGGAAACGGTAATGCCAGGCAATGCCTCCGTTGTCTGTGACCAGCTCAAGGATGTACGGAGTCATCTTTGTGATCTTGTAGACAGGATTTGCCAGCGTTTGTGCATTAGGTATGTAACTGACAAAAGTATTTGCCGGCCACGTGATCACCCCGTCTTCCAGAACATATGTAGATGACTGTACTTCTACGGGAGCGGCATAGTCCGCATTTGTCTCACCAGACCATAATTCCGGATGAAAACCGCATTCCCAGTTGCAATAGATGGTGCCGCCGGGACCCGGATCGAATTGATACGAGCCGTCTGACTTGAAAGTAAGGATGTCGTCATACAACCCCTGCCCCTGTTTGTCGTAGGGAGCAGCACTCCACCAGTCCAAACCATTGCCCCCGCTAGGACCGCAGCCGAAGTGACCCTGGACGGAGGGTTCCCATGTCCAGGACCCAACCAGTCCTGTTGCATAATTGGAAGCGCTGGTCTCGTCCCCTTCAAATGACACGGGAACAAAAAGGTAGTGCCATGTGATGCCCGGACCGTCGAGTGCCAGCTCCAGCAGGTCGGTTGTCAGGTTGAGCACGCGGAAACGCGGCGTGGCATAACCTTGCGGATTGGGAACATATCCCACCACCGTTTCGGCCGGGAACTCCAGGTACATCACACCACCTTCTGTATACAGGTTCCAGGTGGTGGACTTCGTTTCATAAGGAATGGCATAATCATTCCCGTCGCCGGGATTCAGGTCGGGACGCAGTCCGCTGTCCTTGTTGACATAAATGGTGCCTCCTGCACCCGGATCCATGGTGTATGTCTTATCCATGGCAAAGGTGAGAATATCATCGTACATCCCTACACCCATCTTGTCCAGGGGGGCGGCACTCCACCAGTTGAGCCCGTCGGTTCCAGGTTCTCCGCATCCCAGGTGACCCTGGCCCATGAAGTTCCATTTCCAGGCTTTGGAGGTGCCTCCTGTAAGTTTTTCTTCGTCTGTCAGTGAAGCTCCGGGGTCGAGAGGCACATATAGGAAATGCCAGGCAATTCCACCGTTGTCAATGACCAGTTCCAGGACCGAGGCTGTCAGTGTGATGACCCTGTAGGTGGGATTGGTGAGCGCTTCCGGATTGGGGATGTAACCGACAATGGAGCCGGCAGGGAATTTGAGGAACGTATTGTCTCCTTCCATTTCAAAACTGTATGTTCCTTCTACTACAGGGGCCGGTGCCACATAATCTTCCTCTGCCGTCTTGTAAGAAGTTTCATATCCGGATCCGGCATTGACATAGATCATGCCGTCAACAGGATCAAAGGTAAACGTTCCGTTTGAGCGGAAAGTGAGTTGGTTATCGTACATGCTGAAGCCTTCTTTATCAAAGGGATTGGCACTCCACCATTCCAGACCGTTGGTGCCGGTGGGGCCACAGCCCAGGTGTCCCTTGGTGGCCTTGTCCATGACCCACGTCTTTTCTGATCCGCCCGAAATATAACGGATATCTTCAGCCGGATCGTATGGGGGAACATAATCGTGCTCCACAACAAATTCAACCATCTTGGACCCGTCAGACATCCCGTGTGAATTCAATGCCTTGACTTCTACGGCATAGGTTCCGGCTTTCTTGTATATCCTGGTTACAATGCTTTTGGTAACATAGTCTTTTCCGTCAAAAATAAAGACCGGAATAGTTCCTGCAGGAGCCGTGTATTCAAAAACAACTGTTGTAAGGAAATTTTCGTCGTAAGACGAAGTTACATTTACCTGAATATCTGCAGCTTTTGGAACAAGGGATTTGTCCGGTTGCAGGTATTCGGGCTGTGTACAGGCGAACAACAGCGGAAACAACAGGATCCAGGAAAATTTATATACTGTTTTTTTCATTTCTGTAATCTTTTATGTTGTCTGTCTCTAGTAAGGATTTTGAGTCAGTGTTCCTGCACTCTTGTCAATTTCTGACTGGGGAATGGGCCAGTATTTTTTCTGGGGAGTCCAGCTTTCGGTACGGTACTGGTGCTTGTCTGCAGTAAGGACAGATTGAGCCTTACCACTCCGTACAAGGTCCCAGTAGCGCTTGCCTTCACCCATGAATTCCAGGTGACGTTCCTCAAGAATATTATCCAGGGTGGCCGAAACTGTGGGCACCTGTGCTCTTGTACGTATCTCGTTCAGGTAAGTCTGGGCATCGCCGCTTCCGGCACCCCGGACTATCAGTTCGGCTGCGTTGAGCAACGTTTCGGCATAGCGGTACACACGCTGGTTGTTGCCGTAGTTCAGGTTGGGATCTGCAGTATAGCCATGGTTCCCGTTCTTTCTTCCAATGTATTTCAACAGGAAATACCCGGTGTCCTGCCAGCGGGCCGTATAACTGGCCCCTGTTTCGGAGGCATGTTTGGAAAAATCCAGGATGCCACCATCCCGGCGGATATCTCCTTCGTCATACATGGTATAAGCCGATTCGGCCACGGGACTGAATCCCCAGCCGTCGCAGAAATCATTTCCCACGTATCCTGGGATACCTATGAGAACGGGATACACAGAGCCTCCGGTGGCAATGGGACTTCCCCAGTCACGCACACCGCCTTCAGAGATGTAATTGATCTCCCATACAGACTCCGGTCCCCATTCGCCGTTCTCTTCCCAAATGCCTTTAAAGTCACCCACCAGGGAGTACTGTTTTGAATCTATGATCTCTTTCATGTATTGAAGGGCTTTTCCAAAACGGGATTCATCATTCTGGTACAAAACCATCTCTGTAAAGAGCATGTAGGCCATGGCGCGCGTAATGCGCCCTTCTTCCCCAACCCTTGCTTTCATAGGTAGCACATTAGCTGCGAGGGCTTCTTCCAGGGTCGTTATCATGCTTTGGTATACCTGGTCTGCCTGCATCTGCTCACAAATGTAAGGGAATGACAAGTTCTCGTCGTAGTAGGGAATATTCCCCCAGAATTTCCACAAAATATTGTAGTAGTAAGACTTCAGCACTTTGGCTTCGGCCACGTACAACGCTTTGAGAGCTTCGTCCATTTCAATTTCCGGCGCTTTGGCTATCACTATATTGGAACGGTTAATACCCGAATACGCCGTGGTCCAGATCATATTGGGGACGTCGGTAGGCGTGGCGGTATAGTAATGTGCCTTTACCAGGATGGGCTGGTCGCCCTCGTTGGATCCGCCACAGTATATGTCATCTGCCATGATGTCAGAAACCATGTTCAGGGAGTTGTACTGGTAGAAGTAATCGAACCACTGCAGGGGATCGTATGCAGCAACCAGTCCGGAATAAAGCCGGTCGGCCGATTTGTAGTAGTCGCTTTCCAGGATGGAACCCTTGGATTCCACAACCAGGAAACTGTCTGAACAGGAATAAAGACCCAGGGCGAAGACCGTACTTAATATCAAGATTATCTTTTTCATAATAGTAGCTTTTTCAGGATTAGAAAGTAAGATTTATACCCAGTGTGTAGACTTTTGATTGCGGATAAACCCCGCGGTCGATACCCAGTGAGGTACCTCCCGAAGCGATTTCCGGGTCAAATCCCGTGTATTTGGTAAAGGTGAGGATGTTCTCACCTGACACATAGATACGCAGGTTAGAGATGAAAATCTTGCGCGTCAGATGAGAAGGCAGGGTATAACCCAGCTGGATGTTCTTAAGGCGCAGGTAGGAGCCGTCTTCAACCCACAGATCCGAAGCGCGCCAGTTCTCATTGGCACTTTCAAAGGAGAAACGCGGGATCCTGTCCGATGAGCTTTCTCCTGTCCAGCGGTTCATCATGTAGGAAGGCAGGTTGATGTAATAAAGGTCAGTACGCCGCGTTACGTTGTATACGTCCACGCCGTAGACACCCTGGAAGAACGCATTGAAATCAAATCCCTTCCAGTTAAATCCCAGGTTGAAACCGAATGTCCAGTCGGGCATTCCTTTTCCAATCATGGTCCTGTCATCGTCGTTGATGACCCCGTTGTTGTCAATGTCCACAAAACGTACGTCACCGGGCTGGGCATTGGGCTGGATCCCGGCTTCCACTTCTGCCCAGTTCTGGAACAGGCCGTTTGTTTTCCACCCGTAAAAGAAGGGGAATGGATAGCCGTTCTGTGCGCGGGTAAGTGTCCCGATCTTGTGGGAGTCGTAATTCTGCCATCCGTTTTCATTCCCCAGTTCCACCAGCAGGTTGTCCAGGTAGGTGGCGTTTGCTCCGATATTGAAATGAGCATCACCCAGGCTGAAGCGGTATCTGAGATCAAATTCCCAGCCGCTGTTGTCCATGATCCCTACGTTCCCTGTGGGGGCACTATCGCCCGAATAGGCGGGAACCGGTATGTCCATCAACATTCCGGTGGTTCTTTTCTGATACCAGTCCACAGAAAAAGTGAGTGCGCTGTTGAAAAAAGCCAGGTCCAGACCGATGTCTGTCTGGGTGGATTCTTCCCAGCGTATGTCGGCATTGGCAAAACCGTTGGGTTTAGCTCCTGTATTGACCACACCCGGATTACCGAACGGGTAGTTGTTACCCGAGGCCATGGTGGTGGTATATTTGAATTGTCCTATGGATTCATTCCCGTTTTTCCCCCAGGAAGCCCTAAACTTCCCGCTTGTAAACCATTGGGGCCTGTTTGCCAGGAAGTTTTCATTGGTGAAATTCCATCCTAAAGAAGCCGAAGGGAAAATGGCATACAAGTTATTGGGGCCGAAATTGGATGACCCGTCACGGCGTACCGTTGCCTGGAACATATACCTTTCTGCAAAGTTGTAACTGATACGGGCAAAGAGGGAAGACAGGCGGTGCGGGGTATAGACGTACCCGCTGGCTGTCTGGTATTCCTGTGTTCCTGTGGCAAATCCCATGTTGGCCTTGTAGGGATCTTCTTCCTGTAAGTAGCGGTTGCCACCCGAAAGATTCTGCCCCATATTGCCCTGGGCAGACTGTCCTACAAGAGCCTGAATGAAGTGGGACCCGAATTGTTTTTCATAAGAGAGCACATTCTCCACCTGCCATACCAGTGAACGGTTCATGGAAGACCACACTTCCGAGTATTCGCGGAAATTCTTCGTGGACAGGAAGTAGGCCGGGCTCCAGCCGTCATTTCCCCAGAAAGACAGGTCTGTCCCCAGGGAACTTCTGAATTTCAGGTTGTCCCATATGGACAGCTCGCCCCAGAAGTTGGAAACGAACTTGTCCGAGTTGCCTTTTGTTCCCGGCAGGCTCAGCGAAGCCAGCGGGTTGACCATCTCGTTGTAGATACTCCCTTCCACAATGCTGAAGGGTTTCCCGTTCCTGGGGTCCTTCACGGCAGTGGGGTGTTCGGCCAGCAGTGCATCGGGATCATCGGCATAAACCTTCAGGGTAGGGGCCATGCCCAATGCCGAGCCTAATGGTCCTCCGAATTCCGAGTTGGTGGTGATTCCAAAGGAGGTGTTCCTGGAATAGGCAGCGTTGACGCCTATGGTAAACTTGTGCAGGAAGTTTCTTTTGGAAGACTGATCCATCAGGTTGTAGGTGGTGTTGGTTCTTATCGTAAGGCGTTCGTAGTTGGAACGATTGAAATTGCCTCCCACAATCCCGTCCTGTGAATAATACCCGGCGGAAATGTAATAATTCACCTTGTCAGAGGCTCCGCTGATGGTCAACTGGTGGTTGACCTGGGGAGCATTGTAGTTGAAGATCTCTTTCTGCCAGTCGGTGCCTTCTCCCAAAGCATAAGGATCGCTGTAAACAGGAGCTTTGCCCTGGGCCAGGTACCCCTCATTCATGAGGAGGGCATATTCTGTGGCATTGAGCACATCGTACTCTTTCCATGGGTTCTGGAAACCATAGGAAAAATCATACGTTACCCGGGTGGCTCCTTTTTGTCCCGATTTGGTGGTCACCAGGATAACGCCGTTGGCAGCCCGTGCCCCGTATACGGCTCCTGAAGCCGCATCTTTAAGCACTTCAATAGACTGGATATCGGAGGGATTCAGGTAATCAATGCCTCCTCCGATGGGCATCCCGTCAACAATATATAAAGGTTCAGAGTTGTTGATGGTACCCACACCGCGCACGCGCACACGTGCCGATGCCCCCGGCTGTCCCGAGGAAGAGGTTACTGTCACACCGGAAGTCAAACCTTTAAGGGCGTTGTCTATCCTGACCGGCGCCACATTTTTCAAATCATCGGAAGACACTTTGGCAATGGCTGCGGTAACAACACTCTTTTTCTGAGTGCCATAACCTACCACAACCACTTCTTCCAGCAGTGCGGAATCTTCTTCCAGGATAACGTTGATGACTGCCGCGCCCGTAACGGGAATGATTTGTGTTCTATAGCCTATGTATGAAAAGAGAAGGTTACTTCCGACCTTCACATCCAGTGAATAAAAGCCGTCCAGATCTGTAGATGCGGCATTAGAAGTATTCTCTTCCATCACATAAACACCGGGCAACGTGGTTCCGTCACTCCCGGTTACCGTGCCGCTTACTTTCACCGTTTGTGCGAAAGCAGAACAGCTTAGTCCTAAAAACAAAAGGGTCAATAGCTTTTTCATGTTTTGTTTTAGTTAAGTTTAGTTTAGTTGGAGATTTTATCAAAAATAAAAAATATAGAATCCTCAATTTTCCATAGTGGCGATTTAGTGGATTGCGGGATTTCATAACAAAGACAAGCCGCTGTATATCAGCGGCCTGTTTCTTGTTCTCCCCGGGAAAAAGTGGACTTAGAGGGATGAAACACGGTCTTCAAAATCGTCCCGTGCGCCCAGTGCTGCGTTCTTGATCTTGGCCCTGTAATTATAAATGGTGTTGACAGAATACCTGAGCAGCGAGGCTATGCTTCCCGAATCCTTTATACCCAGTCTGATCAGGGCAAAGATTCTCAATTCCGTATTCAGAAGTTCTCCTTTTTTCAGGACGATCTGTTCTTCCTGAACAAGCATGGCGTTGAAATCCTGCACAAAAGACGGATAAAGTTCCAGGAATGCCGTGTCAAATGTCCTGTAGAAATTGGCCACCTCTTCTTCTGCCCATTCGGTATTGTTCAATTCCTCGCTCAGTTCCTGGGTTTTCCCGTAGCGTATAGAGCGTTTGACATATGCCCGGAACTCCTTCATCTTATCCAGGTTATCGGAAAGAATGGCAAGGAACAGCCCAATGTACCCCTCCTTAACACGATTTGATTCGGCTATCTGGTGGTTGAGTTTCTGCAATTGGGCGTTGACGCGGTTCAGTTCTTTGTTTTGGGCTACGATTCTTTTATTGATCTCCCTCAGGGAACTGTGTGCACGGATGGTCCGCCGGGTTTGTTTGACCAGGTAGGCCGAGGCAAAGACAAGAACAAGCACCAGGGCACTTATGGAAATAAGAAATACCCTTACCCGCCTGTTTTGTATTACTTGTTTTTCCTGGTAGGCCTTTTCAATCTGGGGAAGCACCCCCGCCACCTGCCAAGGACGAAGCTTGGCATTGTAGAACAGGGCATCGGCAAGGGAGATGTCAATGTACCGGAAAGCACGGTTAATATTCCCGCCAGTCTCAAAGAGAACGGTCGCAAGCCGGGTCAGGGATGCATGGTCTTTGACTGCAGACTGGATATCGGCCATGGCAGAACGGGCCAGCCATTCCATCTGGAGTTCTTCTTCCCCCCGGTTCTGGAATACGGTGGAACGGTGGTATGCGTATATGGCATAAGAATGTGTAGATTCCTTGTGCCTGGATACCAGCACTGCAGAAAGACTGTCTGCCCTGGACAGATCCCCTGTCTCATAGGCATCCTGGAACAGGTAATACAAGTATTCATCGGATTGCGGATCCGTCTGTTCCATGATTTTTGAGCGATAATAAGCCCGCCTGCCGGTATATACCCGCTTGATTGCAGGATCTGTGGAATATTCTGCAAGTTCTGCCGCCAACCGTTGCAAGGCAACATAATATTCTGGGAGAAGGGCAGGATCCAGATCAAGGGAGTCTATCTCGTTGTAAAGTATATCGCTGGATTCGAGAAAATTCCCGGAGGTGGCGAATATCAGTCCACGGCGGATCCGTATCTGGTCTTGATACGGCTTGCTGTTGAGCAGGGAGGCCAGTTGAGCAGAAGCCTCGATATAATGCATGGTGGAATCAAAGTTATAGGCTTTATACTCGTCAATCAGTTGCTGATAAAAGCCATAACTTTGTTCCGGTGACAGGTCCTGCTGCTGTACAACGCTCTTAAGTGCATTTATACGTTGCAGGCGGTTCTGTTCATAGGTTGTCCTGAGCTCAAGCTGTTTGTCCAGATTGTCCAGTAAACGGGTCAATTGCCGCCTGTTCTCCCCCTGCAGCATAAGAAGGGAAGCGAACAGAAAAATGGCAGTTAACCCATTGCGTTTCATAACATGAACCTTTTAGAACATATAGCCCAGCATGATGTACAGGCCTGTGTTACCATCCTGGCGGTTGAACGCCTTGGCAAAGTCTACCGATAAAATAAAATTTTCGTTCATGGCAATTTTCAGCCCGGCACCGGCACTCATGTGTAGCCCGTCTTTAGCAGAGAAGAAATCATCGTATTCCACACTCGAAGCAGCCGTCAGGGCACGCAATTCGGCCTCGGAACGATTCCATTCCACCTGATCTGTGATGTACCCGATATCAAACAGGGGGTTGATGCCAATGTAAAAGGCCTGGCGTGCGATCTTGAATGAAACCAGCTTGACCCGAAACTCTACGTTGGCATAGGCATAACCGTCGCCGGTCACACGGTTGCGCACGATCCCGCGCAGGCTGTTGGCCCCGCCCAGCATTTCATAATTGGCCCGTTTGGTGAACAGGGTGGCCATGTAATTTTTCATGTAAAACGGGGTGTTCCCCCAGAGGGATCCCTGGTAGCCCAGGCGGTAGGCAAAGATGATCCTGTCTCCCCACACGGGCACATAGTGACGGAAAGAGGCATTCAGGGTCAGGTGGTTGTATTCCTTCTGCTCACCGAAGGCTCCAAAATATGTGAGAAAGGCATCGGCCCAGATTCCACGGCTGGGGTTGTTGGGGCGGTTGCGGGAATCAAAGGTCAGACCGGCCCGGAGAAACGGATGGGTTCCGCCATGCAGTTCATTGGCTTTGATCAGGCCCCATTGGTTATAGTAATTGTACAGGGTGGGCTGAACATCTGTTGTAGGCAATTTTTTATCTTCGGCCTTGTTCCGGTTGATGAAATCAATGTTTACCTCATCGGTCCTGTAGTTGAAAACACCCAGGCCCGCATTCCACGAAAGATTGCCGGCTATGGTTCCCTGGAAATCGGCGGTGGCCCGGAAAAAATCTTTTTTCAGCTTGTAAAAGGCGCGGGACAGATAACCGGTCTCCCCGGTTTTTCCCCACGCGGGATTATAAACGGAGCGGTATCCGTTGAAACCAAGAAAATCAGCCATTGCCTCGGGAACATAACTCAAATCAAGAGTGACGCGCACCCCTGGTATCAGGTATTTGGAATCATAAAAAAAGCGGAACAGTCCTGAGCGTTTGGTTGTGTAGTTGATTTCTACGTACATCAGGTGTTTGTACTGAGGGAACATGGAACCATCCCCGTAATTATACACTTCTGCCAGGGCTCCGTACTGGAATCCCAGGTCGGTGTTGTATCCGATGCTGGGAAGGGCTCCGAATGTCCAGCCTTTCTTGATTACAGCCGTGCTGTCGTTGTTGGCTGCTCCAGCCTGTACTGTGATTGCACAAAAGAGCAGCAATATCAGAAAACGATTCGTTTTTTTCATGTATGAGTTTATTATATTATCCAATCCATTTAAAAAGCCCGGCCATGATGGTCCCCAGGTAGGTTCCGCAGGCATAGCCTATCAGGCCAATGATGATCCCGTTGACCAGTACCCTGCGGTTATTCATGGCCGAAGCCACAGGGGGTACAAAGGGAGGTGAGAACAATAGTGCAATGTGGGATACGGTGAAAAGGTCCCCTTCCACCCGGAAGATCCGTGCCAGGATCAAGTGCAGGAACACGGAAACTACCAGGATAAAGCTCACCAGGGCAAGCACACTCAGGCTTTCCCGCATAAAGAGTGTCCGGAGGTCAAATTGAGAGGCAATCACAATGCTGAAAACCAGGATAAAGTACATCCCTAACTCAAAGGTTTTGGGTATTTCCCGGATCTTCTTCCAGAAAGAAGCTGCCAGAGCCAGCGTGGTGATGGTCAGGATTACGATCAGGTCGTTCAGCCTGCCTACTGCAAGCATGGATATCCCCGCGCCAATGCCCAGGCATGCAATTGAAAGCGACAGGGCGACAAGGAGTTTTGCGGCCACCTTGTTTTTGAACATGCCGGAATAATCTTCGAAGTTTTCTTTAACCAGGGATGGCGTCTCGTTCTCCGGGGTGCCGGAAGCCACTTGTGTTGACTTTCCGTAAGGCAGGATTTTCCGGAAAATCTTGTAACCGACCGATATGACAAACATCAAAAGAAAGAAGGAAAGCGCCGTGTCAAAAGTCTGCACCAGGATGTATGTTTCTTCTTGTACTCCAAGGATTCGCTGGAGCGAAGCAAAATTCATGGTGCCTCCCGTATACATGCCCACAAGCATGGAGCATACATTTCCCACCTCCGGGATATTTGTGTTCCTGAACAGGAAGTAGGCTATGACTATGGTGGCGAAAATGGCTATGATCCCAGCAATTAGCGTGGCAAAGGTTTTTTTCATGGTCTTGAACCACAATTTGAAATGGGAAGAGAACAACATCAAGGGAATGGCAATGGGTACAGTAAGGTTCATGAACCATTCCTGGATGTTTTCCAGTTGCAGGATCTCTTCTGCCGGACCTCCCTTCATCATTCCCGAAAGGGACATAATGATGCCTATACAGTAAGCCATAAAAACCGTTCCAATATTTGAAAAGAAACGGAAATTCTGAAACAGGTACATTATTAAAACGGGGGTGGCAAGATAAATGAATGCTATCAGATAGTTTCTCATAGCACAAAGATAAAAAAAAACGGTACTTTCTTTCACTGCCGTAAAGAAAGTACCGTGGGAGCTTACAGACTATCCCCGAAGTCTTTCCGGAACTTGTCAACAAGCCGGGCCGGCCAGTCTTCCACCGGTTCCAGCGTACCCATGAAGAAACGGAGCACAGGAGGTTCATAAGTAAAGCGGAGGCCACCTATCAGTTTACGGTTATCAAAAAGCCATTCCAGCCGGTCCATGGCATATTTGACCTGGGAGAGGGTAAAAACCCGCCGGGGCAGGGCCAGGCGAAGCAATTCCACATCTGCAGGCACTTCGTTGCCCTGTTCGTCACGGGCACTCGATACCGATCCGCGTTCCATGCCCCGGACTCCAGAACAGAGGTAAAACGCAGCCGTAAGTGCACCTGCGGGGTATTGGGACTGTGGAATGTGGCTGCAGAATTTCATGGCATCCACGTGGGCCCCCAGCACTCCGGGAGGGGTTACCATGGGGATTCCCCTGTCCATGCACCCGGTCACCATGAATTTGATAAATTCGGGACTTTGACAAATTATGGTTTCATCCAGCGTCTCGTACAATCCCACTGCCATGGCCTCGATCTCACGGATAGACATGCCTCCGTAGGTCAGGAACCCTTCATACAGGGGGATCAGAGCTTCCATTTTCTGGTACAGGGCTTTGCGGTTGGTACAGATCCCCCCGCCACGGGAAGATGAAAGCTTGCGGGCAGAGAAATAGACCAGGTCTGCCAGGGAGGTCATCATTTTGATGATCTCTTCCATCGGATTTTCTTTCCATTCTTCCTCCCGCATTTTGACAAGGTAGGCGTTCTCCCCTATCAGGCTGGCATCCAGTACCAGCATGATTCCGTATTTATCGGCAATTTTTCTTACATCCATCATGTTCCGGATAGAAAAAGGCTGTCCTCCTATCAGGTTGGTCGAAGCTTCCATCCGGATAAAAGGAATGTTTTCCACACCGTGCCGGAGGATGCATTTCTCCAGTTTTTCAATGTCAATATTTCCCTTGAACGGATTTTGAGATTGAAGCATAAGGGCATCGTCGCAGAGCAGCTCTTCAATTTTTCCGCCTGTGGCAGTAATGTGTGCCAGTGCCGTTGTAAAATGGTAGTTCATAGGAATGACATTGCCCGGTTTGATAAAGGTCTGGCAGATGACATTCTCGGCGCCCCTGCCCTGGTGGGTGGGAAGCACATATTTTTTCCCCAGGACGTCCAGTATGGCTTTTCTCAGTTTTTCAAAGCTTTGCGATCCTGCATAGGCATCGTCTGCCTGCATCATGGCGGCCAGCTGGTTATCACTCATGGCATTTGTGCCGCTGTCTGTGAGCATGTCCAGGAACACATCCCGGGTGGATAGTTTAAAAGTGTTGAAGCCGGCTTCCTGGATGGCGAGCAAGCGCCGCTCAAGCGGAACCAGGTTCATTTTCTGCACTATACGGACTTTGTGGAACTCCAGGGGAAGGGGTTCTGTTTTGTAGAATTTTATAGGATTCATGTCGGTTCTGAAAATTAAGGTTAAAAAAAAAATAAAAAAAAAATACACTTCAGATGTAACCAGAGTGCTACCTGGCACGTCTTATGTGTATGATTATTTCCGGGATGCTCCTGAGCGGGAAAAAGCACCTGATTATCCCCGTCAGGAGCAGCGATACGAATAGTGATAACAGGGGGCATAGCACAAAAAACCGGGCTGGTATGAAAGAGGGCTATGCATGATTTTCAGATTTGAATCCAAATATAACAAATAATTGAAAAAGCATAAATTTTAAAATATTTAGTACCTTGTCTTGCAAGGTATCAGAAAATATATATATATTTGCCCCGCAGAATTCTAAGAAAACACAAGTACTAAAATAAACACCAGCAATGATCAAACTCGAGGACATCAACAAAACGTACTACAACGGAGCAGCATTGCACGTTTTGAAAGGATTGAACCTTCAAATTGATGATGGGGAATTTGTGGCGATAATGGGGGCATCCGGGTCCGGAAAATCCACCCTGCTCAACATAATCGGAATACTTGACGACTATGATACGGGATCTTATCACCTGAACGGCAAACTGATCCGCGATCTCTCGGAAAAGGAGTCTGCCGTATACAGGAACGAGATGATAGGATTTGTTTTTCAGTCCTTCAACCTCATCTCTTTCAAGACTGCCCTTGAGAACGTGGCCCTTCCTTTATATTACAAAGGGGTCAGGCGCAGCAAGCGCAACAGGATTGCCATGGAATACCTGGAACGCATGGGATTGGGTGAATGGGCGGATCATATGCCTTCCGAATTGTCAGGAGGGCAAAAACAACGCATCTCGATAGCCCGTGCGCTGGTTGCGAACCCCCGGGTCATACTGGCCGACGAACCTACCGGCGCCCTGGATTCCCAGACCTCGGTAGAGGTCATGCAGCTCCTGCAACAGGTCAACAGGGAGGGGATGACCATAGTAATGGTAACGCATAATCCCGAGATGGCTGCCATGAGCCAGAAAATAATCAAGATCCGGGACGGGATCATAGGATCTGTTGAACACAATAACACGCCAGACAATGTTTGATGATTTTCAGGAAATATTCAGTACGCTCAAAAAGAATAAATTACGTACTTTCCTGACCGGCTTTTCCATGGCATGGGGCATATTCATGCTAATAATCCTGCTGGGAGCAGGAAACGGGATCAGGAACGGCATTCTTTTCAATTTCGCCGATATGGCAACCAATTTCGTTAAGCTGTGGCCAGGAAGAACGGCACAGCCTTATGGCGGGCTGCAGGCAGGCAGGCGGATAAAGCTGGACAGCACAGACGGTCCCCACCTGGAAAAGGAATTCAGCCAGGTTTACAATGTCTCTCCATTAATCACCCGGTGGGACAGGAATTTTTTCTACCAAAACGAATATGCGCCAGGTGTATTGCAAGGGGTTCTTCCGGGGTACAGCAATATAGAATCAGTGGAAATCCGGCCCGGTGACGGCCGCTTTATCAACCAGGCCGATATCCGCATGGCACGAAAAGTCATTGTGCTGCATTCCAGGACGGCCGGGTTGCTTTTCAAGGAAAAAAATCCCCTGGGAAAACATATTATTTATGACAATGTTTCCTATAAGGTAGTTGGAGTATATCACGACAACAACATGTCTCAAAACCCAAACAGCTGCATCCCTTTGACTACTGCGCAACTGATCTATAATCCCGAAAACGGCTATTCCCAGGTGGCCATGTTACTGGACGGGATGGATACAAAAGCGTTGAACGAGATTTTTGAAACAGATCTCAGGTCGTCCATGGGCCGTAAGCACCGGTTTGAGAAAGAAGACCAGTCTGCGCTTTATCTTTATAATGTGACCCGCGAATTCATCCAGTTCAGGGGAATTTTCAACGGTATCACCTTGTTTGTCTGGATCATTGGGTTGGGAACCTTGATAGCCGGGGTGGTTGGCATCAGTAACATCATGTTGATAACGGTTAAAGAAAGAACCAAAGAGTTTGGAATACGAAAAGCCATTGGTGCCACCCCCGGAACTATCTTACGTCTTGTGCTTACCGAATGCCTCATGATAACGGCATTTTTCGGATACCTGGGAATGCTTGCCGGCATTGCTGTCACAGAATTACTGAACCATGTGATAGGGACTCCCGAGTTACCGTCTTCCCAGGAAGACATGGTGATGTTTGCCAATCCTACGGTGGACCCTGTCATAATCATAGCAGCCACCCTGGTGCTCATCGCTGCCGGCCTTATGGCCGGATATCTTCCTGCCCGCAGGGCAGTACAGGTCAAACCCATAGAAGCATTAAGATACGAGTAATCATGTTTGATTTTGACAGTTGGCAGGAAGTTTGGGTCACCATTACCCGTAACAAGAGAAGGAGCCTGTTGACCGCTTTTGGCATCTTCTGGGGAATTTTCATGCTGGTGATCATGCTGGGGGCCGGTAACGGCCTGGCAGAGGGAATGGCATCCGACATACAGGGTTTTTCTGAAAACTCGGCTTTGTTCTATACCAATAATACTACTGAACCTTATAAAGGATTTCAAAAAGGGCGTTACTGGAACATGGAAGAAGAGGACCTGCTGATCCTGCAGGCGCAGATCAAGGACATAAAGTATACGGTCCCGTTCTTAATGGGCAGCAACGTTGTGGTATCCTACAGGGACAAGAGTACAAGTTGCAATACCAAAGGCATGTCACAACGTTACAACGACATGCTGCCTCAACATATCCTGTACGGAAGGTATTTCAATTTCATGGATGTACAGGAAAGGAGGAAGGTGTGTGTTGTTGGTAAAAAAGTATACGAAGAGATCTTTCACAACGGAGAAGATCCGACCGGACAATACATCAAATTGTACAACATTAATTTCCAGATTATCGGCGTTACAGAACCTGCGGTGCGCGGGGTAAACATCAACGGCCGGGATGACGAGGTCATAGCCATTCCCTATACTGTAATGCAGCAGATCCAGAACTCGGGAACGGTAGTGCACCTCATAGGGGTTGTAGCTAATGACAATGTGGGCATGAGCGTCCTGGAACCGCAGGTGGAGGCTTTGTTGAAAGCCCGGCACAACGTATCTCCAACAGATGAATTTGCCCTGGAAAGTATCAACGTAGAAAAAATATACAGGCAATTTGAAATGTTGTTCGCAGGAATAGCCCTGCTTATCTGGATTGTAGGACTGGGGACCTTGCTTGCGGGCGTTGTGGGCGTGAGCAATATCATTATGGTCACCGTAAGGGAGCGCACCAAAGAAATTGGTATTAGAAGGGCCATAGGAGCCAAGCCGGTCTCTATCATATTCCAGATCATCAAGGAAAGCACAGTGCTTACTGTTGTAGCAGGTTTCCTGGGAATGGCTTTTGGTGTTTTTATCCTGGACCTGGTGGACAAGCTGTTTTTACAGAACATGACCGGGGATGTCTTTTTCAAGAATCCGCAAATAGAGTTTTCCGTGGCCCTGCTGGCAGCAGCCATTATCGTGCTGTGCGGGGTAATAGCCGGAATCCTTCCTGCCCGCAGGGCATTGCAGATCATGGCCATAGATGCGATAAGAGAAGAAAACTAACAAATAAATTACCCAATAATGAAGAAAATTTTACGCTATGTGTTGATTGCAGCCCTGTTGGCGGGTGTTGTGTTCACTTTCGTTTACCTGTGGAAAAAATCGCGGCCCAAGAAAGAGGTATACGAGCTGGTCACCCCGGTAATCGGTAATATTGAACAGAAAACAGTGGCTACTGGAAAAGTGGAACCGCGAGACGAAGTGGCCATTGTTCCCCAGATCTCGGGCATTGTGTCCGAGTTGCATAAAGAAGCAGGAGAGATGGTGCATGTTGGAGAGATCATTGCCCGTATCAAGGTCATCCCTGAAATGGGAACGTTAAATGCTGCAGAATCAAGGGTCACGCAAGCAGGACTGAACCTGAACCAGGCACAGCGGCTTTTTGACCGCACCCAGGAATTATTCAAGGCAGGAGTGGTTGTACGGGAAGAATTTGAGAATGTGGAAACGCAACTGCAATTGTCCAGGGAAGAGCTCAGCAACGCCCAGGACCACCTGGAAATTGTCCGTGACGGTATTGCCAGCCGTTCTGCACAGGCAAGCAACACACAGATACGATCCACCATTTCCGGCATGATCCTGGATGTGCCAGTAAAAGTAGGAAATTCCGTTATCCAGGCCAATACTTTCAATGCAGGGACAACCATTGCCACGGTAGCCGACATGAATGATATGATTTTCCGGGGTAATATTGATGAAACCGAGGTGGGGCGTATCCGTGAAGGAATGCCCCTGGATATCACCATAGGTGCCATCCAGGATCTTCATTTCAACGCCGTACTTGAATACATTTCGCCAAAAAGCACTGAAAACAACGGAGCCATTCTTTTTGAAATCAAAGCTGCAGTAACTGTTCCCGATACTGTGTTTGTAAGGGCAGGGTACAGTGCCAATGCCGGGATCATCCTGGACAGCAGCTACGACGTTCTGGTCATACCGGAAAGTGCCGTGGTCTTCCGTGACGGAGGAACTTTTGTGAATATATTCACGGGTATGGACGGAGACAAGCAGTTATTCGAAGAAAAACCAGTGGTCCTCGGCCTTAGTGACGGGATCCAGGTTGAGATAAAAGAAGGTCTGACCACCGAAGACAAGGTGCGCGGTGCACTGGTTACTAAAAAAACAGGGAAATGATGAGCAAAAATTTAATTTTGTGTGTCGGCCTGCTAATATCTTCCGGAGTGCTGGCGGCACAAACACCCGAAAGACTCTGGACACTGGAAGAATGCATTCAATTCGGGCTTGACAACAATATTGCGGTAAAGCAGTATGAACTGGCAAAAGAAAACCAGGAAATAACGGTTGAAACCGCAAGGTTTTCCCGCCTTCCCGACTTATCTGCCAATGTGGGCCAGACTTTTTATTTTGGACGCACCCCCGACCGTGACGGCGTTTACCAGGACCAGACCGGTTCCAATTCATCCCTGGGTATCAATACCAGTGTCAATCTATTCAGTGGATTTCGGGTTACTAACCAGATCAAGGCTGAGAAACTGGAACTTCAGGCGGCGGTGGAAGATCTGAACCGGGCAAGGGAAGACCTGTCTCTGGCCATAACCGGTAATTACCTGCAGGTTTTATTAAGCAGGGAGTTGTACCAGATCGCCCTGGACCAGCTGGAGCTGAACCGCAGGCAGGTAGAACAGACCCAATTTCTGGTGACGGGAGGAAAAAGTTCTGAAAGCGATTTGTTCGATGCCCGTTCTTCCCTGGCCCAGCAACAGATGCAGGTGACCGATGCGGCAAACAGCCTGCAATTGTCCCTTCTCGGCCTGACACAGGCAATGAACCTGCTCGAAGTGGAAGGTTTTGATGTGGCCATTCCCGATATGGAGGAATTCACAAGGCGGGAAGCACTGGGGCTGGAACAGCCATCGGGAGTTTACGAAAATTCTGTAAAAGAACGTCCTGCCATAAAAGCGGCTGCTTTCCGCCTGCAAGGAAGTGAAAAAGTGCTACAGGCCGCTCGCGGCGCCTATTACCCCAGTTTACGACTGGGAGCCGGTTACAGCAATTCATACTACTACAATTACACGCTGGCTTCCGGATTAAGCAATGCCTCCCTGGCAGACCAGCTGGCTCAAAACAGCGCCCAGTCAGTGGGACTGAGCCTGAGCATACCGATATTCAACAGAATGGCCACCAGGAACCAGGTGCGTTCTGCCCGCCTGAATATCAAAAACCAGGAATTGATGCTGGACCAGGCAAAACAGGATCTTTACAAAGAGGTGCAACAGGCATACTACAATGCATTGGCTGCTCTTGAAAAATTCAGGACTTCTGAAGTTGCCGTGGAGGCAGCACAACTTGCCTATGATTTTGAAGAACAGAAATACGAAGCGGGCCGTTCAAACATTTACACCTTTGACCAGGTGCGTTTGCGTTTGTCTACGGCCCGCTCAGAGTCTGCCCAGGCAAAATACAATTTTCTGTTTCGTGCCAGGATTCTCGCTTTCTATAACGGTGAAAGCCTTGTGAGTGACTAAAATGTATTTGCCCTTCTGGCAGCAGCAGAAATGAGTGCCCCGCAGACTTGATTCGTTTGACTCATAATCAGCCACTTACGCGTTTCATACCCCCTTGGTATGAAACGCGTATCATATTGATATACAGCCAAAAGGACAATATGTGCGGGGCACTAAAAAAAGCAGAAAGGTTCTGCGTAGCAGCATATATAAGCATCTAAGCGTCACTAACACCACAGAACAGGCAGCAGAAACAGGTGGAACCTCAGTGTGCCATTTTTCACGATCAGTTTATAAACACCTGAATTACAGGCGACAAATAAAATCGAATGCTTTTTTGTGCGTTGAGGTTCCACCTATTAGGGTCATTGCCCCATAAAGAACGGAGAGCCTCGGCTTAAAAGAAAAAGCTCTCCGTTCTTTATGGGGCAACGACTACCTGAAGTTAAAGCATCGGCAAAGAAAAAGCTCTCCGTTCTTCGTGGTGAGGCGGTTGCCTGTGGTATAAGCCCCGGCTTAACACCAGGGCTACACCGTTTTTTCTTCCGCCTCCAGGACAAAGACACGCAGGCCTTGTTTGGGGGCGGATTCGTCTACTTTCTTCAAATCCTGCAGTATTTGGTCCACCACATGGTCCGGAACAAAAGTAATCAGGGCGGAATTCAGGGTCGGCCAGGCATGACTTCCAAGATGTGGTTCTCCGCCACGGGATCCCTGTCCGCGTACTTCTTCCCAGAAGGTGAAACCTTTAATATGGTTCTTTTCCAAGGCTTCCATGACCTCGTCATAAAAGGCCTGGTAGAAAGATATGAATAATGCTTTCATGATTGTTCTGTTTTACGCATTTTGCGTTTCTCCCTTCTTTCTGCCGTCAGGCTGTAAATGGCCGGTATCAGGAAGAGCGTAACAGCAGTGGATACGGTAAGACCACAAGCCACTGTTATGCCTAGCCCGTTCCACATTTCCGCACCCACTCCTCTGCCAACAGCCAGAGGCACCATCCCGAAAATGGTTGTCAATGCAGTCATCAGGATGGGACGCAGACGTGAACGGCCTGCTGTTACAACGGCCTCCCGGATAGACATGCCCCGTTCCCGGCACAGGACAATGTAATCTATTAATACGATCCCGTTTTTGACAACAATTCCGAACAACATCAATAAACCCACCATACTCATGATACCCAGTGCGGTATTGGTTATGGCAAGACCAGCCAGAACACCGGTAAAAGCAAAAGGTACAGAGAACATGATGATAAAGGGACTGGAGAATGATTCAAACTGAGCCGCCATGACAATGTATACCAGTATGAGGATTAAAATCATCAATGTGCCCAGGTCTTTAAATGATTCCTGCTGATCTTCGTAACTCCCTGCTATGCTTACCATTACTTCCGGAGGAATGTCCACTTTTTCTATCTGCTGCCGGGCAGCGTTTACAAGGTCACTTAGGACGGCTCCCTGTGCGGCAACGCAGGTTACCGTTACAATCCGCTCCCTGTCTTTGCGTTCAATGGTAGGAGGTTGCATGGTCTCGCCAATGGCAGCCACATCCCGTAACCTGATTTTTTGCCCCTGGTTGTTGTAAATCAGAATATTCTGTATGTCTTCCAGGGTTTGCCGGTATTCGGGTGCGTACCGTACCTTGATGTAATATTCATCTCCTTCTTCCCGGTAATACGAGGCGACTGCCCCGTTGATCCTGTTACGCACAAATTGCGAGGCAGTAGACAGGTTCAGTCCGTGTGATGCCAGTTTTTCACGGTCAAATTCAACAAGATATTCGGGTGAATATTCATCCCTTGAAACAGTAACCTGTGAGGTCCCGGGAACCTTTTCCATCAGATCGGCCAATTGCGAGGCAATGGCATCGGTTGTGGAAAAATCGTTCCCATAGATTTCCAGATCTACCGTGGTCTGGCCCCCGGTAATCCCACCCATCCCGGCTCCAATATCAAAGGTACGGATCTCGGGATAATACCTTCTAAGGTCATTTCGCATGGCATCAGACAATTCCTGTATGGAGCGTTCGCGCTCAGTTTTCAGGGAAAGACGGATGTTCGCCGTCATGATATGAGAACCGTTTTCCCCCAACTGGCCGTACACGTTGTCTTCGCTTGCCTGGCCTACCGTAAAGGTCATGGCCTCTATTTCGGGGTAATCCCTCCGGAATTGCTCGTATATGCGGAAAGACAATTCCTTGGTGATCTCGGCGCGGGTATTGATGGGTAATTTGACAGTCATGGACAACCTGGCGTTATCCTGCTGAGGGAAAAACTCGGTGGGAACCTTAGTAAACAGGAGCAGGGAAGACAGAAAAATCAGTGCTGAGACCAGGATAACGGTTATGCGGTGGCTGACTGTCCAGTTCAAGGCTCTGGAGTAGGCAACATCCAGTGCATCCAGAAATTTCTGCACAGGTCCGTATACCTTCTGAAATGCTTTTGATTTTTTGGAATTTAGACGGAGCATCTGGGAAGCCATCATGGGGGTCAGGGTCAGGGCAGCGATGGTTGATACAGAACTTACCAGGGCCACAACCCAGCCCAATTGCCTGAAAATTTCCCCGGACATGCCAGTGACCATGGTCAGGGGAATGAACACGGCGAGCAACGTCAGGGTAGAGGCGATGATGGAAATGGATACCTCGTTGGTGGCATAAACTGCAGCCGACTTTGGCTTTGTTCCCCGTTCTATGTGGGTTGTAATATTTTCCAGGGCAACGATGGCATCGTCCACCATCATCCCAATGGCAATACTCAGGGAGGAAAGCGAAATGATATTGAGGGTATTCCCGGTTATGAGCAGGTATATGAATGCACTTATCAGGGACACGGGAATGACTATGGCCACGATAAGGGTAGCGCGCCACCGTCCAAGGAAAAAGAACACAATGAATACGACCAGGATCAGGGTGATCATGATGGTATTTACCAGGCTATCTATTACCCGGTTGATGTTGTCGGAAAAGTCCGTAACAACTCCTATGCTGATGTCGGAGGGGAGGTTCTTTTGCAATTCCGGAAGCTTTTCCAGCACTTTTTTACAGATCTGAACCGTGTTGGCTCCTGCCTGTTTCTGAATAATGATAGTCCCTCCCTGTACCCCGTCAATGAAGGATTCCTGGGATCTTTCCTTGATAGTGTCTTCCACCCGGGCTACATCACTCAGAAAGATATTCCGGCCCTGAAAGTGGCCGACAATGATGTCTTTCAACTGGCGTGGGTCATCAAATTCGCCTTCCATCCTGATGGTCAGGGTTTCCGAGCCAATATCAAGGTTCCCGCCCGGAGTGTTCCTGTTTTCATAGGCAATGGTTGCAGCTATGCCTTCCACTGTCAGGTTATACGCTTCCAGTTTGTAGGGGTCACAGTATACCTGGATTTCTCTTTCAAATGCACCGCCAATTGCAACAGTTCCTACCCCTTTTATCCTGCTCAGGGAAGAGGCCACCCGGTCATCCAGAATTTTATACAGGCCGTTCATGCTTTCCCGGGCCTGGACCGACAGGATCATTATGGGTATGTCATCGGTACCAAACTTGGAAAGTACGGGGGTATTGGCGTCTGAGGGCAAATAGTCTGCGATCAGGCTCAACTTGTCCCTTACATCGTTCGTTGCCTCGTCAATGTCTATCCCGTACTCGAATTCCAGCATTACAAGCGAAGAGTTTTCCTTGGTACTGGTTGTTATATGTTTAAGGTCACTGACGCTGCTCAACGTGCTTTCCACCAGCTTGGTCACATTGTTCTCAATATCTGCAGCACTGGCTCCGGAATACGTGGTCACCACCAAAATGGTGTTGTCACTTATGCTGGGTAGAAAATCCACAGATAGCCTTGAAAGCGAGAAGATTCCTATGACAGCAAGAGCTACGTAGATAAGGGCTGTGGTGACCGGCTTTCTGACAGCCGCTTGATAAATACTCATAATGTTCCTTTATTCATTAGCAAGTTCAACATCTGCCCCGTTCGTAAGCCTGTTCAAACCGGTCGTGATGACCAGCTCCCCTTCTTCCAGGCCTGAAAGACATTCATAAAACGAGTCCAGTCTTCTGCCCGGTTCCACCAGCCTGTATTCAGCTTTTCCGTCTTTATAAACATAAACGTATCGCTCTCCCGAGCCCTGCTGTTTGATTATACTCTGGTCCGGAACAAGCAGGCATGGTTCAGCTCCAAAGTCTATGGCCACACGGGCAAACATCCCGGGTCTGACTTTTCTGTTGGTATTGGGGATGACGATCTCGACAGGAAAAGTCCTGGTAGCAGCCGTAATGGTCGGATAAACGATCGAAACCCTGCCTTTGAACACCTCACCCGGATAAACGTCAAGACGGATGTCCACCTCCATTCCTTTCCGGATTTTTGTAAAGAATGATTCAGATACATGGACCAGCAACTTTACCGGGGAGATCTGCTCTACCACCAGCAAGGGCATGCTCATTCCAAAAAGATCCCCGTTGTCATAGCGGCGGGCGGTGATCACCCCGTCTATGGGACTTACCAGTTGTGTGTTTTCCACCAGGTTGTCATACTGGGTACGCATTACCTCCAGACGGGTCTTCTGTGCATCCCATTCGGAAAGGGATACGCCGCCCACTTTGTATAATTCATCTACACGGCGGAAAGAGATTTCCATGTTTTCCAGTTGTGTACGGATCTGTTCCAGGTTGTTGTCATCCATCTGCACCAGTTTCTGGCCTTTTGTAACAAAATCACCCACTTCAACATAGATCTTCTTAATGCGGGCAGCCATCTGTGGCGCAATATTGTTAATGATATTGGCCTGTACCGTAGCGGTGAATTCATTGATCCGGGGTACTTCCTGCAGGATTACAGCGGCAGTCTTGACAACGATCTTTTCCTGGGCAACATCCTGTTGCTTATCAGCTTTTAATCCGCATCCTGTGAGTAGTATAACGGCTGTGATCAGGCTGACTAACCTATAGTTGTTCATATGTTATTGATTTTGATAATTACTAGTTCCTGTTATTTTTTCCAGTTCTGCCCTGTAGAAAAGGTAGCTGTAAACCGATTGGTGATAGGCCAGCCGGGCTTGAGTCAGGGCCAGTTCCGAGGCGCTCAGGTCCAGCCACGTCCCCATCCCGACTTCGAATTGTTTACGGCTAATGGAGTATGCCTTTTCTGCCATGGCAACGTTTTCTTTGCTTGAAGAGAGCTCTTCCACGGCATTGCCCATCTGGTTAAGACAATTGCTCACGTTCAGGCGCAGTGTCCTTTCTGAATTGATGCGGCTGTCTTCCAGTGTTTCCAGCCTTAGTTTGCTTTGCCGTACCTGTTGTTGCCGTTTCATCCCGCTAAACAAAGGGATGTTCAGCGCAAGGGAAGCAGTGGAGTAGGGGTACCAGTTATAATTGGAGAACCTGAAGTCATTGTTCATGGATGAGTACTGATAGTTGGAAGAAAGGCTCAGGGTGGGAAGATAGGATGCTTTTGTGATCTTCATGGCCAGTTCCATTTGTTGTTTCTGGATGTCAAGCTGCATCAGGTCAGTGTTTTTCTCCAGGGAAAACTCATTGGCGGCCGACAAACTCCCAGGATTCACTTCTCCTTCGTATTGGATCAGCGACCCTTCAAAGATTACAGGATACTCAATATCTAGCCCCATCAGGGCTTTGAGCTGCATTGATGCCAGTTCGATAGCTGTTTCCGAGGCCAATAGGTTCGGACGCTGGTTCTTCAGGGCAACCTCGGCGCGGAGTTTGTCAAACTCACTGGCCATCCCCTGCTCATATTTGTCGGTAACGGTTTTGGTGTTCAGTGCCACATTGTCATAATTTTTCTTTAACACAACATAGGAATCCTTGGCCAGCAGCAGAGAGTAGTATGCTTGTTTAACGGCGCTGATCATGGCTAACCTGCCGGAACGGGCTTTTTCCACTGCCAGATCAATATCCAGGGCCGAAAGCTGTACTGTCTTCCATAAGGCAGGTGCAACTAACGGGAGTGATAGTGTTACTCCTCCCATCCAGTTGTTATCCGTTCCTACCGAGATTTCGGTAGGCGTTCCTCCAAAATCAAATACCATAACCTGTTTTTTAAGGGTACGGTTATACACTCCGCTTGCCGAGATTTTTGGCCAAAGTCCCGATTGGGTTTCTTTACGCGCATAAAAAGCACGTTCAACCTCACGGTCCGCGATCCGGATGACCGGACTCTCTGAAAGTGCGATTTCCAGAGCTGTTTCCAGGTCCACATACAGTGTGTCCTGTGCCCTGAGCAATTGCCCTTGAGAAAAAGATAATAAGAAAACAAGAATACAGGCAGATTTCTTCATAACCTAACAATAAAAAACGAGCATGCAAAGTAAAGCAGATTTTATGCCAGGAACAAATCTTGTAATAAAAAAGGGAAGGAAAATTATCAGAAACGGGTCCAGAAGGCCAACCGTTTCATTAGCAAATGAATTCCCATTCGCAGGAAGAACCATTTTCCGAATTCATAGTGGCCACCTTTGCCATAACGGCTGTGGATGCAGGCTCCGCGTTTTCTGAACTGTTCCACGGTATAGGTTGCCACGCGTGTAGGAACTGACAAATCATCAGAAGCATGGGCTATCAGAATATGTGTTTTTGGAGTCCATCCGTCCGCCAGTGAATTTTCCCTGAACTTATCCCAGAGTTTTTTGATCTCGCTGTTTCTTTCGGGTGTAAAGAAATCGGGGTGCATATATTTGTGAAGATCCTGGCCTATCCATTCGGTCAACTGATCCCGGTAGTGCGTCCTGTCCAGCCAGCTATCCATGTTTTCCAGTAGGGGGCCGATAAAGACCCGTGAATAATCCAGGTTGAGGCCGTACCACTTGTCGTACGCCTTGAAGATACCGGGGGCAGCAGGATATTGAGCAAAACCGGTTTTGACAAATTCCTCAAAAGCAACGTTCAGATCGTATATCCCGCCTCCTATTATTGCCCTGTCAATGATGATGTCTTCGGGTTGTTCCTGTTCAATGTGCCGTACCAGTGCCAGGGCTCCCGACCCTCCCATGGAATATCCCCCTATGGATATGTGCTTTTGCAGGGGATAACCCAGGATTGTAGCAAAGTATTCAATGGTTGCGCGATGCATATCATATGCTACCCGTCCCGTGTTTTCTGCCATCAGGAAAGGGTATTCTATCGTATCTTTAGTGATGCCGTTGCCCAACAGGTCAGGAATGATGACAATGTAACCCAGAAATGACAAGACCCCTTCAAACAGGATGAGCGCGTCACTGCCCGAGCCGAATTTGTCTATATTGGCCGAGGGTAAAAAATGAAGGACACCACGCGGCTTCATGTTGAGTGGGCGCATGATGATACCGGAAGACAGCACAGGGTTTCCCAGGGGATCTATGGTGTTGTATGATATGGCTGTTATGCGCACCCTCATTCTGACGAAGGCTTTGATCAGGGGTTCTATCCGGGATAGATCCAGAGAGGGGAAGTCTTTTTTTACTTCGACAAATACATCGGAGATGGAAAAATCTCCTTCTTTGAGAATATCTTTATAAAAACGGGACATAGTTATTTAGCAGTTAAAAACAGGCAACATGATATGAAAAATTCTATACCGTAATTGTAATGACCTCCGGAGCCTTTTGTCATCACGGCTTGTGACTTAGAATTCATAATGTTAAAAAACGCCTGCGTTTCTTCATAAGGGACAGACAGATCGTCTCTCGCATGTCCCAGGTAAATGCGGGTACGGGTATTCCATCCTTCCAGCATGGAATGCAACGACAGTGCGTTTTCGATTTTTTTGATTTCGGAATTACCCTCCTGGGAGAAGAAATCCGGGTGCATGTAAGTATTCAGCTGCGGGCCTATCATCTCTCTCATCTGGCCGGCGTTCCTTGTCCCGTCCAGCCATTCTTCCCGGTTGGCAAACAACGCACCCGTAAAAATCCTTGAATAATCCAGTTGCAGATCGTACCAGTAGTCCATACTTTTGATCATCAGAGGAATCAGGGGATACTCGGCATAACCCCTATCTTTCAGGATCTCATACGTTTCGCTCATGTCGTATACACCACCTCCGGCAAAAAGTCGCTTCACTTTCACAGAGGATTCTGCCAGCTGGTCTATGTACCGGAGCAGGGCTACAGCACCGGTAGCCCCTCCCGAATAACCGAAAATATCTATTTCGGGATCAAGTGGCTCCTTTTTGTAGCGGGTAAAGTATTCCATCGACGCCAGTTGCATATCATAGCACACACGGCCGGTATTGTCCATGAACAGGAATGGTTGCGGAAGGCCTGCGCTTGTCCCGCTTCCTATCAGATCGGGAATAATCACGGTAAAACCCAGGAACGCGAACACCCCTTCGGTGATGATGAGAAGGTCGCTGCCTCCTTCCAGACTGGACAAAGGGGTTGTGGGTGGCACATGAATCACTCCCCTTGAAGGCATTCCCAGGGGCTTGACGATAATACCCGAGGCAATGACGGGATCACCCTTCGGATCAACCGTATTATAAGAGATGGCGGTGACTTTCACCCGCATATCCAGATTAAAGAGATCGACTACTGATTCCATCATGGAAAAATCCAGTTCAGGAAAATCCCTGAGCGTCAACGCTATCATCTCATGCATGCTGAATTCCTGTGACTGTAGCACAGATACCAGGTATCCTTCCGGAGGCCTGATAGCACGGTCCATTTTATTGCACGAGAGAAAAACCAGCAACAGAAGGGTCGCCAGCAATCCTTTATGTCTCATATACGTCAGAATCCCCCCAGAACAATCAAAGCCAGCAGGGACATCAACGATCCCACTATTATAAGTATTTTAGATATCAGGTCCATTGAAGTATAAGTTTACAGTTATTATCCCCATGCCAGGAGGATCAGACAAATCATCATGATTAGCGGCCCGGCAATGCCTGCAATCTTCATGATCAGATTCCAGTTAATAGTCATAGTGAATACCTTTAATTATTAAAAAACACCTAAAAAAACGAATGCCAGGAGTGTGATAATTAAACTGAGCATTGCGGCAATTCTTAAAAAATCATCCATAACGATAGCGTTTAATAAAGTTTACAGGATCAGGCCGACAAGATAGGAAATCATTTCAAAACCCCATCCTAGCCATAAGTTGCCAATCAGGCACATCAGGGGCCCCAGGATGGCGAACACTTTCCAGATCCAGTGAGGATCAGCAGTCAATTTTGTCATAACGTTAATTATTTTATTAAAAGATAAAACATAGAAGTAGCGATAAATTGGAAACCGGCCTCAAAATGATCTCCGGTTATGCGTTCGTAAGTAATGGCACATCCCCTCTTTTTGTACTCTCTGTAAAGCAGGTCGGAACACTCTACGGGAATCAGGTTGTCCTGTGCCGAATGAATCAGGTGTATCTCTGTAAACGGTCCCGGCGTATAGTTGTATACAATGGAATTCATCTCCAGGGGGTCCCTTAGCTTAAGAAATTCGCTGCTTAGCTCCGGAATGAAAAAATCTGCGTGCATGTAATTCCGAAGATCACTGCCCCAGCGGCGTATGATACTTGAAAGGCTTCGCTTTCCGCTAAACCACCATGCATATCCGTCCCCTCCTTCTTCCGGGTCCGGAGAATTAACCGGGTTTTCCATACCGTTCGTAAAGATTCTGGAATAATCCAGTTGCAGGTTGTAGAACTTGTCCAATCCAATAATTACCATTGGGATGGACTGATAATCGTTCCTTCCGGTCCGGACGTAGGCCCTGAAAGCTTCCAGGCCATCGTACACGCCTCCCCCGGTGATCACCTTATCCACTTTTATACCGGTGGGGTGGTCCTGATAATACCATGCCATAGCCATGGATGTGCTTCCTCCAAGGGAGTACCCTAAAATGGTACTACGGTTCCCAAGTTGGTAATTCTCTGTCAGCAGGAGGTAGTCTTCTACTGCTTTGCGCATGTGATAAGCAGCAATTCCGGCATTTTCCGCTATCAGGTAGGGGCGGGGCCAATCTTCGGTATACCGGACACCTACAAAATCAGGGTTGATAGTAATATAACCCAGCATGCAAGGTACACTTTCAAACGAAAACTTTTTTTGTTCGACGTACAGCGAAGGTGCTTCACTATCTCGCATCAGGGCAATGGGGGGAACTTCCACAACACCTGGGGGGTTGAGGTCTTTTGGATAAAAGAATGCCCCGGTTGCAATAACCGCATTACCAAACGGATCGATGGTTTTATAGGATATGGAAACGCCACGGATCTGCCGCTGCAATCCTTTCCGGAAAAACTGCTCAATATCCTCCTTAGTCTTTTCAGGAAACACAAAGTTCAGGTCTTCAACAAGCCCCAAAACGGATTCAAACGCAAAGCCTGCAGTAAAGTCCCATACGCCCAGCTCTTCTACCAGATATACCGGGGTATATTCCCTGATGCTGTCCTGAGGGGTACAACCCCAAAAGCAAAAAGAGGAAAGAAAGATTACACTTAAGGATAAGTATTTTTTTGTCATAAATTACAAAAAAACAGATCAATCATTATTTCAACAACAGATAAAGCATTGCTGTCAGCATGAATTCACTTCCTGCCTGGTAATGGTCTCCTGTAGTACGTATATACTGTATGGAACATCCCTTTTCCCTGTAGACCTTGTACAGAAGGTCGGCACAATCGACCGGGATTAAATTGTCTTCTCCGCTGTGAATCAGGCGTATGTCAATTCTTGGACTGGGAGTCCAGTTGTATACCAGGGAGTTCAGCTCCATACATTCCTGTAGCCTGAGAAATTCACCCCTGGGTTCCTGATGGAAGAAATCCTCATGCATATAATTGCGTAAATCACTTCCCCAGCGACGGTAAATGCTCCCGGAACCGTGTGTGCCGTCAAACCAATAGGCATAGCCGTCACCGCCCAGGGCAGGATCCGGTGAGTTAACCGGATTCTCCATGCCGTTGGCAAAGATCTTACTGTAATCCAGGTTAAGATCATAAAACGTGTCCATGGAAATGATCACACTGGGAATTGCGAGGTAATCACTTTTTTCAGTACGGGCATAGGCCTTGAACGCTTCCAGTCCGTCGTATACACCGCCACCGGTGAAGAGCTGGTCGACAGTTATCCCGGTAGGATGCGTGGTGTAATATTTGGCTACAGACATGGCAGAAGCTCCTCCCAGCGAATATCCCATAACGGAACTTGTCTTCCCAAGCCTGTAATTTTCCGTTATAAGCAGATATTCTTCAACGGCTTTGCGCATATGGTATGCAACCAGGCCGGAATTGGCATCGTGAAGGAAAGGGCGCGGCATATCCTGGGTATAGAGCACTCCCAGCAGGTCCGGATTGATCGCGATATAATTGAGCATGCAAGGGAAAGCTTCTTCAAAAAAACGTTTTCTCCCTACGTAAATGGCGGCACTGGCATTCCTGTCCAGGTGCGCAATGGGCGGAACTTCTACTATTCCCCTGGGTTTCAGGTCCCTGGGATAGAAGAAAGCCCCGGTCCCTAGAACAGGATTCCCGAAGGGGTCAAAAGTCCTGTAGGATATGGCAACCCCGCGAATTTCCTTACTCAGGTAACCCTCGAGGAGTCCCAGTATCTTATTGACCGTCGGATAGCTTGCGTCTACTTCTAGGGCCTGGAGTAAAGCATTAACGGCATCATTTACAGTGAAATCCCAGGTGTTGAGTTCTTCCACAAAAAATTCAGGAGTCACCTCGTCCACCGTATCGTGGGGGGTACAACCTGTCCAGAGAAGTGAAATTAACAGAGCAAAGACTACTGATAAACGTTTCATTATTATAATGTTAGTATTAATATTAATAAATCAATTCCATGTCCAGTCTCCTGAAATGACCAGTTCTTCCTGTAATTGGTTGTCTATGAAATAAGTGCGCAACTGTTCCCGGCTCATGCGCGTGGCAGGAAGTGTCGGCGAGTTGGCTAAAGCATATACCATCATGGCAGAGGTCCTGATATTGCTGTTGATCATTTCCGGGGTTATATGCTGCGGACCGTCAGCGCTGGTGTGGTATGTGTGGAATGCCTGGTAACGGCATAAAGGAGTGAAAGTGGAGATCCCTTCCATAAGGAAAGGGGCGTGGTCACTTCCCATATAGGTGACGTGCTCAATTGTGTTGGTAAAAGCCGAGTCTGTCCGTCCAATCAGCGCACCGGACTGTCTGAAGAAATCTTCAGATTCGTAATGGCCCATCAGGTTAAAACCATATGTGTTCACTGTCATGTCGTGATTGAACATGTAGCGGATCCCCTCCAGGAGGTTTCTTTTCCGGGCTTCTCTCACATACAGTTCTGATCCATAATGGCCCTGTTCCTCGGCCATGAACAGGACAAATTCTACAGACCTGCGCGTTTTCAGGTTCAGGGCTTTGAAAGTTCTTGCCATTTCCAGAACAGAGACAGCCCCTGAAGCATTGTCCAGTGCCCCGGGAGCAATATCCCAGGAATCCAGGTGGGCCCCCACTACAATGGTCTCCTGCGGAAGCCCGTAACCTTCCATTCTTGCCACTACATTTCTGGCATGAGCCTGTTTGCAGGAATTTCTGGTATGAAGGCGTGCTGTACATTTTCCACGTATAAGACTTGCCCTTAATTTTTCTCCCTGCTCAAAGGAAATGCTTACGGCCGGGATTCTTATCATTTCCCCGTCAAGGGTAGCCGAACCGGTCGAGGGAAGTTCTCCGGGTATGGGATTTACAGCTATGCATCCGACAGCACCCTGGGCAATGGCCAGTGACAATTTCTGGGCCCGGTGTGTATTCCTTACGTGCGAAGGGGTTCCCGGGAGCAATCCCAAATGGATGAGCACAATTTTCCCGTTTACATCCAAACCGTTGTAGTCATTGATAAGACCGTTACCGGCATCAATAATGGGTGCCTGAATATCCGAGGAGGGAGTATAAGCCAGGGCAAGTGCCGGGAAATCGACATAAGTACCGGCCGTGTCAATTTTCAGCCTCACATCTTCTCTTAGCCACTGATTGAAGGTAAACGGCTGGAAGAACACATTGTCAAATCCATAGGAACGGAACAACAGGGCGGTCAGTTCTTCTGCATACGCAGCAGATTCTGTTCCGGCCATCCGCGGACCATAACGGTCACAAATTTCCAATAAAAGAGGATAAGCCTGGGAGTGACTCCTGACTTCCAGGTCAATGCTTTTAAAAACATTATGAAGATGTAGTTGCGGATTTTCACATCCGGAAAGGAATACCAGAATAAATAAGATGAAAAGCCACCTCCACTTCATATCAACAAATATATAAATAATTCATAAATTTGAATTATGCGCGGTGGTGTGAAGGGATTGTGCTTTCCGGGTACCTGCAGGGTGTGCGGCCGGGTATTGATAGGGCAGGAAAAGATGTTGTGCCTGCGATGCCTGTATGATCTTCCAAGAACATACCACTGGATTTTTCCCTTTCATTGCATGACAGAGCCGCTAAGCAGCATGCCCTCGTGCACAGGGGTCACCGCCTTTCTTTTTTTCAGGGAGCAGAGTCCTTACAGGAAATTGCTGCACCGTTTCAAATATGGTGGAGAAAAGGAAATAGGATTACACATGGGTTTACTTTACGGGAAAGAATTGTTACGCTTCCATACCACACAGCAAAACCCTGTAATTATTCCTGTACCCATGTCTTCTTTCAAACAAAGGAAAAGAGGCTATAACCAGGCAGAATGGCTGGCCGCAGGAATAGCACTTGCAACAGGCTGGGAACTAGACGTCTCGGTTGTCAAGAGAATCAGGGAAAAAACAAGTCAGACCGTATATGACAGGGAAGGACGGCGGGAAAACATGAAAAACTCCTTTATAGCCAAAAGGATTCCCTACCGGGAAGTTCTTTTGGTGGATGATATTATAACTACCGGGGCTACCATGGAAAGTTGTGCCAGGGCCATATTGGATGGTAATCCCGATATCCGGATTGGTTTTGCCTCTCTCGCGTATGTTGAATAAAAACGTATATTTGTCGATTATGCCTGAATTTCTACGCCTGGATATAGTTGATATCATAGATATAGTGCTGGTGGGACTTTTGATCTACCAGGTTTACAAAATCATACGGGGTACTGCCGCTGTCAGTATTTTTATCGGGATCATCTTTGTTTATTTCATCTGGATGGTGGTCAAAACACTCCATATGGAATTGCTCACAACCATCCTGGACAAAGTAATAAGCGTGGGCGTCCTGGCCCTGATTGTGGTGTTCCAGCAGGAGATCAGGCGGTTCCTGCTTCGCCTGGGGACAAGGTATACAAAAGAAGGAAAGCGGCGAGGACTGCTGGAATCTTTATTCCGTCCAGGAAAAGAGACCTTGTCAAAAAATGATATCGAAGAGATCATACAGGCATGCAGCCGGATGTCTGAGCGGAAAACCGGGGCACTTATAGCCATGGAACGTTTTGCCTCGCTTGGTTTTATTGCCGAGACCGGGGACAGGATCGATGCCAGGATTCATAGTCGGCTGATAGAGAATGTATTCATAAAAAACAGCCCGCTGCACGACGGGGGCATGGTTGTGTCCAATGGCCGGATCCAGGCTGCCAGGTGCACCTTTCCCATGTCCGAAAGCCAGGGAATTCCGCCCTATTTTGGCATGCGGCACCGGGCAGGGGTAGGCCTGAGCGAACAGACAGATGCCTATATCATAGTCATATCGGAAGAAACCGGACATATTGCCACCATGCAGGATGGTGTGATCAAAACACTAAGCGGGATGGCAGAATTGCGCTTTGACCTGGAGACCGCTTTTCATAAGTAAGAACCACCATGATCTATCCGGACCAGTTTGAGCAAAAAATAGGTTTTGACAGGGTACGGGAGATGCTCACGCAACTGTGCATGAGCCGCTGCGGCCGTGAACTGGTAGAGGATGTGGGCTTTATGACCGACCGCAAAATCTTGGAAACAGCGCAGGCCAGAACCGGGGAGATGCGTGAAATCTGCCTGTTTGAACAGCACTTTCCAACAGACGGATATGAAGATACGCTTGTGTTTCTCAGGCAAATGGAAGCGCAATCCACCTGGTTTCCCCAGGTTCAGGATCTCGTTCGCCTGCAGACAGCCATCCATACCGTAAGGGCTTTGTTGCATTTTTTTGAACACACCCGCCAGGAAAGCTACCCGGCGCTGAAAGCCCTGTGCCGGCCGGTTACATTCTTTCCTGCCATAGTGCAGCGGCTTGAACATTTACTGGATAAATTTGGTGCCATCAGGGACAATGCTTCCCCCGAGCTGGCAGAAATCCGCAAGTCTTTAAAAAAGAAAGAACAGCAGGTGGTTCAGAAGATCCAGAGTATCCTGAAGGAATCCCGCGACCAGGGAATTACAGAGCCCGATGCCTCGGCGTCTGTAAGGGACGGAAGGATGCTTATCCCGGTTCCTGCTGCGAACAAGAAGAAAATTCAAGGATATATCTGCGATGAATCGGCCAGCGGAAAAACCGTTTTCATTGAACCCATGGAAGTGGTCAGCCTGAACAACCAGATCAGGGAGCTGGAATTTGCCCAACAACGCGAAATTACCAGGATTTTGCAGGAATTTGCAGAATTTCTGAGGCCATATCTTCCGGACCTGATAGAACAGGCGCTTTTTTTAGGAACTATTGATTTTTTACATGCCAAAGCCAGGCTGGCCCTGAAGATGCAGGCAGGAAAGCCTGTTTTCAATGACGCATCCGGCCTTTTTCTGGTGCGGGCCCGCCATCCCCTTCTGGAAACGGCTTTGCAACGTGAAGGAAAACAGATTGTTCCGCTTACCCTGAAACTGGATACGACAAAACGAATTTTACTGATTTCCGGACCCAACGCCGGGGGCAAATCTGTTTGTTTAAAAACTGTGGGACTGTTGCAATACATGTTTCAATGCGGTATGCTGGTCCCGGCTTCTGAAACTTCGGAGTTTTCCATTTTCCGTTCCATTTTCCTTGACATAGGAGATGAGCAGTCCCTGGATAACGATCTGAGCACCTACAGTTCACACTTGCTGAGCATGAAGGAGATCCTGGAACAGGCAGATGAAAGTTCCCTGATCCTGATCGATGAATTCGGGGCCGGTACAGAACCGGCAGCCGGGGGGGCCATTGCCGAGACATTGCTCCGGCAGTGGGAGCAGCGAGGATGTTATGGGGTAATCACCACCCATTACACCAATCTGAAATTTTATGCAACCACCAGCAAAGGCGTCCTGAACGGGGCCATGCAGTTTGATGTGCAGAACATACAGCCTCTCTTCAGGCTGGAAACCGGAGTCCCGGGGAATTCCTTTGCATTTGAACTGGCCCGTAAAATGGGCCTGCCTGCAGATCTGATCCAGGCGGCACAGGAAAAAGCCGGTGCAGGCTTTGTAGAGACAGAGCGGTACATACGCAGCATTGCGCGTAACCGCAGGAAATGGGAGGAAAAGGTGGCCCGCATCAGCCAGACGGACAAAACACTGGAAAACATTACCGATAAATATCAGGCCGAACTGACAGAGATCCGCCTGCTTCGGAAAAAAATGCTGGATGAAGCCCGCAAAGAAGCACTAAGGATCGTTGAAACGGCTAACCGTAAAGTTGAAAACACCATTAAGGAAATAAGGGAATCCCAGGCAGAAAAAGAGAAAACAAAGAGTGTTCGGGATGACCTGCAGGAATTCAGGAAAACACTTTCCCGGGAGGATCCGGATGCAGAAGATCAGAAGATCATGCATAAGATGGAACAACTCCGCAAGAGAAAAGAGGCAGGTGAAAAAAGGAAACAGCAACGTGCAAAGCGTTCAGGCCAGGACATGAAAACAGGGTCTAGGGAACAGACCACCCGGGAAGAAACAGGACCTTTGGCGACGGGCGACAAGGTCCGCACAAAAGACGGGACAATGGCGGGAGAAATACTCAGGATAAAAGGCAACAAGGCTCATATTGGAATGGGACAGATTGTCTTCTGGAAAGAAATTTCAGACCTGGAAAGAATTTCACAGAACGAATACCGTACACACATCCGCGTACAAAGAAGCCAGCGGGCTGCAAACACGGATGACCTGCAGTCACGACGCCTGCAATTTTACCCGCATCTGGATGTACGCGGACTCAGGGCCGGCGAAGCCCTGGAAGAAGTGATCCGTTTTCTGGATGACGCCCTGGTGCTGGGTATGGAGCAGGTGGATATCCTGCACGGGACAGGGACCGGCGCATTGCGCACCCAGATCAGGGATTACCTGAAAACCGCACCCGGAGTGGCTTCGTTCCAGGATGAACACGTAGAAAGGGGAGGACCCGGTATAACTGTAGTATATTTGAAATGAAAAAATTTTTATTGATCACGCTATGCCTGGCAACTTTGAGTGCCTGCAGTTGCCGCCAGAAGCCGGAACAGGTAGCCCAGGCGTTTCTGGAATCTTTTTTTGCTGCTGATTATCAACAGGCGCGCGTTTACGCCACCGCGGAAATCACCGATATTATTGACAAGACCCAGTCAATTCTGGACTCGCTTTCCCAAGAGGAGCATCAGGAGGTTATAAGCTACCTGTCTGCAATCAAGGTTACAGTTCAGGCGCCTGAAAGGATCAAGGGAGACACCATCCGCCTGGGTTACCGGGTGGACTTTTCCAGGTTGCCCCAGCCGGGTGAATCGGTTATTGCCCTTCGCCGGGAAGGCAGGAACTGGAAAGTCTATGCCTTAGAATAGCCTTGATTTGAAGGTGTCTGCGTAATTGAGCTTTTCCCATGCAAAGTATTCTATCCCGTTTTTCGTAAAGGGATCCCTTCCAAAATGACCATAAGCCGAGGTGGCTCTGTATATGGGTTTTTTCAGCCGCAGTTCTTCAATGATACGGGCGGGACGAAGGTCATAAACAGCGGATATGATTTCTGCGATCTGGGCATCGGTTTTTTTGGTAAAGGCTGTTCCGAAAGTATTGACGCTCACACTTACCGGCTGAGCAACGCCAATGGCATAGGCCAGTTGCACCAGGATCTCACGGGCAGCTCCCGCTGCCACAAGGTTTTTGGCTATATGACGTGCAGCATAACAGGCAGAGCGGTCCACCTTGCTTGGGTCCTTGCCGGAAAAAGCGCCGCCGCCATGGGCGCCGCGTCCCCCGTATGTGTCGACAATGATTTTCCTTCCTGTAAGTCCGGTGTCTCCATGCGGTCCTCCTATCACAAATTTTCCGGTGGGATTGACCAGCAGTTTCATGTCGTGGTCAAACAGGTGCTTGCGTGAATGGTGAACCTTGCCTATCACCCGGGGTAATAAGATATTGCGGACATCTTCCGTTATCTGCCGGTGCATCATGTGGTCTTCGGCAAACGGATCGTGCTGCGTGGATAAAACCAGGGTGTCTATTCGCTGTGCTTTCCGGTTTTCATCGTACTCTATAGTGAACTGGCATTTTGAATCTGGCCTTAGGTAGGTCATCTGCCTGCCTTCCTTGCGGATGGCTGCCAGTTCCATCAGGGTGATGTGCGAAAGGACTATGGGAAGCGGCATGAGTTCTTCGGTCTCAGTACAGGCGTACCCAAACATCATGCCCTGGTCTCCGGCCCCCTGCTCGTCGGGATTACCCCTTACAACACCTTGAAAGATATCCTGGGACTGGCTCTCAATCAGAGAGATGATGCCACAGGATTCGGCATCGAATTTATACTCGGCCTTTGTGTACCCGATGTCAGCAATGACTTTCCGGGCTACCTCCCGGATATCCACCCAGGCATCGGAGCGGACCTCACCGCCAATGATTACCAGGCCCGTTGTGACAAAGACCTCGCAGGCCACTTTTGATTCAGGGTCAAGTCTTATGAACTCATCCAGGATGGCATCGGCTATTTGGTCGGCGATTTTGTCGGGGTGTCCTTCAGACACCGATTCAGAAGTGAATAGTGTTCTCATTTTAGCATTTTTAAATGTGGTTGCAAGCAAGCAAATCTGTCCACAAGTATGTCAATCGGGTGACAAAGGTAAAAAATCTTTTGAACGGGAAAATTTAAAAAATTTTTGTTTATAAAAAATGCGTCTTTGTTGATAATTTATAGAGCACAGAGACAGCGCATTACGGTTTTTCAACCCATTTAAAATTTCGTTTCAACCTGATACGGCGGATAATTTTATAATTTTGCCATTTGACAGACAGGATTCGTAACAGACAATAACCAGGATAAACAGAAAAGCTTATGCAGCTTAGAAAAATCAGCAGAGTGCTTATGGTTCTGGCATTCTTTATTGTTTCGTGTAGTGAGAAGCCTGAGCCACAAACGCTTTCCCTGGACAAGACACAAGTTACATTTAATGCTTCTGCAGCAGATCAGCTTGTTCATGTAACGGCCAATTGCAGCTGGTCTGTGGCTGTAACAGAAGGAAGCGACTGGCTTTCCGTTGCGCCCCTTCAAGGCCAGGGAAGCAGTACCCTGACACTTACTGCAAAAGCCAATACCGGGGCTGATCGTACGGCTGCCATAAAGATTTATTCCGCCGAAAAGGAAGTTCGCATTACCGTTATACAGAAAGAACAGGAAATTCTTTATTGGACTGTTTCCCAGCTTCGCGCCCTGTACAAGGGGGTCGATGTTACCGTGACGGAAAAAGTAGTGGTTAAGGCTACCGTCATCAGCAATTACCTGAAATCAGACAACGGGGGATTGAACAATTACACGTCTCTGAAAGCCATGGTTGTAAGTGACGGAATAGCCGGCATTCAGCTCTATTGTGCAGAAGACAATACCACCTTCAGACAGGGAGACAAGGTAGAAATCCAGCTCAAGGACCAGACCCTGTCTGTATACAACAACGGGGCCCTTCAGGTGAATGGCATTCCCCTGGCCAATATAACAAAAACCGGCACGGAAACACTGGTGGCAAAGGAAATATCGGCGGCTGAGCTCCTGACCGGCAATTATGAATCTATGTACGTAGCCATTCCTTCAGTTCAGGTAGCGGATGAGGACCTTAACAAAACATTTGTTGTAGGGTCCGCCCATACCTCTATTGCCATGGTTGCCAAGACCAAAGAGACATTTGATGTCTTTTCCTCCCGGTATTCTTCATTCAAGGATGTCACCGTGCCTTCCGGCAGCGGCGTACTTAAAGGAATTGCAAGTGTCTATAACAGGCGTTACCAGATATCCTTTGCCATGGCTTCCGATTGGGAGGGCCTTACAGGCGAGCGTTTTTATACAGAGCCCACGTTCACGCTGCCAACTACAGAAAAAGAAGTACCCGGTGAGGCGGGGCAATTCACTGTTTCCCCCGCGGCCAACGTAACATGGACCGTCAGCTCTTCAGATCCGGAAAATTTTGCCGTTTCACCCGCTGCCGGGAGCGGGTCTGCACCGGTTACGGTTACTTATACGCAAAATCCCTCCTTATCAGCATCCCGCACTGCAGACATTGTTTTTTCCACAACCGATGCAACTGTTTCACAGAAAACCATTACACTGCATATTACACAAAGTCCCTATGAGGCACTGGTATCTGATCCTGTGCAGGCTTGGCTGGAGTTACCCTTGGTCAGGGAGAAGGAAGCATTTGCCTATATATCACACATGACCTCGTTGAAGGGAAAAAGCGTCCGCAATTACGCTTTCTGGTATGATTCCCAAAACCGCCTTGCCTATTGGGTGGCTTACCCGCTTTACAAGGAAATTATGGGAAGCGGCAGCCGCACAGACACATGGGACTACAATCCTAAGGTTCCGAAACGCTTCCAGCCGGTTTTGTTTTATTCCTTTGGAAGTTCCGGTTACGACAGGGGACACCAGTTGCCCTCGGCAGATCGCCTCTACTCAGATGATGTCAATGCAAGCACCTTTTATTTTACCAATATTACAGCACAAAACGGGTCATTGAATCAAAACCTCTGGGGGAACCTGGAAACCTACGTCAGGGGTTGGGCCCAGGCCTGTGACACAGTATACGTGGTTACCGGGGCCATGATCCAGACCGAGGAGAATCAAAATATTGATTATGTGGAAGATAACAATGGCAATAAGGTGGCTGTACCAAAGATATATTATAAAGTGTTGTTGAAATATAAAGCCAGCCAGACAGAGAACGGGGGGTATTCCTCCATTGGCTTCTGGTACGAGAACCGTTCCTACACCGCAGCGTATCCCACTGCCGCCGATGCAAAAAGCGTTAAAGATATGGAAACGCTTACGGGCTTTAATTTTTTCCACAATTTACCCGATAACATAGAAGAGGCGGTTGAGGCATCCTGCAAGCCCGGGGATTGGGGCCTGAATTGATAAATTGTAATATATTTGCACTGTTTTTTTTGAACCCTATATAGTTACTTATAACAACCTAAATAAACATCTATGAAAAAAGCAATTCAATGTTTTCTCGCTTTTGTGGCGTTAATTTTTCTGAGTGTGGGTGCTTACGCACAGGTAACCACCTCGTCTCTTGGTGGCAGGATCACCGACGAGGCCGGAGCAGCTGCAGCAGGAGTGACCCTGGTAGCTACCCACGTGCCTTCAGGGACCATGTACGCTGCCATCACCAACAATGATGGTCGCTATACGATTCAGGGGATGCGCCCCGGAGGTCCCTATAAGGTAGAAATATCCTATATCGGATACCAGACTATGAATTTTACCGACATTACCCTTCAACTTGGAGATCAATACAATTTAAGTGCTGAACTCAAGGAAGAGGCATTCCAGCTGGAAGATATTGTGATAGTGGCCTCTGCTTCTTCTGCTTTTGCAGGAGAAAAATTTGGCTCTTCTACCAATATATCCAACCAGAACATCCAGAGTCTGCCTACCATAAGCAGAAGCATTACAGACGTTGCCAAACTTTCTCCCTACGGCGGCAGCGGCATGAGCTTTGCCGGCGGCGATGGCCGTTCCTCCAACTTCACGGTTGACGGCGCCAATTTCAACAACAACTTTGGTCTGAGTTCGAGCCTTCCCGGTGGCGGCACCCCTATTTCCATAGATGCCATTGAAGAAGTCCAGGTGGTGATCGCTCCTTTTGATGTCCGCCAGACCAACTTCATTGGCGGCGGAGTCAACGCCATCACCAAATCCGGTACCAACACTTTGAGAGGAAGTGCCTATGTCTATCACCGCAATGAAAATATGCGGGGTAACACAGTTGATGGCGTAGAACTTGGCGAAAGGGGCATTGACCGCAATACCACCTACGGCGCTACGCTGGGTGGTCCCATTGTCAAAAACAAACTGTTCTTCTTTGTCAACTTTGAGTACGCACAGACACCCACCATTGTGAACCGCTGGAGGCCTTCAGTTGACGGCGTTGCCAATACCGACCTTTACATTTCCCGCACCACCATGGCCGATATGAAAAGGGCTTCTGATTTCCTGATGAGCAAATACGGCTATGATACCGGTTCCTATACCGATTATCCGGCCAATGAAAGCAACATGAAGATATTAGCCCGCCTGGACTGGAATATTAGCAAAAACCACAACCTTGCCATCCGTTACAACTATACATTGAACAGGGGCTGGAACAACACCAATGCATCTTCCTCCAACTGTATACAGCGTACCACGGAAAGCCGCCTGGGTCAGTATTCCATGGCTTTTGCCAATTCCATGTACTCAATGGATAACATTGTGAATTCTGTCTCTGTGGACCTGAACAGCCGTTTTGGAGACAATGTTTCCAACCAGCTGTTGGTTACCTATTCCCAGCTTGACGATATCCGCGGATCCAGTTCCGCCAAATTCCCCTTCATTGACATTCTGGAAGGATATACCGTAGCCAACGGAAAGATCACCCAGGCCATTGTTCCTTACATGTCTGCCGGTTACGAGCTGTTTACCTGGAACAACGGGGTTCACAACACCGTTATCAACGCAAAGGACGATATTACCTTATACAAGGGCAACCACAAGATTACTGCCGGCCTGAGCTTCGAATACCAGATGGCCGACAACTCTTACATGAGAAACGGTACTGGTTACTACCGCTACCGCAGTCTGGACGACTTCCTTACCGGGGCTGTTCCTGAAACGGTGGCTCTTACCTATGGTTATGATGGAGAACAAAACCCGGCTGCCCGCGTGCGCTTTGTCCAATTTGGACTGTACCTGCAGGACGAATGGAGCCTTGGAAGCAACTTTAAATTCAATTATGGTGTCCGTCTGGATGAAATCGTTTTCAATAATAAGGACCTGATGCGAAACAATGCCATTTATGCGATTGAATATGATGGCAAGAGCGTAGATACCGGTAAATGGCCCAAACCAAAACTCCAGGTTTCTCCGCGTATAGGATTCAACTGGGATGTATTCGGCAACCGCTCCCTGAAGATCCGCGGAGGTTCCGGATTGTTCTCGGGACGTCTTCCCCTGGTGTTCTTCACCAATATGCCCACCAACTCGGGAATGGTACAGAACATCGTGTCAATTTCCACAAGATATACTGGCGGTGTTGCCAATCCCGATGCTCTTCTGGCTGCATTCCAGGGTGACATGATAACCGATGTGGACGCACTGATCGACAAGCTTAACAGCCTGGATCCCAAGAAATTCCCTAAAACCATTACTCCTGAAGACGGGGTGAAACCTTCCCAGATCAACGGTATTGATCCCAACTTCAGGATGCCCCAGGTATGGAAATCATCCATTGCATTGGATTACAACTTCCCCACCTCGTTCCCCTTCTCCATAAGCGGTGAATATATCTTCAACAAGACCATCAACGGGATCCAGCTGTTGAACTGGAACATCAAGGAAAACGCCGGATTCACCCAGTTGAACGGACCCGACAGGCGTCACATCTATCCTTCCGCTTACAAATACACCACTACCGATGCCTTCGTCCTTACCAATACCAAGAAAGGATATGGCTGGACAGGCAGCTTCACGTTGAACATGACTCCGGTAGAAAACCTGCACATCATGGCATCATACACACATACAGTGATGAAACAGATCACAGGCATGCCCGGTTCCAATGCAGAGTCCGCTTACCTCTATATTCCCACAGTGGAAGGTCCCAACTTTGCCGGACTCAGCAATTCCCAATATGTAACTCCTGACCGTGTTATTGCTTCGGTCTCCTATAAAGACAAGAGCAACAACCACTTCTCCCTGTTCTATGAAGGCTATCGCGGTGGTTCCAACTACACCTATATGTATTACGGTGACTTCAACGGTGACAATATCGCTTACGATGTAATGTACATACCCAAAGACGATTCCGAGATCCTCTTCGCTTCCCAAAGCGACCGTGAACGTTACTGGGCCTATGCAGACCAGGATGCTTACCTGTCAAAGAATAAAGGAAAGTACGCAGAAGCATACAGTGTCTATTCACCCTGGGTCCACCGTTTTGACTTCCGCTATGCACACGATTTCGTGGTCAGAATTGGCAAAACCAGGAATGCTCTTCAGCTAAACGTTGATTTTCAGAATATTGGTAACCTGTTCAACAGCACCTGGGGTGTCCACCAGATACTCTCTACCGAAGCAATGAGCGGACGTATCCTCCAACTGGATAATATCAACGACCAGGGCGTTCCGGTATTCAAGACAAGAGTAGAGGCAGGTGCCAGAACCTGGGATTACAGTCATGCAATTGGCCAATGCTGGTCTCTGCAGGTTGGTATTAAGTATCTTTTTAACTAATCAGCTAAAACTTTCCTTATGAAACTTAAATATTTATTACTATCGTTTTTTGCATTTGCAACCTTGCTTACAGGTTGTAAAGAGGAAATTGAGATACCTTCCCTGGACGAGGTAAAAGTAGACATGTCCTATATCGCTTTTGCAAAAGCCGGAGGTTCAAAAACAATAACGCTGACCGCTACAGATAGCTGGAATATCACAAATATACCTGCATGGCTGACAGTCAGCCCTGCCAGCGGAAGCGCTTCCCCGGAAGGCATTAAGGTAACTTTCACGGTAGGTGCAACTGATTCTGACAACTCTTCTGAAGTCTATGTCAATTGCGCCGATAAGGTGCAGGTTCTGACCGTGAGGCAAATTGCCGGACCCCAGGAAATCGTGATTTCAACTTGTAAGGATGTGATTGAAAAAGGCGTTGACGGCAAGATTTACTGGGTTGAAGGCCAGGTGACCTCCATAGCCAACACCCAATATGGCAACTGGTATCTGAACGACGGGACAGGGACCCTGTACATCTACGGGACCCTGGATGCCAAGGGCAATACGAAAAATTTCCTGAGCCTGGGTATTTCAGTGGGAGACCGCGTGATGGTACACGGGCCCCGTACTACTTACGGTTCCACCATTGAATTGGTTGACGTAACCGTTGACAAGATTACCCCTTCCCTTATCAAGGCGGCAGTCGATGCTGTTGACGTCCCCAAGGAAGGCGGTACTTTTGAAGTAGCTGTATTATACAAAGGTGACGGACTGGAAATCGAATACGATGCCGATTGGCTGTCTGTGAAATCCATGATCAAAGGAGCCGATGACTCCACACGCGTTGCTTTTGTTGCCCAAGCCAATCCCGGAGGAGACCGCATCGCTACCATTTCCATGACCTCTTCCACCGGCAGCCATTCTTCCATAACCAAGGCCTCTGGCAATTCTTCAACTATCACGATTTCAGTCAAGCAAAAAGGTGCCATCATTGACGCTACGGTAGCCCAATTTATTGCAGCAGCTGAGGATGCCACCCAATACCGTATTTCCGGAATCATCACCAAAGATACCGGCAGCGATTATGGCAATATATACATAAAAGACGCCACCGGCGAAGTTTATATATATGGAGTGCTTGACGCAGAAGGTAAAACAAAACAATGGAAGAACATGGGCATCAATGTGGGTGATATAGTTACCCTGATTACTCCCCGTGCTTCATACAAAGATACCCCGCAGGGTAAAAACGCCAAGGTAGATGCGCATATTCCGGTGATAGAAGCAACGGTTGCTACTTTCCTGGCTGCAGCCGAGGATGCCACATATTATCGCCTGGTGGGTACTGCCGGTGATTTGTCAGGTGCAGGCAAATACGGCAATTTCAATATTTCCGATGAAACCGGCCAGGTTTACGTGTATGGCCTGCTTTCAGGCTGGGGCGGTGCCAAGGGACAATTCCAGACACTGGTTACAGAAACCGGGCTCAAGGCAGGTGATCTTCTTACCATTGTGGGCAAGAGAACTTCCTACAAAGGAACTCCCCAGGTTGGCAGCGGTTTCTATGTATCGCACGAACCTGCAGCCACAGAATAACCGCCCGGCTTTAAGCCTTATCTCACAGAGATATAGCGCCTGAAAAGGATGGCATCTCTGACGCGCCCCCGGATCCTTTTAACAGGATTTCCGGGGGCGTTTTTTCTGATCACCGTTAAGCAGGCACCATTTTTTCTTATTTTTGTATTTATGAAATTGAAACGGACCATTGGTTGTATTTTACTCATTCTGTGTATTTCCTGCACAAAGCAACCCGCCTCCTTTTTTATCCTTCACACAAGCGATCTGCACGGTCGTTTTAATGAATCCATGGCGGGGCTGGCCGGTTATATCAGGGAGCAGCAGACATTATATGGTAAGGGTCTGTTGCTCTTTGACACGGGGGATAACCTGCAGGGAACACCGGGGCTTTATTATTCCAGTCATGTGGATACTACGGAAAAACACCTGTCTTCTGCTTTTTTTAACTGGTTTCCATATACCGCCGTCACTGTTGGCAATCACGATATAGAAGCGGGAATAAAAGTGTTTTCAAAGGTCTACAGGCAAATGACAATGCCGGTACTTTCTGCCAACATAGTGCACAAATCTTCGGGAGAACCGTTTTTTATTCCCTACCATGTTTTCCGCAGGAAAGGTTACAAAATCGCCGTATTGGGAATGATCACACCCCATGTGACGTCATGGGTACCGGAGTGGCTGCGTCCAGGGCTGGACTTTCATTCCATAACAGCATCGGCACAGTATTGGGTTCCCTTTATACAGGAGAAAGAAAATCCCGACCTGATCATAGGTTTGTTCCATACCGGAGCCAGGGCAGAAGCAGCGGAACCATCGGGAAAGGATAACGCTGCCTTGTGGATAGCCGAAAATGTTCCCGGAATAGATTTGATCTGTTATGGACACGACCATAAACCAACCACACATTATATCCTTAACACGAAAAGAGATACTGTCTGGCTCATGAACCCGGGGGCTCACGGGAAGAAACTGTCCCGGGCAAAGGTTGTCCTGTATCCCCGGAAGCAAAAGAAAGCACGAATCACAGCGGAATTAGTTGATGTAGCCGGCCTGGATCCCGATCCTGGTTTCCTTAAAGCATTGGAGCCGTATTTTCAGAAGGCACGTGAATATGAGCAAAAGCCCATAGCCGAGCTGATGCATACCCTGGAGAGCAGGACAGCAGTCGAGGGCCCGTCCCGCTGGCTGGATGAAGTCCACAGGGGACAACTGGAGCTGGCCGGAACGGATACCGGTATTCGCCCCGATGTGTCCTTTGCCTCGGCTTTAACTTCCGATGCAGTTATTGAAAAGGGTCAGCTTTACATGAAAGATTTCTTTACCTGGTTCCCATATGAAAACTCATTGTGCATCGTGCATATGTCAGGAGATGAAATAAAGCAATACCTTGAATATTCCTGTACCCGTACTGCAGTCATCAATTTTGACACGGCGGCGGGGATACTCTACACTATACACCGGGACAGACCGGAGGGCGAAAGGATAGAAATCCACAGTATGGCAGACGGGCAGGCTTTTGTTCCCAAAAAGATGTACCGGGTAGTGATGAATTCCTACCGGGCTCAGGGAGGAGGAGGCCATTTGTTTGAGGGGTTGGGTTGGGATGATGCCACAGCTGCCAGCAGGATCATTTGGGGAAGCCAGGAAGACATGAGAACACTTTTCATGCAGTGGGAAGCTTCCCGCAGCCCGTTCTCAGCCGATCTGCTGAATCACTGGAAGTACGAATAATAAAAATTGCCTACATTTGTCCACAGGGAGGAGAGCATGGAGGGAAAGAAAAGAGACACACTGAAGACGGGAAGAAGAGGAGAGGAACTGGCCGTGAATTACTTGAAAAGTAAGGGATTCCAGATCTTTCACACCAATTGGAGGGCAGGCCACAAAGAATTGGATATTGTTGCAGGAAAAGATGGAACAATCCATTTTATTGAAGTACGATCCCGTTCCCGGGGTAGTATTGTATCTCCCGAACAGACCGTTGACCGGTCGAAACAACGCATGGTGATGGCAGCTGCACGGATCTATATGGCCAGGTACAACATCAGGGCCGAAGCCCGGTTTGATGTCATGGCACTTGTCTTTGGACCTGAAGGGACAGAAGGTTCGGACTATGAATTAAAATACATTCCTGACGCTTTTACACTTCTTTTATGAAAAAAAACCAGTATTGCATCATTATGGCAGGCGGGATAGGATCCCGATTCTGGCCCTTGAGCCGGAATGCCAAGCCCAAACAGTTTCTGGATATCCTGGGTTTGGGCAGGAGTTTCCTGCAGCTTACTTATGAAAGGTTTCTTAAAATCATTCCATCCGAGAGGATCCTGGTTGTCACCTCGGAGCAATACAAAGATTTGGTAAATAAACAGTTGCCATCTATTCCCGAGGCAAATATCCTGACAGAGCCGACCAGGCGCAACACAGCCCCCTGCATTGCCTACGCCACCTATAAACTGCTCAAGACAGATCCCCAGGCCATAGTAGTGGTGGCCCCTTCTGACCATTTAATTACCGGCGAGGAGGATTTTCTGGGAACCATCCGCTGTGCCCTGCAACTTGCTGCAGAAAAGGATGTGCTGATTACCCTGGGCATTCAGCCCACCCGCCCCGAAACCGGCTACGGTTATATACAGGCAGTTAAGAATGAACCCATTACCATAGGGAACCACCTGGCTTACCCCGTCAAAACATTTACTGAAAAACCGGATTCCGATCTCGCGGGCATTCTGGTTGACAGTGGTGAATTTTACTGGAATTCCGGGATTTTTGTCTGGAGCCTGGCTTCTATCGCATACCAGATGGAACACTTGCTGCCGGAAGTGAGCCTCCCTTTCAAGAACGGTTTATCTTTGTACAATACGCCTCACGAAGAAAAATTCATTAAAAAAGTATACGAAGAAATCCGCAACGTATCTATTGACTATGGGGTGATGGAGAAAGCAAAGAACACCTATGTCTTTTCCGCCACCTTCGGGTGGTCCGACCTGGGAAGCTGGGAAAGCATCTATATGCACCAGGAGAAGGATGCCCGGGGCAACACCGTTTCTGCAACCAGCACCCTGCTGGAAAACGTCAGGGACAGCCTGGTGTATTCCGGTAACCAGAGAAAACTGGTAGTTGTCAAAGGACTGGAGAATTATATTGTGGTTGACACACCCGATGCCTTGCTGATCTGTCCCAAGGACGAAACGCAATTCCGTCAGTTATTCAACGATATCGCACATAACCATGAAGCATTTGTATGAATGAAACTAAATTTCAAACAAAGATCAATTCCGAGATAGGGGAACTGGAAGCCGTAATCCTGCACACCCCCGGACCAGAAGTGGAAAACATGACACCTAGGTCTGTAGAGCGGGCCCTGTACAGCGACATTCTGAATCTTTCGGTTGCATTGCAGGAATACGAACAACTCTCCTTGTTACTGGAAAAGATCACCAAGGTTTACCAGGTCAAGGACCTGCTGGTAAAAGTCCTGGACAACACGGCACACCGGAATTCTTTGATAGGCAAGATATGCCTTACAGAAAACGTGAACGATTACTATGACGAGCTGATGGAAATGTCCTCCCGAACCCTGGCCAACAAGCTGATTGAAGGACTCCCTGCCCGCATAGACAACCTTACTTCTTTTCTCAATGATGAATACTATGCCTTGCTCCCCCTGTATAATTTCTATTTCACAAGGGATGCGTCGGCCGTGGTAGGCAACAATGCTGTTATCTGCCGGATGGCCAACAAGATACGTGTCAGGGAATCCCTTATCATGGAGGCTATTTTCAATAACAACCAGTATTTCACAAGCAATGTGCTCAATACTTTTGAGCAGCAACCCCATGACCGCTCCATCCTGATGGAAGGCGGGGACATTCTGGTCATCAGGGATGATATCCTGGTGGTTGGGAACGGTATGCGAACCACGTCACAGGGAGTGGACCTCTTGCTGAACCGCTTGTCCGGATCTGCCCCTGAAGGCAAGAGTTATATTTTTGTTCAGCAGCTGCCTTCTTCTCCGGAAAGTTTTATCCACCTGGACATGGTCTTTACCATGCTTGATGTGGACAAGTGCGTTGTGTTCGATCCCCTGATCCAGGGAGACACCCGGTACAGTACCGTTCAGATCACCCTGGATAACGGTAAAGTGGAAAAGATACGGCGTGTTCCGGGGTTGCTAACCTCACTGCGCCGCCTTGGCGTGGACCTGGAACCCATATCGTGCGGAGGCAGCGACGAGTGGGACCAGGAACGGGAACAATGGCATTCCGGGGCCAATTTCTTTGCCTTTGCGCCTGGCAAGGTGCTATCTTATGCCCGCAATGAACACACCCTGAACGAAATGTCAAAACACGGCTTTGAAATTGTAACATCCGAGGATGTGACATCGGGGAAAGTGGATATCAACAGCTTGAAAAAATGCGTTGTGACCATCGTGGGAGCAGAATTGGCAAGGGGCGGGGGAGGCACACGCTGCATGACACTTCCCCTGCGCCGGAAACCCGTCAAATGGGAATAATGAAATATTATAGTATAAACTACCAACCTATGAAAATACTAATTGGAGGAGATATTGAGGGTATTGCAACAGCTTGTGACTGGGATTCCATTACCCCGGGCCATCCCGATTATGAACGGAACCGTCTCCAGTATACGAATGAAATGAACGCGGCCATAGAGGGGGCGTTCAATGCAGGTGCCACAGAGGTATATGTCCGTGATGGGCACGGGGGAAACAAGTCACTGATACCGGAACTTCTGGATAAAAGGGCCATGCATATTAAAGGCCGTTGTTCGGAAGACTTCCGGGCCATGATATTGACAATAGAAACCGGTTATGATGCCCTGCTGTTCATAGGATATCATGCCAAGGCCGGCACCCCGGACGGGGTGATGTGCCATACCATGGCCCGCGCGGTAGATGAATTTACACTTAACGGGCTTTCCCTTCCCGAGATGGGATACAATGCCCTGGTTGCCGGCATGTATAATGTCCCTGTTGTATACCTCTCCGGGGACCAGGCCGCATGCCGTCAGGCAAAGGAATTGTTCGGAGGGATCGTAACCACGGCTGTCAAGAAAGGCCTGTCCCGTTGCTCGGCCATTTGTCTGCACCCGCAGGAAGCCTGTGACCGCATCCGTACCGATGTGGAAAAAGCCCTTAAAAACGGGGAACGGTGCGTATACCGCATGGAAGGTCCTTATACAATGTATTGTTCCATCCGCCGGAATTACGATGCACCCAATATTGAAAAAACACTGCAAACGGCTTCCCTGGAAGAAGCCCTGCACCTTTTCTGGACATTAACCTGACAAGCAGATTATGTGGGATATCATTAATGATTTAGTAAAAGAACTGGAAGGATTCCAGGCAAAAACACAGGCCGAGGTTGAAGCTTTCCGCGTACGCATGTTGGGCAGGAAAGGGATCCTTACCGGCCTCTTTGAAGATTTCAGGAACGTTGATCCGCGGCAGAAAAAGGAACTTGGCAAGAAGCTGAACCTTTTGAAGAACCAGGTGCAGCAAGCCATCGATGTGCAGAAGGAACGCCTTGCTGCTAAAACACCCACGCAATCCCCGGCAGATGATCTGACCAAACCGGCTGAAATTTTAAATATGGGGTCCCGGCATCCCATTGCAATTGCTCAGCGTGAGATCCTCGATATTTTCAGAAAAATGGGCTTTTCCGTAGAAGAAGGGCCCGAGATAGAAGATGACTGGCATGTTTTCAGTGCCTTGAATTTTCCACCGGACCATCCGGCAAGGGATATGCAGGACACCTTCTTTATCAACAGCCAGACTGACAATCCGGTACTGCTGCGCACCCATACCAGTTCAGTCCAGGTGCGGACCATGGAAAAGCAAAAGCCGCCCATACGGGTAGTCTGCCCTGGCAGGGTCTTCCGCAACGAAGCCATCTCGGCCCGGGCACACTGCATTTTTCACCAGGTAGAAGGGTTGTATATAGATGAAAATGTGTCTTTTGCGGATCTAAAACAAGCCATCCTGGTTTTTGTTCACGAAATGTTCGGTTCTTCTGCCAGGATCCGTCTGCGGCCGTCTTACTTTCCTTTTACAGAACCTTCTGCTGAAGTTGATGTGAATTGCAATATTTGCGGCGGAACCGGGTGCAATATTTGCAAGAATACCGGATGGCTGGAGATTATGGGTGCAGGTATGGTAGATCCCAACGTGTTGAAAGCATCTGGTATAGACCCCGAAAAATATACGGGCTTTGCCTTTGGCATGGGGGTGGAACGCATAGCCATGCTTAAGTGGCAGGTCAGGGACCTGCGCCTGTATTTTGAGAATGATGTAAGATTCCTGGAACAGTTCCAGGGCGGACTGCTCTAAAGATTTGGTTTTTTTTTGTCAGGAGAAAAAAAACGCTAACTTTGCAATCCGATTTGCATTTAATGCGGAAATAGCTCAGTTGGTAGAGCATAACCTTGCCAAGGTTAGGGTCGCGAGTTCGAATCTCGTTTTCCGCTCATAACCTCTCCAGGCGAGAGGTTTTTTTAAAAGGTACCGCTTGATACAGGCTGCTCGGGTGGTGGAATAGGTAGACACGCAGGACTTAAAATCCTGTGGACAGTAATGTCCGTACGGGTTCGATTCCCGTCCCGAGCACAAAAAGGCTCCCAAGTAAAATCTCAAAAAGCCCGCCTCATGAAAAAAGCGATCGCCCGCTATCTTGTCTTAGCGTTTGTTACTGTAATTTTTGCCACTTGTACTCCAAAAGACCAGGTTGATATTGACAACCTGCCCGAGTACCAGGCTTATGGAGTGTACAACAATGCCACAACCCTGTTCTCTTACAGGCAGTATGAAGACCAGTGGAGCGTACTTACCTATGAAACGAGTTACAGTTTCAGGATCCAGAATTACGATCAGAAACAAGTGCTGACCATTTCTTCTATTCCCCGCTCTGTTCAAAAAGGGGCAACTTTCACCATTGATGTCGCCGTCTATGGCATTGACAACATCACCCCGGGTGTAAAGACCGTGACAGCCGTAAGAAAAAATGACAACCGTCTGTTGTTGCTCGACCAGGAAAATGAGATCAGTTACCATGTTTTCAATTAGTGCGTTATGAAAAAGGTTTTCTCAATAGTGTTGCTACTCGGTTGCCTGTTGGCCGGGTTCACCCAGCATGCCTATGCCGTGAAGGCTTATCCATATTCCACAAAGGTTACGCTCCCCGACGGTTCTGTCATCACCATCCAGAAACACGGCGATGAATTCCTGAACTGGACCACCAGCGGAGGCCGCCTGGTAACACAGCGAGCCGATGGTTTTTATTACCTGGCGCAATTTTCCTCCCAGGGAATCGTTCAGGCCACCGCATCCCGGGTGCGGCCGGCAGCAGCGCCGCAAGGGATTTCCACCATAACTCCGCCTGCAGCCGCTTATGAAAGGGCCAGGGCAAGAAGGGAGGATTTTGCCAGGACATTTTCCGGCAGGAGCCATTTGTCCCGGTTGAACAAAGCGGCTTCAGCTACACCGGCTTCCCTGCGGTCCATTTCTTCCGGCAGCAAAAAGTTCCTGACCATCCTGGTGCAGTTCACTGATACGACTTTTACCTCGGTAAGTCCCCAAAGTGACTTTTTCAATTTGCTGAACCTGGATGGTTATGCCGTGAACGGGGCCACAGGTTCTGCCTGGAATTATTTCCGGGAGAACTCTTCCGAGACGTTTGACCCGCAGTTTGATGTGGTTGGGCCTGTAACCTTGTCTCGTAACATGGCTTATTATGGAGCCAATGATGGGGAAGATGATATACGGCCCAGGGAAATGGTGGTCGAGGCAGTGGACCTGGCGGACCAGCTGGGGGTGGATTTTTCGCAATACGACAACGACGGTGACGGGTACATAGATAATATTTTCATCTATTATGCAGGATACAACGAAGCCGAAGGAGGCCCTGATGATTCCATCTGGCCGCATGCATGGGGCATATACAACCAAAGAACCGTAGACGGGGTCAAAACCGGGAGTTATGCCTGCTCTTCCGAATTAAAGGGATCTTCGGGAAGCACCATGGCGGGAATAGGGACCTTTTGCCATGAATTCGGACACGTTATAGGATTGCCCGATTTTTACGACACAGACTATGAAGATAATGGAGAAGCCCTGGGACTGGGATCCTTTTCCCTGATGTCCAATGGCAATTATAATAATAACGGCAGAACCCCGCCTTACCTGACCTCCATAGAACGGGACCTGCTGGGCTGGTTTGACAATGAACCCGGGGTAATTGATGAGGAAGGCGATTACTCTTTAAATCCTGTCACGGGAAATGTTTGTTACGTGAGCGAAACCACCAATGATGGGGAAACTTTTCTTTATGAATACAGGAAACAAGCGGGGTGGGATACCTATATACCTTCCGGTCTGCTCATTTATCATATAGACAAGTCTGATAACCTGGTGGGAGGGAAAACGGCAGCCGCCCGATGGAACGACTGGGACGGCATCAATGCATATGCTTCGCACCAGTGTTGCGATTTGATCGAAGCCGTATATCCTGAATCTGCAGTACTAAACAACGCCCAGGTTCCATTCCCGGGCAGTACGAACAATACTTCTTTCACCGGTGCTTCTTCCCCGGCAGCCGTGGATCATGCCGGGAACCGTACCGGAACCGATTTGACTAACATTGTCAATACAGGGGACATCGCGACATTTACAGTGGTTAATAGTAATGAGCTGATAATCAATGGTGTGGTTTCCGATCCAGAGGGGGATCCGGTTGCTAATGCCACTGTGACCCTTTCGTATGAGGCATCTGACGGTATTTCCCCGACTGACGCACCGGAAGGATACCCTGCAGGCCGAGGCAGTATCAAAACTTCGCCAAAAAGAGTACTGGAGCAGGTTTCCCAAATGACAACCGATGCCCAGGGAGCTTATAGTTTCACAACCGAGACCGCACCGGGCCAGTATATTGTAACAGTTAGCAAACAGGATTACCATCCTGCAGAGAAGGAAGCCAGTGGAGTCAATCCGGGAACCGCACAACTGAATTTCACCCTGTATCCGATAGTACAGATCACAGGAGATGTCCTTAAAAAACACAATGACTGGGAAGGCAGCAGCGTAGGTTTCGGGCAGCCAGGCGGAACCATTTATGGGGCAGTAGGGTTTTCGGCAGAAGAACTGGTTCAATGCCAAGGGAAAAGGATAAAGACCGTATCCTTCCAGCTGAGCGGCACCACGGCAGCAGAAGCCGGAATTTTTGTTACCATGGGTTCTGAGGTGGTGCTGAACCGCAAGGTGAACAACCTGGTTTTTGGAACCACGATGACTGTGGATGTGAGTGCCGATGAACTGATCATACCGGAGGGCCAACTGGTGAAAATAGGTTGTTATGTCAAAGACAGCGATGATGGCTATCCCATTGCCATAGATGAAGGCCCCATGGTTCCTATGGGTGGATATGCTTCTGATGCTATTGACGGGCTGACCGAACCCTGGTCGCTGGATTATAATATCCTGGTATCGGCAACGGTAGAAGAGGTTCCCATCCCGGAAACAGTCTTCAGTGGAACGGTGACCGATGAGCAGGGCGTGGCTGCAGCAGGGGTTACCATGTCCCTGTTTTACGATAGCACAGCCGCGACCAGCCCGGTCAATACAACGGGGTTGATCAAGCAGTCCGGACCCTTCAGGACCTCTCCCCTTAGGACAGGAACATTGATCACCACTGTGGTGACAGATCAGGATGGAGACTACACCTTCACCACAGAGAGCAGGGAAACAGGGATTTTTATCATAGAGGCCTCTAAGACAGGTTTTTATCAGGCAGCGCGGCAGTTCCCGGCCAACCAGTCCGGAACGGTCACAGTCGATTTTACCATGATTCCTGTGGTAAATGCCGGCAACGGGGTACTGAAAAAGCACGGTCTCTGGACCACGAATATCGGATCAGGAACACCGGGAGAGACCATCTATGGAGCGGTGGGATTCTCGGCCCAGGAAATAGAACCCTACGAAGGTTTTGTGGTCAATACGATATCCTGCCTGGTTAACGGTTCGTCGGCCGACGAAGTGGGTGTTTTTGCATGCATAGACCAGGAATATGTTTTAATCCAGGTTGTGAGCAACCCGTCTTTCGGGACCCTGATGAATGTAGATGTGAGCGGACAGGAGCTGGTCATTCCGGCCGGAAAACCGGTACAATTCGGTTATTATGTAAAAGGGAGCGATTCCGGGTATCCTTTGGCGGGCGATGACGGGCCCATGGTCCCGATGGGCGGTTATGCCCGTTTTACCATGGGAGCATTTTCGACCGACTGGAAAGAACAGTATGATCTGGACCACAACATCATGATTTCGGCAACAGTGGGACCACGGGATAACCAGCTGTTTTCCTCGGGTTATTTCATGATAAAACATCCCGATAAATCATATAAAAAAGGGGATACATTCAGGTTTGAACTGAACGACTCTCCGTTGGTTGAAGGAGTGACCAGACCCTCCGCCGTGCAATGGTACTTCGATGGAAATGCATACAATGCGACCGATGTGATTACCCTGACCGCAGGCAGTCATACCATCATGGTGGTCCTTACATTTGCTGATTACTCACAGACAATTGTTAAGGAAATCCTTGTAGGCGAGTGATCATCACTTTTTCTGCGTCTCCAGGAATTTTGTATTTTTGAGAAAAACAATACTGATATGAAGACAGATATTGAAATTTCCCATCAATACCGGATGCTGGATATCAGAGACGTGGCCGCCAATGCCGGGATTGCCTGTGATGATTTGAATCTGTACGGGAATTACATGGCAAAAGTTCCTGCCGGCCATATAGATGAAGACAAGGTAAAAGACAGCCATCTGATCCTGGTGACAGCCATCACCCCGACCAAGGCAGGTGTGGGTAAAACCACCGTTTCCATAGGCTTGTCAATGGGGCTGAATCATATTGGCAAAAAAGCGATCGTTGCCCTACGCGAACCTTCCCTGGGACCCTGTTTCGGGATGAAGGGAGGGGCAGCCGGAGGCGGTTATGCGCAGGTGGTTCCCATGGAAGACATAAACCTGCATTTTACCGGGGATTTCCATGCGGTCACAACGGCCAACAACATGATCTCGGCTTTACTCGAGAACCATTTGTTCCACAACCAGAGAAACGGATCATGCCTGAGGGAGATTGCCTGGAAGAGGGTGCTGGATGTGAACGACCGTACCCTGAGGGCCATTATCTCGGGGGTGGGGGGAAAGACCAACGGCATAACCCGTGCTACGGGATTTGACATAACGGCGGCTTCTGAGATCATGGCCATCTTGTGCCTGTCCAAAGACCTGGACGATCTGAAACAAAGGATAGGGCGCATTATCCTGGGGTATGGCCACGATGGATCCCCGTTCTACGTGAACAACATGGGTGTGGCAGGGGCTATCGCCATTCTGCTTAAAGATGCCATTCATCCCAACCTGGTACAAACGCTTGCAGGTACCCCGGCTTTTGTGCACGGGGGACCGTTCGCAAACATTGCCCACGGGTGCAATTCGCTGGTGGCCACTAAAATGGCAATGACACATGCAGATTATGTGGTGACCGAGGCCGGATTTGGGGCCGATCTGGGGGCCGAAAAATTTTTCAACATCAAATGCCGAAAAGGGGGCCTGCAACCCAAACTGACTGTTTTGGTTGCCACTTTGCAGGGACTTAAAATGCACGGAGGCCAGGACCTTTCCAAATTGACTGAAAAGAATCCGGGAAACGTGACCAATGGTTTGGCCAACCTGGAGAAACATGTTGCCAACCTCCGGTCCTTTGGACAGAATATTGTAGTGGCGTTAAACCATTACGAATCCGATACGGAAGAAGAAATCACACTGGTGCGGGAACGTTGCCGGGAGCTGGATGTGGCATTTGCAGTGAACGATGCGTATGCACTGGGAGCACGGGGAGCTGCAGCACTGGCCTCGGCTGTGGTGGACGTTATAGAAAGCAAACCATCCAAGCCACTGGTATTCACTTACCGGGATGATGATTCCATTGAACAAAAAATCTGGAAGATTGCACACAACATCTATGGGGCGCGTAACGTGTTTTATTATGAAACGGCCAGAGAAAGCATGGAAAAGATCCGGGAACTGGGTCTGGGTCATTATCCTGTCTGCATAGCAAAGACACAATTTTCTTTTTCTACCGATCCCAAGGCTTACGGGGTAGCCCGTGACTTTGAAATGAACATACACGATCTGATCATCAATAATGGGGCCGGCATGATTGTGGCCATTGCCGGGGATATATTACGGATGCCCGGCCTTCCCAAAAAACCGCAGGCCGTGTTTATGGATATCAACGACGGGGTGATCACTGGCCTAAGCTAGAACGGCATTATTTAAATTCCGGATCCCGGTAGTATTTTGCCGCCTCGTCCAGGCTTTCGGATATGGCGGCAATCCTTTTGACATCTGACGGGTGTGTGCTTAGAAAATCAAAGGAGGATGACTTCTGGTCACCCATCATTTTTTCCCAGAACAAAGGGGTCTGGTAAATGTCGTAACCAGCCAGAGCCATGATATACAGGCCTATGCGGTCTGCTTCGTATTCATGTTTGCGGGAGAATGGCAAAACCACCCCCACGTTGCTGCCAAAGGCAAAAGCCTGGGCAAAAAGCTCCACCGTCTGGGCGTTTTGTCCGTATTTTGTCTGGCTGAATACCTGTGTGGCGATTTGTCCGGCAGACTGCAGCAACGCCTGCTGGCTCATGCGTTCATTCCCGTGCCGGGCCACAGCATGCCCCATCTCGTGACCGATGACTATGGCCAGGTGGTTCGGATTGTCCGCAAACTGAAGGATTCCTTCAAAGAGTACAATCTTTCCGTTAGGCAGGCAGAATGCGTTAACCGAAGGATCCTTCACCAGCCTGAACTCCCAGTTCAATCCGCTAAGATAATCCTGTTGCCCGATCCCGACCAGGTACGATGTAAGTGCCGTCACCATTTTTTCTCCCACCGAGCGAACCATTTCCGTATGTTGTTTATCGCCCGAGATCACCGCTGTTTTGAGGAACTCGGCATAGGATTCTTCAGAAAGAGCCGAAACAGATTCATCTGAATAAACCAGCAATTGTTGCCTGCCGGTAAAAGCTGCCGTGCCACATGAATTGAGCACGATCATGACAAGTAATGAAAGTACTGCAAGCTTTTTCATATGTAGAATAATTTGAGTACAATAAAAGAGATCTGTATATGTCTCAAATATAATGAATTTTTAACTTTGTCTTTACATCAATAATTCAATCATGAAGCATTTCTCCCTATTGTTTATCGTCTCTGTTTTTATTTTATCGGCACCTGCAAGCACTCAGGCACAAAGTCACGGGCCATACGATGCTGCCCATAATCTTGGTGAAAGCGCTTTTCAAAATCCCTTAGCAAGTGTCTCGGCAAAGCGTCCCCGGATGCGGGATTACGGGATCCGGACCGGTGTCATGCAACCCGGACCGCTGAATGCTATTACCGATGTGAAAGGGGTGTCTGTGGGGCATGTCACCCTTGTGGAAGGAGACAGTGTCCGTACAGGGGTGACAGCCATTATCCCCCATCCGGGCAATATATTCAGAGAAAAAGTGCCTGCCGCTTTCTGGGCAGGAAACGGATTTGGCAAACTGGCAGGATCCACACAGATTAAGGAACTGGGCAATATCGAGACCCCGGTAATCCTCACCAATACCCTGTCGGTGTCTGCCGGTGTTGAAGGATTGGTCACCTATACGCTGGAGCGGTCAGGCAACGGGGATGTACAGTCTGTCAACGCTGTGGTGGGGGAAACAAATGACGGGGAACTGAATGATATACGGGGCCGCCATGTAAAGGCTGCACACATACTGGATGCGTTGAAAAAAGCTGCCCCGGGACCGGTAGCCGAGGGAAACGTAGGTGCCGGAACGGGGACGGTCTGCTTTGGATTCAAAGGGGGAATCGGCACGGCAAGCCGGATTTTGCCTCAAAGTCTGGGCGGTTATACCGTGGGGGTGCTGGTCCAGACCAATTTCGGAGGCGTGCTGCAGATTGCCGGAGTGAATGTGGGAGAGCGCCTCGGCCGGTATTCTTACAAAAAACAGATTGAAGAACAAATCCGGGGAAAGAAGTCAGTTCAGAGCTCACCGGGACAGCAAGCTCCTGCAGGCAGGCCGGATGATATCACCCCGGACGGTTCCTGCATGATAGTCATTATCACGGATGCTCCTTTGAACGAGCGAAACCTGGAGCGCATGGCCAAACGGGGAATGATGGGACTTGCACGTACCGGAGGCATTGCTTCAAACGGCAGCGGGGACTATGTGCTTGCGCTGTCCGTCGCTCCGGGGAACCTGATACGGGAATATGCCTCTGCAACGGAACCTTATTCGCCTACCTATACACCCACCTACCTGCACAACAATGAATGCACGGCCCTGTTCATGGCTGCGATAGAAGCGGTGGAAGAAGCCATCCTCAATTCACTCTTTGCCGCCGAAACTATGACCGGCAAAGACAACCGTAGAGTTGAAGCCCTCCCGGTGGAAAAAGTGGTAAAGTTGTTCCCCCTTATAACGGATGTAGAGTAAGGGGCAGGCGACCGCTCCACCGTGGAAGAAATTGTGCAGCCAGTGGGTGATAGCCGTGCGTATAAACATGCTGAACCATTTTTGTTATTAATAATCAATACGTCATGAAAACAAGAATCACCTTGTTCCTGCTGTTTTCCCTGCTGACTGCAGTGGGTTTTGCCAAAGACAGGAATGCACAACAAACAAAACAGAATCCCGAGGAAGAACAATCCATGAAAGAAGTCCATGATTTTTTAAGAACATGCGGGGTATATTACCTGGCCACGGTCGACAATGACCAGCCCCGGGTACGTCCTTTCGGAACGGCCGTCATATTCGAGCAGAAACTTTACATCCAGACCGGCCGGAAAAAGAACGTGGCCAGGCAGATGATGGCCAATCCCAAAGTGGAGATCTGCGCCTATGACGCCTCCAAGGGAACATGGCTGCGCATAGAAGCCAAAGTGGTCCCGGATGAGCGCCTGGAGGCAAAGCAATATGTTCTGGACCAGTATCCTCAATTGAAAGGCATGTATAAGGCCGAGGACGAAAACACCCTGGTCCTTTACCTGAAAGACGTCACGGCCACCTTCAACAACTTTTCCAGCCCCGCCCGGACCGTCAAGTTCTGAGCGGTCCTTTGTTGCTTGTGCGCTCATACACCCGTGAGTATGAGGAAGTACCTCCTGTGCTCCACCCCAGAGATCACCGTGCGGTTCTTAGAGTTGCAATACGCATTTACAGCAAGGTCCCTGCACCACTAAGCACAGGGAGCTTTTTTTTGTACGCCGAGGCTCCCTGTGCTTAGTGGTGTCAGCGACCGCTCTCCTCGGCAAAAAAGGTTCGCACTGCAAACAGAGGTCTTTCCGGAAACAGAGGTCTTCCTGTAAACAGAGTTCTCCGCGCAAAGAAAGTTCTCACTTCAAACAAGTTGAACCTCAGTGGGAGTTAACCACTCTGATCCCGACATGAGAACGTGATTACGATGGGCATTTCCGGGAACGTCGCAGGTCGTGAGCATCCTTGAGGTTTTCAGGAACATCTCTGGAAATTGCCAGGCAACGGGCTATCTGACCAGGGTCTGCCATTTTCTGCCTGAGTAATAGAGCCAGGCTGAGCTTTTCTTCATGTTGGAGAGTAGTGTAAGGAGCTCCGTTTTTATTGTCCTTCAACCATTTATCAATAAACAGACACACATCAACGTCGCTGATCCTGTTGACTTTTCCAGTGAGTTTTTCGTTATTTAGCAACTCTTTTGTTTTTGCGCCCATCCATGATTCAATATTCAGGATAGCCCATTCCTCTCCGGATAGTTTGTTCATGTAATACGAAAATTTCCTTGGAGATCCGTAATAGTGCTCTACCATTTTAGTCTGGAGAATAGTTTCCTGTATTAACAATCCACTTTTATCCAATAAATAGCCAGGTGGCAGTTTTACTTTCCAGGGAAGAAATTCCCGTTGCTCTTTCCATGAGGTTATTGGGGTATATTGGCCATGAACCCCGAAATCCTTCATGAAGTAATATCTTGTGGAACAGAAAGGATATCCGCTTGGATACGACACGACATTATGGTGGACTCCATTTCTCAATACGTAGGTAGTACCCTCCAGAATATGTTCCAGTGTGTCCAACTCCACTGCATGGAAACCAGCATAACCTAAAGGTCCTTTACGCGAGTATTTATTGTTGAACCATTTATTATAGCCATTCCGTACGGACCCGATATAGCCATACGGATCCCCGGTTTCAGCAATAACATGAAAATGGTTTGACATGAATGAGTATGCCAACAGGCCGGTATCATAGTGATAGGCCACAAGGCAAGCCCTGTTTATACCCTGGTAATAATCTTCCGGAACCCGGAACATTACCTCGGGTGAACTGACACAAAGATGATAAAGCTTTTTTTTCATAAGATCTTCCCTCCTAACCAACAATAGTAATTAATGAATGGTGAACAGAACAAAAGTACTGAATATGCTTCTTACATACAAGGCATAGATATGGAGTTTGCTCAGGAAATTGTGTTTAAGGGTGGAGGGTGGTAAGTAGCAAAAGCAACGCTCACGCTTGTAACGCACACGATAATAGTTAGATGCGTCAATTTTCGACAAAGCCACTACTTACCACCTCCCCCTCAAATTGCTGAAAAACCACAAAAACGGGGGAAGGTGGTAAGTAACGAAAAACCGCTCAACGCCTCAAATGCGCAGGCATACAGCGCATTGGGCGTTTATGTAACATGGTTGTTACTTACCACCTCCCGCAAAGCATCCAAAAATGATTGGTGCTGCGAAACAGCGCCTTTTTATGAGCGCCAAAGGTCTTTGGCGCACCGCCTTGAAGACCACCAGGAAGTCCTTTGAGCAGCAATGCCACAAAAGAGGTAAGGTCGCTGCATCACATAGAACGGAGAGCCTCGGCCTAAAGAAAAAGTTTTCCAACCCTTGTGGTGGCAGCGACCGTCTGTGGCAAGTACTGGGAATCCCGTTGTACAATCCAAAGAAAAGGAAAACCGGGTCCTGTTGATAGGAACCCGGTTAACCATGGAAGGTGGTATGCACGAGTTGGTATTGAATGATATAGCTTGTTCGCGAGTTTGCCCGCAGGCAGGTACATAGCTGTAGCACTTGGCAGTACTTACAGTTTCACAAATTCCACCCGGCGGTTTTTGGCGCGGCCCTCGTCCGTGGAGTTGTCGGCGATTGGGTTATTCTGGCCGAGGCCTTTGGCCGAAAGGCGGCTGCGGTCAATGCCCATTTCCACCAGGCGGGCAACAACGGCCTCGGCCCGGGCCTCTGAAAGGGTCTGGTTGGAGCTTGCAGAGCCGGTGGCATCGGTGTGGCCTTCCACGCTGAAGCGCAGGGATGGATTTTCCTTCATCAGTTGCACTATACGGTTCAGTTCTCCGGCGGATTCCGGCTTGATAACGCTTTTGGCAACATCAAAGGTGATCCCGTAACTGATGAATTTCCCGTCCTGCATCATGCGGTCGTACAGGGGCACGGCTCCTTTGGCAAGGCGGATGTTGCGGATATACCACGTGTTTTCTATTCCCCAGCCCTGGCCAATCTCGAAACGTTGCGGGGCTGCCACGTTGGGCAGGTTGATGACACGAAGGCCGTCCAGGTATACTTTCAATGCCCTTTTATTGAAGGAAACTGCAACATGCATCCACCCTCCGTAATGGTAGTCCACGCTCTCCAGGCTGGCATCCCGGTGGTCGTAGCTCCCCGAATAGTAAAAGAAGAGAAGGTTCTTCGCGCGGGGATCCATGGTCATTTCCATGACCTGCATGGTAACCGTGTCCCATTCTCCGCCATAATCATTGTACATGTTGAGGATATAGTCGCTGTAAGGATATTCCCCTGTTTCCTCGAACGCTTCCTCCCAGGGTGCCAGGTAGAAATCGAATTCCAGGGTGAAGTCTTCGGGCAGGTATCTTTGCTGGTCGCTCATAAAAGGAGCAATGCGGGCATCATTCAGCAGCATGATGGCGTTTTCCCCGTCAAGGCGCACGATCTCGGCGTTTCCCTCAATAACGTCCCACCGGGAAGGGAATTCACCCAATTTTTCGCCGGCCAGGTTGTCTTCAAAGAAGATCACATCGCCCGGCACGAAGTCGGATTTAGCCCATTCCATCTCGGCCCGCCTGTTTTGGGGGCTTGCCGAAGCAGGGGCCTGGCTTCCGGCAGGGCTGTCCGAGGTACGGCGATAGGAACCCGTTTGCCCTGTTCTCTTGATCATGTCCTTGTCCTCATCTTCCAGGTCCCAGTCATCGTATTCCAGGTCTTGGTTTTCAGAGGCTTTCCTTGAAGCGGACCGGGAATTTTTGTCCTTGTCGGTTTTCCCGGTTGTTTCTGCCTTGCTTTCCTCTTCGTTCTCTTTTTCTTCAAAAGCCTTGTCTATTGCTTTTGAAACCCCTTCTTCCACTTTTTCTTCCACTTTGCGTTCCGCAGTTCGTTCTGCTGCACTCCTGGCCGCCCTTTCCAGCCGGTGAAGTATGGATTGTGCCTGGCTTGTTGCCGGTGCCAGGCCCAGGATCATTACAATCATCAGTAAGCGTTTCATGGTCAGTTAATATTTATGAGTAATTGAGAACTTGTCATATTGCCTTTATCGTCAAAGGTTTCAGTTTTTACACTGCCTATTCCCCTGGCATACCATTGCCTGGTGGTGGAAACAACTTTTTGCATAAGCACCTGGCTTTGGGTAACCATTTCCACAATATAGCATTTGAATGTTCCGGCCGGAGTGTTGAGCTCCTCCCGGCCAATGACCTTGTGGGAGAGTATTTCAGCGGTGAAATTCAATCCCATGGCACTGATTTTCATCAACCCGCCGTCCAATTCCTGTCCCACTGCCATCCTGGAGGGTATGACAGGAACGTCTCCGGTCACTTTCATAAGAGACACAGATCCAAACATGGCAGACAAGGCCCCGTCCTTAATGGCTATGTTCATTTCCTCCGGGTCAAAGGAGGGAGTATGGTCCGGATTGAAGGGATACATCATGTAGGTAATGTTGTAATTACCATCGGTCCCGCTGACCTGCCGGATATCCATCCGGAAGTATCCGTCAATGTTCCCGGTTTGCCCATAATTTTCATACTCCAGGGTTGTACCTTCCGTTATGCAAAAGTAAGGGCGTTGTGCAAAAAGAAACAAGGTGGAAAAAAGTAGAAGGGTCAGGGTGCAGATACGTTTCATGTTCATTTGGATTAGTGTAAACATACAAAGATAAACATTTGTTTTTTCGAATGATTATATTTGTGTTATGAAAAAAATACTGGCCATAACGGGCATTTGCATGCTGGCAGCATGCAGTCCCGATACTGAAAAACAAATAAAGGATCTGACGGCGCAAATGACACTGGAAGAAAAAGTGGACATGCTGCACGGACAGACCATGTTTACTTCTGCCGGCGTGGAGCGCCTGGGGATTGATCCCGTCAAATATGCTGACGGACCGTTTGGCATACGTGAAGAGCTGGAACCTCATTCCTGGACACCACTCGGCCTGACAACCGATTCTGCCACTTTTTTTCCCACCGGTTCTGCCCTGGCCGCGACCTGGAGCGAAGAGATGGCTTATCTTTACGGAACAGGGATGGCAGAAGAAGCCAGGACGCGGGGCAAGGACATGATCCTGGGACCGGCCATCAATATCCAGCGCATACCCACGGGTGGCAGGACGTATGAATACTTCAGCGAAGACCCCTTGCTGAGTTCCCGCCTGGCCGTGGGTTATGTGAGGGGAGTCCAGGACAACGGGGCAGCGGCCTGTATCAAGCATTATGCCCTGAACAACCAGGAAAACAACCGGGGCATGGTGGATGTTATCGTCAGCGACCGGGCCATGCGCGAGATATATCTGCCTCCTTTCCGTGCTGCCGTTGAGGAAGCGGGAGCACTGGGGGTCATGGCTGCATACAACAAGGTGGACGGAACCTGGTGTGCCGAGAATGAGATCCTGCTGGACAAAATATTGCGGCAGGAATGGGGTTTCCGTGGTATGGTCATTTCTGACTGGTACGGTACGCACAGCACCGTACAGGCAGCCCTGGCCGGACTGGATGTGGAAATGCCCGGAGACTGGTTCTTTGGCAAAGCCCTGCTGGATTCCGTCCGCAGCGGCGCTGTGCCTGAAGAGATCATTGACCGGAAAGTGGGCAACATCCTTCGGGTGCGTCTGGCCATTGACCCGGTTGAAGAAACATCCAATGTGAACGCGGTAAGCACACCCGAACACGGGAAAATGGTCTATCAGATTGCTTCCCGGTCCATAGTACTGCTTAAAAATGAAGGCTCCCTGCTTCCGCTGAACCTTGACAAGAAACCAAAAATTGCCATCATCGGGGACAATGCCATTCAAAAGCATGCCATCGGCGGGATCGGGGCCGGGGTGAAGACCCGCTACGAGGTTACCCCCCTGGAAGCCCTGGAGCAGAAAATAGGTGATCGCGCCACATTGGTTTTTGCCCGCGGGTACAAGGGGTACTCAAGACAAGACAGGGAACGTGGAGGAATATTGGGCGGTGTTGTGCTCTCAGGAACCGGAGGCATGCTCTCGGGCAGTGCTGCCCCGGGAACCGGACTGGATCAGGAAATTCTTGCCGAGGCCCTGGAAGCTGCCGCCGGAGCTGATATGGTGCTGTTTTTCGCAGGAGACAACCGGGAGGTGGAAACCGAAGGAGCCGACAGGATGAACATCATCCTGCCTTCCCTTCAGGATGAGCTGATCCGGGAAATTGCCGCGATCAATCCAAACATAGTAACCGTTGTGGTCACAGGAGCCCCGGTGGATCTGAGCACTGTTGAACCGTGTTCGAAGGCCATGCTTGTATCCTGGTTCAACGGCTCCGAGGCAGGCAATGCCCTGGCCGATGTGCTTCTGGGCACGGTCGTCCCTTCGGGGAAACTTCCCTTTACCTTCCCCGTAAGGCTGGAAGATTCACCTGCCTACGCATTAAAGACGTATCCGAATTTTGACAAAGCCCTTTATACAGAAGACATTTATGTTGGTTACCGCTGGTACGATGCACAGCATATTGACCCTTTGTATCCCTTTGGACACGGACTGTCCTATACAACGTTTGCCTATGATTCACCCCGGACGGGAAAAGAAACATACCGTGAATCAGATGTGGTGACGGTATCCTTCCGGCTTTCCAATACCGGGAAATACCCGGCCCGCGAGGTGGTGCAACTGTATGTGCACCGTCCCGGATCCAACGTGGAATTCCCTGAAAATGAGCTCAAGGCTTTTAAGGACGCACAGGTGGAACCAGGGAAATCTGCCCGGGTTACCCTGAAAGTGCCGGTAAGCAATCTGATGTACTGGAATGAGGCAGCAGGGGATTGGGCACTGGAGCCTGGTGAAGTGGAATTACGCATAGGATCTTCCTCGCGTGATATTAGACTCAGAAAAAGCATCACAATCCTCCCTTAATGGATGCTTTTTTCTAACTTTGCCCGATTTTTAACACGGCATGATGAATAAAGCACGTATTATCCTGGAAGACGGATCGGTTTTTGAAGGCCGGTCATTTGGCTATAGAAAATCAGTTTCAGGAGAAGTTGTTTTTAATACAGCCATGACGGGATATCCCGAGTCTCTGACCGATCCTTCCTACCTGGGACAAATCCTGGTCATGACTTATCCCCTTGTAGGTAATTACGGGGTGCCTGAAAGGACAACAGACAGCCAGGGTCTTTCCCTTTACATGGAAAGCGAAAAGATACACATCAAGGGGCTTGTCGTTTTCGATTACAGCCGTCTTTTCAGCCATTGGAATGCACGGGAAAGCCTGGAACAATGGCTTATTGAAGAACAAGTCCCAGGGATTTACGATGTAGATACGCGTGCCCTGGTCAAGTTGCTCAGGGAAAAAGGCTCCATGAATGGAAAAATCGTTGTCCAGGGGGATGATCCTGCCATGGTTCCCTTATCCGATCCTGCCCATGACAACGCGGCAGGTTATGTTTCATGCCGGGAAGTGATCACCTACCAGGGAAATCCGGGGAATAAAAAAGTGGTATTGATTGACTGTGGCGTAAAGCACAACATTATCCGGATCCTGCTCAGCCGTGGTGTCACCGTAATAAGGGTTCCCTGGGATTATGATTTCAGGACGATCGAATACGACGGTATTTTCATAAGCAACGGTCCGGGCGACCCCAACACGTGCAAGACAACCATCGCCCATTTAAAGCATGCACTGGAAGGAGACAAGCCCATCTGCGGGGTGTGCCTGGGAAACCAGTTGCTGGGACTGGCCGCGGGAGGCAAAATAACCAAATTGAAACACGGCCACCGGGGCCACAACCTGCCGGTACAGGACCTGGTAACAGGAAGATGTTACATTACCTCCCAGAATCACGGATACGTAGTGGATCCGGAAAGCCTGGGCAAAGACTGGAAAGAGTTGTTCATCAATTTGAACGACGGGACTAACGAGGGCATACATCACAGGAGCAAACCCTTCTTTGCCCTGCAATTCCACCCGGAAGCCGCCAGCGGACCTACCGATACAGTCCCCGTTTTTGACCAATTCACAGAAATCCTTTAAGCCCATGAAGATTGAAAAGATATTGGTTCTGGGGTCGGGAGCCCTTAAAATCGGGGAAGCCGGTGAATTTGACTATTCCGGATCCCAGGCGCTAAAAGCGATCCGTGAAGAAGGTATCCGCACAATCCTGATCAATCCCAATATTGCCACCGTACAGACATCGGAAGGCGTGGCAGACACCGTATATTTTCTGCCGGTTACCCCGTTTTTTGTAGAGCAGGTCATTAAAAAGGAAAAACCCGATGGCATATTGCTGGCTTTCGGAGGCCAGACAGCCCTGAATTGCGGTGTGGAGCTTTACCGCCAGGGTGTCTTTGAAAAATACGGAGTGCAGGTACTGGGGACACCCATACAGGCTATCATGGAAACAGAGGACAGGGAACTGTTTGTGCACAAGCTGGCCCAGATCGGCATCAAGACCATTCAAAGCGTGGCGGTCAATTCCATTGAAGAAGCCAGAGGTGCGGCCCGAAAGCTGGGTTACCCCGTGATCCTGCGGGCCGCCTATGCCCTGGGCGGACTCGGCTCGGGTTTTTGTGACAACGAGGAAGAACTGGTGGTCCTGGCCGAGAAATCTTTTTCATTTGCCCCACAGGTGCTGGTGGAAAAAAGCCTCAAAGGATGGAAGGAAATTGAATACGAGGTGGTACGGGACAAGTACGACAATTGCATTACTGTATGCAATATGGAGAACTTTGATCCGCTGGGGATCCATACCGGGGAAAGCATTGTGGTGGCACCCACCCAGACACTCAACAACAGGGAATGTCAGTACCTGAGGGAAATGGCCATCATGATCATACGTCACATAGGGATTGTCGGAGAATGCAATATTCAGTATGCCCTTGATGTGGCCAGTGAAGAGTACCGGGTCATCGAGGTCAATGCCCGCTTGAGCCGCTCATCAGCCCTGGCATCCAAGGCTACCGGATATCCGCTGGCCTTTGTGGCTGCCAAGCTGGCGCTGGGTTACGGATTGCACGAGCTAAAAAATTCCGTAACCAGGATAACTCCTGCTTATTTTGAACCGGCACTGGATTATGTGGTCTGCAAGATACCGCGCTGGGACCTTGGCAAATTCCGGGGCATTGCCCGTGAGATTGGCAGCAGCATGAAGTCTGTAGGGGAAGTGATGGCCATAGGGCGTACCTTCGAAGAAACCATCCAGAAGGGATTGCGCATGATTGGCCAGGGTATGCACGGATTTGTAGAAAACCGCGAACTGGTGATCGAAGATATAGACAAGGCGCTGCAAGAACCTACCGACATGCGCATCTTTGTGATAAGCAAAGCCATGCAGGCCGGCTACACAGTGGACCAGATCTATGATCTGACCCGGATAGACCGTTGGTTCTTGCACAAACTCATGGAGATTGTCCAAACCAGCAAGAAGCTTGAAAAAACAAATCCCCCTAAAGACCCCGATGGCAGCGATTGGGGTGACCAAGAGCGTGAGTTGTTGTATATAGCCAAAAGACAGGGCTTTTCAGACTTCCAGATCGCACGGGCCTTGTGGAAAAAGAAAATGACCCAGGACAATCCGTTGCAGATCCGCCGTTTGAGAAAAGCCCTGGGTATCACTCCTGTGGTTAAGCAGATTGATACACTTGCAGCTGTTTATCCGGCTAAAGCCAATTACCTGTACCTGACCTACGGGGGCAGGGAGCACGATATAGCATATGAACAGGACGGCCGCTCCATCGTGGTACTGGGCTCGGGAGCATACCGCATAGGCAGTTCTGTGGAATTTGACTGGTGCGGGGTGCAGGCCCTGATGACCATCCGGAAGGAAGGCTGGCGTTCTGTGATGATCAATTACAATCCCGAAACGGTTTCTACCGATTACGACATATGCGACCGGTTGTATTTTGACGAGCTCACCAATGAGCGGGTCATGGATATCGTGGAGCTTGAAACGCCCAAAGGAGTCATCCTTTCCACAGGGGGACAGATCCCCAACAACCTGGCGGTGGTGCTTGACAAACAACAGGTACCCATCCTGGGAACGCCTGCCCGGTTTATTGACAACGCCGAGGACCGGCACAAGTTCTCGGCCATGCTTGACCGGATAGGGGTTGACCAACCCCGCTGGAAAGAACTATCCACCATTAAGGACATCACCGCTTTTGTAAAGGAGGTGGGATTTCCTGTCCTGGTAAGGCCGAGTTATGTGCTCAGCGGTGCAGCCATGAACGTTTGTTCCAACTTCGAGGAAATGGAACGCTTTTTAAAGCTGGCTGCCAACGTGAGCAAACAGCACCCGGTTGTGGTAAGCCAGTTCATCGAACATGCCAAGGAAGTTGAAATGGATGCCGTGGCCCGTGAAGGTGAAATCGTGGCCTATGCCATCAGCGAACACGTTGAATTTGCCGGTGTGCACAGTGGCGATGCCACCATCCAGTTTCCGCCACAGAAGTTGTATGTGGAAACGGTCAGGCGCATCAAACGGATTAGCCGGCAGATAGCCCGGGAGTTGCACATATCAGGTCCTTTCAATATCCAGTACCTGGCCAAGGGAAATGAAATCAAGGTGATTGAGTGCAACCTGAGGGCGTCGCGCAGCTTTCCCTTTGTCAGTAAAGTGAGCAAGATCAATTTCATTGAAATGGCTACCCGTATCATGTTGGGACTTCCTGTTGAACCTCCCGGCAAGAACGAGTTTGATCTGGATTATGTCGGGATCAAGGCATCCCAGTTCTCATTCAGCCGCCTGCAAAAGGCAGACCCTGTACTGGGCGTGGATATGGCCTCCACCGGTGAGGTGGGATGCATTGCAGAAGACACCCTGGAAGCTGTCCTGATAAGCATGCTTGCCGTAGGTTACAGGATCCCTGCCCGGAACATCCTGCTTTCCACAGGAACACCGCGCCAGAAGGTGGATATGCTCAACGCAGCATTGCTATTGCACAAGAAAGGATACCAGCTCTATGCCACCGGGGGAACGTACCGTTTCCTGAAAGAAAACGGAATTCCCAGCCACCGCGTGTATTGGCCCAGCGAGACGGAAAAACAGCCGCAGGCATTGGATATGCTGCACCGAAGGGAGATTGACCTGGTAGTGAATATTCCCCGGGATCTGACTTCGGGGGAACTGGATAACGGCTACAAAATCCGCCGCGCCGCCATAGACCTGAATATCCCGTTACTGACCAACGCCCGTCTGGCCGTTGCCTTTATCACCGCTTTCTGCTCGCTTTCTGTTGAAGATATTCAAATAAAGAGCTGGCAGGAGTATTGATTTTTTTGCTTTTTCCAAAATTACGCCTAACTTTGCAGCCCGCATTTTTCTGCGGGATTCGTTCATTTTATTGATAAACACCAAATTAACAACCAATGCCTGGATTAATTGGAAAGAAAATCGGAATGACTTCGGTTTTCGACAGTAACGGGAAGAATATTCCCTGCACTGTGATTGAGGCTGGTCCGTGTGTAGTTACGCAAGTGCGTACGGAAGAGAAAGATGGTTATGCCGCCGTACAACTTGCCTATGACGAGAAAAAAGAAAAGCACACCAGCGCGGCCCTCAAGGGCCATTTCAAAAAGGCAAATACCACACCCAAGCGTAAATTGGCGGAATTTCCCAATGATTACGACAAAGAATTGCGCCTGGGCGACACCGTGACCGTTAACGACATTTTTGACCCCAGCCTGATTGACTGGGTAGACGTGACCGGCATTACAAAAGGAAAAGGATTTCAGGGGGTCGTCAGACGTCATGGCTTTTCCGGAGTAGGAGGCCAGACACACGGTCAGCACAACCGTCTCCGTGCCCCCGGTTCTATGGGTGCATCATCCTGGCCATCTCGCGTATTCAAAGGCAAAAAACTGGCCGGACGTATGGGCGGGGATAAAATCAAAATCATCAATCTCAGGGTAATGAAAATCGTTCCCGAGAACAACCTTGTCATAGTGAAAGGTTCGGTTCCCGGCGCCAACGGTTCTTACGTAATGTTGGAGGTATAGCCGTATGGAAATTGCAGTTTATAAAATTGACGGTCAGGATTCCGGGAAGAAAGTAATCCTTGACGATACCGTTTTTGGAATAGAACCAAACAACCATGCGCTTTACCTGGATATCAAGCAGTATCTGGCAAACCAGCGGCAGGGCACACACAAGTCCAAGGAACGCTGGGAGATTGCACACAGTACCAAGAAGATTGTTCGCCAGAAAGGCTCAGGAGGAGCACGTCACGGCAGCCTGAAAGCCGGTACATTCGTAGGGGGCGGCAGGATTTTTGGCCCGCAACCCAGGGATTACCGCTTCAAGCTCAACAAGAAGCTCAAACAACTGGCTCGCCGTTCTGCCTTGACCTACAAGGCACAGGAACAAGCTATAATCGTTCTTGAGCCCTTTAGCATGGACGCACCCAAAACCAAAGATTTTCTTGCCATCTGCAGGAACCTGAAAGTTGAAGGGAAAAAAATCCTGATGGTGCTTCCGGATAACAACAACACTATTTACCTCTCGTCCCGTAACGTGGAAAGGGCTAAAGTGGTTACAGTCAACGAACTGAACACCTATGACATTGTCAATGCCCAGAACCTCATTCTCATAGAAGGAGTGGAGGCTATGATCAACCAACAATTAGGGACAACTCAATCTGCCTGACGATGAATATTCTGATAAAGCCTTTAATTACCGAAAAGATGACGATTCAGGGCGAAAAATTGAATCGTTACGGATTTCTTGTTGACCGCAGAGCCAACAAATTGCAGATTAAGCAAGCGGTTGAAAGCATGTACGGGGTTACCGTGGTGGATGTCAACACCATCAATTACCATGGAAAACGTAAAAGCCGTTATACTAGGGCAGGGGTCCTGAGCGGACGTGCCAATCACTTCAAAAAAGCGTTCATTACGCTTGGGGGTGAAGACAAAATTGATTTCTACAGCAATATTTAAGTTATGGCAGTACGTAAATTTAAACCGGTAACACCCGGTCAAAGACATAAACTGATCAGCGCATTTGACGACATCACCTGTACTGTTCCCGAAAAATCCCTCCTTGCTCCCAAAAAGAGTTCGGGCGGAAGGAACAACCAGGGAAGGATGACCATGCGCTATCTTGGTGGAGGCCATAAGCGCCAGTACCGTATCATTGATTTCTTACGGGACAAAGACAGCTATTCCGCCACGGTAAAGACTATTGAATACGACCCCAACCGCAGTGCCCGCATAGCCCTCGTGGCTTATGCAGACGGTGAAAAACGCTACATCATTGCACCCAGCGGCCTGCAGGTAGGACAGAAAATCGAATCCGGTCCCGGTGTTCCTCCCGAAATCGGGAACACGTTGCTTTTATCCGAGATTCCGCTCGGAACACTGGTACACAATGTGGAATTACATCCAGGCCAGGGTGCCGCCATGGCACGAAGTGCCGGTTCCTATGCACAACTTACCGCAAGGGAAGGCAACCATGCCATCCTGCGTCTGCCTTCGGGTGAAACACGCATGGTCCTGGTTACCTGCCGCGCCACTGTAGGAACAGTTTCCAACCCCGACCACAGTCTTGAAAAACATGGCAAAGCCGGCAGAAAAAGATGGCTCGGCCGCCGTCCCCGCAACCGTGGGGTATCCATGAACCCAGTTGATCACCCGATGGGTGGTGGTGAAGGCCGCGCTTCCGGCGGACATCCGCGCTCACGCAAGGGGGTACCTGCCAAAGGTTACAAGACACGTAATCCAAAAAAGAATTCCAAGAAATTCATTATTGAAGACAGAAGGAAAAAATAACCGGATAAAATTTGCATTATGAGTCGTTCATTAAAAAAAGGTCCTTTCATTGAATCAAGCCTCGAAAAAAGAGTGATTGAAATGAATGAAGGCAAAATAAAAAAGGAAGTCCTGAAGACCTGGTCCCGTGCCAGTGTGATTTCTCCCGACTTTGTAGGCCATACGGTTGCCGTGCATAACGGAAACAAATTCATTCCGGTATATGTAACCGAGAATATGGTCGGTCATAAATTTGGTGAATTTGCGCCCACCCGAACATTTAAGGGTCACTCGGGCAATCGTTAACAGCTAAAAAGAGAACACTAATGGGAGCTCGAAAAAGAAAAATGGCCGAAAGCCAGAAAGAAATAAGGAAACAGACAGCTTATGCCAAGCTGAATAATGTTCCTTCATCCCCCCGTAAGATGCGTCTTGTCGCTGACCTGGTCCGGGGAGTGGAAGTAAACCGTGCTTTGGATATTTTAAAATATACAAAAAACGAACCCTCGATCCATCTTGAAAAACTTCTCAAGTCGGCAATTGCCAACTGGGAGGTGAAGAACGAAGGAGAAAGGAAAGAGCTTGAAAGCGGAAACGTAATTGTAAAGAGCATAACCGTCGACGGTGGACGGATTCTGAAAAGGATCCGTACAGCTCCCCAGGGACGTGCCGCCAGGATACGCAAGCGCTCAAACCACGTGACTATAATATTGGATAAAAAACAACAAACAGTAAAAGAAGCATAATATGGGACAAAAAACTAATCCTATCAGTAACCGTGTAGGTATCATCCGTGGTTGGGATTCAAGCTGGTGCGGCAATTATGCAGAAAGGCTGGCAGAAGATTCCAGTATAAGGGAATACCTGACAGCCCGTCTGGCAAAAGCCAGTCTGTCCCGCATAGTGATAGAACGGACCCTTAAGCTGATTACTGTTACCATCCACACCGCCCGTCCCGGTATTATCATTGGCAAAGGCGGCCAGGAAGTTGACAAGCTGAAAGAGGAACTGAAGAAAATTTCCAATAAAGAAGTCCAGATCAACATTTTTGAAGTGAAACGCCCGGAACTTGACGCCACCATTGTTGCCAACAACATTGCAAGGCAGATAGAAGGCCGTGTTTCCTACCGCCGTGCCATTAAAATGGCGATGGCTTCTACCATCCGGATGGGGGCTGAAGGTATCAAGGTGTTGATAGGTGGCCGTTTGGGCGGTGCCGAAATGGCCCGCCGTGAAATGTTCAAGGAGGGCCGTACGCCCTTGCATACATTCCGTGCCGATATTGATTACGCATTGGCCGAGGCCCATACCAAGGTGGGCGTTCTTGGCATCAAGGTTTGGATTTGTAACGGTGAAGTCTATGGCAAACGTGACCTCTCCCCCAATGTGGGAACGGCAGCAACAGCCGCCGGAGCCGCCAAAATGCCCGGTGAAAGCCGTGGCGGAAGGGGTGTAAGGGATCGCCGTGGAGGCGACCGCCGCGATGGAAGAGGTGGAGACCGCAGGGAAGGAGACCGTCGTGAAGGAAGGGGCGGAGACCGCAGGGAAGGAGACCGCCGTGACGGAGGCAGAAGGGATCGCGTACCCCGTCGCTAAAACAATTGAACAAACCAGAATAAGCCCTCCGTTAAAGGAGGGCTTTTTTGTTGTTTATAGTTCAAATTTGCTAATTTTGCAATGTATGAAAATCGCTTATTTATCTGTATTTTATCCTTACCGGGGCGGGATAGCGCAATTCAACGCCAACCTGTTCAAAGAACTGGATAAAAACCACAGTGTGAAAGCGTATAATTTCACCAGGCAATACCCATCCCTTCTGTTCCCCGGGAAAACACAATATGTGCCGGCAGAAGATCTGGCGGCCCCGGTACCGTCACAAGCCCTTCTGGATTCTGTAAATCCTTTTTCTTACCAAAAAACGGCCGGCATCATAGCCCGGGAAAAACCCGACCTGCTGCTGATGAGGTACTGGATGCCTTTTTTTGCCCCTTCCCTGGGATGGGTTGCCCGCCAACTGAAAAAAAAGGGCTGCACAGTAGTTTCTGTGATAGATAATCTCATCCCCCATGAGAGAATGTTTATGGACAAGCCGCTTTCCCGATGGTTCCTTGCACAGAACCATGGCTGTGTGGCCATGAGCAGTGCCGTTAGGGATGATATTCTGTCCCTGTTTCCGGGAATGCCCTGCATCCTGAAGAGCCACCCGTTGTATGACCATTTCGGGAAACCGGAAGATCCAGCCGGTGCCAAAGCCAGGCTGGGACTTGCCCCCAACCGTAAAACACTGTTGTTTTTCGGTTTTATAAGGGATTATAAAGGACTGGACCTGTTGCTGGATGCTTTCCGGGATCTGGGAGACAACTACCAGCTGGTGATTGCAGGTGAAAGTTATGGGAGTTTTGACAAGTACGAGCAGATCATAAAAACTTTGCCGGATCCTTCCGCCGTGAAGGTTTTCAACCGGTATGTTGCCGATGCAGAGGTCCCGGCTTTCTTTTCCAGTGCCGATGTTTGCGTGCTGCCTTACCGCACAGCCACCCAAAGCGGCATCTCGGCCATGGCTTATCATTTTGAGATCCCGGTAATTGTGACCCCTGCGGGGGGGCTGGCGGAAGCGGTGGAAGGGCCGGGGACCGGACTCGTTGCAGCGGGAACAGACGCCAATTCCCTGAACAGGGCCATCCGGAAATTCTTTACCATGGACAAGGATGTGTTCGTGGCCAATATACGGAAAGAAAAAGTAGCTCTTACCTGGGAGCGGTTTGCACACGACCTGGTCGATTTTGCAGGGCACCCGGAACATTTTTCGAACATCTAAAACACAATATATTATGAGAAAAACACTGTTGTTATTATTAATAGGCTTACTTATAGCCTGTACATCTGATCCCATGAAAAACAATCCTTTATTACAGGAGTACGATACTCCTTTCCAGACACCTCCTTTTGACAAGATCAAAACGGAGCATTACATGCCTGCCATCCGGGAAGCTATGGCGCAACACCGGGCAGAGATAGATGCCATTGTCAACAACCAGGATGAACCCACCTTTGAAAATACCGTCGCCGCCTATGACCGGGCAGGGGAACTCCTGGGCAGGGTGAATGCTGCATTTTACACAAAAAACAGCGCCGACACCGATGAAGAATTACAGGCCCTGGCCCGTGAAATCACCCCTGAACTGACCAGCCACCGCAATGAAATACAACTTAATCCAGTTCTATTTGAAAGGATCAGTACCTTGTACCAGAAACGCAGTGAACTGAACCTGGATCCGCAACAGATGCGGACACTGGAAAAGTATTATGATGACTTTGTCCGGGGTGGTGCCGCTTTATCCGAAAAGGATAAGGAAACACTTAAAGACATCAACACGCAGCTGTCCAACCTGAGCCTTCAGTTCAGTCAAAACCTGCTGGCCGAGACCAATGCGTTCAAGATGGTAGTGGATAACGTGGAAGACCTGGCCGGACTGCCCGAAAGCAATGTGCGTGCTGCTGCAAACCTGGCAACATCGCTTGGAATGGAAGGCAAGTACGTCTTTACACCCAACAAACCCTCCTGGATACCATTCCTGCAATACGTTCACAACCGGGACCTGAGGGAAAAACTGTACAAGGGGTATTTCATGCGGGGAGATAACAACAATACAAACGACAACAAAGAGATCATAGGCAAGATTGTCAACCTGAGGGTACGCCGCTCCAAACTCCTGGGATTCGACACCTACGCCGATTTTGTGCTGGTAAACAATATGGCCAAAACACCGGAAACCGTGGTTTCCTTCCTGCAAAGGGTCTGGGATCCTGCCCTGAAAGTGGCAAAGGAAGAACTGGCTGCCATGCAGAAAATTGCCGATGCAGAAGGTGCCGGGGTCAAGCTGGAAAGCTGGGATTGGTGGTATTATGCAGAAAAACTGCGCAAGGAAAAATACGACCTGGACGAACAGCAGATCAAACCCTATCTGAAGTTGGAAAACGTAAGGGACGGACTGTTTTATGTTGCCAACAAGCTGTATGGCCTGACCTTTGAAAAGCGGACAGACATCCCGGTGTACAATCCTTCTGTGGAGACCTATGAAGTAAAAGACAGGGACAGCAGTCACCTGGCCATCCTTTACCTGGATTACCCCACGCGCGAAGGCAAGAATGCCGGTGCCTGGTGTTCCGGCCTGCGCAGCTACAAAAAACTGCCCGATGGCAGAGAACAATTCCCGATAGTTACGGTAACAACCAATTTCCCCGAACCGGTTGACGATCAACCGGTATTACTGAGCTGGGACGAAGCAGAAACCCTGTTCCACGAGTTCGGACATGCCCTGGAAGGATTCTTTGGTCGTGGCGATTATGACCGGATATGCGGTGCCTTGCCCCGCGACATGGTAGAATTGCCTTCCCAGATCAATGAGCATTGGGCCATACAGCCCGAAGTACTACAGGTATATGCCCGCCATTATCAAACCGGTGAGCCCATGCCCGAAGATTTGATCCAAAAGCTGGTGAACAGCAGTACTTTCAATCAGGGTTTCATGACCGTTGAATTTATCGCCGCCGCCCTGCTGGACATGGAATGGCATGCTGCAACGGAAGAACAGGTATACGACGTGAATGAATTCGAGAAGAATGCGCTGAAGAAATACGGACTCATTGATGAAATAATACCCAGGTACCGCTCTACCTATTATTCGCACATTTTCAGCGGAGGATATGCCGTGGGGTATTATGTTTATCTGTGGGCCGAGATACTGGACGCCGATGCCTTTGATGCCTTTAAGGAGGCAGGGGATATCTTTGACCAGGAAACCGCCGGGAAATTCCGCAAACACATCCTTACCGAAGGCGGATGGGGCGAGCCCATGGATCAGTACCTGCTTTTCCGGGGAAAACAACCGACTGAAATCCCGTTGCTGCGCAACAGGGGTTTACTGAAATAAAACCATGAAATATAAAATCATACTTCTGATGCTGGGGGTGTGGGCTGCAGCAGCCTGCACCCATACAGCAACCAGTACGGGGGTACCGGCTGCATCGCCGCAATCCGTGGGGTTTGACCCGGAACGTCTTGCGCTTGTTGACGGGGTGATAGAAGATGCCATCAAATCAGAAGACATTCCCGGAGCTGTTCTTGCCGTTGTCCGCCATGACAGGATCGCATACCTGAAAGCCTATGGCAACCGGCAGCTGATCCCCGATACGCTTCCCATGACAGTGGAAACGGTTTTTGACCTGGCTTCAGTCAGCAAATGCGTGGGTACGACCTTAAGCATCATGCAACTGGTAGAAACCGGCCGGTTACGTCTCATGGACCAGGTAGATCAGTACCTGCCCGGATTTCAACCCTGGACAGATCCTGAAACAGGCTCCAGTGTAGCCATCACGATAGAAGACCTGATGACCCATACCTCGGGACTGCCACCTTACGGACCTACGCAGGAATTGATTGAGCGTTACGGATCTCCCAATCCGCAAGGGCTTATGGAATACATCTGCCAATGCCCCAGGGATTTCAAACCAAAGACCGGGTATCAGTACAGTTGTTTGAATTTCATTACATTACAAAATGTTCTGGAAAAGATCACCGGAGAGACGCTGGCCAGTTATGCCCAGGAAAATGTTTTTGACCGCCTCGGCTTACAACATACCGCCTACATGCCCCAGGGAGAGACGCTGGCTTTATGCGCTCCCACAGAGTTGCAGGAAGACGGGTTGCCCCTGGTGGGACAGGTTCATGACCCGCTGGCACGGTTGCTCAACGGGGGAAATTCCGGTAACGCAGGGGTATTCTCCAATGCAGAGGACCTGGCGGTCATTGCCGTGGCCCTGCTCAACGGCGGGGAAGTGAACGGCAAACGCATCCTGGGACCTCTGACGGTGAAAGCCATGGAACGGGTGCCGGAACCGGTTGCTGCTTTCGGGCGTACACTGGGCTGGGGCCGGGCCGGATCCTGGAACGGGAATCTTTTCAATCCCCAAACGGTTTACGGACACACCGGCTACACAGGTACCTGCATGGTAATTGATCCTGAATCCGATACGGCTTTCATCTTGCTGGCCAACCGGGTGCACCCCTACGATGACGGGGCTGCCGTAAGCATGCGCACCCGTGTGGCCAATATTGTGGCCGGGGCAATCATGGAGTAACAGGTGAAACCGGCACAATAACGGGTGTTGCTTTTTTAACCGAGGCTTAAATCCTTTCCTGCTGACGGTCGCTTGACGGCTAAGATCGGAGCGCTTTTTCCTTTAAGCCGAGGCGCTCCGATCTTAGCCGCCAAGCGACCTTACAGTTATTCGTATTGCTGCTCCAACAGTCGACCAGTGAACCTTCAAGGCTGATCTTCAAGGTGGTGCGCCAAAGGCCTTTGGCGCTAATAATATGCTGCTTCGCAGCACCAATCATTGTTCCCGGCTGCTTTACGGGAGGTGGAAAGTAACAACCATATTACATAAACGCTTAACACGCTGTATGTGTGCGCGTTAAAGGAGTTGGAACCTCATGCGCCAAATTTGGGACAGAAATTATATAAACGCAAGTATATTAGATAATTACAGTTTATTTGCATCAAAAATGGCGCGGGAGGTTCCACCTCCTTTTTCTGGCTGACGCTGCTGCCACGGGCAGAAATGGGTGCTTCGCACACTTGACTAGTGTGACTCATTATCAGCTACTTACACAATGCATACCCCGGGGGTGCGAATTGCATAACACATTGAATAACAGGCAAAAGAACAAAGTATGCGAAGCACTCGTTTGCAATCGCTGACACCACAAGGAACGGAGCGCCTCGGCGTACCCAAAAAGCTCTCCGTTCCTTGTGGTGCCAGTGACCGCAGCAGCACCTTCCAGATTTGCATGTCTGCTTTTGGGTAGCATTGGTGCAAAAACGACTGTACGATGGTCTTATATAAAAAGAGGGGGTGACTAAAAAGTAGTAACCCCCTGGCAATTTAAGAAGAGTAATTCCGCTTGTATTATTCCTGTGTGGAATCCCACCAAACATTGATGGTCCAGACATCGTCAGCACTGTTCCACTGATCGAGGGAAGTGTTGGCTCCCGGAACTTCTGCACCAATAGCGTGCAGGTTTTTGGAGTTATAGTTAAGCTCGTGTGAGCACTGACGCCAACGACGGAACTGTTTACCTGTAGGGATACCCTTTTGGGCAGCTGCGCTCTTTGAGTAGAATGCAGGCATATCCCAGTTCAGGAACAAATCAGGATCAAAATCGTAACGGCGCATGTCGTTCCATATTTCTACGGAGAAATGGAGTGCAATACGTTTTTGCGTCAAAATCTTGCCAAGCGTAAGATTAGCTGCCGTGCCAATACCATTGTTCAGGAAGTTTGTTATGTCTGCCTGTGCCATTGGAGCGAAAGACGGGCAGCTGGCGAGGTCCTGATCCTCTGCACACCAGGCTTCCAGTTTCACATTCATAAAATCAATGCTGGCTTTAATACCTTCTTTGTAAGCATTAAAAGCTTCAGATTTATTACCCTGGTTGAACAATACTTCTGCTTTAATGAAGCAAGCCTCTGAATAAGTTCCCATATAGGTTGGAGAAGAAACACGGGTGTAAAAAGAGCCCGATTCTCTTGTATCATCGTTACCGGCAACCCTCCTATATAGAAGGTCCACATTGGAAGCGTAGCCCTTGGAGGAACTGGTGCTTTCTACATAAACGGTGTCACCCATACGAGCAGGAGAGTCGCTGTCTATATACCATTTATTGTTTTTAAATCCGGCTCTTAGCGGGCCACCAACAAGGTTGGGCGCATTGGAAGATGTCATATCTATACCCAATGAACGTCTCCAATTACCGCTCCATTTAATTTCCTGGGGCGAGGAATCAGATTTCCTAGACCAGGCCCAGGGAATGATTTTGTCTGCACGCGGGTCTTCTATACCGTTGTCGGCAAAATTGGTAAGGTTATCATAGAGAGTTTTAGTAACCATATAACCAGCATTCATCCCGCATACGGAATAAAGAGGTGAATAATCTACAGGTTCGTTCCAACCTAAAACGTCGTGTGTGGTGCCATTGTCGTCTGTATGGTTGATAACCGTGTTATCGTTGTTGCTTAACGGGCCCTTGGAAAGTGCATCCAAAATGGCGGCGGCATCGTATTTCCCTTCCAGGTAACTGCCAGCAGCCTTTTTGCTCAATTTGACGCAGTAACGGGCTTTCAACAGATGTGCAAATTTGACCCATTTGTTTACATCCCCGTTGTTCCAATAGTCACCCTGCGACAAAGCCGGGACAGAAGGGTCCTGTGATTTTTGCAGCAATGCAATACCTTCGTCCAATTCATTCAGACAACCCAGGTAAATGGTTTTGCCATTATCATAGGTAGGAGTGGCGTTCTCGCCTACAGCGTCAGTGTAGGGCATTTCACCGTAAATATCGGTCATTAGCATAAAACCATAGGCACGTATGACTTTGGCAACACCGGCATAATGCCAGGCTTCGGCTTCCATGGCCTTGTTGTACATATCCTCAATGTTACAGGCTGCGCCTACAAACCACCATTGATAGGGCGTAGTAGTGGCGCCAGTTTGCGGATTCCAATAAGACATATGCCAGTAAGTGCTGCCATTGTAATACCTTGTCCAGTCTCCCATAGACATGCTGGAACGCCACGCGGCAAATTGATTGGCACTATTGGTGTAGAACTCGATATGCGCCAGACGGCTGGAAAACGTGGCACTCATGGAAGAGGGATTCTCCGGGTCTACGTTGACATTAAGCCAATCGTTGCAAGAAGACAGTGACACGCCAATCAGGAAAGTGGCACATAGTATAATTGATCGAATTGATTTCATAAGATTACTTTTTTAAATATTTATAAAACATATTTAGAAAGTCAAGTTAAGACCAAATGTCATACCCGATGTAGCAGGTACCCCTAAATAGTCAAATCCGACAGAAGAAGAACCACCTACACCGGCACCGGATGCTGCAACTTCGGGGTCTCCCTCATAGTTTGTGAAAAGAAGTATATTGTTGGCAGAAGCTATAACAGAGGCACGTTTTATAAAACTGAGCTTGTTAATTTTAGGAAGTGTGTAGGATACAGAAAGGGTACGCAGTCTTAACAAGTTCACTGATGTGATATAATTGGCCGTCTCTTTGGGGTAGTACGTCTGGTAATAACTTTGTATAATATTATAGCCACTTGTTTCTATACCATTGAATAAGTAAGTTTCATTGATATTCCAGCTGTTGGTAACCGGATTTCCATCGACATCTACACCGGATACGGTAAGGGTTTGGTTACGAACATCACCGGAAAATTTGCTGACACCGGTATAATCCATAGCGTAGCGTGTACCATTGATTACGTCACCGCCCATGCGAAATTCCCACAACATGTTGAAAGAGAAATTTTTCCAGGTTAATGTATTGTTAAAACCACCGCTGAATGTTGCTTCACGGTTACCTACCTGGGATAAGGAAGTAGTATAGGTAGGCATACCATTCTTATCAAGAATGATGTCTCCGGTTTCGTTTCTCTTCCATTCTGTACCGGCAATTGCCATAAAGTTGCCACCATTAAAAGAGGCAGCCTGTGCACCTGCATATTGAACATCTGTAACATACATAACGTCCATACCTTCAGGAAGGCCATCCAGTGTGCCACGGTTCCCGGCCATATTCAGGCCCATATCCCAGGTGAAATTCTTCCGTTCAATGGGTGTACCTGATATGGATAACTCCATACCTTTATTGTACACATTACCCGCGTTGATGGAACAGAAAATATAACCGGTAGACTGAGGACCGCGGGGGCTGAGAATCTGGTTGTAGGAGTCGTTGGTATAATAAGCGTAGTCAACATGTAAACGATTGTTAAAGAAGCTCAGTTCTAACCCAATTTCAGTCGATTTGGTCATCTCTGGTTTTAAGTAAGGATTACCACGTGTCCATGAATTGCCTACCCCCACTTTTCCACCCAGATAAGTACCCACGGGCCACAAAGCCGTATTGGTTTCGTAGGCTCCGGTGTCTTTCCCCACCTTAGCCCAGGATACACGGATTTTACCGAATGTAAGGATATCTTTTGATAAAAGACCTGCATTTTGCAGAGGTTCAGTGAATACAACAGCACCACTAACCGAGGGGTAGAAATAGGAACGATTTTCTATGGGAAGTGTAGAAGTCCAGTCGTTTCGCCCGGTAACAGTCAGGTACAGCGTATTCTTCCAGGAAGCCCGGAATTCACCGAACACCCCAACCAAACGTTTCTTTAGTGCACTGTGTGAGAACGCTTTGTTCTCTGTGGTTGCATTGGCATAGGAGTAGAAATCGGGAACAGAGAAGTTATATGCCATCTTGTAGTTGTAGTCTGTTTCTGTATCGTCAAGGGCAGCACCTAACAGGAGGTTAAAATCAAAATCCCCGAATTGTTTTGACATATTTGATATCAGGTAGTGTGACAGATATTGGAAACGCTTGCTATTGTCACTCATCATCCCGTTTTGCCATATTTGTTTATTGACACCACCGGCAGCAATACGGTTGGCACTTTCCTGAAGATAAGAGTCAACGCCCAAACGGTATTGTATAAACCACCATTTGGTAATATCGGCTTTAACGCTTACGTTTGCTGTAAGACGTTCGTTGTCTTCATACATCTTGTTTCTGTTGATTTGCCAATACGGGTTATCCCTTTCTTCCCAGGGATCCAGCCTGTCACCGAACATTTGATAACGGGAACCGTCTTCGTTGGCATAATGAGTCATATCATCAAACGGAGACCAGTTGTATACTCCATAAAGAGTACCTGTTCCGGATGAACCGTACAGCCCGGCACCGGTGAGGGTCCTGTCTGTGTGGGCCTGTGAATAGGCAGCATTAACAGCAAACGTGAAAATGCCGGCTCTTTGTTCGCCGTTGAAACGGAAAGAATATTTATTGTACCCGGTTTCAGGGACGAGACCCTGTTGGTCAAAATAGGATCCGGATAAATAGAAATTGTTATTTTTTGTACCACCGGCAATACTCAAACTCTCATCATAGATATTACCACCCTGAAAAAAATCCCCTATGTTGTCATATGTGGTTTTATTGGATTTTTCACCCCAGGAGTTATAGGAGAAGTCGTTAAACACAGTTCCCGTATAGTTTTTCTTGTTATCGTACTGGTCTTCCATGTAACCTCTTGTGAACTGAGTTTGTACCTCGGGCAGGCTCTTAGCCCAGGAAGTGGTGAATTTGGAGTTGAAATTGACTTCAACCATACCTTCTTTCCCTTTCTTGGTGGTAATAAGAACAACACCGTTAGCAGCACGTGAACCGTAAAGAGCAGAGGCGGCGGGACCTTTAAGAATAGATATATTCTCAATATCCTCGGGATTCATGTCCATGATACGGTTAGAAGTTGTGGTGGCAGCGCGGTAGGATCCGTCAAACGCCGAGTTACCTACCATGGTAGAAGAGTTATCGTAAATAACACCATCAACAACAAACAGAGGCTGGTTGTCTTTACCTTCTGAGCCAGATGTTCCTCCACGTAAAATGATCTGAGCACCTGAACCGGCAGCCCCGGAAGATTGGGTAATATTTACCCCGGCAATTTTACCGGAAAGAGAAGAAATCGGATTGGCTGTTTTGTATCTCATAAGTTCGGTTGAAGCAAGATCTTCTACAGCGTATCCTAAAGATTTTCTTTCTTTCTTAATACCGAAGGCAGTTACAACCATTTCCTCAAGCAAAAAAGCATCTTCTTCCATTACGACATCTATCACAGACCTGTTGTTTATGACAACAAGTGTTTCTTTGTAACCGATGGAAGAGAATACCAACGTACCATTTGCAGGAGCTGATGGTATGCTGTACGCCCCGTCAATGTCGGTAGATGTACCTGTATTTGTACCCTGTATAAGGACATAGGCTCCAATGATCGGGTCACCGTTCAGGTCAGTTACCTTTCCGGTAACATTTAAGTTTTGAGCCCAAATAGTTCCCATTGAGAGAACCAGGGCTAACATGGTCACCAAAAGGCGACCGCTTTTTTTGTAAACATCCATAAGTAATTATTTTAGGTTAAATTAATAAGGTAACGGTTCGTTATTTATGGCTGGCAATAGTCTTCAAATGTAACTAAAATATGCTGTCGGTATTCATTTATGAAAGATATTTTCTTAAATTCGCAAAATAGTATAACTTCAGTTCGTTCGCATTGCTCCCTCAGATTGTTCCACTTTTCACTGTTAACTCTATGCTCTTTTAACCTATTTTATCCATTTCTAACCTAAACAACTTAACCTATGCTTTTACGAAAAACTATCCTCATGGTTTGCGTCATGCTGGTTTCGGCGTATGCAAGCGCTCAGAACATTACCATTACCGGTAATGTCTCGGATAACACCGGCCCCGTTGTCGGGGTAACGGTTGTTGTGCGGGGGACGGTGTCAACTGCCACCACAGACCTGGATGGAAATTATTCCATCACGGCACCGTCTACTGCGACACTTACTTTTTCCTCTATTGGGTATAAGACCGTTGAAGTACCTGTCAACGGAAGAACCAGGATTGATGTTACTTTGGAGGAAGAAGCTTATATTCTGGAAGATTTAGTGGTTGTCGGATTCGGCACCCAGAAAAAAGTGAATCTGACCGGAGCCGTATCTTCTGTAAACGTTCAGGAAGCGCTGACATCACGTCCCATTGCAGACGTGGGTCGTGCACTCCAGGGATCTACTCCGGGTCTTACCATCCAGGTAGGTAGCGGTGAAGTCGGCTCGGAGGCTATAATGAAGATCCGTGGTCATGTCGGGTCTGCTGCCGGTTCCGTATCGCCTCTGATCCTGCTCGACAACGTGGAAATCCCCAGTATACAGCTGGTCAACCCTGATGATATTGAATCAATCTCTGTATTGAAAGATGCCGCTTCTGCCTCGATTTACGGATCCAAGGCTGCTTTCGGGGTTATTCTGATCACCACCAAAAAGGGAGCCAAAACGGAAAGCGTCTCTGTAAACTATTCGGGGAATGTATCCTTTCAGAATATGTCCAAAAAATTTGAAATGGCCGGTGTAGATGCCCTGCATTATACGGTCGAAGCGGCAGAACGTATTGGAACAACCACCCCGGTTGGGGCTTTCTGGCTTATTGACAGGGCCGGTTACAATGCGGCTGTTGCCTGGGATAAAAAGTACGGAAGCTCACTTGACCCCTATGCACCCATGGTCTATGGACGTGACTGGTATGTAGATCCCAGCAACCGGAAGATTGGGGTCAGAACCTACGATCCGTACAATTACCTGATACGGGAATGGGCACCAACACAAAACCACAATTTATCGGTCAGCGGTAAATCAGGAAAGACCGATTTCAATATCGGGGTGGGATACCTTGATCAGAACGGTATGATGAAAACTGCCAAACAAGATGACTTCCAACGCTGGAATGCTTCTGTAAGGGTCAACTCACAGGTCAATAAATTCCTTTCTGTTCACGCCGGCCTGATGTATTCAAAAACCCAGAAACGCTGGGCTTTTGCCACTTCCTCTACCACTGCGGATATCTGGTACTACATGTACAGATGGGGGCCGACTTTCCCTATGGCAGCATCTGATGAAAGCGGCAATCCGCTTCGCAATGCCACTTATGAGACTGCTGCGGCCAATACGGCCTCTATCACTAACAACTACACCAGCGCCAATGCGGGCCTGACAATTACTCCGGTGAAAGATTGGAACATCAACCTGGACTACACCTATTCCAACCAGGAAACCATTGAACTCGATCCCGGTACAAGTTTCATGGCCGGTGATACCTGGGTTTCAGCTATTCCTTTGAATAATCAGGACGGAACGCGGATTTACAGGGACAACGAATGGAACGAGTTCAATGCCCTGGGCGCTTCCATTCCGGCCTATATGCTCAATTATTCCAGGTATACTGCCCCGGGGTCAAATCCGGACTTCATATACAGGGATGCAGCCAACCGTACCCGCAGCACATTGAACCTGACCACCACCTATGATCTGAACGTCAACGATGCCCACATCTTCAATTTCATGTTGGGGATGAACGCTGTGGCGTATGATTATAATTTTTCCTGGTCCCAGAAGCTGCAGTTATTGGATTACACCAATCCACAGTTTAACCTGGCATCCGGAACACAAACCTCTGGTGGTAATTCGCTATGGGATTCACAGCTTGGATTCTTTGGGCGTTTCAACTATAATTTTAAGGAAAGATATCTTTTCGAAGCCAACCTTCGTTACGATGGCACATCCAAGTTCCCCAAAGACCTTCAATGGCGGTGGTATCCTTCTTTCTCATTTGGATGGCGTGTAATGGAAGAACCATGGATGGCCTTTGCCAAACCTGCCCTGACAAGCCTGAAGTTACGCGGATCGTGGGGTTCTATTGGTGACCAGTCGGTAAGCAACTCCCTGTATGTGCCTACAATGAGCGGCACTAATTCATGGTGGCTGCACGGGGGTGCATTAGATACCTATTTTGGCACTCCTGCTGCTGTATCCTCCATCATCACATGGCAGGACATTGTAACGCTCAATGTGGGGGTTGACATAAGTCTGTTTAACGGTGAATTGAGTGCTTCGTTTGACTGGTATCAAAGAGATACCAAAAACATGATCGTTCCCGGGGAAGGATTTTCCTACACATTTGGAACAACTGCTCCCCAGGGCAACTTTGGTTCCTTACGGACAAACGGCTGGGAAGTATCCCTGAATTTCGGGCATCAGTTTGCAAGCGGATTCCGGATCACTGCCAGTGCCGCATTATCAGACGCCATAACTCATATTACAAAATACGGAAGCACCACCAGCATCAATGCCTGGTACGAAGGGAAGGTGTATGGAGAGATCTGGGGTTACCAGGTTGACAGGCTGTATCAGAATGATGATTTTGTTTATGAGAATGGTAAACTCGTAACCATGAAGAGCTCAGACGGATATACAGTCAACAAACTGGCAGACCCCAACGCCCCCACACAGGGTAAATTGCAGACAAGCTCCAACTTCAGATTTGGGCCCGGAGACGTGAAATTCAAGGACCTTAACGGTGACGGCGTGATCAACAACGGGAGCCAGCTGATTGACGACTATGGAGATTTATCGGTGATCGGGAACACGACTCCCCGTTATGAGTATAGTTTCCGTCTTGGCATGGAATACAAGGGAGTTGACTTTTCGGTATTCTTTCAGGGTGTTGGCAAACGTGACATGTGGGGAGCCAGCCCTCTTGCCATTCCCGGTTTCAACTCTTCAGACGGAGCCATGTCCAAGGTTATTGCCCAGGATTTCTGGTACGAAACGTATGATGGCAGCGGTAATGTGACCGACAGCAATTACGATGCGTTCTATCCCCGTGCCTATAATCTGGGGGCCAGCAGTACCGGGAACAACATGCAGGTATCCGACAGGTACCTGCTGAATATGGCCTATCTCAGAATGAAGAACCTGACCATAGGCTATACCATGCCCAGGCAATTAACCCGAAAGGCCATGATAAAAAATGTCCGTATTTATGTTTCCCTGGAAAATTTCCTGACATTTGACAAACTTCGCGGACTTCCCATAGATCCGGAGGAAATTGCCGGGTATTCCTTACTTAATACGAGTAATTACAATTCCTCCCGCACAGGTGTTGGTGTTCCAACCTTTAAGAGCGCATCTGTCGGCCTTCAGTTAACTTTCTAAAATCAGACACTATGAATAAAATAATACTAACCTTAGGTTTATTAGCGGCTATAACCCTGGCGGGGTGCAGCGATTTTCTGGATCGTCCCCAGAAAACAGCTATGGACGATTCAAACTACTGGACCAGCGAATCCAATGTACGTCTGTTTGTGAATGGAGGTTATCCCAATTATTTCAACGGATATGACAGATCATGGGGAACCGCCTACGTTCCTTACAGGGGCGCAAATTTCAACGACGATATGACTTCGGCCGGCAAACAATCATCATTTCTTGCTGCTGTCCCTGCCGACAACTGGTACCGCTCGGAATCGGCAACGACCATTTACTGGCTTACCCAAAGCGGAGCATCTGCCTGGAACTTTGGATGGGTCCGGAAATGGAATACACTAATTGAACGTCTGGCCACGATGAAAGAGAACGGTTATCTGTCAGATGAACAGTTCAACCACTGGAACGGTGTTGCCAGGCTCTTCAGGGGTATGGAATACAGCCGCCTGGTACAGTCATTCGGGGATGTCCCATACTACGATAAACCCGTAAGTGACACCGACATGGACGAACAGTACAAGGACAGGGACCCAAGGACAATGGTTATGGATAAAGTCTATGAAGATTTCGTCTATGCCATGGCCAACATAAGGGCAAACGACGGGGTGAACTATGTCAACAAATATGTCGCAGCGGCACTGGCTTCGCGTTATATGCTCTTTGAAGGCACCTGGTACAAGTATCATCCCGGTTCGGGAACCAATGACCTGGCTAAAAAATTCCTTCAATTGGTGGTAACGGCTGGTGATCTGGTAATTAATTCGGGTCAGTATGCTTTCACTACCGATTTCCGTTCGCTTTTTGGCTCCGATACTAAACAGGGCAAGGAAATTATCCTGTACAGGGAATACAACGCAGAACTTTCTGCGACACACTGTATCGCTTCGTATTCCAACCTTACAGAATCACAGGGCCCGGCTGCCAACCTGGCCCTGGCAAAATCTTTCATATGCAACGACGGGAAACCCTGGCAGAGTTCAACAGTAGCGGATGCCGACAACTTTGAACTAAAGAAAATGGCTCTTACACGAGATCCGCGTTTTGAGGCCACATTCTGGGGAGCCCCGTTGCAATCTTCAGCAACACTTCTCTATGTGTGCAAGTTTATTGACCGCGTGGGGGTAACATACTCTTTTGACAACAATTCGGCACCCCGGCCCCCAAAATACGGATCCATGACCAATACAAACGGATTCCCGGTGTTACGTCTTGCAGAAGTGGTGTTGAACTGGATCGAGGCCAAGCAGGAACTGGCCCTTTCCTATGGAGGCGCTGCAGTCACACAGGCCGATCTTGACAAATCCATCAATGCAATTCGCAACCGTCCTTTGGACGAACATGCCATTGCCGAAGGAGTTCAGAAGACGGCTCCCTTGATGCTTGCCGCTATACCCGATGATCCGGCCCGTATTTCTTCCGCCGAAGCCAATACGCTGGCAGGTATCGTCAACAGCCCCCTACTTTGGGAAATCCGTCGTGAACGCCGCATGGAGTTTGTGTTTGAAAACAACCGCATCCTGGATCTCCGCAGATGGGGAAAATTGGAATTGATGAATGGTGCCACAAATCCTGACCTGCTATTAGGGGCATGGTGTGATTTCAACACCACCCAATCAGGAAATGACATCAATTTCAACTACCTGATCCCGGGAAAACAGATAGATAAGGGTGATGCCAAAGCGTTGAAAGTCATGAAGCCTGATGGCACTGTTGTGCCTTATACAGGGACCAACCAAGCCGATATGGTAGGCTTCTACCTCCCTCAGGGTGTTCAGAACCGCGATGCTTTTACCCAGAGGAGTTACCTGATGCCAATTTGTACAGACGTTATTGAGATGTACAAGGATAAAGGATACACTATTTCTCAAAATCCGGGCTGGTAACATGTAACCGTTAACCGGAAACAAGAAAAAGGGGTAACTAAAAAGTAGTTGCCCCCTTTTTTTGTCGCTTCCACCACAAGAACGGGAAGCTTTTCATTTTTAGCCGAGGCTTCCCTTGTCTTGTGGTGCCAGCAACGCCTTCTGGCAGCCGCAGAGGTAAGTGCCCCGCAGACTTGATTCTTTTGACTCATAAACAGCTGCTTAAACGTTTCGTACCCCCAGGGTATGAATTGCATAATGCCCTGAATTTCAGATAAAAGAACAATGTGTGCAACGCACAGCTGGCTGCCCATAAAGAACAAAGCGCCTCGGCAAAAAAAAAGAGGATGACTTTTTTTGTCACCCTCAATTTTCTACTATTTGTATTCTAGTCGTTCAGGGAATAACGGGAGAAGGCAGTCACCTGTACCTGGGGATCCACTGTTTTCAGGTATTCCTTCACAGAGATCTTGCCGTCCTTGACAAAGACCTGGTCTTCCAGGGTATATTCCTTGAAGAATTTATTGAGTTTGCCCAGGGCAATCTTCTCTACCATTTCTTCCGGCTTGCCTTCCATACGGATCTGCTCACGGTAAATATGGAGTTCCTTTTCTATGATCTCTTTGGGGCAGCTTTCGCGGTTGACAGAAACCGGGACCATGGCAGTGATCTGCATGGCGATTTCTTTGGCAGCTTCTGCCGGGATGGGTTTGCTAAATCCCACGATCGTGGCCACTTTGTTGTTCATATGGATATATGCCCCCATGTAGGGAGCTTCCAGCTTGCTGTAAAAAGCGACCACATGCTTTTCCCCGCTTTTCCCGGTCTGTTGGGTTACGGCATCGGCAATGGTGCTGTCCTCATAGGGAAGGTTGAGCAGGGCTTCCAGGTTCCCGGGAAAATGTTCCAGGGCTTTGCGTGCAATACCCATGGCAAGATCCTGAAATTCCTTGTTCTTGGCCACAAAATCGGTTTCACAACCCAGGCACACCAGGATTGCGCGATCTTTCTTCTCATTGGTTATGGCTATAACTGATCCTTCGGTTGTTTCACGATCTGCCCGCTTGGCGGCAACCAATTTTCCTTTTTCTCTGATAATTTCCTGTGCCCGTTCAAAGTCTCCATTGGATTCAACAAGAGCATTCTTGCAATCCATCATGCCGGCACCGGTCATTTTACGTAGTTTTGCTACGTCGGTTGCTTTAATTTCCATATATATTTGTTTCTTATTCTGGTTTGTTATCTTCAGTTTTCTCTACGGGAGCAGCTTCTTCCTTCACAGGGGCAGCTTCTTCTTTCACGGGTTCAGTCTCCTTAGCTTTTACGGGAGTCTCTTCTTTCCTGGTTTCATCAATACGCTGCCTGCGGCTGCGGGTACGTTTTACCGGGGCATCGGATTCTTCTTCTTCCGATAAGTCGAGACTTACTTCCTTGTCCTTTTCCAATTTGCGTTCGTCAAGGCCCTCACTTATAGCCTGGCGGAAAATATTGACAATAAGAGAAATGGATTTGGCTGCATCGTCGTTTGCCGGGATCACAAAATCAATGGGTGTGGGATCGCAACAAGTATCAACCATGGCGATAACCGGGATATTCAAACGGGATGCCTCTTTTACGGCATTGATCTCTTTCTGGATGTCTACCACAAAAAGGGCTGCAGGCAAACGGTTCAGATCGGCGATGGACCCCAGGTTTTTCTCCAGCTTGGCACGCTGGCGGGTAACCTGCAGGCGTTCGCGCTTTGCAAGGGTTTCAAAGGTGCCGTCTGTCATCATTTTATCAATGGTGTTCATTTTTTTGACGGCTTTGCGTATGGTGGGAAAGTTGGTGAGCATTCCGCCCGGCCAGCGTTCCGTGACATAAGGCATGTTCACTTCTTTAGCGGCTTCTGCCACAATGTCTTTGGCTTGTTTCTTGGTGGCGACAAACAGGATTTTCCTGCCGGCTTTGGCCAGCTGTTTTGCAACAATGCTTGCTTCTTCTATCTTGACAATGGTTTTGTGCAGGTCAATGATATGGATCCCGTTTTTCTCCATGAATATATAAGGGGCCATTTTAGGATTCCACTTACGTTTGAGGTGGCCAAAATGTACTCCTGCATCAAGAAGTTCCTGGAAATTTGTTCTTGGCATTTTTGTTTGTTTTTTAATTTTTGTTTTTACTCTTTTTAGCAATTAAAGGGTAGTGTCTCTGACAGTCCGCTTTAATTTTCCGCGGCAACCGAAACAGCTGGCAGCATATTATTGATCACAGTTGTTTTGACAATTGCCGTGCATTGGTTATCAGCGGTTAACGTTTGCTGAACTGGAAGCGTCTGCGTGCTCCGGGTTGTCCGGGTTTCTTGCGCTCTACCTCGCGGGCATCGCGGGTAAGCATCCCGTTGGTTTTGAGGACACCACGATAGGCTTCGGAATCTATTTTGCATAAGGCGCGGGCAATGGCCAGACGCAAAGCTTCTGCCTGTCCCTTTACACCGCCTCCGTCCAGGTTGACCTTAATGTCAAACTGGGAGGAGGTTCCTGTCAGATCCAGGGCCTGCCTGGCAATGTACTGGAGGGTGCCTTCCTTAAAATAGTCTTCCAAAGGACGATCATTGATGGTGATGTTCCCTTTTCCGGCTTGAACGTAAACGCGAGCAACAGCTGATTTTCTTCTTCCAAGGGCGTTGATGACTTCCATGCTCTGTTTAGTTTTCGTTTAAAGTGATTTGTTTGGGTTGCTGCGCCTGGTGAGGATGTTCCGGACCCTGGTATACATACAGGTTGCGGAAAAGCTCCGAGCCGAGGCGAGTTTTGGGAAGCATGCCTTTAACGGCGTGTTCCACAAGGAAAAGCGGTTTACGTTTAAGCAGCTCTTTGGCTGTTTCATTGCGTTGACCGCCAGGGTATCCGGAGTGCCGGACATACGTTTTGTCGTCCAGTTTATTCCCGGTCAGGCGGACTTTTTCTGCATTGATGATAATGACGTTATCACCACAGTCCACGTGAGGGGTATAATTGGGTTTGTGCTTGCCTCTGAGCAAAGTAGCTGCTTTTACAGCAAGACGTCCCAACACCTGATCGGTAGCGTCCAGCAACACCCACTCTTTGGTAACAGTGGCTTTGTTGGCGCTTACGGTCTTGTAGGATAATGTGTTCACCTGGTTGATTTTTAGAATAATTATGTAATAAAATTGCGATCCCCCAATTTAAAGGGGCAGCAAAGATACTACTTTTTTCCAGAAATCAAAGCGAAAGTATGTAGGCAATATCCACCCAGCGTTTGTTTATTTCACTATGCCGGGAGCAGGCTTCATGGAATGGTGTGAATACCGTCTGGTTGTTTACCTGCCCTGCCATCATCCCTGTTTTACCCTCCAGAAGAGCCACTACCGCATCGTGTCCCAGTATGCTGGCCAGGATACGGTCGTTGGCGGTGGGGGCTCCGCCCCGTTGTATGTGACCCAGTGTGGTAACGCGGGTCTCGTACCCGGGCAGCCGTTCTTTGACTTTGGCGGCCACTGTCGTGGCGTTTCCCTGTTCCTGCCCCTCGGCCACAATGATTATGCCCGAAGTTTTGTTTTTGCGTCGTTCCAGTTCCAGGTATTCACAGAGTTTGCCGATATCGGTCTGTATCTCGGGGATAAGGGTCGCCTCGGCCCCGGTCGAAATGGAAGTGTTCAATGCTATGAATCCTGCATCCCGGCCCATGACCTCTACAAAGAAAACCATGTTGTGGGAATCGGCTGTGTCACGCAATTTATCAACTGCCTGCACGGCTGTGTTGACTGCGGTATCGAATCCTATGGTATAATCAGTTCCAAAAATGTCGTTGTCTATGGTGCCGGGAACACCTATGACCGGAAGTCCGAATTCCTTCACCAGCAGGTCGGCAGCCCGGAAGGATCCGTCACCGCCTATGACCACCAGGGCATCGATTCCCTGTTGCTGCATGTTCTGCCAGGCTGCAGAACGGGCTTCCCTTGTCTTGAACTCGGGACAGCGCGAAGATTTGAGGAAAGTGCCCCCCAGTGATATCTTCTGTGCAACGGAATGATTTTGCAAGGGTATGAACAGGTTCTGCAGAAGGCCGGTGAATCCGCGCTGTATTCCTGTAACACTGCACCCATGATAAGTGGATGTCCTCACAACAGCCCGGATTGCGGCATTCATACCGGGAGCGTCTCCACCTGAAGTGAGGACGCCTATTGTTTTTATATTTTTCATACGACTGCAAAAGTAGAAAAAATTATCTTTGTCGTATGAAGATCGCGACTATTGACCTGGGGAAAGAACCGTTGCTCCTTGCCCCCATGGAAGATGTGACAGATGCCTCGTTCCGTTTCATATGCAAGGAATACGGAGCAGACATGATGTATACGGAATTTGTGTCGGCAGACGGCCTTATACGTGATGCATACAAAAGCCGGGACAAGTTATTGATATCGGACAGTGAAAGACCAATAGGAATTCAGATCTACGGGCACATTCCGGAGGTGCTCCTCCAGGCAGCCCGCATAGCGGAAGAAGTGGCCCCTGATGTGATAGATATCAATTTTGGCTGCCCCAAGCACAAGATCGCCAGGCGGGGGGCAGGCTGCGGCTGGCTGCGCGATCCCCGGGGAATGGTTGAGATCACAAGGCGCCTGGTTCAGTCTGTACATGTTCCCGTGACGGTCAAGACCCGCCTGGGATGGGACAATGATTCGGTGATCATCGGGGACCTTGCCGAGGCTTTGCAGGATGCGGGGATCGCAGCCCTGACCATTCATGGCAGAACCGGCATTCAGATGTACAAGGGAGTGGCCGACTGGGCACCCATTGCAGCTGTTAAGGCCAATCCGCGCATTAACATACCCATTATCGGGAACGGGGATATCTGCACACCGCAGCAGGCGCGGGAAGCCTTTGACAGGTATGGTGTGGATGGCATTATGATTGGCAGGGCCAGTTTTGGCCATCCCTGGCTGTTCCGCGAGATACGTCATTATTTGCAGACCGGGGAACTGCTTCCGCCCATGGGTGTGGCAGAGCGCGTGGATCTGGCCAAAAGGCATCTGGCCAGGTCGCTTGAAGTAAAGGGAGAAAGGGTAGGTGTCCTGGAGTTGCGGCGCCACCTGAACAGTTACTTCAAAGGACTTCCCGATTTTAAACCCGTCAGGTTGCAACTGGTAACGGAAAACGACCCGCAGGTGTTGTACGGCATTCTTGATACAATTGCAGAAAAATGGGGATGAAAACGTCTTTCCTTCAATGGCTTTCGCCTTATGCCCTGGTGCTGGCCCTGAGGCACCTGCTTTATGACCGGGGATTTTTCAGATCGTATGATTTTGAGGTTCCGGTGATCTGTGTGGGAAATATCACCGTTGGCGGTACAGGAAAAACACCTATGACCGAATATCTTGCAGGCCGCTTGCTGGAATCGGGCAAAACCCCGATGGTGCTATCCAGGGGTTATGGCCGCAGGACCAGGGGTTTCAGATATGTGGAGCTTGCCGATACCGCCTTTGATTCGGGTGATGAGCCACTCCAGATCAAAAGACATTTTCCCGGAACGGTAGTGGCCGTGTGTGAAAACCGGGCAAAGGGAATTCGCCGCCTGATTGAAGATTACCCGCAGGATCCCTGGATAATCCTGGATGATGCCTTCCAGCACAGGCAGGTACGGGCCGGAAAAAACATCCTGATGGCAGATCACAACAGGCCTTTTACCAAAGATACCCTGCTTCCTTTTGGCCGGTTACGGGACTTGCCTGCTGCAGCTCGCAGGGCCGACTGCATAGTCTATACACGTTGTCCCGAATCCATGGCCGATTGCGAAAAAACCGGTGAACGGCACGCAGGTATGCCTGTTTTTTACACCTTTATGTCCTATGGCTCATTCCTTCCCTTGCACGATCCCGCTGTCATGCCCCGTACGGGTGCCCCTGTCCTGCTGGTTACCGGAATAGCCAATGCCCGGCCGCTTAAAGAGCATTTACAGAAGCACTATCTTGTGGCATGCCACATTGAATTTCCTGATCACCACCGTTTTACCGGAAAAGACATTGCCCGGATGCGTGAATTGCTGGACAAAAATCCTTCCTGGCAATTGATCACAACAGCCAAGGATGCTGTCCGTCTGAAGGGGAGCGGCATTCCGGGATGGATTATTCCTGTGCGGATTTGCTTTTTTTCCCGTGAAAGCGAAGACGCTTTCTTTCACCTGGTGACAGGTTTACAGTAAATTGCCGGTCATTTGCCTTCACCAGGTAAGTCCCGCCCCGCGGTGATTCGAGGATCACTTTTTTCACCTTTCCGTTTTTCCACCAGCATGATACCAGGGCATTTCCCTGTACTTTCATACCCCGGAAAAAACCTCCGGACCAGACCCCGGGCAATGCAGGCAAAAGGGTAATGGTCCCATCGTGGCTTTGTAACAGCATTTCTGTTATTCCCGAGGCTCCGCCAAAATTTCCGTCTATCTGAAAGGGTGGATGGGCACAGAAAAGATTGGGGTAGGTACTTTCAGGAGCCAGCAGGTTCCTGAGCAGGCGATGGGCCCGGTTTCCGTCACCAAGGCGTGCCCAGAAATTGATTTTCCAGGCCCGCGACCAGCCCGTTCCCCCGTCCCCTCTGCGCTCCAGGGTTACTTTGCAGGCATTGGCAAGGTCCGGCGTACCGGCAGGGGTGATTTGGTTTCCGGGATGCAGCCCGTACAGGTGGGATACGTGGCGGTGCTGCGGTTCGGTTTCACGGTAATCTTCAAGCCATTCCTGCAGGTATCCGTCCGGGCTGATCTTATGAGGGGGCAGGTCTTCCACGGCTTTCCTGAGCCTTTCCCTGAATTCCCTGTCAAGATCCAGCGCTTCCGAAGCTTTGATGGTATTGGTGTACAGTTCCCTTACCAGCTGGTTGTCCATGGTGGAGCCAATGCAAACGCTTGCCTTTGTGATCCCGTCGGGCATGAAAAATTCATTTTCGGGCGAGGTGGTAGGGGCTGTGACCAGCCAACCGTGGGAAGGTTCGCGGATCATTGAAGATAGAAAAAAATCGCAGGCCCCTTTCATCACAGGATAGACCTCCTGCAGGTATTCTTTGTCCGGATTGTACAGGTAATGTGTCCACAGGTGCTGGCATAACCAGGCCCCTCCGGTATTTGTTGCTCCCCAGGAAGGATGTTCCCCCGGGGCGGTGAAATGCCAGGGATTGCAGATCACATGGGCTGTCCAGCCATCGGCCCCATAAAAAGACTTTGCGGTGGTCTGACCCGAAGGAACCAGGGCCTTGGTAAAGGCTATCAGCGGGTGGTGCAACTCGGCAAGGTTCCCCGGCTCGGCCAGCCAGTGGTTCATTTGCAGGTTGATGTTCAGGTGGTAATCCCCGTTCCATGGAGTCTGGATGGAATTGGCCCAGAGGCCCTGCAGGTTAGGGGGGAGCTGTCCCGGCCGGGTAGAAGAGATGAGCAGGTAACGGCCGTATTGGTAATAGAGGGCGTCCAGGCCCGGATCGGGATTGTTCTGATAGGCGGCCAACCTCAAATCTGTGGGCAGGGCGGTGGTGTTTTTCTGTGGTCCCAGTTGCAGGCTAACGCGTTTAAAAAGAGACTGGTAAGCTCGTATATGGTCTTTACGTATATGCTTGTATTTTATAGCCAGGGCTTTTTCCAGCAGGGTGTCGCAATGTGTCTCCGGATCGGGATGAAAATAACTGGTGGCCGCAGACAGGATCAGGGTGGCGTTACGCACGTCATCCAGAACAATACTGTCTCCTTCATAAAGTACGCGCCCCCCTGAATGGTTCACGCCCACTTTGACCAGGAAACGCATGCCATCTTGGCCATCCACCCCGCTGTTCATGGTGCCCCGCATGACCAGGCGGTCATTTTCCACGGCGGTGGCAAACCGTTCGGGACGGTCCAGGCGGATGACAGTATGGGATTTTCTCCCGGGTTTAAGGCGAATCACACCCACATCATGAGCAAAAGAAGTGAAATATTCCCGCTTGTGTCCTTTATACCCGGTGCGGGCAACGGCTTTTTCCAGGTCCAGGTTCCTGCGGTAATTCTTCTCCGGTCTGCTTTGATCATGGAATTCCAGCCGGAGGTTGCCCAGCACCTGGTAACAGCCAAAAGGTACACCCGCTCCCCCTCCGTGACCGGATCCGGCCCCGCCGCATATAAATGTATCATACATCAGTTCCTGTGCCAGGTGGTTTTTCCCGTCCAGGAGCAATTCACGAATGCGTGGCAGGGATTCAAGTGCAGCCGGATTGGTTGCGTCCTGCTCCGAACCGGACCACAAAGTGATTTCGTTAAGCACAATGGTTTCCTGCAGGGGATTGCCGTCAGGCATCATACCCAGGCGCCCGTTGCCCAAGGGCAGGGTGGCTTCCCAGATCCCGGCCGGACTGTCATACCACAATTGCAGGTTGGATTCACTATTGCATCCTGTTAGAATCAGCAGCCATAAAAGCAGCGAAGCTTTATTCTTCATAATTGAACCCCGATAATACAACACAAGGTCTTTCACCCCTTGTGTCCTGGTTTTTCAAAGTCATGGTTATGGTCTTGGCCTCACCGGGCATCAGTGAAACGTAATTGTCGCTGAAGAACACGGGAAGGATCCTTTCCCCGCTCTTGTTCCCGATCACCTTCAGGCGTACCATCAGGCAGGGGACCTCCGATTCGTTCACAAGGGTGGTGGTCAATTTCCACTGGTCACCTTCTTTTTGACTTTTTGTTTTAGTGCTCAGACTCACTTTGGGAAGGTTTTTTAGGGCTTGCAGGTTACCTTCTTCCAGTCCCCTCCAGTAAAAATTTTCTGATAGGATGCGGTCATTCTGAGACAATGTAAGCTTGATGAAATATACATCGCTCAGGGTTCCGGGGAATTCCAGGCGGAAACATTTTATGGTGCTGTCCTCATTGCTGTTCACCAGGGTGTCTTTTTCCCATTGAACCGAACCGTCGGTATTAATGATTTGTGCATGCGCCCGGAGTCCTTCACAGGAACCGGCATGCAGGTTGACCACTTCTATGTCATGAAATACTGGATTCCATTGAATATGAAGTGGTTCCGAGGCTTTTTTACAGCCAAAGTAGGCTGCAGTCGGGTCGAAGAAATAATCGTAAGTCTGCCATACCATGGAAGGCCATGCCGGATGACTCATCCACAATAACATCCCGCGCCTGAATTCACTTCTTCCCTCAAAGATGCCCCGGTATCCGTCGTAATTGATCCACTGGGCGTATTGGCTGAACTGTTCTGCATTTTCTGCAGGACCAAATGCTTTTTCCACAATCTCCAGGAAAGATGCGGCTCCCTGGGCGCCTTCCAGGCAAAAATCGTGCAGTCCCCACATATCGTTGTGCGGCCACAGATGTTCCTCCGGGATAGTCTGCAGGATGCTTTCGTAATTCATCACATTGGGCATTCCCCGCTCACTGTGCATCCGGTCTTTTCCGTACAGCAGGAAATAATCCCTTACCGGAAGCGCCCGATAGGGACCTCCCCCGCTGACCACTCCTGCTGAGGAGTGTGATATGTAATGGATCCCCGGATGAAGTTGCGGGATCATTTCGCGCAGGGCATCATCCAGTTCTTTGGGCGGATATCCCTCGTTCCGGCCCACATATATGGCAATGCAGGGATGGTTGCGGATGCGGCGAACCATATCGTTGGCATTCTGCATGAACATTCTTGTGCTGACAGGGTCTGGCCCGTCCCAGGGGTTGGCCAGCCAGAAATCCTGCCAGACCATGATGCCGTGCCGGTCGCAGGCCTCATAGAACTCATCGTCTCCTGTCTGTCCCACCCAGTTGCGGATCATGGTGAAATTCATATCGGCATGGTACGCAACGGCAATATCGTATTCCCTGCCCCTGTAGTTGAGGTTTGATTCAGAAAATCCCCAGTTGCCTCCCCGTCCTATAAAACGGCGTCCGTTTATGTAAAGGGAAAGGATCCCGTTGTTTTCATCAAAACCGACCTGACGGACACCGGATAGGAATGTCAGGCTGTCAGATACCATGTCCCGGATTTTGTAAGTCATATTGACAGGGTACAGGTTGGGGGCTCCGTAACCTTTAGGCCACCATAATTTGGGATTTTCCAGGCTGATCTCTGTTGAAACGGTACGGGTCTCTCCCGGCTCCAGGCCCACTTCCAGATTGAAAGGAACGTGCCCGTATGAACCTTCCAGGGTTCCCAGGAGAAACTCGTCCTTATGGTTTTTAAGGGTGGCCTCTATGCGGATTGTAGCCTGTGTGGTATCCGGCAGGGAGATGAATGTTTGCACAAAGGGGTCCTCGATGGTTACAGATCCTGTGGTTGTTAAGAATACATCATTCCAGATACCCATATTCCTTCCCCGGATGGTCGGGATCCAGTCCCAGCCGATGGAAGCATGGAACGTGGGATTATCAGCACCCAGGATACCTCCGTTCTGGTCCGGGCTCTGTGCGTTCTGTTCTTTTACAGCCCCAAAGTTCCTGTTGTCAATTATGACTACAGCCAGCACGTTGGATGCTCCGGGAATGATTTCTTTTGTGACATTGAATTTTGCCCGTGTAAAGGCACCGCTTATTCTTCCAATGCGTACCCCGTTCAGGTATACAACAGCTACCCAGTTGATCCCGTCAAAATGCAGGAAAAGCTCTTCCTTGTTGAAATCCTGAGGAACAAAAAACTCTGTCCGGTACCAAAAATCGGAACGGAAAAAAGACTCGGAGATCTGCAGCTGGTTGTCACCAAAGTTAGGATCAGGCAGCGCCCCCATGTTCAGGTAGCTTGAAAGCACTGTCCCCGGCACGGTGGCTATGGGCCAAGTCTCCGTTCCCTTGTAATCTTTTCTTGATATGATGTACCCTTTTTCCGGAACAAGGGTGGAGCGCTGCAACCTCCAGTCACCTCCATTGAGGGTGATACGGTTTGTTGTAGGCAGTTCCCTGGGTTTGGGCACGGCCCTCAAGGCTCCTGTTCCGTAAGCTTCCAGTTCACTCAGGATGTAACGTTTACCATTGGCAGACGCTTCCATGTTCACTTTCAGGTACCTGCCCCTGGTTGAAGGATCCAGGGTGATGATATCCACAGGATTATCTGTGCCCGGCAACTGAGCCACAACATTCCAGTTTACGGCATCATCGGATACCTCAATTGTCCCCTCAACGGCTTTATTGATCCAATGCAGGGCTACACTGTCTATGGTGGAAATAGCTCCAAAATCCACCATCAACCATTCCTGGCCGGTTCCGGCGCTCATCCAGGCGCTTTTAAAGTCAATAGACGGTGTTATTGTCAACAGATCATTTTTCCTATAAAAATTCCAGTCCGACAAGGCCCATTGGCCGGCTCCCGGCACATGGAAAGCTACTTTATAGAACCGGTATTGCACCGGTTCCTTGAAATTATAAGATTGCTTTATGATGCGCTCCGGTTCGGGCGGCGCAAAAGAAAAAGTAAAGGAGGGTTGAGGACCTGCGGGGACAGGCAGTTTGGGCATGTTGGCCCATTGGGCATAGGGATTGGGCTTCTCCGTTCCGGGGAAACCCCGTCCCTGTTCTTTTTTTATCAGCTCCCATTGTTCCCCGTCCATTGAAGCATAAAAGGTCACCTGGTAATTGGAAGCCATTGTGGGATCGTACGTCAGGGAGCCAATCAGTTCCATAGATGTAACAACCGGTACACGCCCGGATAGTTCCAGCTGAATGTACACATCTTCTCCCGTCATCCTGTATTTGGAATCCGGCTTGCCGTCAAAGAACCACTCCTTTTCCCGCTTTTCCAGATCACCCAGGTGATTGCTCACGTTGATCAGGGAAGGTATGGAATCCGATGATATACCGTCGGTGACAAGCTGTCCCGTAAGGTTATAGTCGTAGCTTGAGGAATGGAATGTAATGCGGTTAAGGGCTATGTTCCTGTGGTTTTCAGCATCAACGATCAGAACGGGAGCAAAATCCTGAGCCGGATCGCCCGGATAATTGCCGGGTCTTTTTGTAAAGGTTGTATCTGAGTCACATCCGGCCATAACAAGAACCACTAAACCCAAAAGGGAGGAAATGCATTTCTTCATGATTAATGAAAACATTAATGAATATTCACGTAAAGTTATTTAAAAATGAAGAAAGACAAAATTCTTATCTTAGAGGAAATATTCATACTATGAGAAAGGCACTTCTTCTGGCAGCCACCGCCATGGCCGGCGCTGTTGTTTTTACCTGTTCCTGCAGCACATCCTTCACGCAATATGTCAACCCAATGATCGGCAGCGGCGGGCACGGCCACGTGTTTGTGGGTGCCAGTGTACCATTTGGCATGGTGCAGGCCGGTCCCGTGCAGTACAACACGGGATGGGACTGGTGTTCCGGTTACCACCATTCAGATTCCACCATCATTGGCTTTGCACAGTTGCATCTGAGCGGAACGGGCATAGGGGACCTTGGGGACATATCCCTGATGCCTGTGGCAGGGGAGGTGGAAACAACCCGCAAAGGGCTTGTTTCCAAATTTTCCCATGACAGGGAAACAGTCCGCCCGGGGTATTATTCCGTGGTGCTTGATGGGAGCGGTATCCTGGCCGAGATGACTTCAACCCCCAGGGTAGCCTTTCACCGCTATACCTATCCTGACAGCGCCCCGCGCAAAGGTGTGGTAATAGACCTGGAACACGGCATTGGCTGGGACAGTCCTGTGGAAGGACACCTGGAATGGGATGGGGACCGTGTGGTAAAGGGATACAGAATATCAACAGGCTGGGCGCGTCACCAGGAAATCTTTTTCCAGGCAGAGTTTTCTGTGCCGGTTCTGGACGTGGAACTCTTTGACGGTGTGGAACCTTCCGGCGGAAACAGCCTTACATCACGAAAACCGTATGCCAGGGTATGGCTTGATGTGCCCCCCAAAGGCCAGGTATTGGTAAAAGTGGCACTGTCACCCGTGTCGATGGAAAAAGCAGCAAAAAATCTGGAACATGAACTACCCGGGTGGCATTTTAACACTGTGGTAAAAACAGCCGATAAAGCCTGGAACCGGGAATTGTCAAAAATTGATTACCGAACAGGCAATCCGGAGGGAAAAATGATATTTTATACTGCCCTGTATCACACCATGGTGGCCCCATCCTTGTTCTGTGATACTGATCTGCCGGACGGCTTTACAAAATATACCACGTTCTCGCTCTGGGACACCTACCGGGCGGCCCATCCGCTGGCCACGATCATTCACCCTGAGAAAATGGAGGATTACCTGCAGACCATGCTGGATATATATCAAAAGCAGGGAAAGTTGCCGGTCTGGCACCTGGTGGACAACGAAACGGATTGCATGGTGGGAAATCCCGGGATTCCGGTCCTGGCGGACATGGTATTGAAAGGATACGCGAAGGACCCCCTGCAGGCCCTTGAAGCCATAAAACAATCTGCCACAAGGAATGAACGCGGCATGGACCTCTACCGTGAATACGGTTACATTCCCTATGACATGGATCCGGGGCACGAAACGGTGGCGAAAACCCTGGAATATGCTTTGGCTGACTGGTGCGTGGCGCAGGTGGCAGGGATGGCCGCAGACACGGTGGCAGAAAAAGAGTTTACCCGACGCAGCAAAGCCTACGAATTTCTGTTCGATCAGTCCACCGGATTCATGAGGGCCCGTTCGGCAGCCGGGCATTTACGGGAGCCCTTTTCGCCTTTCCGGTCTTCACACCGGGAAGATGATTATACCGAGGGCAACGCCTGGCAATACACCTGGCTGGTGCCTCACGATATTCCAGGCCTCATAGCGCTTTTTGGAGGCCCGGAAGCGTTTGTGAATAAACTCGATTCGCTGTTCCTGGCCGAAGGTGACCTGGGAGAAGAAGCATCTCCCGATATCTCGGGCCTTATAGGACAGTATGCACACGGTAATGAACCGGGGCACCACATTGCCTATATGTATGCTTATGCAGGGCAACCTGAAAAGACGGCTGCCCGTGTCCGGCAGATCCTGACAACCATGTACCACAATGCACCGGACGGTCTTTGCGGCAACGAAGATGCAGGACAAATGTCGGCCTGGTACATCCTCTCGGCCCTGGGATTTTACCAGGCGGAACCGGCCGGTGGCCGCTATGTGTTCGGCTCTCCCCTTATGGATAAAGCGGTTATACAGGTAGGGGACGGAAAAACGTTTACTATAGTGGCCCATGACAACGGTCCGGAAAATTACTTAATCAAAAGCATCCGCCTGAACGGCCGCCCCTACGACAAATTCTATATAGACTACAAAGACATTATGGCCGGCGGCCTCCTGGAATTCGAGATGAAAACTCCCTGAGGAGATTAAAAAACCCACTTAATCTTTCAGACAGCCTATCGGAACTATTAAAACGCCGTCGGAGCGCCTGTATGCCAGTTGGCCACCGGTGAGGACCATTAAAAAAGAGGGCTCCCCCATTTTATTTGTATTCACCTTTTCTTTTAATTTCAATAAATTTTTTGCTGCCTCCTCTATCTGTTTATTTCCTAATTTTACCTCGATAGCGGCCCATCTGCCATCTCGCAGGGCAACTATTATATCTGCCTCAAGATTATTTTTATCGTAATAGTGAAACACACTTCCCGAATTGGCTTCGGAATATATCCTTAAATCGCGGGTACAAAGCGACTCGAAAAGAAAACCGAAAGTATTGAAATCCTTTAAAATCCCTGTGGGATTTGTACCTAATACCGCTGTCGCTATTGATGGATCTACAAAATGCCTCTTAGAAGATGTTCTTATGGCGCTTTTGGACCTCATTGCCGGAAACCAGGCAGGTTGATCTTCTATAACGTATATTCTTCTTAAAGCGTTCAAATAAACATCTAAAGTAGGTGCAGAGATAGATAGATCATTTGTTTGCAAATCTTCGATGATAGTTTTATTGGCTGCCATAGTAGCAGTGTTTCTTGCCAAAGATCTTAGCAAAAAACGTACTCTCTGTGGATTTTTATCAATACCATCAACAGAAGAGATATCTTCATTAATAATTGCTTCTATATAATTAACAGAGGTATTTAATGCAAACTCTTTAGCCATAGTAACAGAAGCAGGCCAACCCCCTCTGCAAATAGCAAAAGCAAGATCTTGAATTGTCAAAGAAGATGTGGCGGATATGTCTAACCCACCTTCAAACAGTGACTTTAAAGATATTGCGCCGTTGGATTCTTTAGATTCAAAAAGACTCATTGGCCTCATTAACAGCTGAGAAATCCTTCCTGTACCTGTGTGAGCAGTTACTCCATCTTTAGGAACGGATGATCCTGTTAAAATAAACTGCCCCACCGCTTGTCTTTGGTCAACAGCGAATCTTACTGCATCCCATAGTACTGGTGCCATCTGCCACTCATCTATTAATCGCGGAGTATCTCCTTTAAGCAGTAAAGATGGTTGGGTATCTGCCAAAGCCAAATATGAAGCAGAATTATCTGCATCTTGCATATATAAAATGCTGTTTGATGCTCTTGAAGAAGTCATTGTTTTGCCGCACCATTTGCAGCCCTTTACCAAAACAGCCCCAGATGAAGACAAATGTTTTTGAAGAATCGAATCGAAAACGCGCGGTAAATACTCTTTTTTTTGATCCATGATTTAATGTATTATACCGCGAATATAATAAACTTTAAGAAATGTCCGTGATTTACTTTAAGAATTGTCAGTAATTTACTTTAAAGAATGTCAACAAAAGTCGCTGCACCATAAAGAACGGAGAGCCTCGGCGTAAACAAAAAGCTCTCCGTTCTTTGTGGTGCAACGACAACAGGAAAAAACTACCTGTGGCGATCTCCGCCCCGGCCCCGTGAGTTGCCGCGGTCATTGCCACGCGAGAATCCCCGGTTATTGCGGTCGCGGTCACCTCCTGCAGGACGGGGTTTGCGCTCCGGTTCTACGTAACCTTCAGGTTTCTCCAGGAGGGCTTTGCGTGAAAGACGCATTTTACCCGACCTTTCGTCAATTTCAAGAAGTTTGACGGTTACTGTTTCACCCACTTTCACTACATCCTCTACCTTGTCAACCTTTTTCCAGTCCAGCTCGGATACGTGCAACAGACCTTCCTTGCCCGGAAGGATTTCTATGAAAGCTCCGAATTCCAGGATGGAAACCACTTTGCCCGTATACACTTCTCCCACTTCGGGAACGGTAGTAATAGCTTTAATAGTGGCCAGGGCGGCATCCATGCCTTCCTTGTTCTCTCCAAAGATATCCACTATGCCAAATTCGCCTTCTTCTGTTATGGTTATGGTCGTTCCGGTGGTTTTCTGGATTTCCTGGATCACCTTGCCGCCGGTCCCGATGACCGCTCCAATAAATGTATTGGGGATGGTGATCTGGACAATACGCGGGACGTGGGGCTTGTATTCGGCACGCGGCTCGGAAATGGTCTTCATCATCTCGTTCATGATGTGCAACCTTCCCTGGCGGGCTTGTTCCAATGCCTGTTCCAGAACTTCATAGGGAAGTCCGTCCACTTTGATGTCCATCTGGGTGGCGGTGATCCCGTCACGTGTGCCGGTTACCTTGAAGTCCATGTCTCCCAGGTGGTCTTCATCTCCCAGGATATCGGACAGTATGGCAAATTTCTTATTGCCTGTATCTGTGATCAGGCCCATGGCAATGCCGGAAACCGGTTTTTTAATTTTAACCCCGGCATCCATCAGGGCCAGCGTCCCGGCACAAACAGTTGCCATGGATGAGGAACCGTTTGATTCCAGGATATCAGACACTACCCTTATGGCGTAAGGATTTTCCTGCCCTACAGGAACCATGGATTTAAGGGCGCGGTGAGCGAGGTTGCCATGGCCGATCTCGCGGCGCCCTGTGCCGCGGCTGGGTTTGGCTTCCCCGGTAGAGAAGGGGGGAAAGTTATAATGCAGGACAAACTGCTCGGTGCCCTGGATGAGCACTTCGTCCATTTCTTTCATATCGAGTTTGGTACCCATAGTTACCGTAGTAAGGGACTGGGTTTCACCCCGTGTAAAGATGGCAGAACCGTGGGCCATGGGCAGGTAGTCTATTTCGCACCAAATGGGACGGATATCGGTTGTTGAACGGCCATCCAGACGAATCCCCTCGTCCAGGATCATGCGGCGCATGGCGCGTTTTTCCACGTCGAGGTAATAGCGCGATACCATCATGGCTTTTTCATCACGTTCTTCTTCCGGTATGGTTTGCATGAATTCCTCTTTCAGCGCTTCAAAAGCATCTGAACGGGCGTGTTTGTCTTCACCGGAACGGGCAATGGCGTAGCAACGGTCATAGCAGAAGGATTCAACGGCCTTGCGGATTTCCTCGTCGTTTTCTTCGTGGCTGTATGCGCGTTTTACCTTTTTGCCGGCTTCTTCCATCAGTTCCATTTGCACTTTGCAATGCTTCTTGATTTCCTGGTGGGCAAACTTGATGGCATCCAGCATGACTGCCTCGCTGACTTCCTTCATTTCTCCTTCCACCATCATGATGTTGTCGTAAGTTGCTCCGACCATGATATCAAGGTCAGCTTCTTCCAACTGGCTGAACGAAGGATTGATTACAAACTCTCCATTAACCCGGCCCACGCGTACTTCCGATATGGGACCATTGAAGGGAATGTCACTCACAGCGAGTGCTGCCGAGGCAGCCAGCCCGGCCAGGGCATCAGGCATGATGTCTTTTTCGGCCGAGATAAGAAAAACGTTTACAAAAACTTCTGCGTGAAAATCGTCGGGGAACAGGGGACGAAGTGCACGGTCAATGAGACGTGAAACCAGGATCTCGTAATCGGAAGGACGTCCTTCTCGTTTGAGAAAACCTCCGGGATACCTTCCGGCGGCGGCAAATTTTTCTTTGTAGTCCACCGAGAGGGGCATAAAGTCCGCTTCGGGCTTGGCGTCTTTTGCACAGGTGACAGCTGCCAGCAGCATGGTGCCACCCATTTTTACTACCACGGAACCATCGGCTTGCTTGGCCAGTTTCCCGGTTTCGATCTCAATCGTACGGCCATCGTTTAAAGTAATGACCTTTTTAATGATATTCATGAATTTTTTCTTCTGCAATCCGCCCCTTCCTGTAAGGGGTTGTTAAAACTTATCCATTCCGCTTATCCCGGTTCCCGGATTGCTTTAATTTGAACCGGAATAATAAAGAAATTCTAAAAAAAAAGGCTGTTCTCCATCCAGAGAGTGCAGCCTTCGTTGGGTTTGCGAGGGATACAAAGTGTTTCCATCGCCTTGTAAGCTATTTCCGGAGATTGAGCGTTTTAAGGATATTACGGTACCGCTCAATGTCGTTGGCCTTAAGGTAATCCAGCAGGCGGCGACGTTTACCTACCAAACGGAGCAAGGCACGCTGTGTACCGTAGTCCTTCCTGTTGGACTTCATGTGTTCGGTAAGATGGGCGATACGGTAAGAAAATAGGGCAATCTGGCTTTCGGCAGATCCTGTATCCTTATTAGACGTTCCGTACTGTCCGAAAATCTCTTGCTTTTTAAGGGCATCCAAATAAGTGGCCATGTGTCAGCAATTGATTTTTAGTGGTTAATAATAATAGTATTCCCAAATGGGGCAGCAAAGATATGCAAATTTTCCAATAATTTCCTTTTTTTACCTTTTATTCTTTAACAAGCAGCTTTCCTCCAGCGGAAAAGCCCGCGTATTGCGGTGCATACAGGCTCTGTACCTTCATGCTGCCCTGGTGGAAAGTTCCTTCCCGGATCACGTAAAAGGGCTCTTCTATCACATGCAATCCGGCGGGCAGGTTTTGAAAAAAGTATTCGGTAGAGGCCTGTTTCAATTCCCGGAACCAGGAACAGGTGCTGCTCCAATGAACTCCGGAAGTTTCCGTAACGGGCATCAGGCAGGAAGCCCTGGAAGCTTTCAGGTGTACAAAACTGCGGTCTTTTTCGTTGTTCAGGTTGTATCGCGCCAGGATCCGTTCTCCGGGACGGAGGGTATCTCCCTCGTTGATGGGAGAATAGTCCGTTTCCCGGTGCCATGTACGGGTAATTTCAAGGCCGTTGGCATAAGGAGGAGCTGCAGAAAGGTCTTCAGTGGTCTGCTCATAAAGACTTACGTAAAGCAGGGCCTCTGTGCGATTCCTTACGGTATAGGTGGTTCTGCGCTGCAGGATTTCGTATTGTGCAGGGCTTTGGGCAACCCGGCCTCCGTAATGAATCAGGGCATGGATCACGTCTGTGGTTCCCGGCCGGGAAGTCCAGATATTGTTTTGTTTCCTGTCAAGTATCCAGCGGGTGATCCCCTCGCGCAGGATGGGGTCCGTGGTAAAGATCCTCAACAGGAGGGCATGAGCCTTCATCTGCGAGCTCATGGGCCCTTCGTAGGGGACGGCGTTGGGAAAATAACAACCCGCTTCGTTTTCGCAGACAGCAAACTCCCTTAACGATGCGAGCAGTGGCTTAAGTGCCTGCTTTTCTCCCCACCGTTCAAAAGTCACTGCCAGGTATGCTTTTTCCATAACCGATGCCCCTTTCCAAGCCTGAACGGGATTCCGGGCCAGTCGGGTCGCAATGTCAGCAATTTCCTGTCCATAAGGGATTTGCGTGAAAGCAGACCGGACAAAGAAATACATTTTCACTCCGGATCCCAGGTCTCTGAGTTCTTCCTTTGCTGTGTTTTTTATAAACAGACTGTCTGCATACCGGATTGCTTTGCTGAGCACGGGATATAAAAGTTCGTTATCATATGACAGAACGTCCTTTTCTATCATATCCCCGATTTTTTCCAGGAAATGAAGCGTTAGCAGGTAAGAACTTTCCATCCCCGGAAACCACGAAAAACCACCGTCTTGCCTTTGTAACGCCCTGAACTGTTCCTGCGCTTTTTCATTGAATGAGCGGAGGTAAGCAGGGTCAGCCAGCCGCAGCAATCGCTGTGTCCGTTCAGCTTCTTGTCCCGGATAACCGGACCAGGGTGTTTCTTCCAGAAGCAGCGCTCCAATCCGGCTGTTTTTTTCAAAGACAGCAGCTTGCCCCAGGCTATCAGCCCTGAGTGTATCCAGGATATTGGGAAAACGCTCCAGGATCCGGGCTCCTGTATTGTTGGCATAAAAAGCGGCCACCCAGCTTGTAAGGTTATTGCTTTCCGGTTCGCAAAGAACGGGGAGTGCTTTTAAAGCCGAGGAAAGTGGGGTGCTTACTTCCAGGTCCGTCTTTGATGCCTTGTGCTTTTTCACCAGTGTCACCACGCCATTGCCTTGTAATGTTTTTGTCTGGGCACGGGTCACCTGTTCCATCATTGAAAGAACAGGGATGGTGTGTGTTTCAGCATCGCTGTGGGAAGGGCTGTCAAAACCGGCCGTCAGGGCAAGCAGGGGTACTTGCTCAGTTTCTGAAACAGGGACCGGGTAATCCCAGCGGAATAGCACCCTGGAAGAAGGGAGCAACGTTGCCGGCTGGTATACCGGCAGTTTGTTTCCTATAGTAAGGAAAGCCCTGCCATGAATTGTGTCCTGTGTAAGATTGACCACCCTGCAGGTTAGGGAAATACTGTCTCCTGACCGTAAATAGGCCGGGAAATAAGGCAATGCCATCACCTCTTTCCTTACCGTTATGGTTTCTTCTGCCGTGGCACTCTTCCCATCTGTAGTGTGGGCCAGGGCGAGGATGCGGAAAGTGCTTAGCAGTCCGTTTGTCCTGAAGTTGACAGGAACATACCCTGTGCTGTCCGGAACCAGGTGCGGAAGGAAGGCCAGTGTTTCTTCAAAATCACTCCGGACCACAGGTGCTTGTTCCTGTTGCTCCGGAGAAAGGTTTTTGGCCAGATCACTTTCCTGATTACTGTCCTTTTGGACAACGGCTGTTTCCTCCCTTTCGGCCATATCGCTTCCTGCCACCATATCCCGGCTTGCCGCCATATACATGACGGGTCCTTTTGTACGCATGGCGTAGCCGGTAGCCGTTTGCATAAAATGATGACGGACGTACGGTACAGGCCTATACGGGGCACGCGCCGGCTGGTAATGGAAGCTGTTGGGCTGGAAGCGGTCGGTGCTCTTGTTGAAAATGCCCACCAACACCTCGGCTTTTTCCTTAACAGGCAATTTCAGGCTAAAAGTTTCGCGGGAATACGGTCCGGCCACCTTGCGCAGGGAGACAAACTGCAAGGCAAGTTCCAGACCGGGCGGCTCTTCCCAGCGGTGCCTGAATTCATGGAAAATCCCGTCCCGGATGGCAATAAGCCTTAATTCAAGGGGATAAAAACCATGGTCAGCATCTCCAAATGAAAAGGTACGCATTCCTGGCTGCAGGAACAAATGGTCCTTTTTGAGAAGTGAATCGGCAACATACCACTCGGCAAGGGCGTAAAGCGGTTGGTCAACGGTCCCCAGCAGGAAGGAAGGACCGGGTGAATCAAAGGGGCAGAAAAAGGCGGCGGTATCTGCCGGACTAACCGTGTCCTGTACACTTACCAGCCAGAAAGATTCTTTGTGGGGCTGGGCGCCGTCCAGGTCGCAGGAGAGTTCCCACCGGCCTGATTCCAGCGCAGACCAGGACGGTTGCAAAGTTTCTTTTCCGGTGAAGGAGCCGGAGAATCTGATTATACCATTCCTGGACAGGGAGTAGCTTCCTGATACTTCCTGGTCAAAACCCGTACTGTTCTTTACCTCTATTGCAAGAGAAGGACCCTTTTCCAGGACCAGGATACGGTCTGCAGCCTCTGAGCTGACGGTTTTCAGGCGGGAGAGGATGGTATAGCGATAATCGCTCACAGGAAGATAGGCTTCTTGTTGCCAGGTTTCTCCTGAAGGATCTACGGCAGAAAAGTGCACCTGCAGTAACGAACCCCGGGAACTGTCCATATCGTTTTTTTCTGCAGGAAAAGCCGCGCGGAACCAGCCATCGCTGCCGGTATATAATGTGTCGGTCCAGAAGGGCTGTTCCTCTGCCGGGAAGAATTGCCGGTCCCTGTAATAAGGACGGAACAGGGGTTGTCTGTATACCCGGCATGTGACGGCAACCCCGGCCAAAGGGAAGCCCGCGTAATTGCTTACCACCCCTTCCTGAATAATGGTGTCGCCAAAAGCATAAGCCTGTTTGACCGTCTGCAGGTCAATGGAAAAGGAGGGCCTGGTATATTCTTCTATCCGGATCAGGGCCGAGGCTCCCGGAATGGTTATGCTGTGTTCTCCGTTGAGCCTGACTATACCCGGGGGGATAAATCCGCTGAAGGATCCGTACTGGTTTGTCACAACATCAACTGTATAGAGCGTGTCCCTGTAACTGGCATTGTTGCGCAAGACAACCGTGTAACTTTTACCTTTTTCCGGTTCACACTTTTTGTCACCGTAACGGGTAACGATGCCCTTAAAAAAGAGGGTGTCCTGTATCCTGTATAATTTTCTGTCTGTAAATATCGCGGCAGACGTGGCTCTTTCAGACGTGCTTCCGTAACTGAAATCCCAGGGATGCACGGTCAGGGGCACGGAGAAAGTATCCGGAACCGCTCTCAGGGGAGTTGGAGGAGACAGTCGGAATGACTCCCCGGCACGGACATCCACAGCGGTGAATCCGTCCATGTCTATTAAAAAAGATGGTCTGGCATCCTTTACAAAATGCACTTCTGCCTTATTTAAGGGTTCACCGGTCCTAAGATCGGTCGCGTAGACGTATCCCGTGTTGCGGGAGGAGCGGAACATGGTGGCAACAGTGCCGCTGTAAAAATTTGTTTCGCTTTCTGTACGGCCTTTTTTGACACGAACCCGGTATGATCCGGGAGCAGGTGCCTGTGGCAGGGTCAGTGTATCGGTAATGGCTTCATACACCGGCGCAGCCATTCCGTTCTTTCTGATACCAGGGATACATCTCCCTTTTTCATCCCTTATATCAAGCTTGTAACGTGATAAATTCCTGCGGGTGATCATCACCTGCATGAGAGCATGCGGATAGACCTGCTTTTTCATGCGGATGACTAGCGATGGTTCAGTCAGGAAATCCACGTGCTCTTCCAGGGCTTGCCTTGCCGGACTTTTTGGAAACAGGCGGATGGCCTGGCGGCTTAGCTGCAGGGCCTGGCTGTATTGTTCCATTTCTGTCAGAAGGCGCACCTTTTCCAGGTAAACGAACGGGATGGGTTCCGTCTTTGGAAATTGAAGGATAAGGCTGTCAAGCCCCGCCATCTTTTTTTCAGGCTGCAACGGCTTTGATACAATGCGTAAAAAACGGGCAGCGATCAGGTTGTGCGGCAGGTTGCCCCGGCCGCCTTCCAGCAGGCAGATCAATGCATCGTAATCCTCCAGGACAAAAAGCGCCAGTTCATAAATATCATTGCAGGGATATACGATGGCCCTGTCCAGAAAAAAAGACTGGTAAGGAGCTGCCGGTACTATGGACAAATCCTGGCCTGAGCAAGGGAGGGTCATGCCGTAAGTATCCCGGCTTTCGGGAAACCGGGTGTACATGTACAGGTGATGTACAACCTCCCCTTCCGGGCTTTTTCCAAAGAGCAGGGCATAATCTGAATATGTTTTGAGCAGGCGTGGACGGACTTTGTGATCTATGGCCGTTTCCATAGTGATCATGCTGTCCATCAGGGAGATCATCTGCTTGTAATCCGGTTTTGAGGCTTCCACCCGGAAAGCTTCCTGCATCCTGGCCAGCGATGTGGCAGGATGATCAGTGTCCTGTCCCGTAGCCTGGAGCGGAATTAACATAATAAGCCAGATAAACCTTTTGAACATGCCGGTTAATTAATCAAATCTGTTGGATGATTCAGGTAATGTTCGGCTGGAATGTCTTTTCCGTTACGACTACCCCAGGTAGCCAGTGCAAAAGAAGTGCCGGCTGCATGTGCGCACTGCTGGTCATAAAATGTGTCGCCTACGAAAAGCACCCCGGCCGGGTCAGCCCCTGACCGGGACAGGAAGGTCAGCATGGGGTCGGGAGCGGGCTTGTGTGCGGGGGAATCTTCTGCACAGACGGTTACGGAGAAGAAGTGTTTCCAGCGGGCCAGGTACGTGTCGGATTCGAATTCTGCACGGTTACGTGAAGTGACCACCCCCATCACAATGCCATTTTTATGCAACGCTTCCAGTGTTTCCTCAATACCGGGAAAAGGGACAGTCAGATGTAAAAGCTCCTGGAAATGATGCTCCCATACTTCCGCCGCATTGTGGGGATCCTCAAAACCCAGCCGAATTACGGCTTCCCAGCTGGGTATTCCAAAATAAGGGTACAATTCCTCCAGCGACATTTCCCGGCCCAGTAACTTCCGCACGGTTTGCTGCAGGGATACCATTCCTGTCTTTTCTGTATCCAGCAGGGTGCCGTCAACATCAAATACGATATGTGTATAGTTCACTACAGTTCTTCTATGGTTTTGATAAGGTAATTGTAATGGGCACGGGTGCGGTCGTCTCCCCGGCCGCGTTTGAGTTTTTTGGCTATGGATTCCAGTTCGGCAGCAACCAGGGCTTTCACATCGTTATTTTCTATGGAAGCACTCATTCTGCGCATCATGGCCACAGGGGCGGCACTGCCCGAGGGTTGTTCTTCCGGTTCTATCATCTTGCACAGTGTATTGACATAAATGTTCTGCAGGCTCCTGCGGTAGATATCTGTCTGCCCGTAATTGCCAAAAACAGACCTGTTCATGTCCATAAAAAACTCTTCCGGTTTATAGGTACCGGGTCCCAGTTGTTCTTCTGCCCTAAGCATGCGTACCAGTACATTTTCATTGACCAGTCCCTTAATGGCGCTACTCTGGAGGTTTTCCATTATAGCCAGCCGGCTGGAGGGAAGAAGTTCCGAAAGGTAATCCGGAAGGAGCCATAGCGGGGCCGTGAAAATATGACGCTCCAGGAATGCCATGGCCTCTTTTTGCTTGTTTTTAGAAACGTTCACATATATGGGACCGTCCTGTTCCACGGTTTTGGCATCGGTATACACCCCCGCCACCCATTTGGAGACGTGCCCTATGTAGCGGTTGAACTGTGATGTTATCTGGGGGTATAATGTGGATAGGCCCTTGTAATTCTCGTTGGGAACTTTTGTCCATTCGGGCAGGTTTTGCATAATGACTTTCAAATTCCTGATCCCCAGTTCGCATGTTTCCATCTGGTTGTCTCCCAGGTCTTCCGATTGAGCGCGCGGATCGTTAAGTCCTGATTCGGATCCGCCGTTGAACTTCAGGTAGGGATTTTTGGTCTTTTCAATAACCCACTGGTTCAGATAGGGGATCTCCTGGTCTGCATCGGCAAACTGGTAAAAACGCCTGTAACCCCATTCAATGGCCCAGAAGTCGTAGTGGCTTAAACGGGGAAACAGAAGATCACGGGGGACATTGTCTTCCGGTTGCACCACAAAGTTAAACCGGGAATAGTCCATGATGGAGGTAGTATGTCCGTTGGTCCGCAGGAATTCGGGATTTCTGAGTTGTTCTGTCGTATAATAGGAGGTTGCTCCAAAATTGTGACGCAATCCCAGGGTGTGTCCCACTTCGTGTGAAGATACAAACCGGACGAGTTGTCCCATCAATTCAGAAGGGAAGGTCATGGAGCGTGCCTGCGGATCTACGGGGGAACATTGCACAAAATACCAGTTGTGCACCAGGCTCATCACATTGTGATACCAGTTGATATGACTTTCAATGATCTCGCCCGAACGGGGGTCGCTCACGTGGGGACCGCTGGCATTGGCTATGGTGGAAGGTTTATAGACAATGGCCGAGTTGCGGGCATCTTCCAGGCTCCAGGAAGGATCTTCTTCCGGGGAGGGAGCTTCCAGCGCATAAATGGCATTCTTGAAGCCGGCCTTTTCAAATACGGGCTGCCAGTCGTTCACGCCCTGGATCAGGTAGGGAACCCATTCTTTCGGGGTAGTGGGATCAATGTAAAATATAATCGGTTTTGCAGGTTCCACCAGCTCGCCACTTTTGTATTTTTCCAGGTCTTCCGGTTTCGGCTCCAGGCGCCAGCGTGCTATCATGCGAATTGTTTTGATCCCCTGCGGGTTCATGTCAAAATCGGTATAATTGGAAGTGAAAAAACCTACCCGCTCATCAAAATACCGGGGCTGCATGGGTTCTTTGGGTAACAGCACCAGCGAACAGTTGATCTCGAATGTCAAAGGATCATCGTTGTCCTGGTGGGTATATGATTTCACACTGCGCAATTCGGTGTTGATGGGGAAAGTCCTGACACTTTTGACATAGGATTTATCGTTCTGCAGGGTGGTCATCTTGGAGGATTTCTTCTGCCTTTTGCTGAAGTACAGGCTCTCGTTGTCGCCTTTCACCAGGTCTGTCACATCTATAAGGGAAAGCGTGCTGTCTGCATTCAGGGCCTTGATGTCGAAGGAGGCAATGATGGCCGGCCTGTTGGAACGAATCACATTATAGTACATGGCCTGGGTGCTGTCCCTGGATTGCTCCCGTGCAAGCACTTTGGTCAGGAAGATATTGTTGTCGGGTCCCTTTTCAAAGCGCAACATGCCACTGTTGATCTGGTCCCCGGCATATCCAAAGAAATTGGCACGGAACCCTGCAGGCGTTTCTGCCATCCGGGTTACCATAAGGATATCCCTGCCAATAAGAGAGTCGGGAATCCCGATGAAGTACTTTTTGTCCTGTACGTAAACCGGGGTCATTCCTTCCATTACAGTAGTTTCTGATTTGATGAATTCTTCAAGCCTGGCCGGGCCCTTGGACTCTGTCTTTGTGTCGGATTTGTTATCAGTCTGGTTGTTGTTCTGTTCCTGGGGACGGCGCTGTGCCGTTACCGGTTGCAGGGACAAGGCCAGGATGGCCAGCAGAAGGATGATCTTGGGGAATTTCATAATTTACTGGTTATTTAAAAAGCATTGATTTTCTCATCGAGTGTCTGTATGCGCTCAATCAGTATCTTGCGCATGCGTTCCACGGCCGATGAATAGGATAAATATTCGTCACCATTGATAAGTTGACCCCCGTTCATATTCCGGGATTCGGCAGGGTCCCACATTTTGAAGTTCAGTTCGGCGGAAAGGGCAAGTCGCTCGTATTCAGTATCCAGGAATGCCGGGATCTGGTCAAATTTCCCCCTGAGTGCATTCCAGCGTTCTTTAGCCAGGGCACGGAATTCAGGGTCTTTGAAAAGCTGTTTGTACCAGATGGCTTCAGTCATGAAGAGTTTTCCTTTGGCCTGGGGAGAAGCCTGGTAAGAGAACGTTCCCCAGTCAAAATCCCAGGTGGGACCTGCAAACAGTTTGGTATCCCGGTCTTTATACATATAGACACTGCCCGGATTGGCCAGTTCGTGGTTTATGCACAATTCAAAGACCAGCCAGTAATCCACAAAAGACTGCATATCCAGGTATTTGCGGTAACCGGCCTGGGGATCGGCAAAGTCAGGGCCGTAGATGGCCTGGCCGGCCTGGTCAATATAGTTTTTTATCCAGTCCACCTGTTCCGGGGTAATCTCTTCTTCATCGGGGAATTTTACGGCAAAAGGGATCCCGCCCTGCTGAATGCTCTGCCCGTGCGGAGACACCCACTGAACCACATTGTCAAAATGAAAATCCAGCTCCAGGATGTATCCGTCATCACTGATATTCACCCGGTTCTTGTCTTCCTTGATCTGTTCAATGAGCATGTAATTGCCCTGGTGCCGCCCGTTGAATATGAGTTCCACTATTTCGTTGCGCGGAGTCCAGGCCAGAGAAGTAGACTGGGCAATCTTGTAAGCAATTCGGTTGCGAAGCATTGTACGGTCCATGAAATTGGCCAGCAGCACCCAACGTTTATGTTTGGGCATGCCCAGAAGCGATGTTTTGCTTTCCAGTTTCAGGGCATAAGGTTTTTTTGGCCAATACCAGGTTGTGTTTCCCCGACCCCTGATTTCTGTAGCCATTTCGGGCAGGTCTTCAAACAACTGCACCCCCTGGATGCGTATGGTGGCATTCATCCAGTCCTCCTTGGAAGTCACAGGTTGTCCACCTTCTGTGTTGATGATCACCACCGGAAGGCCGGTAAAAAGGTCCACTTTCACAGTATAGGAGAGCATGGTACCTTCATTGGTCAGTACTTTATACTCTACCGGTTTTGAAAAATCATTGACGGTCTTCCCGCTTTCCTGGACCACCCCGTTTACCTTGACAGGGTTGCCGCTTGTAAAGGTTGATATCAGCTTCATATCATCCAGCCAGCAGGGAATATTGCCTTCAATTGTGTTATCATACCCTTTTTCAGCAGAAATGACCTTCAACTCCACATCGGCATCCAGTGACGGATTGAGAGATTTGGTAAAGGAAAAGGCCGAGATGCCAGCCTGGCTCAGGGAACTGATCACTTCAAAGGCCCGCGTTGTGATCATGGTCTTTCCATAACCGGCCCTTGAGGTGATCAGGCACAGGACCACCTGTTCCTTGTAGGTCAGGCGAATCCCCTTATCCTTCAGATGGATTTTATAAGAGCCTTTATCCTGTGCCGGCACTATGCTTTGTATGGTGTAGCACTCCGGCTGGCTGGTTGTGCCCTGGACACGCAATTCCACCTGGCATTGCGGAGAGGTGATATCGTAATTGAAAACAAAACCGGGTTCATTTACCTGCAAAAGAAGGACAGCAGTGCCTTGTGCCGGAATAATAACCTGCTGTTTGTCAACAGATATGCCCAGAAGTTCAGGGTCTTTTTCTTCTTCGGGAGGATCAGGGATCCTGGAGCAGGCAGCTGCCAGCAGGGTGGCGGCAATAAACAGGCACTTGAGGGGTGTTTGATGATTTTTCATATGCTTTGGCTCGCAAGATATAAAATTTTATCTTTACCATAAGATAAAAAATAAGATGCAAAGATGATAAAAAGGTTTTTCATGTATGGATTGGCGCTCTTGTTATTCAGCTGCAACGTCCAAAAAGAGCATGCTCCTTATGAAGATTTTATAAAAATTGACGGTCCTGACCTGCTGCTGCACGGGGAGCGTTTTTTTATCAGGGGCACAAACCTGGGAAACTGGCTCAATCCGGAGGGATATATGTTCGACTTCAGGAAAACCAATTCGGCAGGATGGATAGACAGGATGTTCCGTGAACTCGCAGGCCCGGATTTTACGGCGCAATTCTGGAAGACCTTCAAGGACCGGTACATAACACAGGCTGACATTGCATTCATAGCTTCCACAGGGGCCAATACCATTCGCCTGCCCTTTCATTACAAATTATTTACAGATGAAGATTATATGGGGCTTACGGCTGCACAGGACGGATTTGACCGCATTGACAGCGTTGTTGCCTGGTGCCGCAGGGAAGGGTTGTACGTGATCCTGGATATGCACGATGCCCCGGGTGGACAAACCGGAGACAACATAGATGACAGCCACGGGTATCCCTGGCTTTTTGAAAGCCCTGCCAGTGAACAGCTTTTTTGTGATATCTGGGCAAGAATTGCCGACAGATATAAAAACGAGCCGGTCATTCTGGGGTATGACCTGCTGAACGAACCCATCGCACCGTATTTCAGCAACAAAGACTCGTTGAACATCATGCTGGAGCCTTTGTACAAGAAGGCAGTGGCCGAAATCCGCAAAACAGACACCAATCACATTGTAATCCTGGGAGCCCCGCAATGGAACAGCAACTTTGATCCGTTCACAGATTGGTCGTTTGACGATAAAATCATGTACTCCTGCCACCGTTACGGAGGAGAGGCAAAAGCAGAAGCCATTACTCATTTCATTGAATTCCGGAATAAAACAGGTCTGCCCATGTATATGGGCGAAATTGGTCACAACACCCTGGAGTGGATGGAAGCATTTTGCAAAGTCATGGAAGACAACAACATCGGATATACTTTCTGGCCCTATAAAAAAATGGGGGGCTCCTGTTTTGTTTCTATAGGCACACCGGAAAACTGGGACCAGATTGTAGCCTTTTCCGAAGCCCCCAGGGATACGTATGCTGTCATCAGGGAAGCCAGACCGGACCAACAGCTGAGCCGCCTCGCCATGATGCAGTTTTTGGAGTTGTGTTTATTTGAGCATTGCAGCAGCCAGGAAGATTACATAGGGGCACTGCGACTGGATAAAGAAAGGACAGACAACTAGAAGCGTTGTCTGTCCTGACCCATTTAACCTAAAACCTAATAGATGAAAAAAACTATCTGACCTAATGTTTGCAAACGGCGTGCCAAACTTTGTTAATATGAAAACAAATATTTTTTGTTTATCCCAAGTAATGTAATATCTTTGTGATATCAAAATAATATCAATTAAAACAAAAACAATGAAAAACATTCAGGAAAAATACATCCAGCCAGGGAATGGCTGGTTAATGCTTGTGCTGTCAATTCTCGGTTTTGCAGGAGGAATCCTCCTGCCCATAATTTTTACGGCAGGGTTCGGGTGGTCATCTGCCTGGTATTTGCTGCTGACGATAACACTGATTTCTTTTATTTCCCTGTTTGGCCTTATGGTTATCAATCCCAACGAAAGCAAGGTTCTCACTTTTTTCGGGAAATACGTAGGAACTGTGGTGGATAACGGTTTTTTTATGATCAATCCTTTCATCGTAAGAAAAAACATTTCCCTCAAAGCCCGCAACCTGAACAGCGACCCCATCAAGGTCAACGACAAGATGGGTAATCCCATCATGATTGGGGTTGTTCTGGTCTGGCGGGTCAAAGACACCTTCAAGGCCTGTTTTGCAGTGGACAATTATGAAAAATTCGTGGACATTCAGTCAGAAGCAGCCATCAGGAGTCTTGCCGGATCCTATCCATATGATGACCTGGAGGATGAGCATGCCGATATAACGCTTCGTTCCGGTGGGGAAGAGGTGAATGACCTGCTGGAGGTGTCTCTCTCCGAAAGATTGGATATCGCCGGCATAGAAATCATAGAGGCAAGGATCAGTTATCTGGCCTATGCGCCCGAGATCGCCAGTGCCATGCTGCAACGCCAGCAGGCAACAGCCATTGTGGCTGCACGCCACAAGATCGTGGAAGGGGCCGTAAGTATGGTGGAAATGGCACTACAGCAATTATCGGAGAAAGAAATCATAGAACTGGACGAAGAAAAGAAAGCTGCCATGGTCAGCAACCTGATGGTTGTCCTTACTTCTGACCGGGCAGCCAGTCCGGTCATCAATACAGGGAGCCTTTACCAGTAAATGAAAAAATCGTTTGTTTTACGCATCGATGCAGAAACATGGGCTGCTCTAGAAAGGTGGGCGGCAGATGAGTTCCGTAGCATTAACGGCCAACTGGAATACATCATCAGCGAGGCATTGAAGAAAAACAAAAGATTTCCGGAGAAAAAAAACAAATAAATGGATTTTTTGCTGGAATGGGGTTACCTGGGTTTGTTTATAGGGTCTTTCCTGGCCTCTACCATCATTCCCTTCAGCTCCGAGTTTCTTTTGGTAGGAATGCTCCTGGCAGGAGGCAATCCCTGGGTCTGCCTTGCCCTGGCAACCACCGGCAACACGCTTGGGAGCTTTACCTGTTATGGCCTGGGGTACCTGGGCAAATGGGAATGGATTGAAAAATGGCTGCGTATAAAAAGGGAAAAACTGGAAAAACAGCAACAGGTGATCCTCAAATGGAGCAGCCTGGTGGCCCTGCTGTGCTGGCTGCCGGTAGTCGGAGATGTCTTTTCGGTTGGATTGGGCTTTTACAAGATCCCGTTCTGGAAAACGGCCATTCTCATGTTCATAGGAAAAGCATTCCGGTTTCTCTTTTGGATAGGACTCTGGTTCCTGATGCCTGAAAAACTGCTTTAGTCTTTCATCAGATCTTCAAAGGAAATGTCCCGCAGCGGATAGGAACGCGCATTGGTATAATTGTAATGCCACCATTCCGCTTCGTAACTATGGAACCCATAGGCTTCCATGATCCCCCGCAACCGGGCCCTGTTTTCCAGAACGTTATCCGGCAGTTCCATGAAAGCGTGGGATGCCGTGTCCGAAAAAGAATCGAACAGCGTGGGCATTTCCAGTTCCTCTCCGGTGTCCAGCCGTATAAGTGTCAGGTCTACGGCCGCTCCTCGGTTATGAATGGAACCGGTGCGGGGACTGGCTACAAAAGTGGTATCGGGATATACCTGGTAAAAATACAGGGTGCCGGCATAGGGACGGTAGGCATCCAGGATCTTGAATCCCAGGCCAGTTTTTTTGAGAGAATCCTGCGCTGCCGCCAGTGCCATGGCTACCGGGTGGCAAAGGAAAGCTTTCGCAGAGGTATAGATGGGTACACCTGTAAAATTATCCTCCGTAGCATAAGCGATATGCAAAGCGATCCCGGGGATGACTTCTTCCAGATCCACCAATTCGGTGTCCGGGTTTTCGGTCACCTGTTCCTGGTACATCTCCATGGTGTTGGCTATGGGAAGGTTGTAGGGATTACTGGAATCTGTCGTGTCCTGGTAGCAGGCAACGGCCAGGACAAAAGCTAATAAAAAGCAGAAAATACGTTTCATAAACCAAAGATAGGAAATAATACAATTTTATTTACCTTTGCACCCTTGATCATTCGGGGTGTAGCGCAGTTGGCTAGCGCGCCACGTTCGGGACGTGGAGGCCGAAGGTTCGAGTCCTTTCACCCCGACAAGCATTCCTTCAATTAAATGCTTATCATTTGCCCGATTTTCCCTTCTTAGTCGTATCCCAATTATAAAGGAATGAGCCTGGTGAATTCCGGGTACGCGATGGCGGGCACACCGGTGAATACTGGCGTTCGGCACTATATACCTGTTTGCCTTTTGTGTTAAGAAATTTTAGGATTATTTTATCCCCAAAGCACGAAAAAAAACGTCTTTATAAGAATCAGAAACAGGGATTCTTACCCTGTCAAAGACGATTCGTTGTCTTTCAATGGTTTTGACCTTCTGAATGTTCACAATGAAAGAACGGTGAACTCGTATAAACTGGTTTTTCGGTAATTCATCTTCAATGTTTTTCAGTGTCATGAGAGTTTGTAAGGAATCGCCGCTTTCCAAATGAATTTTTATATAATCGCCTATCCCTTCT
>DBRG01000009.1 GCA_002305545.1 Bacteroidales bacterium UBA1374
CTTTTGTTTTTTTGTGGCGGAGAGGGAGGGATTGCCACCTTTGTTTTTATTGGTTTCGCAAAGTTACATAAATAATTGATAAACAACATAGTAAGTATAGAATAGTTTCCTACGATTTATTTGGATATATCAAATAGTGTGCGTAAATTTGTGCGTATAAATTTTGGGAATCTACTATGCCTGTCAAGTATTATTTGGAAAAACGGCCCAACAAAAAGATGGAGCACCCAATCAGACTCTCGGCCGTAGTCAAAGGTGTAAGAATCCTCTCAACGACAGGATTCAGTGTGAAAAAGGAATCGTGGGATGACGCCTCAATGAGGGTCAAGGTTCACCAGACGAATTCCAAAAAGCAAACGTCAGCTTTCATCAATCGCTGGCTGAACGGGATTGAAGGTGTTGTTCTTGAATTTGAGAACACTTGCCGGGTCAGGCCTTCCGTCGAGAAGGTTAAAGAAATAATCAATAGCTATAATCCTGATGTAAATCCTGATGACGAAAACCTGGACGAGAACGGTGAGCCAATCGACAACACTCCAAAGCGCCCGTCAGCCATTCAGTACTTTGACGAATTCCGCAAAGAACAGAGCATCTCAAACCAATGGACTTCCGGCACTATGGAATGCTGGGCAGCTTTCCGCAAGCATCTTCTCGCAGTTGCAAAAGGCAATTCCTTTGACTTCTTCAATGATGACGGCATCAACGCATTTGTCCGTTATCTCCGTGTCCGCGCCAAGATGGAAGAGAAGACGGTTCAGAAGCACTACCTAAACCTCCGCTGGTTCATTAACTGGGCTGTGAGGAAAGGATATGCGGCCAACCGTGAAATCGGAATGGTGCAGCCGAAGTTCAAAGTCATCGAAAAGCCGGTCATATTCCTGACGAAGGACGAGCTGATGAAAGTCTATAAATATGAGATTCCGGCCAATGGTACGAAAGTCATCCTTCACAATTACGAAGGGGAAGAATACGAGAAAGTGGTTCACGATGCCACAGCTCTCGCCAAGACCAGGGATATGTTCTGCTTCTGTGCCTTCACCAGTCTCCGTTATTCCGATATGGCAGCTCTCAAGCGCACAGATATTAATGGAGACTACATCTACGTCACCACGCAGAAAACAAACGACCGACTGCCTATCAACCTCAATTCATTCGCAAAGGAAATTCTCGACAAGTACAAGGATTGCAAGTTCCCGAACGGCACTGCGCTTCCGGTAATCTCAAACCAGAAGATGAATGAGTATCTGAAGGATGTCTGCGAGTTGTGTGAAATCAATGATCCAATTACCAGGGTATGTTTCCGTGCCGGGCAGAGAGAGGAGACGACTCAGGCGAAATACGAACTTATCGGAACTCACGCTGGCCGCCGTACTTTCATCTGTTTCGCTTTGTCATCCGGCATTCCTCCACAGGTGGTGATGAAATGGACCGGCCATTGCGATTACAAGGCAATGAAGCCATATATCGACATAGCAGAGAAGGTGAAAGCGGAACAAATGGCTATCTTTGAACAAGGATTAAAGGGATAGTACTTATGAAAAAGGATCTGTTTGAATTAACAACATATGAATTTGTTGCCGTTCTTCTTGGCATATCTCCAAAGTTGCACATATCCATTCACTTGAAAGGAGAAGATAATGAGGAGGAAGATGAGGTTATAGGAACATATGAGGAGATAAGGCGTGTAATGGAAACCCACCCTCAGTTGCTTGAACAATTCGAGGGGAAGTTCTTCGACTACGACATGATGCTCGATGATACAGAAACATTGAGGTATATGCAGCACCGCACAAACGATTTTGACCCGGAGTTGACACAGGCGTTGCTGCGAGATTTTGAATTTAATGAGTTTATGCTGTTCGACGAAGTTGCATGCCAGCGTCCAGATCCGAAAGACTATGCGTTATGGAAGAAAACAGAAACCTTTTGCTATTATTCGGCCAAACACATATTGGAGGCAAAATGTAAGGCGTATCGTCAACAGGGAAAGTTGGTAACGGCTCCATTCGAGCATGAAGGCATTCACAGTTGTGGTGTCGGTGCGGTGGATAGCTTGTTACATTTTGCCAAGTATAAACGAAAGTCAATAAGTAACAAGAAATTACAAGAAGACATAGCCTCTTTTAAAAAGGATTGCTATAAAATAGCACGAGGCTCTTTATCGCGTTCAGAAAAAGAGAAGTGGATTATTGATGTCGTTTCTGTTCTGAATGGAACTTTCAAGATTTTCAAGAATAAAGAAATCGCTGACTTCGTAAACCATTCAGTGCATATGTTCGCTGTTTTGGAGTCAGCCTTTATGTCTGCACCGGAATTAATATGCATCAAGGATATTTGCATTCAGACCGGGATGTGCGACATCCTTGATGAAGAAGTTGAAGATACACCCCAGGATGGTTTCCCTTCGAGGCAAGAATTAGGCCTTGTACCACTTACATTTGAGGAAATACATCTGAATAACGAGCTTGGCAAGAATACGGAGCTGAGGCAACGAAACATTTGCGAACAATGCCTTGTGAAACCTTGTCATTATCAGTATGGACGCCGCCGCTTCTATCTATGTCACGATGATGAATATAAAAAGTCGTTGGAAACTGACAGAAAAGCACAAAGAATCTTGGACCGATTGTTACCGCAAGAGGCAATAGAGGAAATAGTAACAGATTCTTTGCATAGTTTGAAATCCACTCCGCTACAAGAGATTTTGGAAATCTTCGATAATTCATATTGGCTGTCACTGATTGAAGGGTATTTGAGAAAAATTGGCGACCCTACAGCGCCGAAATTACCTGAAAGCGAGAATAAGGACGAAGACTTTGTGCTGTGCGATAAATTCTTGTTTTTCCCTCCAGACTGCCAGGATGAGTTCAAACGGTGGAAGCCTCTCTATGATGAACTATGCGGCGTGATAGAAAGAAATGCTGGTGATAAGGTTGCTCTTCTGGCATATTTTGCCGACTTGATTCAGCCGATAAAGAAATACTCTCAATATTTTCATCCTGACAAGAATGACCAGAATTCAAGCAAAATGTCAAAAGTCTTGCTTAGAATAGCAACGTGTGATTTGAATCCTGGAATTGAAGAAATCTGGAGTTTATATCCAGATTCACTGTACGAAGTACAAAACCGTCCGGATGCGAAAACATTTACAGAAGAGGAGTTCGACGATGCATTGTACCGTTCTTTGTATGAAAGATTAAGAAAGAATCGTGGCGAAAGTCGTGGCCCATCTACTTGGGCAATTGGGGCAATCAATGATTTGATTATTAAATACGGAACCTTGATTGACAGGGTATTGCGAGACAGTGAAATAGGTTTTCGCTTATGTGATATTCAATCTTCGACTGGTATTATTCTGATTGAAGACGTGACGACAATTGATGATGAGATTACTTTTTATTGGGAAGATAATTCATATCAAGGACCTGTATTAGTCGAAGCGACAAAAGATGAAGATAGAGGAGATTCCAAGCAGGAAAGAGAGACTGTTTCAGCGGAGGCAAAGCAAAATAATGAAATAGAATTGTCAGAGAGAGCAGAAGAGCTGTTAAATAAGGCGGAAGGATATCTTGTCAACGGTCATTGGCATAATAATGACAAGAAAGAATACGCCATTTTTCTCAAAGTGTTCTATTGCCGTATTGCTCGAAAAGATTGGCGTAACAATGTCCGTTGGGTATCCCTCCCAATTCGTCCACTTGCAGATGGAACGACTTTGACCGTTGATCAATTGAAGGGTGCGCTCAGAAGTTATGATGAACCGCTGGATGGAGGAATAAGAATAAGGTTCGAGAACATACTGAAATAGTCCGTATTTTATCGGAAAGGTTACAATACCCGACACAAATTTCGACACAAATCACAAACAGTGAAACAAAGGCTGCCATTACTAAATTGTGGCAGTCTTTTGTTATTTATTTGGCTCATATTCGCGACGTTAACCTTCACGACAGTGGCCACTGAAGTGATATTAAATTTACTTCAGAATGTTAGAAATTAACAACTCGACTCCAATCGCCGCATTGACGATTGGACAGTTCTGGGAGCTTTTCGAGGAGCGCTATGGGAAACAGGGTTTTCTCTCCCAGACAAATGCAAAGAGTCCTTCCGGACATTACGTTCACGGCCTCCGCGGTATCCAGCAGCTCTTTGGCGTAAGCCACAAGACAGCTCAGGAATACAAGGACGGCATAATAAAGGACGCTGTGCGCCAGAACGGCCGAAAAATCGTGGTCGATGCCGACCTCGCTCTTGAACTCTTTAATCAAAGAAAATCAAAATGAGCGGGCAAATGTTTAGGAACGGCATATCGGCCAAGCCGTATGACGCAGAGAAAAGGCGCATCAGTAAGGAACTTCGCCAGCGCCACAAACACGAAGTGGGCGAACCCATCTGCCCGAAATCGATGGGAGATAACAAGGCAATAGGGAATCTGTTATGGACAACGAGGAATTGAAAAATAGTGCAAGGGCTCTGCAGGAAACGGCGTTTGAACTCGACAATCCTGCCAAATCACTCAACAGTGCAGACATTCATCCAGCACAACCATTCGACGACATTCCGGACGATCTGCCTTCTAGTGACAGCAAAGAGGCTATTGATCCAATCTCCGCGATAACAAAGGAAGTGGAAGAAGTCAAGCGTTCAGCTGACAGATGCGGCCTTCTTTCGGTAAGACCTGCGAACACTTGGGTGGAGGAGGCAATGACTCGCCCCAATCCGGAATCCTACTATCATGGTTTGTTTTTCGAAGAGGAGAACACAGTGTTGTTTGCAGCCAGCAATGTTGGCAAGTCCATATTTGCGGTACAGGTTGCAGAGTCGATAGCCCGAAATCACAAGGTGATGATTATTGATTGCGAACTGTCTGACAAACAATTCCAGCTTCGTTATACTGACGATAGCGGTCGTGCCGTTCATGTCTTTCCCGTAAATCTTCTCAGGGCCGAAATCAACCCGGAATATATCACGGAAAGCGACCTTGAAAAGGCAATACTCGACAGTATTGAAGAGGCTGCCCAAAAAGGTATCAAGCACATCGTGGTGGACAATATCACCTTTCTCTGTAACGACAGCGAGAAAGGCGTCACCGCCGGAGAGTTTATGATAAAACTCATCAGGTTGAAGCGGCAGTATCATCTTACCACGATTATCATCGCCCACACGCCTAAGCGAGATGGCAGCCAGCCATTAGGCAACAACGATCTCGCTGGAAGCGCCAAGTTGATGAACTTCTTCGATGCGGCAATCGCTCTCGGGAAAAGCGCGAAAGACGAGAACCTTCGATACTTGAAACAGGTCAAGGTGCGTTCGTCAGAATTCAAGTACACATCCGAGAACGTTGCCGTTTACGAAATCAAAAAGGACAACGGATACTTGCACTACGCCTATTTGGGTACATCCGATGAAATGGAGCATCTCAAGCGCAATACGAAAGAATCTGTGATGGAAGAAATGCAGCAGATACTCCAACTTGTCGAGAAGAAGGTTTCATTGCGTGACATTGCTGACCAACTGCAGATGTCACTGGGCAAGGTACAGCGCAGGCTCGCAAAAGCCAAGAAACTGGGAATCACCATCGAAAAGAAGGATGATGATGACGTATCGGCCGTATCGCCTGTATCGGATTCCGAAAAACCGATACAACCGATACAAAGCGATACACCGCGGTTGCCGTTCAAGGATAATGAGGATTGATATGGAGCACTACTACTCACTCGCAAAATACAGGGGCAAGTCATCACGCTTGGCCTGCCCCAATTGCGGGAAGCGCTTTTGCTTCACGCCCTATGTTGATCCTTACGGGAATATTCTTTCAGAGGAATGCGGCCGCTGTGACCACGAATCAAGCTGTGGTTATCATTTCACACCGCATCAATACTTCCAGCAACATCCGGAAGCCAAGCCCCAGACGGAAGACTGGCGCAAGGAACCAGAATGGCTCAAAAAGCAGCAGTATAGGCCCAAAATTAAACAGGAGATCAAAACCAAGCCGGTAACTCTGCCTGCAACTGGGATATCCACCATTCCGATGGAAACGGTTCTCAAAACGGTCCGCACAAAGCCGGTCAGCGATTTCCTATTCTACCTATGCAATCTTTTTGATGTGGACACAATCCTTCGCCTCGTGCGCGAATACCTAATCGGTGTCACAAAGGCTGGTGACGTCATTTTCTATCAGATAGATCGGCAGGGACGATGCCGGACGGGCAAGGTGATGAAGTACGACCGGATTACAGGTCATAGAATCAAAGATGAAGATGTTCCGGGTAAAATCACCTGGGTGCATTCACTTCTGTCTTACAACGGGCAGCTTCCAGACAAGTGGGAACTGACGCAGTGCATATTCGGAGAGCATTTGCTACGCAAACATCCTGAAAGCCCAGTAATTCTGGTCGAAGCGGAGAAGACAGCCGTCATCGGTGCTGGATATTTTCCGGATTATGTATGGGTGGCTCTTGGCGGAAAGAAGCAGTTCGGTGACAAGGTGGACGCTCTGGTTGGAAGAAAAGTTCTCGCTTTCCCTGACATTGACGCCTATGATTGTTGGCGTCAGGAATTCGAGAAACGACCGTATCTTTCAGTTAAGGTGTCGGACCTGCTAATTCGTCAGGCAACCCCTGAGGACTATGAGAAGAAGATTGACGTTGCCGACCTTCTCATACGACATAAGCAGTCCGAGCAATCATTTCTCGTACCGAAGCCGCAAGCTCCACCGCCGAAGGAACTGTATTCTGACAATCCTGTAATGCAGGAGGTTATGAAGTACATTTCTCCAGAAAACTGGGCAAACATGGATGCCCTCATCAGAGATTTGGATTTGGAGTTGGCGGGGGTGACGAGAATGATGAAAATAGAGGAATAGCCGCCTTATTTATCTCCTGTTGGTTAGGGAATCTGGTGAAATGCCGGATTCCCTTTTGTGTCTGTTATGTTATATTTGGAAAATGCTACGGAAAGCGAGAAAGCTGTATTTGTTATCCCACTAATTTTACCCTACAACACTCTAATAATATGTAATATACGCAAGTTACTGCTCATAGTAATGAGATTTTTCATTAAATTTGTGTTTTACTATAAATTGGGGTAATAATGAGCAATTCTGATGTAGTGCTAAAAGACCTGGGACGCCTTGTATCTATTTGTGTCTCCAGATATAATGCAGAGTTCGTCTGGCAAGATGTTAAACTGTCCGATGAATTTAGATTTGCTTTCTCGTCTTGCATTTCAAAAGGAGGAGGAACCATAAGATATCTTGATTATTCCGCCATTGTTACGACCAGTAAAAATCGACAGATTTTCGCGCCTAATCAATGGTTTGTCATTGCATCATATGCACTTGATCTTTGCTTGGAGTTGAAAAAATATCAGTCTTTGTATTTTAAGGTTGCTGATTTTTTGTCTGAGGATTATGAGGATTTTGCAAAGAAATTACGCGGATATAACGAGGCAACGTCAATAAAGGACCGCTTTGTCGTCGCTGCTTCAAACATAATTATGGACGATTTCGACTGCAACGAACTCGATGGGAAGAAAGCTTCTCTTCAATTGTGGCGTTTTTGTACTGACTATCAGTGGTGGGGAGGGCAGAAAACAATTGACAGAGGTGATTTCATGAATTCCACCGTGCTTTCACTATTAAATCTTGTCGCAGCCAGTCAAGGTTTTGTGGCAGACATTGTCTACTACTATATTAATGATTCTGTTCTTTGCGAATTGGTTGATAACACTGAGGATTTCACAATTGGGCTTGAAGTTAATCAGTCTGTTTCAACAGAAGGAATTACAGCTGGTTATGATACAATAAATGAGGAGAAGGGGCAAGAACTACATGATGACAATCAAGTAACATATGGCTCAAAACAGAAAGATGACAAAACAGCAATGCAGGAAGCATCAGTACATAGAATAAAAATCAGTTCTTCAAGCTGGGGAAAATTCAATAAAAAATAGGCCAAATGTTCTGGGATTGGATGATAGATCACAACCACTTTGTGTTACATTCCGGTAATGAAACTTTTTTGCCGGATGCGAAAGAAGTGTATTCTGTCATCAATTCACCAGAGAAGATAGTGTCGATAGATGGAAGAGAGTGCAAAAATATCAAAGACTCATTTCCTTTAATTCGTTTTTCAAAAATCGGGTCACCTGTTCAATGCCGTTTTTCTTCTGACTCAGGGCATATCATTTGTTCAGTGTTCGTCACTCGACGTCAGAAAGAAATTCAACTGGATTATTGCGACAATAAAATTGTTAACCATTGTGTATATAACAACGAATGGTTTTATGTGTCTGGAGATCTGAAAAATCTTCAAGAATCTTTATCATCTGCCGGAATCTCCGAACAGGGTCTGGTGTCGATGGCAGAGTATTTAAAGGTAATCAGAGATAATGTCTTCTCGGAATATCCTTTTGTTATTAATGACATTGATATTGATGAGATTAAGAATCAATCCGGCACATTGCCTGTCCCCAATAGTTTGAATGCGAAATTATATCCATATCAAGAACAAGGGTATCGTTGGATGTCATATATGCTTGACGAAAGTCGAGGATGCCTTTTGGGAGATGAAATGGGGCTTGGAAAGACAATCCAGGTAATAGCTGTAATTCTGAATCTCGTGAAGCAAGGAAAAGGGCCTGTGCTTATAGTTGCCCCAGTCTCGCTGCTTGCAAATTGGAAAAATGAGATTTTAAAATTTGCCCCATCTGTTAAGACGTTGGTTCATCATGGACCGCAAAGAACAGGGAATTCCTTAGTTTTCAAGGAGTTTGATGTAGTCATATCTGCATATAGTTCGGTTTGTACGGATTTTTCAATTATCAGCATGCTCAACTGGGACCTTGTAGTGTTAGACGAAGCTCAAAACATCAAGAACTATGATAGCCAAAGAGCCAAATTCATAAAAAGGATAAAAAGAAAATCTAATATTGCAGTGACTGGGACACCCTTTGAAAATCACATCACAGATGTGTGGTCACTGATGGATTTTGTGTTCCCCGGCATCTTTGGCTCGGTTTCTCAGTTCTCCAGCAGTGTACCTGACAACATAGATGGCGGCAAACTGATCGAACCAGTGGTATCTCCGCTTATGTTGAGACGATTGGTGAAAGATGTGGCTCAGGATCTGCCGGAGAAAGTAATAATTCCCCAACCTTTGCAAATGTCAGAATCCGAAATTCGTGGTTATAACGAGATTCGAAAGATTGTATCTGATACTCTTTCAACTGAAGGGATTTCCATAATGACAATCCAGAGATTACGAATGTTCTGCACTCATCCTGACGTGTCTTCTGGGGCACTTGTTTCAAATCCTTATGAAACCTCAATCAAATATCAGCGATTGACTGAACTTATAGAAGAGATTATTTCTAAAGGCGAAAAGGTGATCGTATTTACATCATTCACAAAGATGATTGACATTCTGGTGAATGACATTGCTGGGCGTTTCCTTGTTAAGACGATGAGTATCTACGGAGAGACACCAATAAACGAGAGACAATCAATTGTTGACCAGTTTAATGATTATCCTCGACCTGCAGTTCTCGTCCTGAATCCAAGAGCAGCAGGTGTGGGATTGAACATAACTGGAGCGAACCACGTCATACATTATAATCTTGAATGGAATCCGGCTATAGAGGATCAAGCGTCTGCAAGAGCGTACCGCCGAGGACAGAAAAAGACTGTTTTCGTTTATAGACTGTATTACGAAAACACTGTTGAACAAGTTATCAATGAACGATTAAATCGGAAACGTGATATTGCCGCTTCGACCATTATAGGGACAGATGGAGCAGAGCAAGACCGCCAGGATGTTTTGAAAGCACTAAGTTTGATACCAGATATTATTTGACAACATGGACACAATAAGAACTATGGAATTGCCCCCCGATCCCGAACGGGCGATAATGGGCCTGAGAGATACAGGATATACATTCAACACAGCTATTGCAGATATAGTTGATAATTCTATTGCTGCTGATGCGACAAGAGTCTACATTCACATTAATATGGACCCTGACAATGCTGTTACCGTCTATGTTTCTGATAACGGCAGTGGCATGGACGAGAAAGGCCTTATTAATGCAATGAAGTATGGGTCTGACAGGAGGAAAGACCCCAATAGTCTTGGAAAATTTGGTCTGGGATTAAAGACAGCCTCAACTTCTTTCTGCAGGAAACTATCTGTTCTTTCTCGAACAAAGGATGATAATGAAGTCAGAAAAGTTCAATGGGATCTAATTCATGTGGCTACTACGAACAAATGGGAGCTATTGTTCCCAGCCGTTACCGATGATGAAATAGATTTACTTGAAGAAGCTACGCAAGGTGGCAATGGAACTCTTGTTGTATGGGAGGATATTGACAGGTTCATGAACCGCGAATACAGTTCCGTGTCATCTGCCGCGAACGCTTTTAAGAGAAAAATAGACAAACTCAACAAACACCTCGCTATGGTATTTCAGCGCTTTCTTGACCCTGAGCATTCAGAGGTTAGAAACGTTGAGATATTTTTGAATGATGTGGCAATTAAACCGTGGGACCCGTTTTGTGTAAAGGAAGCGGCGACGTCATTAATTACCGATTATCCAATAGAGATTGAGCTTGAAGACTCTGACAAGAAAATGACGGCTTCTCTTAAGGCTTATGTGCTTCCGAGAAAAGAAGATTTTTCTTCCCAGGAGAAAATGAAAGATGCAAACATCAGCAATGATAAGCAAGGCTTTTATGTGTACCGGGAGAATCGACTTATTCATTGCGGGGACTGGATGGGCATGATGACAAATGAGCCCCACTTTTCTCTCCTGAGAATTGATTTTTCATTCGGGCATGACTTTGATGAACTATTCAACGTCGACATCAAAAAATCAGGAATACAACTCATTTCCGAAATTTACGATGAAATAAAAGACAATTTCCTTCCTGCACCGAGACGAGAAGCAGAAAATAGATATAGGAAGGCAATGCAGCAGAAGATCGCACGTCAGACGGTTGATGCCCATGAAAGCTCTAACATGAGCATAGACACAAAAGCACCTTCATGTGAAGAGTCTCAAGTTGTCTTAGTTGGAAAGGATGAGGCCATCATTAAAAATAGTTTTGGTGAGTTCAAACATAAGATTTCAATTTTGTCAGCTGCTAAATCAGGTGAAGTCAGAGTTGTCCCTGTGGACACTCTTGACAGCGGACAATTATGGGAACCAGCAATTGTTGATGGACATCATGCAATAAAACTTAATAAAAGTCATGTTTTCTACAAGAAGGTCTATTATCCCGTTATCAATGATGGATTTACCGTTATTGGGATGGACTCTCTTCTGTGGGCTCTTGGCGAAGCAGAATTGTCGACAATGAACAGAGAGGTTGCTGAAAACTATGAAACTCTGCGTTTCCGCACTTCCGACTTTTTGAAAAAACTGTTACGTGATCTGCCAGACCCCGAGATAGACGATAACGAATAATGATAAAAGAGATTCAATCTTCGCTGGAATCAATTTTTGATATTCCTTTCCGTGTGGCAAAAAAATCACTTCACGGATATCCATCATTGACTATCTATCCTGACAATGATGGAGAGGAGTTATTTGAGGTCAGCATTTTCTTTAAGGACAACATTAGGATAGTCCTTGAAGTTGTCCCACAAAGATTTGCAGCAAGGTCGATGCAGGATATTAGCAAATCTGATGATGAAAAGAGAACGGCTGCGTCATTGTATGCCAAAGCTATCATTAAGCAATCAGCAAAGATTGATTTCTCGGTAAACGCCTCCTCGGTTGATCCTCTTGACTTTAAGACGTGGCCAGTAGAATGGCATAATTTCTCATGTCGTATTACTAAAATTCCCGTTGATGTTCATGGCCAGGTAGAAGACAATCCTTCGATTGTGGTCGAATGGGCAACAAAAGCGATTGGAATGTTCTTATCTCTTTTGAATGTAGAGCAAATCTCCCTTGAAAACCAAGAAGAGGGAGCAAAGCACATATCTGTTTCCAACAGGTATGAAAGAAGCAGCATTAATCGAGAATTATGTCTGTTAAAGCATGGCTATGTTTGCAAAATCTGTGGGATGAGTTTTGAACGCAAATATGGAGAATTGGGCAAGAATTATATTCATGTTCACCATATTGTTCCAGTCTCGCGAATGGGTGGCTCTTATATTATCAATCCGGAAACTGATTTAATACCAGTATGCCCAAACTGCCATGCAATGTTACACAGACAAGACCCTCCGTTGACGCCGGAACAATTGATTGAAATATTACAGAATAATGCAAAATAACAAACCAAATGATATTAAGGCCAAAAGGCAATCAATAGGCCTTTCTGCCAAAGAATTTGCTGATGCTCTCGGGCTCGGTAAAGATGGAGACTCAATTGTCAGAAGATGGGAGTCAGGAGAACTTGTTCCTTCGGCAGATGAAAGACATAAGATAATGGAATTTGCATCTTCTATCCCGTTTGAAAACATTGGTGACAAATTCTCTTTTATTGATTTGTTTGCTGGGATTGGCGGAATTAGAATTCCATTTATGGAGAACGGCGGCAGGTGCGTCTTCTCGTCAGAATGGGATAAACATGCACAACAAACATACAGAATCAACTTTGGCGAGACACCTGCTGGAAATATTCGTGAAATAAAAACAACAGATATCCCTGATTTCGACATTTTGTTAGGCGGATTTCCTTGTCAACCTTTTTCTCAAGCAGGACTTCACAAAGGGTTTTCCGATACGCGCGGAACACTTTTCTTCGAGATCGAGAGAATTATCAAGGAGAAGAAGGAAGCGGGACGTGCGCCCAAAGCATTCTTGCTGGAAAACGTGAAACAACTGAAAGGGCACGATGGCGGAAATACATTCCGAGTTATTATGGAACATTTGGACGCACTTGGCTATAAAGCTACGGCGAAAATACTTCGTGCTGGCGATTTTGGTGTGCCTCAGAATAGAGAAAGAATATATATCGTCGGCTTTGATAAGGACCACTATGACATTCCAGAAGACTACGAGTTTGAATTTCCGGAGGCGCCAAAAATAAAAACTCGTCTTGGCGACATACTTGAGAAAAATGTTGATCCGAAATATACTATCAGCGAAAAACTATACGCTGGGCACAAAGAGAGAAAGGAGAAAAATAAGGCAAAGGGAAATGGATTTGGCTTTTCTCTATTTACTGAAGACAGTGAGTACGTTAATACGATAAGCGCAAGGTACTATAAGGATGGAAGCGAAATACTGATTTCTCAGGGAGAAACACAACCTCCGAGAAAACTAACGCCCAGGGAGTGTGCACGTCTCCAGGGATTCCCAGAGGAATTCATTATTCCTGTTTCAAACATGCAGGCATATAAACAATTTGGAAATTCAGTTGCTGTTCCAGTAATAAGGGCAATTGCAGAGCGTATGCGTGAAGAAATGAAATCGTTCAAAATCAAATAACTATGGTTCCAGAATTTACATACTTTATGCTCCCCTTACTGGAGTTCCTTTCGGATAAGAAAGTTCATTCTTCTGATGAATGCGTTGATGGCGTTTGTGAAATACTGAACCTATCGCCTGATGATTTGCGCGAACGAGTTAGGAAGGGTAACAGGACAAAGGTGGTCGATCGGACGCAATGGTCAAAGACATATCTTGGTTGGGCTGAACTCGTTCGTACAGAACGCCGCGGCTACTATGTTATCACTGATAAGGGACTTGAGTTACTTGCGAAAAACCCAAAGCATATTGACAGGAATTTTCTGATTGAAAACTATCCGAACTTTGTCATCAATAGTAAGTCGAAAAAAGAAGACAGTCATAACAAGAAATTGAAAGCCAGCACGGTGCCGCAAATGGATTCAACCCGTACTGATTTATCTGACAAGCCTTCAGACACTTTACTTGATATTCTGAAAACCACAGACCCATATTGTATCGCAAGGGTTCTGTGTAAGATATTAAATTCCATAGGATACTATTGTCAGGTAGATGAACTGTTAATCTGCAAATCGTCAATTCAAGGTAAATTCTTCCTTGACCCGTTGAAAGTATTTCCGGCATTCCTTTTTGTTAATATTTCAAGTCAGAAAGTCACCAGAAACGATGTGGGCCAGGTTCTTCAACTCATGTATGACAACACTTGTAATTCAGCATTATATCTGGTCATGAACGAAATGGCAGAGGATGCACGTCGGTTTAACGCACCATCAACAAACATAAAGACTATGGATATTAAGCATCTTGTAGATATCGTGGTTGAGAAAGGAATTGGTGTTGACATTGTTGAACGCAGAGTTTTGAACCCTCACTTCTTCACAGAATAAAACAATGTCAGATGTTTTGTCTCAGGTTCAGAGACATAATAATATGTCTCAAATAAAATCACGGGACACCAAGCCGGAGAAGAAAGTGCGTCAGTCGCTATTCAGCTCTGGTTTTCGTTTTCGTGTCAATGTAAAGACTCTGCCTGGGACGCCTGATATTGTGCTGCCGAAATATCGCACAGTGATATTCGTCAATGGATGCTTTTGGCACGGGCACAAGGGCTGCAAATACTACACGGTTCCCGAAACGAATGTTGAGTTCTGGGTGGACAAGGTCCGAAAGAACAAGGAAAGGGACGCCTTGAACAATCAGCGACTCGAATCACTGTCCTGGAGCATAATCACAATCTGGGAATGCGAACTGAAAAGCAAAGTCTTCGATGCGACAATTGAAAGGGTGGTGTCGGAACTTCAGCAGAACAAGGTAAAATGGGAACAATATCAGCAGCGCAGACGAACTGACCGAGAATTCTCCAGAGCCGAAGCCAAGAGAAAAAGGCTGATACGCGAAGAGGTGGAGAAAGAATTGCAGGAAAAGTTCCATATTCCAGTCAAGGTCAGGAAAGCCTCTCACGAGGAATACGAATAACCAGTGAGGATTATTCCGTCAGAAAAGAACTGACTTCATCAATGTCATCAGTGACGAGGTCAAACAGTTTGTACATCAGTTCGGCCTCCTGCATCTCCGGAATGTAGACAGCGACCTTTTTTCCTGCACCAGCCATCCAGCCAGCCTCGGTATGGGCACTGCGTCCACAAGGCAATACCAGAACGCAAGCATCAGCCCAGGTCAAAGCATCGATGTCGCTCTTGAATTGAGTTTCTGACCACGGGTCTTTCAATCCTTCACGATACTGCTTCACAGTCCAGTTCTGGAAATTAGGATCAATATCACTCCAATGGAATCCACCTTTACCGTGAGGAGGATTGCGGAAGTCATATACATCGTGGCCTGCTTCGCGGAGTTTCTTCACCACGTCATTATAATACTGGTTCCTCCAGCTGCTTGCGACATATATCTTTGCCATAAGGCCAGACAATTTTAGACAGTAATATAGGGATAATGTATATGGAATGCCAATAATAAGAAAAAAAAGGAACTTTGTTGCAAGTCCCCTTATTCGTCATCAATTTCCAGTTCGATACCAAATATGTTCTTTATGATTCTTTGTAGAACGGAATCGAAATATTCAGGTTTGATAAAATTATTGTTCTGCCTTGTGATAAATGCTTCGGGAAATTTGTCCAGGATGTGTGTGACAAAATAACTTTGTTTTTGCATCGGCTTTGTCAGCATATCTGGCGTAATTTCAATAGTATACTGGGGATTAATGTTTTTGGAGGAAATCAGGATAGCATAAATAAACTCTCCCTGAGCATCGTGAATCATATTGGACACAACAAGAGCAGGGTGCTTCTTCGTCGTGTCGTCAGGAAGCCTGAAGTCTACTTCAATTATTTCTCCTTGCTTGACCATTACTTGTACCAAACCTCGCTACAGCTCAAAACTTTCCCGGATGTTTCCTTAATGTGGAAACTGTAGTCAGCTACTTGAAATTTATGTGTTTGAAGACTGTCTGCCCCTTGTTTGTTTTCGCCTTCAGAAACCTGAATGCTTTTTGCATAGGCTTCCCTGTTAAATTTGGCTTTCATTTTTCTCTTTTTCAGGCTGATCGATAATCCAGATGATATGGTTGCCATTGACAACAAAAGCGAGAATGTGAATCGAAAACGGTTCATCAGCGCTTTTTGAGCGTCTTCGAAACCGAATGTAGGAGCAGATTCCGGCTCAAAAGACAATCCAGATGATAAACATGAATCATTATGACGATATGCTCTGATGCCGTCATAAATAGGGTTATATGTTGTTGAGTATATCATTTATTCAAAGGAAGCGTACAATTCACCCTCAGTCATCTTCTTGAAGAACTTACCAAGGTGTTCATGCGCCATTGGTAATTTGTCGTCAATATATGAGGTGAGTTCCTCAAAAGGAATTTCACTTGCAATGTTCGACTCAGTGATGATGCCCTCAATTTGATTGCCTCTGACATTATTGTAGCCTGTATTCATCGTCATAGTGAAATGCCCCTGCTCAACATCTCGCATCGTAGCAAAACTAAATGTTTTAGCTTTTGAATCATTCAGATATGGAGCATCTACGGTCAGATGAAAATTAGTCTTAATGTAGTCTGCTAAGTCTATTTCTGAGAAATTGCATTTGAAAAAGTCCAAATATTTTAGTGCAATGGTTATCTTTTTCCCCTGAAGTTCAGAAAGAGACTCGAAAACCTTAGTGACTTTTTTTATGGCCTCTATGAATGATTCCCATACATAATCTGGATTGGTCATATTGACGGAAAGCACACCAGGTCCGAGCTGATACATTGGATATCCTGTCTCCGATGTAAAGCGATGAGTGGGGATACCAATAAAGGCATTGACTGGGAGCGCAGCATCGGGTTGTAAGGTGATTACTTTAGGAAAATCAGACTTTAACTCGGCAAACATAGAACCGAGAAGAATCTGAAATTTATCTAAACTATTTTTATCGTTTGCGTTCCAGCGTATTTCGAAGATTACTTCAACAAGAGGCGGATTAGGCAATTTTGACATATCTTCACTATTTAATGCGTAAAGTTACTACTTTTCAACAATTATTCAACAAAAATTATGCTTAACTGGTTACCTTTTTGCGTAATCTATTGTTAAAAAGGGATTTAAGCGGTGTCGGTCAGCAGCCCCTGCTGTCGCAGGTCCAGCTCACCGACCTTGTTCATTGGCTCCAGTCGGGCAAGATTGTGGACATCCATCGCTTCGCTGCGGAGATCCACAAACTTGCTTTCCTCCTTCCGCACTGCCTCGGCCGCTGTCGCGGCCTGCGGCCCCACCCGCCCGCCCGGGAGCGGGCAGACCAGCGGCTGCCGCCGCTCATCTTGCTGCTCATATTGATGATATGGGCGACGTCAATGTGGATGAAGGTGGAAGCAGTGTGAGCAAGTGCGACCAAGAGCGCGGGTGTCTACCTATTGGGGATATTGATACCACAACTATTGGTGTTGCTCTACTATATAGGGAAGAGACATACTGCATCTATGCTGCTATTGGGGTGAATGAGACTCTTTTTGATTCCCGCCTTCGGCGAAATTTTGCGTCGTGCCAGTGCCGAGGGCAGTGCGTGGCCTTCGTTGTCGAGCACTCACTTCGGCCTGAACCGTCCGTGCCGTGCGAAGGGAAATCAAGAGGTGTGCTGCGGTCATTGACGTCTGCAAGCAGCCGCCAATCACCTTGCACGGTTCATAAGGCTCCTCTATGTCGGCGAAGCCGCCACAGAAGAGCCAAAGGCCGCAGATGCGGCCAACAATGGAAAGCGGTATGCAGTCAGCAGTTCTTTGCTGCGCTGCGCTCCGCAAAGCCCAGCTCACTGCATCCTGTTTTGCCCCCAACCCCACAGGGAGATTATCGAAAGGGCACCTACCTTCGAACCGCCGGCGTGCAGAGTATCCGGGAGTTAACATAATCTATCGAGATTGTATAACAGGTCGTCGGGGCCCCTAACCCCGCCGCCTGTTTCCGCTTCGCATACAATCTAGATTATGTTAACTGCCTCCCTGAGTGCCCTGAAAGAACGTTTTCCCTGTGCCCTTTCGAGTCGGCGGCAGCTATGGGTTCGCGGAAGGGAGGGACCACCCCTCCCTCAATCCGCTCGCCCAAGACCTCGCGCGTGCCAACATCAACGTCAGTGCGTAATTCCAGGGCGCGAGGTCTCCCACGTTCCAACGTAAGTGGTATGCAAGCCTCCTCACTCGCATCAACCATAGTCCGTATTCGAGCAAGCTGCCGCCTCCGCACTTCGTGCAGGGTCGTTCCGGTCGGTGCTCCTTGTCCTCCATTCCGCTGTCGCTCCATTCCAGACAAAGAGCCCTCTCCCTGCACTCCTCGGTAAGGCTTCGCCTTGTGTTTATACTGCTCGCTTTCTCCTCTCCAGAAGTGTTCTCCACTACGCTGACGCTTCGTTCTGAACACATCTTCCGAGGGCTCGCAGAAAAGCGAGACTGTCACTTCCGCTGTCGCTCCAGCGACAGACTCGCCAGCGGAATCGCTTCGCTCTTGTTTATGTCGGGCTCGCTATTCGTCTGGTGCTTCAGCATACTCCGCTACAGGCTCCGGATTTCCGGCAAGTCATCCAAGCCCTTCGGTCTTGTCTGCCATTACGCCTACAATCCTACGCCTTCCGCTACGATGCTCAAGCCCCATCCGCCGGCCCGACTCACCCGCTCCAACGGCGTGGCCGAGTACTTCTATTCGAAGGTTTGTACAAGCGCTGGAAAGACCATTTGTGCCCCGCTTCAACCTCATACCGTCCAGCGCCTGCCGCGCCCTACGGGCTTGCCTGCTCACTATTTTCGCCAGTCTGACGTCACGGCTGTCGCCGTCACGCCAGCCAGTCAAAAATAGTCGAGCCTGACAGGAAACGTACGCTCCACCGTCAGTGCTGAAATTGACCGTCCTGCCACGCTCGAGGGAATGGAAACGGTGTAAATAAATATCAACATCCAGGGGACTTCGTCCCCCTCACCCCCTGGGAGAGTAGCTTGAATTTACTTCAAGTATTGCTTTATTTTGAATAATTCTAAATTATGATTATCTTTGTGTTACGATATAAAGAAACTATATCCGAGGTCCCTTTGAGCTACCTCTGAGTATAAGAGTTCAAACGCCGAGGTCCCTCTGACCCAGGCACTACATAGTACAATTCCCCAATGCCCTGTCTTGCCGTGATGGTCCGACAGGGTTCCTTTTTAATACCGATGCAAAATGCCGATTTATCTTCCAAATACGCGCTTCAGCGATTGCTGGTCATCAATGGGTGAAGTTACCTTCTTCCATAAGGATGGCGTGTGCTATTGGAAGAAGAGGGCGCATCCTGAATTTCCCGGTACTATGTCCCAGATGGAACAGCAGGCAGTTCATCTTCGTGCTATTCAAGCTTGGCAGTCCATCGAACCGGTAGTGCAGAAACAATGGAATACTCTTGCCCTTACAGTGCAGAGTCATCGTCCACCGTTCAAGACAGACCATCATATTTCCGGCTACAATCTTTTCGTCAGTGCATATCACGGGTTCGCACAACTTGGTGATGAACATATCCCGGTTCCTCGTGCATACGAGAATCTTCCAATCTTTACCTGTGAATACAACTCCGTTGATGTTGAGGCTGTCACCGACTTGTCAATCAAACTGAGGACGAAGCTTGACGGAAATGTAGATCCGACCAGATATAGAGTCGCAGTCCGCATCCAGCTTACACGAACCGGAGCCGGAAGGCAGCCCGGATACCTTCGCTCTTTCATTGCATCCGGCAACTGCACTTCATCGGATTGTCTGGTGGAAATCTACGTACCGGATTACAGGTTGATTTGGGACCTGGACCTTCCGGCCTATCAGGTTCATATGAGATACTTGATGATTGATTCGGAAACCGGGTATCGCAACATCTTCAAGAAGAAATCTTTCTTGATGATGCTCTAATAAATACTTAATGCGCCGCTTTATATGAATTATGCTAACATACTTATATTGAGTATGTAAAATAATTAGTATATTTGCATTGGAATCTGAGGCTGCTACGCATAATTGACTTATGATAGCAAAGCCTTCAATAGCATTTAATGACTTCGCCGGTACCGCAAAGGAGGTCACTGCGCGTAATGTCAATGGCAGGAATGTGCTGTCTGTACGTGCCAAGCAGAGCAAGGTTGTCACACCTTCTCAGGCTCTTTCAAGAAATCAACTCTCCAAAGTCTCCCGGGCTTATAAGCAGCTCTCAGATTCCCAAATGGCCGCCTGGGCGGCTTTGGCTGAGCATCTCAAGGGTATCTCCGCTTTCGGTCTTGCAGCTGAAATGACAGCGCACAATGCGTTCGTCCGCATCAACGAGAACAGATCGATGGTGGGGATGTCTCTTTTGATGGATGCTCCAGAATATAAATCTGATGTCCCGGAGGTTGAATTTGAGGACCTTTGGGTATCTCCTACATTCATTTGCTTCACAGGTTTGGTAAGGCCAAAAGACTCTTACAGGCTCGTCCTCAAGATGTCAGGCGGTCAGTCTGCCGGAGTTTCTTCTGGCTGGGGCAAGACTGTTATCGTGGCTCCCGGTGTAGAGGATGACTGGTCAGAAGCGAATGTCACGAAGTTGTACGCATCGACTATCGGGTATTCTCCGAAACTTGGTGAAAGAGTGTTTCTCGAGTTCTGGTGGCTTGACACCGAAAACGGCTTCACCGGAGAGGCTATGAGAATCTGGGTGACCTGCAAGAGCGAGTCTCAGATTGAAGGTGAGGCTTATGTTCCGAGAAATCAGTTTACTGCAGATAATATCACAAAACTGTCATCCGGTGTAACCGTAGAGAGATTCAATGAGGAAAATGCCGAAGGGTCAGCCCTGATGATTATCGATATCAAATACAAAAACACCTCCATAGTTGCTGGTATCAGCGGGGAGATGACAGGTCTTCCAGATACTTTCGTTTCGGGTCGTGTCTATGCACCAGGGCGTGGAAATGGTCGAAGTCCGTGGGCTGTCGGTCTGTATGAATGCTACTCATCCTATAGCAAATATTGGAAAAACTGGCAGTGTTCTAACCGTGCAGGAGCATATGACCCTCAAGCTGAAGTCTTCGGAACCAGCGCTTTTGTAAACTACTAATCAAATCACGCTATGATTACATCAATATCAAATAATATTGGCATAGAGCAGGTGTCGTTCAAGGATTATCAGACGGAAAAGCTGACCATACTGAACGGCAAGTTCACTGTGGATTCTACATCCGCAGCTTGGAAGGCAGCATCGGAAATTGTCTTTGAGTTCAGTTCATTGGTGATGGTAAAATCTGCTATTTCTGCTGTTTACGTCATTGACACTCTGCCACGAGACCGATACGATAAGGCCAAGAGAGGAACTATCCTCAAGTCCTGGATTAAGAGCAATCGGTTGCATATCGAAAAGACTGACTATTTCGATGATTATGGCCCGTTGACCTTCGTGGTAGCAAATGCTTATGCAACCGGTGCCCAGAGAACAACCATTGTAAAAGATGGTTACGTCACTACCGGAATTGAGAATCAGGGTACAGAAACAACTCTTGATAAGAAATGCTTGATGGTCAAGGACAATTACATTTTCTGTCAGATGATGTTCAAGAAGTTCTATGGACCGGACAGAAGTTTGGAACAAGCCTTTGACATCACGAATATGCCTTCAGACGTAAATGCTGACTTTATGATCTGCTACTCAAACAGCAGAGTAGATAATAGAGGCGCAGCTTTATCAATTGGCCATATCGAAGATGGACATCTGACCTGTACCAATCCCGATTGGTTGGAAGCCCTTGCTAATAGCGGCACCTTCTTCCAGTTCTTTGCCGTGAGGGATGTTGTGAATCAAACAGAATAAATATACAGAAACTGCAAAACAGTAAAACATTATTCACCTTCTAATTTTTCAAAAACAATGAAGTACGTTCCTTCTATTGCCTTCGACGAGATGTCTGGATCTGCGAAGGGTGTCACCGCGGCTAAGAGTCGTGGTAGAAAGTACATCCGTAACCGTGGTTACGGTGGTTCAGTAAGGACTTCTGACCAGGCTTCAGTGAAGTCCATTTTCAAACAGCTCTCTCAGAGTTGGCACAGCCTCACCAATGCCCAGATTCTGGCTTGGAATGCCGCCGCCAATACTGCACAGGGCAAGTCCGTCCTCGGTACCAAATCAAAGGTGTCCGGAGCCAACCTCTATATGAGGCTCAACTACTGGATTGTCTTCTGTGGTGGGACCGCAGTGTCGACTCCTCCTACTCTCACAGGCGTTGACGCCCCTGCATCTGCAGCCGTGGCCATCAGCGCAGCTGCGATGACCTTCACGCTGTCCGCAATCCCTGCAAGCGTGGCAAACCTCAAGCTCATAATCCTCGCTACCGAGGGCCAGAGCAACGGTATCACCCGTGCTTACAGCAAGGCTGCAGGATTCACGAGTCCCCAGACTCCTGTGACTACCGCAATCAACATCAAGGCTGCCTATGATGCTAAGTATGGTGTTCCTTCTGCGGCCAAACCGAAGGTCTTCTTCAAGTATTTCTACGTGAACACCACTACCGGTGAGAAATCCGGCGAGGTGCTTCTCGAGGGAGTATTCTCCGCGGAATAGATTGACGGAAAGTCATCTGTATCCGTTGGCCAATGACGTACCCCTGCTCGTCGAAATGATGGGCAGGGGTATTTCGTTATGAAAGAACGGCCAGGGAAGGAGCCCGGAACGAGCCGAGTGTTACCATATAATAAAACAAAATCATCACGGGAATATCGTAGAATGCCGTTTGGTATAGTACGATAGTAATGGAGTTTCATAGAAAGAATTTACGCACAACTTTAGCATTTCTGTGCGTAAAATTGTGCGTAAATCGCTTAATTGATTGATTTTCAATCGTTATCGCGGAGAGAGAGGGATTCGAACCCCCGGACCCTTGCGGGTCAACGGTTTTCAAGACCGCCGCAATCGACCACTCTGCCATCTCTCCGTTTTCATGCCCTTTCTTGCTATGCCTAATGAGTCTTAAGGGGTTGCAAAAGTAAGGAAAAATTGGGATATGACACGTGTCAATAGATACTTTTTTCTTTTTTTAGCCATTCCACGGTATCGGCAAGGGTATCTTTTAATGGTCTGGTGGCATAACCCAGTTCCAGACGTGCCTTGTCAGAGGAGAATATGGCGTTGGTGGCCAGGGTGTATAGTGAATAGGATGAGAAAAGCGGTAATTGTTTGTTAATCTTGTAATACAGAGAACAGAAAGGCAGGGCAGCTTTTGCAAGCCACATGGGAGCCATAAGCCTGGGTGTTTTTTTACCTGTGACACTCTGAAAAGTTCGAAAAAATTCTTTTATGGATATATATCGGTTACCCAGGATGTAGCATTCCCCCCTGCCCCCTTTCCTGCAGGAGGATATGGTGCCTGATGCCACATCGCGTACATCTACAAAATCGTAGCCCCCATCGACTCCCATGGGCAAAGACCCACGCCAACAGTCAATCACCAGCTGTGTTGCGTAATTATTAGCGTGGGAATTGGGACCGCAAATACCGGACGGGTGAACGATGGTGGCATCCAGGCCTTTTTGTGCTGCATCCAGAACGTATTGAGTGGCCTCGGCTTTTGTTTTGCTGTACATCCCGTAAACAAGATCCTTGTCAAAATGATCTATCTCGTGTATGACCTGTCCCATTGGTTTTTCCGGTATGGCATGCACCGAACTTACATATACAAGTTTGGTTGCTTTGAATTTTATGGCGGCGTCGATAACATTTCTTGTCCCTCTGACATTTACGTCATATACGATAGGCTGGTATTTCAGGGAAGTGGTCACAATGCCGGCCGCATGGATTACAAAAATATCATAGTCCGGACTAACACAGAAAAAAGTTTCCAAAGATAAAGGATCCAACACATTCCCGTAACAGATCTCCGCCTGTGGAGGCAGGCGTGAGGCCAACACATCACCCTGCAGTACAAGAGCACGTACTTTTCTGCCATCAGCAAGTAATTGGGATACTATGGTATAACCCAAATGTCCGGCAGCTCCGGTCACTAAAAATATTTCTTGTTTTTGCACATAATATACATGACAAGAAACATGCCGTTATTATATGTGCCTTTCAATTTCATGCAATACCTTTTGCCACTCATTTTTCAGCGCCTTGATATTGCTTTCCATTGTATCCAGGATGCCTTCTTTTGCCATCATTTCCATGCGGGCAGCCATTGTTCCCATTGATTTATACCTGGCTGTTAGTGCTCCCCCTTTAATATAGTGGGCGAGTGCAACAATTTGACGGACATCACCCTTGTTTATTGCTAGTTCAAAATCATTCAGTTTTTCCTTCATGTCCGATATGGAAACCATGAGCATTTTTTTGACCATTTCCGTGTCTCCTCCCATCGCATCAAGAAAATCCACATAATTGAAGTGATCCTTGGAATTGTTAAACCTTGCCAGATACTTAGCCATGTAAGATTCCAAATCTTCCCTGAGAATGGGTTTTGACAGGAAGTCGTCCATTCCACTGCGCAATGCTGCCTGTTGTTCTTCCTTGGAAGCTCCGGCTGTAAGTGCTATGATAGGTACAGGGAGTAAGCTTGGGTATTTTGACTCCCATTCCCTTATTTTCCTGGTCGCCTCAAGCCCATCCATCTGGGGCATCTGAACATCCATTAAAATCAGGTCCAGGTGTTCTTTTTTTATTGTTTCCAGCACCTGCAAACCGTTAACAGCTTCACGGACTTGTGCCCCGGGCATTATAGTGCCAATATAAGATTTGATAAGCATCATATTCATGGGAATATCCTCGGCAATCAGTATCACAGGATTATCCACGGCTGTTAATGCAGGATCCTTTTCGCTTGCCTTTTCTTTTGCCTTTTCATCCGATGGCACTGTTTCTGAGGGGATTCCCTTATCAAAGATAGACATGATCTTTTCGTACAACACGTCTGCGTTTATTGGCTTTACCATATGATACCTTACACCCAGATCCTTGCATTTATCTCTTAAAAGCTGATCATCAGAAGAACTGTGCAACAGGATCAGGGGCATGGTCTCGGGTAAAACCATCATTTTTTCACGGATCATCTGAATCACTGCAAAACCATCTACGTAGGGCATGTGATAATCGATCAATAACAGATCAAAAACCTGTTCTTCCAATAACCTGAGCGCAGACAGGCCGTTATCGCACTCGCTGCTATTCACTCCCCAGTACTTGAAGTTGTCCGTTAATATTTTCCTGTTTGAAGCGTTATCATCAACAATGAGTACATTTTTTACAGGCAATTCGCCTTTGGCTTGTTCATGCGTTTCATGATCATGCCGGAATTTGGTTTCTAAAGAAAATGAGAATGTGCTGCCTTCTCCCAACTTACTCTGAAGTTCGATACCGGATCCCATTTTCCTGGCGAGGAGATTGGATATGGTCAAACCAAGTCCGGTACCACCATATTTGCGTGTAGTGGAACTGTCTGCCTGGGTAAAGGCATTAAACAACCGGCTTTGCTGAGACTTGGTTATCCCTATGCCTGTGTCTCTTACATAAAATGTATACCTGCCTTTTTCCGAATCCAGTTTTGAAAATTCCATTTTTAGTTCAACCTCTCCCTTTTCGGAAAATTTCACAGCATTGCTCAATAAATTGGTCAGTATCTGTTTTAGCCTGACAGGATCTACAAATGCCATCCTGGGAGTGTCTGGCGGAAAACTAAAGAGTAATTCAAGTTGTTTTGCAGAAGCATGGTACTTGATAATGTCGATCGTTTGATTAAGTAACTGGAAAATATCTGTTTCCAGTAATTCCAACTCCAGTTTACCGGCTTCGATTTTGGAAAAATCGAGTATGTCATTAATGATACCCAACAATGCCTTTCCAGATGTGTTGGCACTTTGTGCGTATTCTTCCTGCACGGAAGAAAGTTTGGTTTTAAGCAAAAGATCTGTAAAACCGATAACTCCGTTAAGTGGTGTTCGGATCTCATGACTCATGTTGGCCAGAAATTCCGATTTGGTTTTATTTGCCTTCTCTGCCTTTTCTTTCTCGCGTTCTAGCAGTTTCCTGATCTGAATCTGGTACTGAAGATTTACCATAAGTTCGGCAAAAATTGTCAACAGCAGGTTTTCCCTTTCTGAATACTGGTGCAAATTTCTGACAAAATCCAAGCCCACAAAGCCAATAAGCTCCTTACTTGTCCATATGGGAACCGTAAGAACACTCTTGATTTTTTGATCCTGCAGAATCTTTTTTGCTTCATTATCAGGCAATGATCCAACATCATAAATGAAAAAAGCCTTTTTGTTCCTGTGGTTTTCAAGCACCTGTGGCATGTAACTGGCTGGAATTTTCTGCATTGTATCAATTGCAGGAAAGACTCCCCTGGCACACCATTCGAACGTATTGGTTAAGGTTTTATTCTTGAGATCATACATGAACACATAAGACCTGTCGGCCCCCACAAAGTCGCCTATCTTTCCCAGGGCCTTTTGGATTTCCTTATTAACCTTTTCAATAGGCATTTTTATAAACGACTTTGCCATATCCACAAGAAGGTACAACGTGTCCTGGTGTGCATATTGTTCAGTGATATCCAGCAATGATGCCAAAAAATATTTCCGTTCTCCTACTTCCAGGATCTCTGCTGTCAGTAAACCCTTCCTTATATTCCCCAACCCGTCCCTTACAGTCATTTCCACGTTTTTAACTTGTTTATTGGTATTCAGCTGATCCAGAATAAAGTTCAGGGTTTCTATCTGGTAGAATAGTCTCAGTTCAAGAAGAGACTTCCCTATAACTTCATCCCGTTTATAACCCAGGGTATTCAGGAAAGCATTGTTCACGTCAATGATCTTTCCGTCGGGATAGGAATAAAGAGATGTAAGTGCCGGATTGTTACGGAACAGAAGTTCAAAACGTTGTGAAGCCTTCCGTTCGTCTGTCAAGTCTTTTAAAATGGCAAAAACACAATCTTCTCCATTCCATTTTCCATAGAAAATCGTTGATTCTACAGGGATCAACGTGCCGTCTTTTTTCTGAACGGACTGCAAACAACGATCCCTTTCACCATTTAGCATGGGATCAAAGATTTTTTTGGATTCTTCTTTTGACTCAATAGAATCTATTCCCGGAATGCCTTTCTCAATCAATTCTTCCAGGGAATAACCAAGTTTACTAAAAGTGGCCTGATTGGCGTGGATGATCTTTCCATCCTTTGAAGTCACTATGATCATATCCAGCATGGAATTGAACAATGTACTGAAATTGGCCTCCTTTGCCTTCAGGTGGTCTTCCATTACTTTACGCTGGGTAATATCGGTAAATAAAGTAGTAAAAAAACCTTTTTCCTGAGAAAACACGTGCACTTGGTACCACTTGTGCAATAGTTCCGAAAACTGCTCAAAATCTTTTAATTCGCCATTCAGTGCCACCGATCCATAGGTTTCTATCCAGTCAAATTCTGAATTTTCAATGCCGGGCAACACTTCACGTACGGTCTTTCCAATGATATCGTCCGCTTTCAGTCCGGTTATCTGTTCAAACGCAGAATTGACTTCCAGGTACCGGTAATCTACCGGCAATCCGCTCTCATCCACAATGATCTGGTGAGAAGCAAAGGCAAAGGGAGACATCTTAAGTAAGTCAGATATTCTTTCAGCTTTCATAGAACAATCAGTTTATTCGTTTTTATTCACCCATTCATTGATAGCCAAAGAGTCGCTATTGTTAAGGAAAAGATGAGCCATGTCCTCTATGACATCATGGCCTGCCTGGCTATTGGTAAAATATATCATTATCCTTTTTTGACGCAATCCTTTCCCTGGAACAATCAGGAACAGCGATTTGAAAGCCCCGTTGTCCCCCCAGTGAAATACCACCTCTCCCAGTTCGGGATGTTTCTCTATTCCCACCCCCAGTCCCCAAAATATCCTTTGATCACACTCCCTTGGCTTATCGGCATACCTTACCGCCTGCACCTTGGGGGTAAAGATGGCTTTCCGGGATTCCTTGCCGAGGCCGGTGCCCCGGCTCAACGCCTCCAGAAACCTCATGTAATCTGCAGCTGTTGTCCTTAAGGTATAAGCCGCATTAGCCCGTGGAAAATTTCCCTTACCCCTGTCCTCGCCATCGCGGTTGAAACCGCTAACAGCCAGGGAGTTATAATCATCCCTCCAGGTGTAGGACGAGGAAACCATCCCCAGAGGAAGGAACACCTCCTTCTGAGCAATTTCTTCCAGTCCCTTCCCCTGGATCTGTTCCACCGCCCTTTGCAAAAAAGCATACCCTTCTCCCGAGTAACTGAATGCAGAGTCAGGTCTGAATTTAAAAACTATGGGCGACTCCGGCCATTCAGGCGAACTTGGTGAAACAGCCCAGTTGGGCAGGCCTGTAGCATGAGATAGAACGATACGTGCCGTAAGCATACGTGCCAGTTCCTTGTTCACGAACCTTTCAATGTCTGTATATTCAGCAAGCGGCCTGTCCAGGTCTATCTCTCCCCTGTCGCTCATCCTCATGACAATATAGGCTAACACCGGTTTACTGAGCGATGCAGCCTGGAAGACTGTCTTACCGTCCTCTCGGGGTATTATCGTGGAAACTGTAGAAATTTCGTACCCAACATAAGCTTTCCCTTGGGTATAGGCCACTTGTATGAGAGGGATCCCGGCTTCCCGGGCTATTTGGGAAAGTTGATCATTATAGTCGGATACGCAGGAATACGTCACTGCAACAAGAAGGATAACGAAGAATGGTTTAATATTCATACATTCTCCGGTTTTCATATCAACCCGGGATTAAACAAAGATACAAGAAAAAACAGTAAATATTACAATATCTTAAGGGCAATAGCAGCACAGGCCATGGCATCATCCAGCGCGTTATGGTGGTTTGTCAGAGCATGCCCGCAGGCGGCAGCAACTGTTGGTAACTGGTGATTGGGCAAAGACTTACCGAAGTGCCTTCGCGACGCCCGGAGGGTGCACAGGAATTTATAATCTGGATAATCCATGCAATACGTGAAAAATGCGGCTTTCAGGCAGCCTTCGTCAAATTGGGCATTGTGAGCAACCAGGGGCAAGTCTCCTATATAAGGATCAATTTCCTTCCAGACATGAGAAAAAACGCGTGCGTTTTCTGTATCTCTGGCATTGAGTCCGTGAATCATGGTGTTACGGTACAGGTAATAATCCGGTTCAGGCCTGATAAGCCGGTAAATGGTCTGCTCCGGAATCCCGTACCGTACTATCACGATTCCCACGCTGCATACACTGGAAGGCTGTTCGTTGGCCGTCTCAAAATCTATGGCCGCAAAATGATTCATTACTCAAAGTCCTTGACAATTTGTTGGTTGGGTGTTATGCCGTTTTCATTGAAAGATTCAATGGTGAAATAATAATCCAGCTTGCTGTTCAGGCTGTTTATGACCAGGGTTGTATCGCGGTACACCATGTGATCCAGATACAGCTTGTTTCTGTCTGTACCGTAACTGATATTGTAACCGGTCGCATGATCAGCCTTGGACCAGGAAAGCGACACATTTCTTTTATCAAGGGGATTCCTTTGTGCAGAAAAATGCGTTATCCTGCCCGGCAGCGGTCCCGAACCTTTACCGAATGCCCTGAATCCGCTGATGGCAAAATGCCCGCCGGGAACCTCAATATTCGTGATTTTCAAATACCGGCACAGTACTTTATCTTCCAGTGGCATATATACGTGAGAATTGTCCGTGTTGTTTCCTGACCGATCTGCTAGCATTTCCCATGTATTGCCATCAAGGGAACACTCAACGGTAAAACGGTGGCATGCACCCTTTTGCCTGCCCCTGATTTGTGCATCGTGTTCTGCAAAATTCATCTGAAGGGCATATACATTAAAAAAATCGCCCATGTCCACGATGGCATACTCACCCGCATCACCGCTTGCAGCAGCCCAATAGGTACGGATATCTTCATCGGTCATATGGCATGCAGGAAGGGAATCCACAGAAGAGGACACCATTACCGGTTTGTCATAGGTGAGCAGCATCCATCCGGGGAACACGTCCCCAAAGCTTCGGATCTTTCCCTGGGGCAGAACAAACGGGTAATCCCCGTATTTTGTTATGGCGTAATAGGTACCGTCTTCGTCCAGGAAAACGGGAAACAATCCCAGGCGGCGTTCAAACATGTGCTTTTGCGATATGGATATAGTACCTATGTGCCAGAAATTCCCATACGTATCGGCAAAGGAACTGCCGTGGCCTGCCCCCGAGGAAAACCCAGCCGGTTTAACCATGGAGGGGTTGTGCTTTTGCAGCACAAAGGGTCCCAGGGGATCCCCGGAAAGGTAAACAGCATCGGCATAACTCTTGAACTCGGTCCCAGGGCCGGCGTATTGCAGGTAATATTTTCCACCATGTTTGGTTACCCACGGGCCCTCGATCCAGGGAGCCCTGTCCGTCAGCGTATTGTAATCTCCGGGCACCTCCCATCCGTATTCAGCCGGATTGGCATACACCAGTTCCCTGACATCACCCAAAAAGGCAAATCCGTTGCGGTAGTCCACCTCCACCCCATACAGGGGCCTTTGGTCCGAACAACCCCAATACAGGTACAGCCGCCGGTCATCGTCCAGGAAAAAGGCCGGGTCCCATACCGGAATTTCCAGCGCTTCCACTGCTATCTCCCAGGTACCTGAAAGCGGATCTGCACTTTTATAGATGGTACTTTTCTGGTTTGAAGAGGCCAGGAAAAACAGCGTATCTTCAATGTCAACTGCCGTAGGGGCATATTCTTCTGTGGGGATCTGGTCTGTCTGAACAAAGTTCCAGTCGGCAAGATTTTCAGACCACCAGTAACCACCCGATTTAGAAGCAAAAAGAAAGTATTTGTCCCTGAACCGGACCATGGAAGGATCGGCAGCCTCCCTGCGCGAAGGGAAAGGGTCCTCCAGTGCAAAACGGTAAGCAAGATCCATGGGGTTGCACATTGTATTCAAAGCGGGTTCAGTGGAACAGGCAGCAAATGCCATGAACAGGGCCAATGCGGGTAAAATTTTATTCATCATTTCTTGTTTGAAAATATTTCGGATTCCCTCAAGCGGATAAACACAATTTCCTTATAATCCTCTCTTTCGTAAAGTACGCCAACGTTCCCTCCCGAGAGTACGGTCAAGGAAGAATAGGCCGAGTTTCCGGCACAGATTGTCTTGCCTTCGCTCCAGGTTTTTCCCCCGTCATCACTCACCCGGAGTGTCAGGTTTTCCCTCCGGTCAGGGCTGTCGGGGTTGGAAAAGAAGAGCCGTTCCCCCACCCGTGCCAGCCCGGCGTTGCACCCCGGATCGGCAAGTGACGCCTCGGCTTTTGTAATCCAGGTCTTTCCCTCATCGGACGAAAGGTGCATGTAGCGGTGGCCGGCGCCGTTCACCCGGCTGTTGACCATCCAGGTCCCGTCTTCCAGTTCTATGACTTTAGACTCGTCCCCGGGCTGTAAGGCCGTGTCCATCAAATACCAGCTCTGCCCGTGATTGTCACTGGCAAACAGGTACAACCCCTTTTGCAGGTTTACCAGCGTATGTACCAGCTTCCCGCTGCCGGTCTGCATGCCCCGCCCCGAAGTGATGAATTTGAAATCCCTTTCCCAGCCGGGTTGTGTAATCTGGCTGGTGATGTCTTCCGGGGTGCTCCAGGTGGTGCCGTTGTCGGTGCTTTTTATCACCCTCAGATAGTAGACACCCGGCTCCTGAAGGTGGTCCATAAAATTGAACAGGAGAAATATCGTACCGGTGACATGGTCCACGATCAGGGATGGGTCCGAGGCCGATTGCCCGAAGGGATAATCCACCACGCTGCGTATGTCGGACCAGGTCCTGCCATGGTTCCGGCTGGTACGTATTACAATGCTGATATCCGGATTGCCCCCCAGATCGGCACAGGAGGAAACACGCTGGTCACAGACTGCGAGCAGGTGCCCGTCAGGGGCCGTTGCCAGGGCCGGTATCCTGTAACAGGAAACCCCTCCTTGCTGAGGAAGTGACTGGCCCGCTTGCGTATGCTGCAGTGACTCCGGATGCTCCGGCTGGCGTTGCTCCAGGGGTACCTTCTGAGAGGTAAAAAGCACCTGTTCCAGTGGTTGATGGTCACATGAAACCAATAACAGCAAAAGCGCGAAAACCAGGAAAATTCTTTTCACAGGCACTAAAATAATGAAATCAGGCGTATGGCGGACATCCCCCGTTGCAGTTCCCAGCCTGCAGGTCTTTGTTTTCTATCTGAAAAGTGGTATGCCCTATTGCAAAAGTATCGCTCAGTTCCTGCTGCAACCGGGTGATAAACGCATCGGAGGCTCCCCCTGGCATCACCAGGTGAACGGTCAGGGCCACCTGGGTAGTGCTCATGGCCCAGATATGCAGGTCATGTATGCTTGTGACACCTTCCTTGTGCAATAGAAAGTCACGGACTTTCTCAATTTTGATATGTTTGGGAACAGCATCCAGCGCCAGGTCCAGCGACTCGGCAAATAGGCGCCAGGTACCCCACAAAATCACCAGGATGATCAAAAAGCTGACGACCGGATCTATCCACATCTTGCCTGTCAATTGAATGAACAGCCCGGCAATGACCACCCCCAGGGAAACCCCGGCATCGGCGGCCATGTGCAGGAAAGCCCCTTTGATGTTCAGGTCGTTCTTCTGTTCCTTGTAAAACAATAATGCGGTGATGGTATTGATCAGAATCCCGAATCCGGCAACGGCCATCACGCTGTTCCCGGCAACGGGTTGTGGATTTTTCAGCTTCTCAATAGCATCCCAGGCAATGAGTGCTACGGCCCCAAAAAGCAGGAGTGCATTCAGAATGGAAACAAGGATGGTGGTCTTGCGCAGACCGTAAGTGTACTTGCCTTTTGGCCTGATGGTTGCCATCCAAGCGGCTGCCCATACAAAGGCCAGGCCCATGATATCACTGATATTGTGCCCTGCATCGGCCAACAGGGCAGATGAGTTGGCCATCAGGCCAAATGCCACCTCGGCAATGACAAATAACACATTCAAACCTATGCCAATGGCAAAACGCCTGGCATAAGCGACCGGGGGATGGTGGGTGTGTTCATGTGCCATGGGGAAACGGACTCAGAACGTCGATTTAATTTTTGACCACCCTTCCCTGAACGAATCTGCTGCTTCGGAGAAAGCCTCGCGTACTTCATCCCACTTGTCATCGGCAGCATGGATCATCTGGTCATATTTGTCCTGCAGGTCTGATTTAATGGTTTCCAGCTCTTTGATGGATTCCTGGTATTTTTTCTTCAGATCCCCCTTGACTGATTCCTTTTCTGCCTTCAGCTCATTAATCCGTGCCGAAATTTCATCTATCCGCTGACAGGCGCGCGCCTTGAATTCTTCTTTGTTCATAGTAGTCTTGTATTATTATTTGACTATAAAATTAACTAAATATCAACTTTCTGCTGCTTAAATAAAAAATAATTCCCGCCAATAGCAGTAAAATACCTGAAAACACAAGGATCAGCTCCACAGAAATGACATCGGCCATAGGTCCGAAAAGCAAAATGGCTACCGGCATGGAGCTGGCGGCAATGATCTGGATCATTGAAAAAACACGTCCCATTTTCGATGGTTCGATAATCTTCTGTATAAGAACAGTCTGCTAGGTAGCTATCACAGGCAAGAATAATCCTGCAACTCCCATGATGATCAGGTAAACGATAAAGTTGCCCGCCACTCCCATAAGGGCAAAAGTTATTCCAAAAGCTCCGATGGAAATGGCAATCGCACGCACCTTGTTCTTGAAATCTCCATACAGGGACACAAAGATCCCGCCAATGATAGACCCTACGCTCCATACGATCTCATTGGCTGTTAAAAGCCAGACATCATTTCCGAAACTTCTTTCAATCATTAACGGGGTAAGTACGGCTGCAGGAGCAAACAAAAAGAATGAAAAAGCATAACAAATTAAAAGCCTTTTCAGCAAGGGATTACTAAAAGCATAGACTATGCCGTCCCTGAGTTCGGTGAACACAGATGCTTTTATGTCTGTCCTCTCTATCTTGTCCACTTTGATAAAAAGCATGACGACAATGGCCAGTATGGCAGTAACAACATCCAGCATAAACGCCCAGGCTATGTTGACTGATCCCAGGAGCGCTCCTCCCACCGCAGGGGAAAGCAGCAAAAGCACCGATCCGAGGGTATGGTTAATTCCCTAGATACGGGTAAGTTTTTCCATCGGGACCAACTGTGGAAATATCGCATGAACGCAAGGTGTCTGGATGCCGGCACTAATGGAGCGCACAACAGACACAGCCAGAAGCAGCTCAAGGCGTTGAAAACCTGCCCAGAAGGCTATTGCCAGTCCAAACGTAGACAGGGCTATGAATCCGTCTGTCAGCATGATCAATGTTTTCCGGTTGTACCTGTCTGACCATACGCCTCCCCACAGGGAAATGATAACCTGGGGGAACATGGCGCAGATGGTAGACAGCATGAGCTACGTTCCAGAGGATGTTTCCAGGGTAATGTGCCATATTATGGCATATCCTACCACAGAAGAGCCGAATAATGAAATATTCTGGCTCAACAGGAACAGGGCTATTTTTTTAGAAGTCGTGCCTCCGGAATCCATTTTTTTACATAGATCATTTGAGGATCAAACTTGCGGAGTTGTACCGCGGTGTTGAACTTCCTGAAATAGGGCGTAGCATCGCAACCGGTTCCGGCAGCCCATTGCCAGTTGCCGTTATTGGAGGAAAGTTCATAATCCAGCAGTTTGGTGGCAAAATAAGCCTCTCCCCAGCGCCAGTCTATGAGCAGGTGTTTACATAAATAATCGGCAACCACCATCCGGACCCTGTTGTGCATGTATCCCGTTGCGTTCAGCTCCCGCATGCCGGCATCCACTAGGAGATGACCGGTCTCTCCTTTTTGCCATTTTTCAAAATCTGCCGGATCGTTGCGCCACGTGATCTTATCGAATTTTTTACGGAAATTGGAGCCTACCACATCCGGAAAATGATACAGGACCTGCATGAAGAATTCCCGCCAGATCAATTCATTCAGAAAGCTTTGATTATGGGCTGTGCGGCTCACAATGCTTCGAATGCTCACGGTTCCGAACCGCAGATGAACCGACAAATGACTGGTCCCGTCCAGGGCAGGATAATTCCTGTCTTTCCCGTAATTGTCCAGGTTGTTAATATCGTAATCCCGCACTTTCAGGGAAGAACGTTTGAATCCCAGTTCTGCCAGTGAAGGAAAATGAAATGAATATCCTGCAAGACGGACCGGCAGAAGGTCCTGCAGCGGATCCTGCAGCGGCCTTACATGCTGCTCGGCATATTTTCTAACCCATGCATTTTTGTAAGGAGTGAACAGGGTGTAAGGCGTCCCGTCTTTTTTTATCACTTCGTCCCGGGCAAAGATCACCTGGTCTTTAAAAAGGTGAAAGGGCACTCCTTTTTGTGCCAGCAATCCCTCAATTTCCCTGTCCCTGGAAATGGCATAAGGCTCGTAATCTTCATTGGCATAAACAGCCCCTACGCTGAATTGATCCAGCAGCGCCATCCAGACTTCCCGGGGTGTTCCCTTTTTGCAGTAAAGCTTACCGAAGCCGGTTCCTTCATCGTGGAAACCTGGGACGGTACCTGAGGCGGCCGCTGCACCGGAGCGCTGCTCAATGGTCTGATTCAGGTATGCGAGCCTGTCATGGATGAAAGTGACCCGGGGATCGTTTGCCTCCAGTTCGTCAAGTATATTGTCGTCAAAAATGAATAGGGGCAGCACGGGGAAGGGTCCTGAAAGGGCCTCCTGCATTCCGAGGTTGTCTTCCAGTCGTAAATCTCTCCGGAACCAGAACACCGAGACCTTTTCCATATTTTCAGGTATCTGCTTAAATACCCTCAAATATAATCATCTATTCCAGATTTCAGAATTAGTTTCAGAACTCAAAAAACCCGTACCAGTCAGGGGCTTCAATGATATCACTAACATCCACGCAATACAGGTCAAAGCCGCCTTTGCCGCCCGCCCTGTCGGAGGAAAAGACCATAAGGCTGAAGTCCACAAATCTAAAGCCAAGCGGCCTGTATTCATCGCTGGCTGAATTGATCTTGTCCCCGAAATTCACGGGTTCGCTCCAGGTGTTGTTTTCATATTTGGCATAATACAGGTCAAATCCGCCGTACCCGCCTTCCCTGTCCGAGGCAAAGATCACGTAGTTGCCAAAAAGCGAAGGACATTTGTCATTTCCCTCTCCTGATAGAGCCACTTCTTTGGTTATGACCGGCTCTTGGTTGCCTGTCAGAAACTGATTCAGCAACGCTCCCCTATCCAGGTCAAGACTGTAAATGTCAAAGGTATTGTGCTCCCGGTTGCTGCAAAACAGCATTTTGTCCAGCTTGTCAGATATGACAGGGTACAGGTCGTCAGCCTCTGAATTTGCAGGATCGGCTGTATAGGGGCCGTAGAGACGTTGCTTTCCGTCGTATGTTCCCCAGTCAAGCCGGGGGGTATAAATAAATTTTATGTCAAAATCACCGGGCCCCTCCTCTTCAGATCCATTGCTTGCATAAAAGAAATAGTTCAGACCGCCTTCTTCGAAATAGGTGTAGGGACCCAGTTCGTCAAAGCTTGTGTTTATGAGCGGGAGCAGTTTCCGGTCTTTCATGGATTCACCCGCATTGACAGGGATGGAGATGTTCAAAACATCGTCCCTTTTGTGGTAAGAGATGCCAAAGCTGTGGCTGATGATATCAAATGTGTTGCCACTGGTTTTCCTGTCGGTAGAAAAATAAAGTCCCACTCTGGCGGCATCAAAAGGTAAAGCTGAATTGTAATCGTTGTAGGGCGAATTTAATCCTTCCAGGTTGGCTGGTACGTCTGTAATGATGATCTCGTAATCAAATTCATAATCCGGGTCTATATAGGGACATCCCTGCAAAGTGAGGATCAAGACAAGAACCGTTGCAATAAGGGCTGCCTTTTTGAGATGGTGTATAGCTGACATGGTTAGTTTGATTGTTTATTCACTAAATGAATCTCCCGGCCATATACTGCATGGGCAATTCACATTTCCCCAGCCTTTTTTCATCGATCCTTTACAATGCCCACCTTTCCATGATCCGTATCAACAGCTGCCTGTCAATGGGTTTGGAAATGTGGTCTGCAAAGCCGCTTTCCAGGTATTTTTCCCGGTCACTGGACAAAGCGTTGGCCGTCTGGGCCACGACCGGTGTTCCCGGCCTGATCTCCAACATCTTTTGCATGGCTTCTTCACCATCCATTACTGGCATCTTTATATCCATCAGTACAAGTGATATATCTTCTTGTCCCATGAAGATTTCAAGGGCTTCCTGACCGTTCTGGGCCCAGAAAATTTCTACAGGCAATTCTTTCAGGATGATTTCCAGGTACATCCTGTTTACTTTTTCATCCTCGGCTATCAGGATCTTTTTGCCACGTAAACGTTCCACACCAATTGCCTGTTCATTATTGTGTATGGCTTCCTGTGATTTTGCAGGTACATATGGGATCCGGAAGGTAAATACGCTGCCTCTGCCCACTTGTGATTCCACGGATATGGAGCCGCCCAGCAGATCCAGAAGCCCTTTGGTTATATCCAGACCCAAACCGGTACCTTCATATTTCCTATGAGCCTGTTCAGAACGTTTGAAACGTTCAAAAACCAACCTCAGATCGTCTTCTGTCATACCTATTCCGGTGTCCGACACGTAGAATCTCAATTGGTCATCCTCTATCCCGTATCCAAAATCAATACCGCCTTTTTCTGTGAATTTCAATGCATTACCTATCAGATTGACCAGTATTTGCTTTAACCTGTCGGGATCGGTGACAATATACAATTCTTGTTTATTTTCAGGAAGATTCAGTTTAATTTTCAGGTTTTGTTTGCCGCGGGCATGCTTTAACTGTTCAAACAAGGTTTCCGTCTCTTTCAGGATCTTATGTAATTCAAAAGGTGTTTTATTGATTTTCAATTCACCGGCTTCTATCCTGGAAACATCAATAATATCGTTTACCAAATTCAGCAATTGCCTTGAACTGCTTTCTATGATGTCAATATACAGATTCCTTGTTTCTGCATCCAGGTTTTCCTGGTGCAGCAACGAGGCAAAGCCCACCATGCCGCTTACTGGCGTACGAATCTCGTGACTAACGTTGGCCAGGAACTAGTTCTTGTATTGGTTGGCCAGCTCGGCTTGCCGTTTAGCCTCTAAAAGCTCTGCTTCTATGCGTTTTCTTTCAGTGATTTCGGTGACTATGCCTGCTACCATCAATTTCTCTCCTTCACGGTATACGATTTTTCCGGCATCGTGAAACCATTGGTAATTGCCCTCCGCATTTTTCATCCGGTACTCACATTCATACATGACCGCTTCTCCCCGCAAGTGGTCACGCATGGCATTCATGGCGTTATCACAATCATCAGGATGCACAATGTTCATGAAGTCCTGAAAGTGATGAAAATCTTCACCTTTCAGACCGAGCATGAGTGTTTTGTTATGATTGAAAACAATTTTCACTGATGGCAGTTCCATTTCCCACCAGGCCATATTCCCGGCTTCCAGTGCTATGGTTAGCCGCTCCTCGGTATTAAGAAACAATGAATTCATACTGTGTGTATTATTTGTTATATCTCAACCCCCAAACCAGTAGTTCAGTTTGATCATGAAGATGTTGCCCGGAAACGTTTCTCCCAAAAGTTTATAACCGTCACCAAACGAGAAAGGACCAGCCTGATGGTATCCGGTGCGGTCCTGTGACCAGACAAAATACAAAGTGGAACCGGGACGGTATTCCCAGCGCAATACCAGGTTGCTGCGGAATTGCTGGTAATTGAATCCCGGGTTGGCAATGCGCAGGTCGTAGGACCCGGATCCGTTCCTGTCCAGCCAGTACTCCTTGCCATGGTCCTTATAAGGCACCAATGTAAAACGGTTCTCATACTTTGCGTCCATGGGATGGGTGACTTCCTTGAGTTCCGAGTACCTTCCAATGGAGAAAAACGGGCTGCCGTAGTATTGTATGGTCAGTTCGGGCGTTATGGCCAGGTCAAGGCGCAATGTGAATGACAGATCCCGCTTGTCCACCTTTCCCAGAAGCCAGGAAGTTTTTCCGGGATGGATTTCATACCTGCCTATGTACTGCAACGGATCCAGGTCGCGTTCATAGGCGGCGTCCAGCGTTATTAGCAGGTTGGAAAAGGGACGGTATTGCACCTGGGGAGAAATAATGAAAAAACGAAAATCCCCCGTTATCCGGTGCATATACAGGGCAAAAAATGCGAAAAAAAACTTTTTGGAAAAGTCGGTATTCATGCTGACCATATAGTGAAGCCGGTCCGGTTCCCTGATGGATGGCCCCCCACGAAGCCTTTGCTCGTCAAGTATTCCTGTCTCGTATTCCGCTCCCAGAGATAAAGACCAGTGGTTAATAAACTGAAGATCAGCATCCAGCTCCAGTGCGTTCCTCAGACCTTTTCCCTGCAGATTCCATGTGTTTTCCTGAGAAAGAGACACTTCGTAATCCTTGAAAATCCATTTATTCTCCTTCTCAACATACGAAAGGCGTGTGTCATTTTCTATGGTATTGGCCAGGTTCATGAATCCAAGGTCGTTGAATTCCAGTCCCGGAGTCCGAACCACCACTTCTTCGCTGTAGCGCCAGTGGCCCTTGCTCCCTTTGCCAATCTCAAAAGACGCACCCATCCCCGAGAGCTTCGTTCCCGATGTGTCATAGGGCAACCCGCTCCCCGGTCTCTGGTAATACCTTGCCGAGGAGGTCTGCAGCCTCCGGATCGCCTCCTTGTCGCCTCCCACATGGGTGCCGATGGCCTTGAATTCCATGAAGTACTTGCGGTCGGCCCAGAATTTGGTAAAGTCCAGCCCCACGCTCAGCGCATCCCGACCCAGGAAGTTCAGGTGCTCATCCCTGATGGCACGGTGGGTGTGTGTAACAATCCCGCCCAGGATGGTGTTCCCCCTGTCAAAATCTTGCTGGAAACGTCCAACCAGGTGGTTGGTCAGTGGCTCTACAGTCTGGGCGGACTCGGCGTTGTTCTCATAAATATGGGCACTTTCCTTCAGGGTTAGGGCGTCTAGGATTCCCACGGAAAGCCCGTTTGCGGTCCTTCCCGAGATTTTCACGGCCCCTCCTATGGTAGTGAACTCTGGCATTCGCATCATTGTTGCCGTTGGATGGTAAGAAGGGGCATGCCCAATCCGGCGCGAATAAAACAGATTATCTCCGTCAAAATTAAAAGCAAATATATTGTTCCCTTCAATAAAGAACGGGCGTTTTTCCTCAAAATACGTTTCAAAAGCAGTAAGGTTCATTACGGAAGGATCTGCCTCTACCTGTCCGAAATCCGGATTGACGGTAGCATCCAGGGTAAAATTGTTTGAGAGACCAATCTTGGCATCCAGACCGGCCCGGCCGCCAAAACGTATCCCTTTGGCATATGGATTCCCTGCTATCTTTTCTGCAGTGGTTATGCTTCCGGAAATGTAGGGAGATATTTCTATGCGGCGGTTCCTGGGCAATCCCTTCAGGCCGTGCAATTCCCCGAAGGTATATACTCCCCCTGTCCCGTCGTTGGCCAGAAGCTTCCAGTGACTTTCCTGCTGTAAACGGTTGATAAACCTCCATGAAGCAAAACCCCATACCTGGTCATCCGAAGGGCTGTAACGCAACTGGTTCAGGGGAATTTGAAATTCGGCCGTCCAGGCTTCCTCTTCTAAAGCCACTTTTACATACCATACGGCATCCCAGTTCAAATCCATGTCATCATTCGAGATCCACATGTCCATTTTCTGGCCGGCAGCAGTAACTACAAACTCATAGGCCGTCCTCCGGTCATGATAACTGTCCAGCTGAATCCCTACCATATCGCCCAGGTAGTTATCCCTGCGCCCCAAACGTTTGATAACCTTATCCATCTGGTCATAGGCCCGGATGGCCACAAACAAACTTTTATTGTTGTACAACACCTTCAGCTCAGTCCGGAACGAAGGAGCAGCATTGTAAACCGGAACATACTGCTTGTAATCTCCCTGCCACGCTCCCAGTTCCCAGCAGGCATCATCCAGCTTGCCGTCAATAACGGGAGGAACTTCTATGCGCTGCGTGGTATAAATCCTGTTGGGTATGCTGTCGGTGGTTGTGCTGGCAAGCATTGGTTGCCCGCAGATCAGGAAAGGCAGTAACACCAGGAAAGTCCTTTTAATAAGCCGTTTGGTCATGTGTGAATAATTTTTCATGATTAGGCGGGATTCATTGGTACTGCTTCAGGGTTTTTTTCAGTATTTGCCGGATCTCTGTTGCCAGCCAGCCGGGTTCCAGCACCTTTACCGTGTCGCCCAGGCGCAGGATCTCCTGGGTAAGTTCATAATTGGGGATCACGTGAATCTTTATCCTGCATTCCTCTTCGTTATCTATAAGGATTTTCTGGGATCTGTGTAACGGCAGGGTTTTTATGTACTTGCCCTGCGTGGGGGTAAAAGACAGGATGACATCCTGAACCGTGTTTTGGGAAAACACCAGTCCTATGGTATGATCAAAAAGACTGGCCGGATCGGAAAGCCTGTCGCATTCAAAGGTCTCGGCTTTAACTTCCAGGTTGGTGATGCGGTCAATGCCAAACATGAGCAACTTTTTTGTATCGCCAACATATCCCACCACATACCACCGGTTCTGGTACTCACGGAGCAGGCAAGGTTTTACAGTATAATCTGTGGTCTTTTCTGTCTGGAAATTGTAGTGTTTGAAACAGATCTTACGCCTCTCCCTAATGGCACGCAAAAGCGGTTTGAGGTTGCTTATGCCCTGAAGCCCTCCCCCTGTGTCAAATGAAATGTGTCGCAGGGCATCCTTGCTCTCCAGCAGGCTCTGGGTAAGCAATTCGGCGGTATTGACAATTTCCAGGAAATGGAAAAAGGATTCTATGTTCACGCTGTTTTCGTAGTCAATGAAATAGCCCCTGCGGGTATGGTTGTATTTGATCTCTATGCCGAATTCAAAGCGAATCTGCTCCATATCGCGCTGTATGGTGCGGTCTCCCACCTGGAAACCCTGCTGGTGAAGAAAGTCCCGGATTTCCCGGAACGAAGGGTATTGCCCGTTCCTGATCTTTTCAATGACCAGGGAATACCTTCTTACTTCTGCTTGTTTCGACATGATGCGGGTGATTATGAAAACAAATTTATTAATTTTCTATAGTTCACCATAATGAATTGGATTGGTTCGTTTCATGTAATGAGTACCATGCGGCTTTCTGTTGATGAGTTGCAAAAAGCCTCCGGCCCATCCACATGGAAACAGTAATGCATGCAAGCAGTATTCCGGACATTCCGGACGGTAGTGCTAAAAAACAGTCCGGTGGTCCTCAATGTGGTAAGGGTGAGTAAAAAGGTCATCCTCTATTTTAAGCCGAGGCTTTTACCCTTTCCTGCAGGCGGTTGCCTGAGTGCGAAGAACGGAGTGCTTATTCTTTAAACCGAGGCACTCCGTTCTTCGCATTCAAGCGATCTTTCAGTTATGCGTGTTGCTGCCCCAACAATCACCTGGTGGTCTTTAAGGCGGTGCGCCAAAGGCTTTTGGCGCATATTAAAGCGCTGCTTCGCAGCACCAATCATTGTTCCCGGCTGCTTTTTGGGAGGTAGTAAGTGATGATTTTGTTGAAAAAACCTTTAACCCGCTATTATTGTGTACGTTATGGGCGTGAACGCCATTTAAACAACTTACCACCTCCCGGGATTTCAGCGATTTTTTGGGGAGGTGGTAAGTAACAAACATGTTACAAAAACGCATAACGACCTGTTTACTTGCACATTATAGGCGCGGTCGCGTTTTTCATCACTTACCACCTCCCCTTGTTTTTGCGGTTTTTCTGTGATTTTGGTGGGAGGTGGTAAGTGGCGGTTTTGTTATAAAATCTTGTAACATGCTGTTATTATTGGCTTTATTGGCGCGAACGCTATTATTGCTACTTACCACCTCCCAGTCAACACCTGTGGGTCTGCTGGCGTGCGGATACTGCTGGCAAGCACTGCTCCTGGCAGGCGGTCGCTGATACCATTTGGAACGGAGAGCCTCGGCGTACCAAAAAAGCTCTCCGTTCCAAATGGTATCAGCGACCACAGCAGGCAGCAAAAGCAAAGGGAAGCCTCGGCTTAAAGAAAAAGCGCTCCGTTCCAGGTGGTGGTGGCGGCCTGAAGTGGCACGGGAAGTTCCATAGATTAGCAAATTGGATAAATTTTTATTATCTTTAAAAGATTTACATTTTGTGCAGGTTCTGCTCTACGGGTCCTCCCTCACCATCTGTTAATTAGTTAAGGCCAAAGCCACCGTCGCATTGAGCTAAAGGTCTTTGTATGTAAAGAATTATCATTAAATAGTAATAAATGGCAAAATCAGATTCATTCAACAAAAGACAAATAGAAAAAAACAAAAGAGCTAAGCGGAAAGAAAAACAACAAAGAAAAGAGGAGCGGAAAAATGCTCCGAAAAGTTCATTTGAAGATATGATCGCCTACGTAGATAAAAACGGGATGATCACCAGTACGCCTCCTGAACCCGATAATTCAGAAAACAATACGGTTTCAGACGAAACATAAGTGCCCGCCAAAACTATAGCTCTAAGCCAGCGGGTAAAAGACTGAAAGGCACGTTTGCAACACGTGAGACAGAGACCTTGAATCCGGTCACCCTGCCTTTCCGGTTTCTTTCAAATTGAAAATCTCCATTCCCTTCAGATAAAAAATTATCTCCCGAAAGGTGTTGCAGGGTAAAAATATCTTCTGCCCTGCGGCGTACTTTTAATTGCCCGTCCTGAACAAAAAGGCGGTAAATGGTCTCTATATCGGGACTGTAATAATCCCCCGCATATTGCGTGAGGTCTGCTTTCTTTATTGTTATCACCTTTTCTTCGTTCCGAGCCGTAACCGCCTCTTGTTCCCGGGCCGAGACTATCGCAGGTTGCGATGAAACCGCCGGTTCAGTGGCTGGAACTGCCACTTGCTGTGCCGGGAGTGCTTTCGCTGCCGGGGGGGCTTCCTGACGGAGTGGTTCCTGGCCCAGAAAGATGGCAGCCACCTGGCGCCCGTAGCTGACCGCACCGAATTGAGCGTAATTACTCAGAATGACTACAGAAAGCTGTTTTTGGGGATACCAGGCAAGCCATGCCCTGTAGCCGGCAGTGGACCCGCTGTGTGCGATCTCGTCAAAGTCATTCACTTTGGCTATGGTAAGGCCTGCCGCATAGCCTGTTCCCTGGCCATCGTTCAGCTTTCTTTCCGTTATTCGGTTTGAGGCATATTCCTGGTTAAAAATCAAGTGGTTCCGGAACAGGTTGTTCCAGCGAAGCAGATCGGCCGTTGTGGTAAGCAATCCACCCGGTCCGTGCAGGTCTTCAAACGGCATGTTCATAAGGTATACTCCGTTCCGGGACGTATATGCGGTGGACCTGCCAGGCACAACGGCCCTGTGGTTATCCCGCCAGCGGGTGCTTTTCATTCCCAGGGGTTCGAAAAAAGCCCCAGCGGTGAACTGAGCCATGGTTTTCCCCGATACCCGTTCAATGATGAGCGCCAGCAGCATGTAATTCGAGTTGCTGTAAGAATACTGGCTGCCGGGATAAAAGTTCAGGCCTGATTGTTTGAAGATTATATCCCAGCCCAGTTCCTGGGTATAAACGCGGGTGGTGCGCGGCCATCCTGTCAGGGAATATAGGGCCCCCCAATCTTTTACTCCGCTGGTATGGCTCAGGAGCATATCAATGGTAATGGGAGCTTCGTACTCCCTGAGCTCGGGGATGTATTTCCGCACATCGTCATCCAGGGAAAGCCTGCCTTCCTGCGCCAGTAACAATATACCTGCCGCCACAAATTGTTTGGAGACCGAGCCGGCTTCAAATAGCGTGGCAGTGGTGTTTGGAACCTGGTACTCCAGGTTTGCCAGCCCGAAAGCTTTATTGTAAATCACCCTTCCATCTATGGAAACAGCCACTGCGACCCCGGGCATTTCGTTATGGAACGAGGCAAAAAGGGCATCAATTCTCGCGGTGGTGTCATTCTCCTGGGCATTAAGTGATAAGCTCATGAATGTGAGCAGGAGCAGCAGCATTTTTTTCATGGCAGTGGTCTTAAGTAATAATGGTTTGTGCCTGGATAGTGTGTATCCAAAGGTAATGAAAGTTTCAGAATCAAGGATTTTCAGAATCGGTAAAACACTCCGGCCCCGAAACTCAGAAAAACAGGAAAATGGATATTGAGTGACCAGCCAGGAGGAGGCGTTTTACGCGTCTCATTTTTAGCCAGCTGGAAAATGGCCCCAACATCCAGGTCAACGCCTACCCTTTTGGACAGATTGAATTCCCTTCCTATTCGGGCATTCAGGTAGACATAACGATCAATTTTTGACTGGATCTCGTCACGCATATAATTCACCCCCAGGCGGGCAAACCAGGGACGCAGGTGAGTATAGGCAGACTGGCCTGCAAAATGGTACCGGATATCACCCAGTACAGAGATGATGCGTTCATCTTTTACAGGCATGGATCCCACACTCACACCCAGCTCCAGCTGACCTGTGCTGTAACCCAGCCCCGCGTTCAGCAATTCGGGGATCCCAAACCCTGCGCCGATCCTGAAACTGCCCTGCCCCGACGCAATGGTCTGAGCAAGGCAGCATAAGAATCCTAACAAGAATATGTAACGAAACCTTTTCATCCGGCAGGTTTGTTGAACAGTCAGCATTAAGACGCTGCCCACTGTACAAAACGCTGCAAGAAGTGGAACCCCCTACGGCAATAATCCGTATGCTTTACTTAAGAACACAGGATAGGTGGGTTCGCGCTGCCACATGTTCAGGTAATAGAGCACGATCAGGTCATTCTCGGGATCTATGATGTATTCTGTCCCCAGCATGCCTCCCCAGGCATAAGCACTGTTGGACACCTCCGGAACAGGTTTCTTCAATTCATTATAGAGCTCAAAGCCGAGGCCGAAGCGGAATCCCTCCCCGCCGGAGTTCACCTCGGGAAGGCGGTTAATCGTGGTCATGGCCTCGATGGTCTCGGCTTTCAGGATCCGGCGGCCGTTGAAAGTGCCTTTGTTGAGCATCATCTGGCAAAACCGTGCATAATCCCCGATGGGACCGTTCAGCCCGATGGCTCCTTCGCAGTAAGTCTGGTCGGAGCAAAACGTTCCCTGTACAAACATGTTCATCATGGTGGCAGGCTCCAGTTTGCCTTCTGCCGAGTTGTAGGGTTTGACAAAGTTTTCCAGTTTGTCGGGCGTGTAATACCAGTCTGTATTCACCATGCCCAGGGGATCCAGGATGGTTTCCTTTACATATTCACGCAGGGATTTCCCGGAAATCAGCTCTATCATATAGGCCAGCATGTTTGTGCTCACGTGGTAATTCCACTCGGTTCCCGGATCGAATCCCAGCGGGTATCTTGCCAGGTCAAGCATAGTCTCTTCCAAAGTCGGGAAGTTGTTTTCTCCCACATAGTAGCTGTGCTGCCCGCAGGGACCGGATTGAGTTTCGGTGGCCGAGGCTACTGTGTCGGTTGCTGCTGCTGCCGGTGCTGCTGTGTCGGTCACTGCTGCTGCCTCTGCTGCTGCCTTTGCTGCTGCCTCGGCCTTTTCGGCTGCTGCCTTCTCGGCCTCTATCCGGCGGATCTCAGCCACCAGCCCTGCTCCAAGCCCCGAGCTGTGCGACATCAGGTGCGCAAAGGTCATGGGTGTTGCAACCGGACGGGTTTCGTAGGTGCCATCGGGATTGACTGCCGTCACCACCTGGTCCGGGATCCCCGGAAAATACTTTGACACCGGGTCGTCAACCGCCACCAGGCCCTTCTCTACCAGGGTCATGAACGCTGCCGTGGTAATGGCTTTTGTCTGAGAGAACAACATGTAATAATCTGCTGTTGTGGCAGGGATCTGGTTCTCCACGTCCTTCCATCCAAAAGCTTTATGATAGATCACATTCCCACCTTTCGCCACAAAAGCCGTCACACAATTGACTTTACTACTGTCAACAAAAGACTGCAAAAGTGAATCTACGCTTGCTATTTTTACCGAATCAATTCCCAACTGGGTCAGGTCCGGTGTATGGTTAAACTCTTGCGGCAGTTTGTCCTTTGCAGGGCCGCTACATTGCCAGGCCATCATGGCCGGCAACAGCATCAATAGTGCTATGTTCTTTTTCATCGGTGATTAGGTATTATGGCTACTAAGGTAATATTTTGCGCTAAAATATTTACACGTTGTGCCGTGAAGGTTTCTTAGCAGATCATGGTCGCTGTAACCACAATGCCAAAAGCTTTTTTTCCCAAGGCTTCAGCTTCTTGCCAAGCGCGGCCGCTGCCACCATAAGGTCGGGATGCTTTTTCTTTAAGCCGAGGCTTCCCATACCTTGTGGTGGAAGCGACCTTGCCATCTATGCGGTTTGCTGCATCAACAACCGCCAGTAGAACTAATGGCTGGTCTTCAAGGCGGTGCGCCAAAAGCTTTTGGCGCTTATAATAGGCTGCTCCGCAGCACCAATCATTTTCACGTTTGCTTTGTGGGAGCTAGACAGTAAACTAAACTCAGAAATCAACAGGTTTGTCAGGTAGATTTGCCAAGAGCCACAGGTCCATCCACAAAAAAGGGCGTTTTTGTGGATGGATTGCCAAAAATCAAAATTACGTCCACAAAAAAGGGCGTTTTTGTGGATGAGTAGCGAAAAAACACGTGCCTGTCCACAGAAATGGCTGTTTTTGTGGATGGATTTCTCAAAAACACTATTTCGTGCACAAAAAGGGTTTTTTTTGTGGACGGAATGCCGCAAAGGCCAAAAGGAGGCGGAACCTGTTCCTGGTCATTGCCACAAAAAGAAAAGGAGAGCCTCGACTTTCAATAAGGGCTCTCCTTGTCTTTATGTGGCAGCAACTTTGGGAAGCGACGCTGCCAGGCAGCAACTATTCCCTAACACCCAGCGAGAAGTGCAGGAGCGTTGGTGTTTCTCCTATGTAGGGGCCGCCCCAGTCGGTCTGGTCTCCGTTAAGGATACGGATCATCTGGAACTCGCCGTTTTCATAGTAACCCTCCATCACTTTCAGGTATTGCCAGTTTTTGCCTTCGTTCTTGCCTATGGGATTGAATGTGAAACGGCAGGTAGTGCCAACGGCCAGGAATTCGTTTTCATCCAGTTTGATGATCATGGCCTTACCGGTTCGGTTCTGGGGTTGCTGATCCTGAAGAAGGTCCAGCCTGCGTCCTCTGCCGAACATGATCACGGCTTCCCATTCGCCCAGGTTAATTCGTTGTACCTGTTCGCCTTCGTCGGGTTCAACAACAGACTGAATGCGGCCTTCAAAGCTCCATTGGGCCAGCTTCCCGGCCATGGGAGCAAGTAATTTGTATTCCTGGGAAAGGGGGTCGGGACGGTCGCTGGCTGCTGCCGTACCCCGGCGGCCATCTATGCCAAAGGGGGCATAGCCAATACCGCTTTCAATGACTTTGTACAGGTACTTCACATTGCCCCCGGTCTCGGGAACCATCAGTGCGTTATCGGGGCGGGTATACAACTCTATCACTTTCAATACAGTCTTATCTCCACGCAGATAAATATCCGGAGCCACCAGGTCTATGGACGGGGCGGCTGCCTTCCATATGGGAATGACGTTATCTGTAGCACCACCGCTTTCATACTGTGTTGCCGGAGGATTGGTGAGCGGATCACGTAACGCTACATTCACGTACAAGGGTAGCGGATTGACTGCCTTCCCTGCAGCAGCCACATACTCAATGTAACTGGCCACATGCCAGGCGTGAAAATATTCATCGGCATCCTTGCCGAAGACTTCCTCCCACGTTCCTTTGGCATCGGCAGGAATGTTCAGCTGTTGCAACACCCCGGCCTGAAGTAAAGCCTCGGGGACTGGTTGTTCAAAAAGTTCCTGAGCGGCGGGTGAATAATCGCGCACGCTGTACCACGATCCTGGCTCATTCTGGACCTGCACCATAATCACCGTGTGCTGCGGGTCGGCCTTTTTAAGGTATGCCATGAATTCTGTGAAGGCCTTTGCATCGGCTTCCATGGATGCGGTTGCATGCGGTGAGGGGGAATCCACATAACGGCCCTCCTGGTTCATGAGGTTGGGGTACTTCTGCGGGTCATTCTTCATCCATTGCGGCATGTAATGGTTGCTCCCGTTTTTCCAGGTGGCAAACCACAGCAATACCAGGCGGACATCCCTTTCCCTGGCCTGATCCAGCACCATTTGTATCATGGAATAATCATATTTGCCGGGCTCGGGTTCAAATTGTTCCCAGTAAATGGGGATTTCAAGCGTGTTGGCATGCATGGACTCAATAGTGCTCCATACACCGGGAAGCATTTTTGGCCACGTGGAAGAATTGGCAGACTGACCGCCAAACATAAAGAAAGGTTCACCGTCAACCAAAAGGGCATAACGGCCTTCATTTTCAACGAGTCTCGGCATTTCTGCCTCAGAGGCGGAAGGGGCGCAGGAAACGGCTAAGCTGACAAGGGCAAACAAAGCCAGGGTGTACGCCATGCGTACAGGAGAGGATAGAAATTTCATGGAAAAAAAGGTTAAAGGGTAAATGGTGATTTATGTTAAATGTGTCAAATGTGTCAAATGTGTCAAATTCTTAATAATACGTCACCCCTGGCAGCCGGTTCCAGGCGCCTCGGGTAAAATCGGGAATGGCCACCGGCTGGCCTTCATTCGCCACCGAGGTGCGGGAAAGTTCAATAATGGCACTCCATTCGGCGGCATCGTACACGTCCATGTCCAGCGGGAGGCCGTTGCGCAGGCAATACACCAGGCGGTAATCCATGATGAAATCCATGCCCCCGTGCCCTCCTACTTCCCGGGCCTTCTGTCCCACTTCCCTTACAATGGGATGTTCGTAGAGCCGCAACAGCGAATCCAGTATATCCGGTGCCACAAAGCGATGGGCATCGGGCTCCAGCGCAATCCCGGGTACCGGGTATTTTTGCGCAAAACCTTTGGTGCCGCTGATTATGTGTATGCGACTGTAAGGCCTCGGGCTGGTTACATCGTGCTGCAGCATGATGGTGCGGCCTTTGGCCGTTTTAATGACCGAGGTGTTCATGTCGCCGTTCAGGTACTCTCTTTGGGCAAAATCCGAATCTTCCCCGAACTTTTCCTTCGCATACGCGCTCATTCCGAACTGGGCCGAGGAAACCGACACCAGGTATTCCATCCTGTCCCCCCGGTGTATATCCAGGATGTGGGCAATGGGGCCGAGGCCGTGCGTCGGGTAAAGGTTCCCGTTCTCCTTCGCGTTGTGCTCCAGCCGCCACATGTCCCAGTACCCGGTAGTGTCATCGAAATTCAAAAACCGTAGATCATGGATATACGCTCCCTCGGCATGTACGATTTCCCCAAAAAGGCCCTGCCGGGCCATCTGGTGCGTGGCCATCTCGAAAAAGTCATAATTGCAGTTCTCCAGCTGGATGCAGTGACGGTGCGTCTTCTCGGCCGTATTGACCAGTTGCCAGCACTCCTCAACAGTCAGCGCAGCGGGCACCTCCAGCGCCACATGCTTTCCCTGTTCCATGGCATATACGCCGATGGGTGCATGCAGGTCCCAATGGGTGCACACATACACCAGGTCCACGTCGGACCTCTCGCACACCTTCTTCCAGTCCTCAACACCGGTATAAGCCTCGGCTTTGGGGAATCCCATCTCTTCCAGGGTCTTGTTGGCACACTCCACATTTTCAGGCACCACATCGCATAGTGCCACCACCTTCACCCCTTCCAGAAAAGTATACCTGTGAACAGCCCCGGATCCCCTCATTCCCAGTCCAATAAAGGCAACCCGGACCGTATCCAGCGGATCGCACCGTAGTTCCAGCACGTCGGTCACCCCTTTTGCACGCGGTGGTTCGGGAAAAGTTATCGCCTGCTTACTGTCATGGCACGATAGCAGACACCCTGCCACCAGAATTGCCGGTACGATATGTGAAAGTCTTTTCATTATCCAAGTATTTGCCTTCAAATATCGGCAAAAAAGATGAGTGCCCCGCAAACATTGTTCGTTTGATTGATAATCAATAAGATATGAGATTCATACCCCCGGGGGTATGAATCTCATAAGTAGCTGATAAAGAGCCAAACGAACAATGTTTGCGTTGCACTACAATCCGATATTGTTGATCACCACCACCCCCTGGGACGTTATATTGAAGATGAAACCGAGGGAAGTGATATGTTTGAAGTCAAAATCCGGATTAGCGGCCGCATAGCGTTCCAGCGGGAAGCAGTAATACTGGGGTATGGATTCGGATTTGGCCTGCTTCTGCATGAAGGCCAGTTTGGTCAGTTTACGCTTTAGTACCGGCTGGACCGGGGAAAAGTCGCTGAGCGGGAATTCCAGGGTTGTGCCGTTGCGGTCGGTCAGCCGTATGGTGAAGTCAATGAGCTCTTCTTCGGCATCTTCGGCATCTTCGGCATCTTCTGTGTCTTCTTTGTCTTCTGCTTCTTTAACATCTGAAGTATCCATATCTGCTTCTTTTGCTACATTATCTGCTTCAGTTGTATCTGCGGCTGCCTCTTCAGGACGGGTTTCGTCTGCAACTTTTTCGTCCTGATCCTTGACTTCGCTGCTGGTGTCACTTTCACCCTCTTCTTTATTCGCTTTTTTCCCCTCCTCTTCTTTTTTCGCTTTTTTCTTATCCTCTTCTTCCTTACCAGGGGGATTGGCTTTTTCGTCAGCGGCGGCAAGGGAGAATGTCAGGACGGGGTAAGATGAGGTGGTGAGTCCGGCAACCTGCTTCTGTCCGGCGACCTGCTTCTGTGAATTCAGCGCGCCATCTGGCCAGCTGATGTGCCATGCGGGGGCCAGCGTGTCACGTTGGCAGGTATTGCATCCGGTTGTGTCACAGGCAGTGGTGCCGCAAGCAGAGGTGTCACAGGCTGTGGTGCCGCAGGCAGTTGAATCACAGGCTGTGGTGCTGCAAGCAGTGGAGTTACAGGTAGTGGTATCACACGCAGAGGTGTCGCAGGCAGTGGAGTCGCACGCAGTTGTTTCACACGCAGTGGAGTCGCAGCAGGCAATAGAGTCGCAAGCAGTAGTGCCGGATTCGGTGGTGTTCCAGCCGAGTGTGATGGAGCGGGTGTCGGCGTCGCCCCAGGTAAGGGGCAGGGCCTGCTCCCTCCAGATGCTCAGATCGGTGGCGGTGATCTCACTCCCGGGTAGGGTGCCGGTTGTCAGGTCCAGATCCTCGGCAAAAGTGCCGATGTATTTTACTCCAGGCTCACAGTATTGGCTCAGGTAAACGGTTTCGGGCAGCCAGTGCCGTGCGTATCTGTGATCCCTGAACATAGGACGAAGTTCTTCTTTACCCAACAACGTGGCGTCCAGGAAGGCACTGATGTAGGTTTTGGCAATGGCCATCTGGTCTTCCCCACTCAGCAGCTGGCCCAGGTTATAAAAATTGATGTGTGGGGCCGGGAAATCGGTCTTGCCCCATTCCGTGTTGAACTGTCCGTGATTCGCAGCCCATATGTAAATCCCGGCTGCGAACCCGTCAAAACCTTCCGAAAAATGTACCCGGTTGAACTGGCGCATGCCCTGGTAGGACGATACATCGGCATCGTGAGAGCCCTGGATGGTCAGGTAATTCACGTCGGTAAGCGGGGTGCGCATGCGTCCGGGCTGGTATTGCCCGTCACAGGGGGCGATCGCAATGACCGAGCGGATGTTGAAATTGAAATCAAACACCTCGTTGGCATTGTCGGGATAGTAAGGCAGCCTGTTGAACAACGCGGCATGGCCCACGGCTTCTCCGCCCCGCGAATGGCCTATTAGGGCTATACGCTCCATATCCACTTTTCCGTAGAAAGGATTGCCCTCCTCCAGGTTCCACTTCTTCCATACCTGCAAGTGTTTGAGCAACACCCAGCCACGAGCATTGTTCTCGCCTCGGAGTCCCTTGAAAATATTGGTGAGAGAACCGTTCAGGAAATTTTCATCTACCGAGGCCAGAATATACCCCCTGGAAGCCAGCAACCTGCCGAGGTATTCGTACCCCGGGTCGGAAAAGTCCTGCGCCTGGTGGTTCCCGTGCACAATGAGCACCAGCGGGAACGGTCCTTCGCCTTGCGGATACCACACTTGCGCGTTAAGGGGCAATTCTTTTTTGTCAAATCCAAAATACCAGGTGCGCATTTTCCCGCTAAAGCCCTTCCATGAATCCAGAAACTTGGATCCGTCCACCGGCTCAGTGATCAGGTCGGCGTCAGCTCCGAAAACCTTCCGGTGCTTGTCTTTCCCGCTTCCATAGGACAGAGTGCACACCTCCAGGGGCCCCGGTTCGCCGGGATTTTCCATTTCCAGGAGAGGAGGCAGGTTTTCCGTCGATAGGGCTGCGTTCTGCGGCATTTCAACGGGCTTTCCCGGATAAAGGATCCACACCAGGCCCCCGGCCAGGGTGCAAATGCCAACCACCAGACTCACAACGGACAGGATCCGCTGCGCTCTTTTCATCCCGGCCCGTTCCCTTCTCAAAAGCTGCACCCCCATCCCTATCAGGACACAGGGTATGGTAATGGCTGCAAATACTATCAGGGCGGCGGGCACGCCATGCATGAAAAAAATAAACGCTACAGTAAGGCCGAATCCCAGAGCGATCAAAAGCCAGCGATCAATGCGGGCAATCAATTTAATTAGGCCAACCGCACCAGAGGATCCAAAAAACAACAGCAGAAGCATGGCCAGTGCGATGAGAAAGGCGGGAAGCCATCCCCAGGGAATTGTCTCAGCCATGCCGGAGACCATCACGGTGATGGCAAAGCCAATAATAAGTGCCCATACGACACCTGTCAGGATTTTTTTATTCATTTTGTAATAAAGTATTTGAGTTACATTTTTTCGTATATGAAATTCCTGAACCTGACCAATCCGTTCCCCATGGATACCAGTCCAATCCTCAAGCTTAAAAAATCGCTCAGCACATTGTGATGGTAAGCAGCAACATCGGCCGAGTTTTCAATCTTGACCCACTGTTCACCATCTGTGCTGTAATACATGTTCACGACATCATCCAGGTTATCAAGGCGTAAAAACACCCGTCGGCGGATCACATCCGTCCGGGTAGGGAACTGCCATCCGCGCAAATTGGCCAGGATATCACTCTTATCGGCCAGGATGCCTGAAAAGATCTTCTGACTGTAAAACAGCACCAACCCTCCAATGGCATCGCCTTCAATCTCCATTTCCACCCGGGCCGAGTAGGAATTGTGAGCCGGGATGCAGAGCAGTGGCGCGCTTTCTGCCACCGAGTTCCCCTTGCCCTTGATGGTTATGCCTCCACCCGGGAGGATTTCCGCGCAGGACCGGATATCGGTGCATGGCTCATTTTGTTGGCACTGGTGGCTTTCAGAGCCCGGGAGACTGAAGCGGCCGGGATCGTACTGGCCGAAAAACTTCCACTGGGTTTTCAGCCGGCTATCTTCAAAAGTGTCGTTCAGGCAGTATTCCACCGGCCCGGCTTCAGGCAACGGCCGTTTTATGGGCTGTTCCAAATCAACACTTTCCGGGATCCGGTACCACCCGTCGGCAGTCCATTCCACGGGTGCCATCAAGGTCTGGCGACCCCGGTTGTAGTGCCCGTTCTCGTACCCGTGAAATACCATCCACCAATTTTCGGGGGATGCCTCAAAAATTGTGGCATGACCTACCGAGCACCATTTCTCGTGGTTGGTTTCCGTGCGGATTATGGGATTGTAAGGGGAGTTTTCCCATGGTCCCAGGGGCGACCTTGCCCGGGCCGAGATGACCATATGCCCTATTGCCGGTCCTGCGGTACCTCCCTGGGCCACCGTAAGGTAGTAATAATCTCCTCTTTTGAACAGTTTGGGCGATTCCATGCAGAAACATTCGATGATCCATTCGGGAGGAATGGGCCAGCCGTCATACACATGCTGCAACGGGCCGGTTACCGACAAGCCATCCTGTGACAAAGGCACATAGCCTCCGCTGCTGAAATACAGGTACCGGTTCCCCATCTCATCTTCCACGTGTCCCGGATCTATATGACTGATCTTTAATTCCACCGGATCACTCCAGGGACCTTCAATGGAAGGGGCCACTATCACATAATTGGTGTTGCTGGCCGGAAAATAGATATAGTACTTCCCGTCAGATTTGACCAGGTCCGGTGCCCAGACAGAGCCCACGTATTTTGTAAGGGCACTGGTAACCGGGGTCCAGCTCACCAGGTCCCGGGAATGCCAGATGGTAAGTCCCGGATAATACTCAAATGAAGAATGAACCATATAAAAATTCTCCCCATCAACCAGGATGGATGGATCGGGATAATCCCCCGGGAACAGCGGATTGGTAAAATGCTCCTGCGCTGCAAGCGGCAGAGACAGCAGGAAAAGGATCAGGGAGGTAAGATGTTGTCTCATTTTTACAAACATTTGATTTGAACATTATGCATCCTCAGGGGAGCCGTTATGGAAACGGGATTTGATTCCCGTATGGATAAGGAGTGAATTCCTTCAGTTGAGAGGGTAACGGGAGAAAGCTTTTGGGAGTAGATCTTCCATTCCTTAAGCGGGGTTATGCTGTAGTGGAGTTCACTTTCAAACCCGTTGTAATATTTGATCACCAGTTGATTATTTCCTTTTTGCAGCGGCAGGAGAATGATTTCCGATTGGTAGCTAACCCTTTCCGGTGAAAAATGTGCCGTCAGGTATTCCCCGTTCAATAGCATGTATACGGCATTTCCGCTCCCTATTTCCACAGCCACTGTCTGCTCCCGGTCAGATGAAATCTCCTGCAGGAAGACCACGCTTTTCCGCTGCTCCAGTGGGATCGAATGCTTTTTGCCATACGCAAAACCTGTGACCTGCTCCCACCCCTGCCCAGGATCAATGAGCCCGGCAGCTGCTCCTGTGCCGGCTTCAACCATTGCTCCGGCTTCGGCCACTGAACCTGCAACGGCAAGTGCCCCGGTCCTCTCCTCTTCAAGGAATCCGAAGACGCTCCGGCCGGGTTTCCGGTAAAGGTTGTCCCAGGTCACACTGCCGGTTTCCAGGATTACCGTGTTGGCCCCAGGAGTTTCAATACTGTAAAGCGGAGAATCCAGTGTAATCTCCTGACGGGTGCCCTCAATTTCAATGCAGATGGTTTTTCCTTTTTCATGATCCGTAAAAAGGATTTCCGGGGTGATCTCACTTTTTTCACTCTTGAAAGCCCAGTGATAAGCGATCAGGCTCTTATAACCCGCATAGTAGTTCAGGCTGGAGTACCCGTAGCGGGGCATGGCATTCCGGGCCGTTAAAACGTTATCTTCAATAATACGATACGGTATTATCTTATACCCGTTACTGAACGTAACCCTAAGCACTTCGCAGCAGGCAGAATACGTCCCGGGCACCATGATGCTCAAGCCCCGGTTCACTGTGCCCGCCGACCGGTAATCAGCTTCTTTCCGGGTTGTACGCTTATCCATTTCAGGCCCCGCAGGCCAAAACTTCACTTCCTGGCCCGATGAAAGCACATTCACGCTTTTTACATCCCCCTCCACAAAAGGCAGATTGATTTGCCGCCCGGCGTAATCGCGCTTTACAAAAAGATACAGCGTGTCCTCCCTGGCCGTAACCTCGCCCCAGGGAAAAATCCGCCCGAAAGGATTGGCCCGGGTGCCGTAAATAGCCTCGGCATTTACTTTCACCCAGTCACCCACCCCTTCCAGCAGCGCCTGCTCAAACTCCACAAGGCTTCCATCGCCCCGGGGCCCGATATTTAGCAGGTAATTTCCTCCCCGCCCGATCACCTGCACCAGGCTCCCGATCTTCTCCTCCACTTTGGGTTGCAGCGCTCCCCGTTCCTGCCAGGACCGGTAACCCCATGTTTCCCTGAAAGCCGAGGCCGCTGTCTGCCACGGCACAGCCAGTTGGTAACCGGGACAGTCATTATCGGCCATCACGCAAAAATCACCCGCATCGTTCCCGAGCCTTCCGCTGACCATGCAACCGGGCTGCAGCCTGTTCACCAATGCGTACAATCCCCGGCTCTGCTCCGGGGTCAGGGAACCCATGTCAAACCATATCTCGGAAATGGTTCCGTACCGAGTCATCAGCTCCTCCACCTGGGCCAGGTTGAACCGGTAGTGCTCCGGGGTGAGGGGATCGGCGTTGTGGCCCGAGATGGGATAAGCCTGGGGGAAGTGCCAGTCGATGAGCGAGAAATACACCCCAAAGCCGAGGCCACCCCTTTCGCATGCCTCGGCAAGTTCCATCAACAGATCCCTGCCGTAAGGCGTCGCATCCACCATGTTGAAGGAGGTATGGTGGGAATGGTACAGGCAAAAGCCGTCGTGATGCTTGGCCGTAAAGACAATGGACCTCATCCCTGCCCTTTTGGCCAACGCCACGACAGCATCGGGATCCCAGTTCACGGGATTGAAACGGGTTGCGGTTACAGAGTACCCGTCGCTGGAAATGCCTGCAAAAGAACGGATCTGCTCACTGTATCCCCGTGTGACCGGTTTGCCGTCATACACTCCCCCGTACACCGAATACAGTCCAAAATGAATGAACATGGAATATTTCTGATCCAGCCACTGCTGCGTGGGCTTGCCCTGGGCTAAAAGTTCTGCGAAACAGGCGCTGCCAGCCAGAAACAAGATGGCCAGGGTCAGGACTTTGTTCCGATGGCCAGGGGCCCGGAGTCTGTACCCGTCAATATGTTCTTTTTGACTCATTATTAATGCCTGGTCATCAGCTCTTTGCTCCGGTAGCAAACATTCTGTAGCATATTCGTTATTTGGTAAGCTATGCTGGTGAAGCCGTCACTCATGTTCCATGCATTGGTATAAACCACCAACGTGAGATCAGTCAGTGGGTCATAAATCATATAACTAAGGTATGCCCGATGGGCCCCGCTGTGACCATAGCCCAGATTATTCGAATAATCAAGACCGCATCCGTAAGCTCCGGCTGTAGTTACCCCGTTGGGCAGGCAGTTCATCATCAGGCTGTTCACGGTATAATAATTCAGAACACCCTTGCCTGTCAGGAGTTTTTTAATGAATAATGCAAGATCGTTGGGAGTGGTCACAATATTTCCCTCTGCAACATTGGCAGACATATTGTCTTCTGTCAATTCATGAGATTCGCCATTGATGAAAAAATAGCTGTTAACACTGGGAGCTTTCATGACCTTGTCTGTACCAAGGACAGGCATATAAGAATCATACAGCCCCATAGGTTTCAGTACATTTTCTTCCAGATATTCCTTGTACGACATTCCCGAGACCCTTTCAATGATCCAGCCCAGGATAGAATAGCCTGTGTTGGAATAATGGTACCCGCTTCCGGGATTGAAATAACTCACACCTGTGCGGGCCAACACACCAACCAGCTCATCAAAATGAAAGGTACGGTCCGGATCCTTCATTAGCATGTAATCAATGTAGTTTTCCCCTTTGTAAGGGACATCGGCGCTTACCGTGTCCGGGATATCATCATTGCCCAAATCAAAAATGCCGGCCCGGTGCCTGAGCAGGTCCAGGATGGTTATTTGGCTCTTATTGGGGATGGCACACTCAGGGATATCCGGCAGGTAGGTTTGATCGGTTCCGGGAATGGTGTCTGTAATAAAGTCGCTGATCTTCAGTTTCCCCTGTTGGTGAAGTAGCAATATGGCCGTAGCCGTAAATGTTTTCGTGCAACTGGCAGCCCTGAAGCGTGTCTGCCCCGTGACATCCTTCCCGTCCATGCCGGCAGTTAAGAAATACTCTTCCCCGCCAGCTATCACCTTCAGTACCAAACCACCCGGATAGCCGGGTGCCACTTCCAGATAGTCTTCATACTCGGACTGTAACATCTGCTCAAGCGCCTTTTTATTAGCGCAATATGTGTTGTCCAACTGGTCAAATTTACTACACCCCGATAATACGGCCAGAGAAAGCAACGTCAGAAAGAAATATTTAGTTTTCATCGCATGAAGTTTTTGATAATATTGGTATGTAAAAGTAGGGAAAAAAGAGGCAGGTGATGCCTTCAGATTTTACCTCTGATGCTGCGGATGCGGTTCTCGCGTTCAATAGAATAGGTGCGATCTGTGTTTCTGCAATACAACAGGACCAACAGCGCTTTTTTTGGTTCCCCCAGCCTTTCCAGGAGCATAGCCAGTTCCTCAAGGTTTGGTATATTGAAATCCTGTCTATCCTTCAGATATTGAATTGTCTGGGCATCATTCATTTGTATAAATCCTGCTATATCAAAATCCATTTCCTCCAACAATTCCCGCTTTATCTCACCAATCTGTTTCTCTTCCGGGACAGCGTTAATCGTATTCCCTCCAAAAAATTTGGAAAGGATTGCCCTCAACACAACGCCCATTTTTTCGATTTCTCGCAATATGTAGTCCTTTTGCTCCATCTTTCCGCAGTTTACAGCACATACGTGGCCACTTCGCCGGCTGCCAGTTCCGTGGTGAAGGCAGTGCCTCCACACTTGATATTGAAGATTTGCTTTTTGTCCATGTTGTTCAGCACCAGGATCACCACCTTGTTATCGGGGGTAAGGAAGGCCACATTGGGCAGATCGTCCGGATTGCCTGAATAGCCGGACTCTATGCGTACTGAGCCCGGGCGCACGTATTTAGCGGCATGGGCAATAATGTAATAAGCCGGGTTAAAAGTGACCTTGTTGCCATCTATGGTAATGGCGCCCAGGCAATTGGAGCAGCCTCCGGGTGTATGGATACTGCATGTGGGATCAGAGGCCAGGTTCCATTCCAGGGCTATCCTGCTCCAGTTGCGCATGGACCCGATGATGACCTCGCGCATATGCCACTTCACATCCCCGGCAAAATTGGCGGGAGCCCCTATCCATTGCTCGGTGAAATAAAGCGACTTTTCAGGGTAGGCATCGTGAATGTTTGACAGGGCACTGATATTGCCTCCGTACAAATGAAAAGCAGTGCCGTCTACATAACCATTAGCTATGGGATCTGCCAGGACTGCCAGCGGGTAATCGGGGCGGTCACAGTTGTGATCATATATCACAATTTTTGTGTCAATATGATGGGTCTTTAAGGCAGGTCCCAAGTGATTCTTTATAAAGTCCGTCTGCTCGGCCGGGCTCATTTCCATGCTGGGATTGTTCCCGCCGTGCAACGGTTCGTTCTGCACCGTGACGGCATCAATCACAATGCCCTCTGCCTGCATTTGCTGTATGTACCTAACAAAATACAGCGCATAAGCCTGGTAGTACTCCGCTTTTAACCGGCCTCCAATGGTTGCATTGTTTGTTTTCATCCATACCGGCGCAGACCATGGCGATGCCATCAGCCTGATGTCCGGATAGATATCCAGGATAAGCTTGAGCACCGGAATAAGATACTTGCGGTCGTACCCCAGATCGAAATGTTCCATTTCCACATCGCCCGGTGTCTGGTTGTATGAAAATGTGTACTCATCCAGATCCGAAGAGCCCAGGCTCAGCCTCAGGTAACTCGTGCCAATGCCGTTCTCCCCCACGCCAAACAATTGTTCAAGGATCTCAGCCCGGGCATCGGCCTTCATGGCCCACAAAAGTTTTGCGCTCCCCCCGGTCAGGGTAAAGCCAAAACCATCCACCGTTTGAAATTTTTGCTCCTTATCCACCTCTATCGTGGGCAAATAAGAATTGGTCACCGTTTTAACCAGCCCCTCCTGTTTTTTGAATTTTGCCGAGGCATCCGGCCTGGTAAGGTATACAACAGACTCAATCCCGGATGCGGGCGGATTGTCTTCCGGAGGCGTGTTGGGTCCGCTCCCCGGGGAATCGCAACTGCCGGCAGCAGTTACTGCAAACATCCCGCTCAGTATACTTATTAGAATTTTCCGCATGATACAAAGGTATGAAAAAGCATAGGTGTGCGTTGCACAAAGCCTTTTTTCCTAACTTGCAAAAAAATGAATTATGAAAGTATATGTGAAAATTTCAAGTATTGTACTCGTTAGCCTTATCGCAGGTTGCTTATTCCTTTCCTGCAACCAGGGCGGATCGTCTGATACAACCTGGCTGCGGGGTGCAAACTTTACTCCAAGTACGGCCATCAATCAATTGGAATTCTGGCAGGAAGAAACCTTTGATCCCGAGACCATTGACCGGGAACTGGGCTGGGCCGAAGAGATTGGGTTCAATTGCATGAGGGTATACCTGCATCATCTTGCCTGGGAAGTGGACAAACCGGGATTCAAGGACAGGATGGGGCAATACCTGGCCATTGCCGATAAGCACAACATAAGGACCATTTTTGTATTTTTTGACGATTGCTGGAACCCCACCTATAGTGCCGGCAAACAACCCGATCCAAAACCCGGGGTCCATAATTCGGGATGGGTAAGGGATCCCGGAGATTTGCTTTTCACTTCACCGGAGTTGATTGATGTACTCGAGGCCTACGTGAAAGACATCCTGGAAACATTTAAAGATGATAAAAGGATTGTTTTGTGGGATTTGTACAACGAGCCCGGCAATTCCGGATACCAAAACAAATCGATGCCCCTGTTGCAAAGCGTGTTTAAGTGGGCCAGGGAAGTTAACCCATCCCAGCCGGTATCCTCCGCAGTCTGGCACAACGAATTGTCAGACCTCAACAAATTCCAGCTTGAGAATTCCGATATCATCACCTACCACAACTACAGTGATGAAATAAGTCATCAACAGGCCATAGATACCTTGAGAACGTACAACAAGCCCATGATATGTTCAGAATACATGGCCCGCAGGAATAACAGCCTGTTCACTAACATCATGCCCATCCTGAAAGAACAAGGCATTGGGGCCATCAACTGGGGACTTGTTGAAGGGAAAACCAACACCAAATATGCATGGAATGAACCCATTCCTGATGGTTCGGAACCGGAACCCTGGTTTCATGAAGTCTTCCGTAAAGACGGCACTCCCTATAAACAGGAAGAAGTTGACCTGATCAAAGCATTGGCTAAGGAATAGATTCCATGTAATATATTGCCTTCCCCGTTGCTTTTGCATACTCTATCTCGCTCCTGGTACTGTCGCCAATGTACCCGTCTTTGTTGATCACAAAAATAGCCTGTGACAGGTCAATTTTCCGCTTGTGCATATCGTCAAGCATTTCCTTGGTACCCTTTGTCCATGCATCTTCATCCCCGCTGTGCCCGAACAACCCGACTGATATTACAATATAGCCCTGCAGGGTCAACTCCTTCTGGACACGCAGGAAATCATCCTTGAATCGTGTACTGCCACACAGAGTAATAATTGGATAACCACGTTTTTTCATAAGATCCGTATAAGATTTTGCCACTTTATCTACCGGGGCAGGAGTTCAAAGCATAATGCATCAATGATCCCGTTTATGCCCGAAACGTTTGACAATATTACGACACCCGTTTGTTCTTCAACATTCACCGCCATGGAAGAAGAATACCCCCCTGTTCCCCCGTTATGCCAGTGAACGTCCTTTCCGGATTCGGTTTTTATAATAAACCAGCCGAGGCCCATTTTCATGGTTTCATTTATTTCGAATGTGGGTTTTCTCATCAGTGCCAGTTCTTTATTCCCGGGATTGAACTGCGCATAAACAAACTTTGACAAATCTTCGGCGGAAGACAATATCCCTCCGGCACCAAACAAAACATCAAAATCCCAATTGCCTGTAATTTCACCATCGGCGTCCATTCCTTTGACGAGTTTGTCTCCCAGGTCCCGGGAAGTGGTAAAGGAATTGGTCATGCCGAATTTATCAAAAATCCTCTTTTGCAATAATTGCTGATAACTTGTTTTTTGCGACAGGCCCAGTGTATACCCCATGAGTCCTACGCCGAGGTTGGAATAGGAACTGACTGTTGAAGGTTCATTCTCCAGCTTTAGCCATTGTGCCAGGTATTCGTCAATTTCCTTCTTGCCGTAGTTTTTGTATGGATTGACCTCGTTGGATAAATCCAGATTCTGGGGCAACCGGGGCAGGCCCGATGTGTGGTTGGCCAGGGTTTGAAAACATATTTCTATGCTATCCTTAAAAGGAAATGGATAAAAATCGTTGATCAGGCCTGTCAGCTTGATTTTTCCTTCCTCAACCAGAGAGGCCAGCACAGCCGATGTGAATACTTTGGAAATGGAGCCGATCTCAAAAATCCTGTTTTGGTTTTCAGCCGTTTTTATCGTGTCGTTTGCCCTGATGATTCCGTAATACTCTGTTCCCCCATCCCGGATAATGGCTATGGAAAGCTGTGTGTTTACGGGTAAGTCTTTGGTTTTTGAGAATATGATCCCCGCAAGCTCTTCCGGATAGCTGCCTAATGCATTCACAGAAGCCGGCACAATCTCTCTTGGTTCTTCATAAGGTTTAAAGAAAAGCCCGTTTATCAGGTTTTCCTTGTCCAGCGAAATGTTTACCTCTAAAACTGCTTTTTCAAATTTCGTCTTGTAGGTGGCATACGTTTGCATTTGATGCCTGACAAACTCCTTGCTTTCCATGTTCCCGACCTGACTTTTCAGGGCAGTCAAAAACTGGATGGTGTTTTCAAGTGGCAATGCCTCTTTCATGACCGAGGCAAAACCGTTGAATATATCCTCATATTTCCCGGCATTATAGTCTGCCTGGAACTGGTCAAACACCACATTATAATTATCTGTCTGGGCAAATGAAGCATTTGTCATCAGCAGGGTGATTAGGGCAAATAATAGTTTTTTCATTATGCCTTATTTTTTAAATCCGTTAAAGTTAGCAACTTGGTTCGATTTTGTTTATTATTTTTTTATCTTCGTGGTGGTAAAATTATTTGATGTTAATTTTTAATCCGGACATTGTTCTGTAAGCGGTCTGTACTTTGGGTACGGATTGCACTTTTGTTTGTTTTCATAATGTCTTTTGAGAGCAATTTTCTATTGATTTAATTTATATTTGAGTACAATGATTAAAGCATGATGCATTTGCATCTGCAACAAAAATTTTAAAAAATGGATAACGAAAAACAAACTATTCACGATTTCGACCCGCTTATCATATGTGACTTCTTTGCCAATACCAAACGCCAGGGTCCCGGAAGTCCGGAAGAAACGCTCAAGGCATTGAGTTTTATTGAAGGACTTACCCCAAAGTCCAAAATTGCCGATATCGGTTGTGGCACAGGGGGACAGACAATGGTACTGGGTCAAAACACACCCTGCCAGATCATTGGTGTTGATGCTTGGTCCGGCTTCATAAGCGAATTCAACCTGGATGCCCGGCACAAGAACCTTCAGGGCAGGGTGAAAGGCATAGTCGGCGATATGGAAGACCTCCCCTTCCGGGAAGGAGAAATTGACTTGATCTGGTGTGAAGGAGCTATTTATAACATAGGATTTGAACGTGGTTTGAAGGAATGGCGCAAATTCCTGAAACAGGGCGGATACATTGCCGTCACCGAGAACACCTGGTTTAGTGATGAACGTCCTGCCGAAATCCAGGAATTTTGGGATAAAGCCTATCCCCAGATAGATACCATTCCCAACAAGGTCGCCCAGATGCACAAGGCAGGCTACCTTCCTGTGGCCACCTACATGCTCCCCGAAACCATCTGGCTGGATTATTATGCCTGGCAGGCTTTAAGACTTGACCCCTTCCTGCAAAAACACAAGGGCAATACAACGGCAGAACAATTCATAGCCTTGCAGCGCTATGAAGCCGAATTGTATTACAAGTACAAAGCATACTACGGCTACATGTTTTATATCGGGAAGAAAATGTAGAAACAGCCCGGTAAACCCGGTTTACCGCGCAAGAGGAATTTTTTGATTTTCAAGTGCCTGATATACAGGTGTTTAATTTCCCGAAATTTTGCGTTGCGCGGCAAACCGGGTTTGCCCCCCCTAAAAATGCGCATGGTGGATATTTGCCGAGGCCGCTATCGCGGCAGTTTATGCGGTGCTGCAAAGCAGCATATTTTTGGCGCCAAAAGCTTTTGGCGCACCGCCTTAAAAGTCACAGGCAAACTGCCGTTGGTGGGTATGTTTTGCGCTGATCAGGGGCAAAAATCCCGCAAAAGTGCCCCTGGTGAGCATGTTTGAGGCCTGACCAGGGGCAAAAACCCCGCAAAAATGCCCCTGGTCTTTTAATTCAAAGAATATAAGTTTTGTCAAACACTTAATAAACAGCATTTTACAAAACATACTTTTTTGCTTTCAAGAGCACCAGGGGCAAAAACCCCAGAAACCTGCCCCTGGTGGGTATATTTTTGGGCTGACCAGTGGCAAAAATCCCGCAAAAGTGCCCCTGGTGGGCATTTTTCAGGCGTTCGGAACGAGGATCTTGTTGGACAGGCCGATGCTCTACGTTTCTTTTGGATCATTGCTTTTTTCAAATAAATGGTAACTTTACACACACGCCTGTTCCAGAAACACTTACAATGTCCTGATCCGAGGGCAGAAAAAGGCATGTCATATAAGCCATCATATAGTCACATAAGTTAAGGAGAAAGGGAGCATCAACATAAGCAACATTTAAGGAGATAGTGAGAATCAAACAGAAAAATATTAAAGGAGTAAGAGAGTATGAAACAGAAACAATGGTATGAAACTTTATTTGAGAATTATGCCAATCAATACGACAATGAAAGTTTTGCACAGGGGACGATGGGTGAATGCGACTTCATTGAAAAGGAATTGAATTATGACAAAAATCTGAAGATCATTGACATTGGATGCGGCACAGGACGTCATTCAATAGAATTATCCAAAAGAGGATATTCGATTGCAGGGATTGACCTGTCCGAATCCCAATTGGAAAAAGCGAGAGAAAAAGCACAGCAAAACGGATTGTCAATAAATTTCTCCAGACACGATGCGCGAAATTTACCTTTTGAAAACCAGTTTGATGTAGCTATAATGATGTGTGAAGGTGGCTTCCCCCTGATGGAAACTGACGAAATGAATTTTGAAATTCTCAAGAGCGTTTCCAGGTCATTGAAGACTAAATCGAAATTCATCTTTACCACTTTGAACGGTTTGTTTCCCTTGTTCCACTCTCTAAATGATTTTTATGCCGGAGAAGTCATTGAAGGTAATGCCACTTACGAAAGCAAGCATTTTGATTTAATGACCTTACGGGATCACGACATTACAAAAGTTGTTGATGACAATGGAATAGAAAAAGTATTGGAATGCAACGAAAGGTTTTATATGCCGTCTGAAATAACCTGGTTGCTGAAAATCCTTGGATTTTCAAAAATCGGGATATTCGGGGCAAAACTCGGCGCTTTTTCCCGTGAAGACAAATTAACGACAGAAGATTATGAGATGTTGGTTATTGCAGAAAGGTGACTAATTTAAGGTGAAGTTGAACTTATTGTTGCTGATATATGGTGAGAATTGAGAAAATAATCAACAATAAGAAACAGTTCCTTGACTTGTTGTTGCTGGCGGACGAGCAGGAGGATATGATTGACAAGTATTTGCCGGACGGAGACTTGTTCGCGCTATATGACGGTGACTTGTTTGCGCTGTATGACGGTGACTTGAAAAGTGTATGTGTTGTACTGCCCCTGGACAGTGAAACCTGCGAGTTGAAAAACATAGCGACGTACCCGGAATTTCAGGGCAAAGGGTACGGCAGGACTTTGATCGGATTCATTGCTGATTACTACAAGGACATCTACCACACGATGCTTGTAGGGACGGGTGAAGTACCGGCTATCTTGTCATTTTATGAAAGTTGTGGATTTGAAAAATCACACCGGATAAAGAATTTCTTTACAGACAATTACGACCACCCTATGTTCGAAGGCGACATAGAACTGGTGGATATGATTTATCTTAAGAAGAATTTACGGAAATGAGTTATTACATTGACCTGGAGAAAATCTCAATTGACAATTACCGGAAGAAACTGGAAACCGGCTATCTGCCGCCAAGCAGGATGATTTTGAAAGAGAGGCTGGATGAAAGATTCGGATACTTCAAAAGTTTGGGTATCAAGAACATTCATGAATTACTCAAGGTACTGGAAAAAAAGGATACGTTGTCTGATTTGCAGAAAGCTGACTGTTTCTCCATGGATTATTTAGCCATATTGCTTAGAGAGCTTAATAGCCTGCTCCCAAAACCCAACAGGATCAAAGATTTTCCAGGCATATCACAGGAGACCATTGTAAAACTTGAAAATATCGGGATAAAAAATACACTCAAATTATATGACAGAGTGATTGATCCCGAGGCAAGAAAAAAACTTGAACAAGAGGCAGGAATTGATGACGCAATAGCAATGGAGTTGACAAAATTGACAGATTTGTCCAGAATCAGATGGGTGGGGACAACTTTTGCCAGGATACTATATGAGCTGGGAGTTGATACGGTAGAGAAAATGACACAATCTGATCCGGTTGATTTGCATGCAAGGGTAAACCAATTCATAAAGGGAAAAAATATATACAAGGGACAGATCGGGCTGAATGATATTAGAATTTTAGTTGATGTTGCAAAAGACATACCTTTAGACATTAAATATTGAACTCATGAACAAGAAAAATAAGAAAAAAACGGTCCTGGGAATTATTCTTGGGGTAGTTCTGCTGGTCATTGGCGCTTTAGTGACCATACCTGTCCTGGTAATGAATTCATTGGTCAATATGCATGTTGACTTTGAAGAGGTGTGGACTGCAGAAGAATTTGGAATTGAAGCCGAGCATTTCTTTGTCACCACCGAGGATGGATTGAAGATCTCGGCTTATGAGGTTCCGGTGGAAAATCCCAAAGCGGTCATCATTTGCATGTCCGGGATCCACAACCCTTCTGCCACTGCATTTTTTGGACATGCGCGTTTGTTCAGGGAAAACCAGTATGCCACCATCCTCTTTGACATGAGGGCACACGGGGAAAGCGAAGGAGACATGATCTGCCTCGGCTACAAGGAATATCTTGATGTAAAGGCAATTGTAAAGCACATAGAGGAAGATCCGGCGTACCAGGACATTCCCGTCGTGGTTTTTGGAGTGTCCATGGGAGGCACAACGGCCATCAATGCCATGGGTGAAATACCCGGGATCGATGGTTTGATAAGCATATCGGCTTTCTCGGCCTGGGAAGATGTCTTTTATGAATTGATGGCTTACCAGTCTCCTGTTTTCCTGGCAAAAATTGTAAGACCATTCGTGCCCCTGGTAACAGCCCTAAAATACAAGGTCAATATTTGGAAAATCAAACCAGTCAAAGAAATTCAAAAATTAGGGAACAGACACGCATTAATCATGCATACGAAAGGAGATACCCAGGTTCCCTTTACCAGCTTTGAAAGAATAATGCGTTATGCGCCGTCACATGTCCAGACATTTGTTCGCGAAGGAGACATGCATTTCATGACCGAAAACTTTGCCGAACCTGAAAAAGACACAGAATATGCTGCAACAATACTAGGTTTTCTTGCGCGGCAAACCGGGTTTGCCCCCAAAAAAAAATGAAATGACAGACAACAGAACAATTTACCAGGTAGATGCCTTTACGGATGAACCTTTCAAAGGCAATCCCGCAGGGGTGATGATCGTCGATGACCGGACGACTGCCGGGTGGATGCAAAACATGGCCTCGGAAATGAATTTGTCAGAAACCGCATTCATCATTCCCAAAGGAAGTGGATTCGCCATCCGCTATTTTACCCCGGCGCAGGAAGTCCCGCTGTGCGGACACGCAACGCTGGCCAGCTCGCACATCATCTATGAACTGGGCTTGAAAAAGGCGCATGAAACGATTGCATTCAGCGCTGCAGGCGGAGAACTGACCATAAGGAAAGACAAGGAGTGGATCGTCATGGATTTCCCCCAATACCCTTTCCAAAAGATGGACATCCCCGGGGATTTCAAAGCATGCCTCGGCTTTGAACCCGTTGAAATGTTTGAAAGCATCTACAACTGGAAAATCGCGGTTGCAAGCCGGGAAGCAGACATCACCAACGCCCTACCCGACTTTGAATCCATGAAAAGAAAGGGATTGGGCGAGCTGATGATCACCGCCAGGTGTGAGTCAAATCAGGCCGATATTGTGGTCAGGTGCTTTGCCCCGGACTCGGGCATTAACGAAGACCCCGTCACCGGCTCGGCGCATTGCGCGCTGACCCCGCTGTGGTGTGAGAAGCTGGGGAAAACAGAACTTGACTCGCTGCAATTATCAAAGCGCACAGGCCGATTAAGGGTGAAATTGAATAATGACAGGGTCCAGATAAAAGGCAAAGCCGTAACGATCTTTGAAGCCAGACTGAATATATGAAAACGCTGCAATACACAATCCTGCTGGTTCTTTTAGCTGGCGTGACAAGCTGCGATAAGAACCGTATTGACGAGACAAAAAATCCCGATGTCGAAACATTTATCGAGTTGCTCAAGTCGAGCCGGTATGATTCTTTATCCCTTCCTGCATTCACCTATAGGGACATTGCCGCATTACTTCAATATAGGAATGAAGATCAAGTGATTACCAATTTTCCACATAATCCTGTTTCCTCTTACTGGCAATCTGAATGTCAATTGGGGATTTATGTTTTATGGACGATTGAATCTATCAGGGCTGCATCAATAAATAGTGAATTTTTAATTATGGGATTCCCTTCTCAAAATCCAATATTGGCACGTAGAGATGCTAATGAACTATCATTGGTTTTTGATGATGAATCTCATGCAATTGCCGCCGATGCTTATTATGATTGGTGGGAAAGTCATAAAAACAAGGATTTTGATAACTTTAAAAACATTGATCCTTTAGCAAAGACTGATTACAGGTGGCATTAAAAAAGTGAAAAAAACAGGACTAAGGTCATTCCTCTCCCCCATCCGTTGGATCATAGTCACGGGACTTGTGTTTTTTCCTGCCTCGGGAGAGATCAACATTCCCAGGGCATGGATCTACATGGGGATTTACGCAATCGGAGGGCTCATCATCGGGTTCATGCTCCTGAAAAAGGTTCCCAAGCTCATGGACGAAAGGGGGAAGATGCAAGAGAGAACAAAACGGTTGGACAAATATATAATCCTCACCTACTTTTTCTTTGCGATTGTAGTAACGCCACTTGTTGCAGGCCTTGACAGAAGGTTCGGCCTGGTGGATACACTACCCTTCTTCTGGTTATACATAGCCATCATCCTGTACATTTTTTCAATCGTATTCTCCGTATGGCCCATGCTTCACAATCCTTTCTTTGAAGGGACCGTGCGCATACAGAAAGAGAAGGGCCACAATGTCATCAACACGGGGCCCTACAGGATCGTGCGTCACCCGGGCTACCTGGGAATGCTGGCCGGTTCCGCGGCGTTACCCCTAGCACTGGGCTCGGCGTTGGCCTTCATACCATTGGGCTTCATTATCATCTTAATAATCATCCGAACTTACTACGAGGATACCACCTTGCAGAAAGAATTACCCGGATACGCGGCCTATTGCCGGGAAGTCAAATACCGCCTGATCCCATTCATCTGGTAAAACCCTAGACTTGCCGAGGCGTTATTTACTCTTTTTCTCCCTCCTTTAGCCTTTATTTTATTTTGCTTTTTACAAGTTCATGAAATGCATCCTTATTGGTCAGCATGGCAGGATGCTTTCCCTTATCAAACATATGAATTTCAAGTTTATCGTTTTTCACTTTCAAAGCCTCATAGATTTTTTCCAGGTAATCACAATACTCATCCTGTTTGCTTCCCGTCAACAGGGTCGGGACAATCAATTCAGCCATTGACTTGTGAAAAAATGATTTGCCTTGTTTCGAGAAATCAATCATCATCTTCGTATCCTGGTCCACAATTTTCTCCCAGTCAAAACCATGGTTGGAAAACCAGAATAATCGTGCCAGCAAGTTCTTCTTTCCCTTTTCCCTGTCGCTTTCCAATGATGGCAGATAAGAATCCAGGGGGTATTCACCTTCAAAGCTATCTGCAATCAGACAGTTGATCCTATCCGGATGCTCCAGACATAAATTTATAGCGACCAATGCCCCTCCGCTTGTCCCGATCACGGCAACTTTATCGAGCTTCAGATAATCTATCAGCTCATAACATACTCTCGAGTTATAATACCAAAAGTCAAGCACAAATTTCTCTACCCTATCCGATTTTCCGTGCCCCGGGAAATCAACCAGGATCACCTTGAAGTCTTTGGAATATTTCCTGGTTATGGATTTGAACATTTTTGAAGACGCAGTATTGCCCGCCAATAATAATAGCGGCTCCCCTGCCCCGATTTCTTCATAAAAAACCTTCCTGTCTTCAAAAGTAAAAAAGGCCATGTCTCATTTCTTCTGAATTATTCCTGCCTTCATCAATGGCTCCAACATGTTTGCGGCTCCTCCGTGTTCTATGATCTTCCCATCCCTTATCCTATCGACATTAACTCCCGTAAAGGTTATTGGTTTTCCTGTCGGCTTCATGCCAAACCATTCATCCTTGAATGTACCGGTCACAGAATAAATGGTAACCACCCATTCACCTTCCGAGATCTGGTTTTCGATGGTAAGATGCAAATCAGGAAAGACCCTACGAACCCCACGCACATGTTCTATTGCTCCCTGGATCCCTATCGGGTAGCGTTCACCTTCATATACCTCCGTATATTCTTCTGCTACGAATTCCCGGATATTGGAAACATCCCCGGTATTTTCAATACGCTCAATATATTGTCGTATAATGGTTTTGTTATCAAGTTTTTCCATAGCCATTCAAAAGTTGCATGACTGCGTCTCAAGCACTCCCATGTAAAGTTATGTTTTTTTGCATACTCTACCCAACTGTTCCACCCTTGGTACATCATTATATTCGCCGAGGCGTTTTTTGCTCCAATTTATTTGTAAATTTACTTTTCAATCGTAAATTTGCAAGAAATCCCAGATTTGACAGAAAAATGATTAGCCGAAGCATAACAGAAAAATTATTATCAATGGGAAACATATTTCCTATTGTTACTCTCACAGGTCCAAGACAGTCGGGTAAATCCACATTACTTAAATCGATATTACCTGACTACCACTATGTTTCTATGGAAGACCCGGATAATCGATTGATAGCAAATGAAGACCCACGTGGCTTTTTAAAGACCTATCCTGATAAAACCATTATCGATGAAGTGCAGCGTGTGCCGGAACTGTTTTCTTACTTACAAACTCATGTGGATGCTGAAAATAGAGAAGGGATGTATTATTTGGCCGGTTCACAGAATTTTCTATTAATGCAATCTATTAGTCAATCACTTGCAGGTAGAACGGCTATACTAAAATTGTTGCCGTTTTCGCACCGTGAAATGAAAAAGGCAGAGATTTTACCTACATATGTCAATAACGAAATCTTTCAAGGAGGGTACCCGCGAATTTATGATAAAAAGATTCAACCAACTGATTTCTACCCAAGTTATATTCAAACTTATATTGAAAAAGACCTTCGATTACTGAAAAACATTGATGACCTAAGTAAGTTTATTCGGTTCATAAAGCTCTGTGCAGGGCGTATTGGACAGTTGCTAAATTTATCTTCTCTTGCCAACGAAACAGGTATAGCTGTTTCAACCGTGCAATCCTGGTTATCAGTTTTGGAAGCCAGTTATATTATCTATCTGCTGAAACCCGATCATAATAATTATTCAAAAAGGCTCATAAAATCTCCCAAGCTGTATTTTTGCGATACAGGGTTAGCATCATCCCTGTTGGGTATTGAAGATGAAAAGCAACTGTCAACTCATTTTTTGAGAGGTGGCTTGTTCGAGAATATGGTTATTAATGAATTCATAAAAGATGCATTTAATAACGGAAAAGAACCAAATTTATCTTTCTGGCGTGACAGCACAGGTAATGAAGTTGACTTACTTATATCAATAAAAGGGAAACAGCTGGCTTACGAGATAAAATCCGGCGCCACTTATTCATCGGATGATTTTAAAGGAATAAAAGTATGGGCCAATCTATCGAAAACTAGCCCTGATGACTGTTATGTGATCTACAGCGGAGACAAGAGACTATCAACCTCGTATGGTGAGGTTATACCTTGGGATGAATTGTAATCTAGAACCATTTTCTGGAAACTCTTTTGATTTTATTCAGTAAACTGTCCGGTAAAAATTCTTTATGAAAATCAGATAAGTATTCCAAGCTAAAGTTTTGTGGTATTTTTTTCCCCATTCAATCGAAGCAGAATCGGCCTTGATAGTATCCTTATGATTGAGGACAATATTTTGATAATCCAAGAAAGTATTATGATCCTGTGCAACTAACGGACGGTTAGAAACATAAAATGTTCCGGCATAATTTTATTCGCCGAGGCGTTTGTTTGCCGAGCCCGGGGCAGTGGGAAACCGGAACGCCTGGCGCTTTGAATCTTTGTTTATATTAAATAAATGGTAACTTTACATACTTCTGTTCCAGAAATAGTTACAATGTTTTTCATGCCCGCACAAAACGTCAAATTTTTAGACAGATGTGAACGTTATTAGTCTGTGTAAAAAGGGATCTGATTTGAGAACTCTGAAAAGTATGATAGCTAACTTGGAATAGAAAAATAATTATAAAAAATAAGGATGACAAAAAAAGCCATCATAATAATTAGTATATCGACCTTTGTTTTACTTCTGCCTCAAGAAGATGAGTTGCATAACTGCATCTCAAAGAGTCTCATGTAAAGTTATGTTTTTTTGCATACTTTTCCCCACATGAATTGAATTCTTGCCGAGTTGGAGCCCGCCCACGCTTTGTTATTATTGGGAATTAATAATATCTTTACATAGTTCCCTGTTTCAGAATTAATTACAACATGAGAAATTCAATTCAATTTATCATTTTGACTTATGCTGTAAGCTGGACAGTAGCAGCAATAGTTATCTTATTGGGTTTGCATGATACAAAAGGACCGTCTTACATGATTTTTGCGGCGGGTTACATGTTATTGCCTGCCTTTTGTGCTATTATTCTTCAAACCATTCACAGGGAGAAACCCTTCAAGAATTTGCGCGTGTCATTTCACCTGAATGTATGGTTTATTGTGGCTGGTATTGTGCCCGTCATTATTGCTTTTATGGCCATGGGAATAAGTTTATTGTTCCCAAATATTTCGTTTTCTGCGAACTACAAAGGTATGTTTTCAGCTCTACCTGCCGATAAAGCAGCAGATGTCATACAGCAATTATCTAAGTTTCCACCCATTGTCTTTTTATTTCTGGAACTTATACTGGCAATTTTTGCAGGATATACAATAAATGCAATATTTGGATTAGGTGAAGAACTCGGCTGGCGGGGCTATTTGCTCAGTACTCTCAAAAATAAGAAAATGCTTCCGACTTCATTGATTATTGGGATTGTGTGGGGGGTATGGCATTTCCCATTAATTCTTTTAGGACACAATTATCCGCAACATCCTTATGTAGGTGTGGCCATGATGATTGTTATGTGTATTTTGCTTACACCAACGATGATTTATTTAGTTATAAAATCTAAATCAGTAATTCCGGCAGCTATATTTCACGGTACTTTTAATGCAATTTATCGAATCAGTGATTTGTATCTCGTAGGGGGGAACGACCTTACAACAGGTGTAACAGGAGTAGCTGGAATGGTAACCTTGTTATTGGTAAATTTTGGTTTCTGTTTTTATGATAGATATATCACTAAAGAAAATGTTTTCACAAAAGTAATTGGAGAATATTGAGATAAATGAGATTCTAGAAAAAGACCCATTCAAATCATTTCGTATATAAACGTTTAATAACAGAATAAAATGAATTATTTCGACCACCTGATTGTTGTTTTATTCGCAGGTTTATATCCAGCTTATGACTTTTTTTATAGCATCCCAAAATTCAAAAAAAATTTAGCATATAATAAACCTGGAATTAGAAAACGAGAATATCGAAAGTCAATTGTATGGATTTGGATTCTAAGTATTATTGTTATAGTTATATGGAGGTATCATGATAGAAAACTTGTAGATCTTGGTATAGATTTCACCTTCGGATGGAAGATTTTGCTAAGTATTCTTTTATTTATTCTTGCTTCTATTTACATGTTCTACCTCTATCGTACGATTAGTCAGGATACAGAACAAAGAAGCATTTTGAGAACTAAAATAAGTGACAAAGAAAGTTCCGATTTCCTTCCACATAATATTCAGGATTTTCGATGGTTTTGTATTGTATCAATTAGCGCTGGTATTTGTGAAGAGTTACTTTACCGAGGATTTCTTTTGTGGTATTTTAATTTTTTCACTAATACAGTAGTGGCAATAGTTGTATCATCTATATTATTTGGTCTTGCTCATTTATTTCAGGGTTGGAAAGGATGTGTACAAGCCAGTGTTGCCGGACTTTTTTTAGCGATAATCTATTTGTTAACGGGTTCTTTATGGATCCCCATAACCTTGCATATTATTGGAGACTTATATTCAGGTTTGCTTGGGTGGCTTGCTTTTAACGACACAAGAATATCAGATGGATAAGGATTATTGAAATACGCCCTATGCATAACACCGGGTATAGTTCATTGCCGGTAACGTTAAACCTATTCTTATCATATAATTAGTATTTCGACCTTTGTTTTACTTCTGCCCCAAAAAGATGAGTTGCATAACTATTTTGTTTAGTCTTCCCAAATGTTCCAGCATAATTTTATTGGCCGAGGCGTTTTTTTGCCGAGCCCAGGGCGGTGGGAAAATTGAACACTTGTTTCTTTGAGTCATGGAACAGGGATAAATACCTTTAAGGATTTACTCCCTGAAAAACAGCCTGAATCAGTAATTACCTAAACAGAAATAGACGGATCAGTAAAAGCCCCCCCCACAATTTTTGTTTCTATACCACTATGGTTTATTGAATATATTGTCGTTATCAAAAATTACAAACAAAGCGCCCCAGGGCACTTTGTTTGCAAAAGACTCAATTCAAGGGGATAACACCATTTGGCTTTGGAGGTGAATCCCATCCATCAAAGGGGAGACGTTCTCCATTGTATCCTTCTTTGATTAGCAAATTTACTTCATCTTCTCCTTCATATAAAATAATGGAACCGTCCATGTATTCTATGGAGATTTCATATATCACAAGTTTTCGGGCAGAAGAATTATAAATCATTGCACCCCACTTACCCCCGCAAAGAGTTTCTCCGGGTTCATAGGGACCGGTGTCTTTACCGGCAAAGTAATAAGTATCACGAACGGTACACATCACCTTATCACCCACTGCGTTTAGAGCATAACCTCTCCAAATAAAATACTTGATTGTCTTATCACTAAGGTTGGAATAAACCACAACAGCGTCACACCCACCAACCGAATTCGGATCCCTCAGGTAAGCATATGTGATTTCCACGGCCCTGTAGAAAGAATCTTGCTGAACAGTTAAAGTTGCCGTACTAATTCCGGAAGCAAAAACGATTGCGCCCGTTCTTTCATCCAGGGACAAATTCTTCTCAACCTGGATCTTCAATGATTCCCCACTGTTTCCCGTGGCCTTATCAAATGAAATCCAATCTGCGATCTGATCTATTTCCCAATTCAATCCGTTAGTGGTAACAACAACTTCAAACGTTTCACCTGTATATTCAGCTGATATTTCTGTCGTTGATAGTGTAATCGTTGGTTCTGCCCCAGCCTGAATAATCTGTAGAGTTTCCGTTTTTGAACCGGCAGTAAACAAAACAGATGCACTTCGTTCATTAACTACTGTATTCTGTTCTATCGTTACCACTATTTCAGCATTAACATTCCCCCGGGAAGGCGTTAGATGAACCCATTCAGGAATACCTGAAACTTCCCATTCTGCTTCATTGATAACCAGATTTACAACAAAAGTACTGTCACTTGCGGTAAGCTCAACCTGGTGGGTATCTATGGATAGTATCACCTCGGCAGCTTCCTGGACAATTTCTAAAATAACAGAAGCATCTCCGGCATAAAACGCAATTTCTGCAGAACGAGTTTTCGCAATCGTATTTTCGTCTACTTCAATAGTTAAAGTAGCACTTTTATCTCCCTTAAAAGAATCTAAAGAAACCCATTCCGGTATATCGCCAACAGACCAGGCTGCATCATTCGTAATAACTTGTAGTGTAAAAGAGGTCGCTGACGCAGGAACATTGCGGGATGACTTATCCAAATTAATAGAAGCAGCAGAGCCTTCCTGTTTAATAACTAATTCTCTGAAAATATCTCCAGCCGAAAACACTATAACACAACTTCTTGGATTCACTGAAGGATTTACAGCTACAACAACCTGTATTTCTTCACTTTGACTGCCGCTTTTCGGCGTTATGGCAACCCATTCAGGAACATCGTTTGCCACCCAGGTTGCACTATTTGTGGTAACTGACAATTTAATAGTGTTTTCTCCTGCACCAACTTCAATGTATTCTTTGTCAATCTCAAGAGTGGCACTTGCAGCAGATTGTTTAACTTTTAATTGCGCAGTGGCCGACTCGGCTAAAAATACCACTGCAGCCTCCCTTTCTACTGCCATGGAATTTTTCTTAACACTTACGTTTACAACAGTGTTTCCTGTTCCATTTACCGGAGAAAATGTCATCCAATCCGGCACATCGCCAATCGTCCATGGAGCGCCATTGGTTGATACATTAAGAGAAAACGCATCTCCATCTACCGCTATCTGAACATTTGTTTTATCCAAAGAAATTGAAGGCGCAGCCCCGGCCTGTATAACTTCAATGATTTTTGATAAACCGGCGGACGATACCGTAACAGTTGCATTCCTGTCTTTGACATCCTTGTTTTCCAATGCCGTTAACGTAACATCCACCGCACCTTCAACCCCTTGTGTAGTAGATAGCGTCAGAAAAGAATTGCCGGATAACACCGCGTTCCAATCGTTATTGCACGATATTGAAAACGTTTGCTTCCCTCCGCCAGCCGTGAAATCTACGGTTGAAGGAGTAACTGTCAAAAAAGGCTCTTTCTCACATCCTACAAAAAATACTAAAAAACAAAAAATAATAATTTTTCTCATAACATTCTTTATTACAATTATCGGTAACAAAGAACGTCCTTCACTCCGCCAAAATACGACGTACTAATAATATAAAAGCAGGACAAAAAATGTTTTCCTCTGGCAATACTCACCTGACCATTTCCTTCAATATGAAAATTCTCATGTAAATGCTTGCCGAGTTGGAACCAGCCTGATCCATTTAGTTTTTCCCCAAGGACACAGACCAGGATTGCACACTAATGTTTAATTATTTCACCAGGCAATAATCTGATAATATGACGTAAATACGCAAATGGTTCGATTAAAGGTTCGGCCACAACCCTCTTTTTCGGCCATTTCTCCAGTTTCAATTCCACAATGGTCCGATTATGAGCAAGCTCCTGATCGGTTATAATTAAGTATGAGTTACATTTCAGCTCCACATTGGTACGATTTTGAGCCTTTTATTGAGATATAATGGAACTCAATTAAGTATATTTCAATCCCACATTAGTATGATTATGAGGCTCTTTCAAAGTACTACATTATTGGGACAATGTAGTACTTTTATAGCAATATTTCAGTACACTCACCCGCATGAGGTGCAACATGAGTTTTTCAATTTCAGCAGCGGGTAAAGACAGTTTCAATCCATGCACCCACATGGGGTGCGACCCTTAACAGTTGCAGAAATTGCAACAGTTCCCGGTTTCAATCCACGCACCCACATGGGGTGCGACCAAAGGAAATGTCTGCCGTGTAGGTCATCCCGTGTTTCAATCCACGCACCCACATGGGATGCGACTCCACAACTGTTAACTGTAACTTCGAGTGCAGCATTTTCGGTAAGAAGGAGTGCAGCGTTTTAGGTATCAGCAGTACATCATTTTTGGTAGCAATGATGCAGCATTTTTCGTAACAACGCTACAACGCTAGCAAAGGTAAATTTTATTTTGATTGATCATAGTTTTTCCTTTTTAGGATGCAGA
>DBRG01000017.1 GCA_002305545.1 Bacteroidales bacterium UBA1374
TCGTCCTTAACCGGACAGTAGTGAGCTGGAAACTGTCTGTAAATGTACTATTTGCAGTTCGGATAAACAAGATGTGTCGAAAATACTGACACTTTAAAAGCCGTTATGGATCAGGCTTACTCTGTTAACAGACTAGCAGCAAGTCAAAGCAAGAGAGCCTGCCAGTACAGATCTCCCTACACAAGGGAGTACGTGCAAAGTAATAATTTTCGGACGTTATATTTTATTGCCGGGTAAGTAATAATTTGTAGTTTAGCGTGATAGATAAATATTTATAACTATGAAAAGAAAGGTTTTATTGATCATCGCCTCAATTCTTATGATTGTAATAGGAGTATTGCGAGGTTTTGGAGGAATGGCTTTATTATTAAAGGGTAACAATTTAGAAACCAATAGTCCTATTATTGCAGGTGAACTTCAAATAAAACTTGTGTCTTCCGGGTTATTGCTTGTTTGTATTTTACTCATCTATTCAGCAATAAATCTACTTAGGAAATATTCCAGAAAGAGTTGGAATCTTTGCTTTATTGCCATGCTTCTATTTTTATTGGGTGGCGTGTTGAATGGTTTCTTGTTATTCGGACAACCAATCGATCAGGGACAAATCATTAATATTGTTGCAGTCCTGATTATCAGTATATTCCTATTTACAGGTAAACCGGCCATAACGCATAAGTCATGACCAATAGTGTATTTTTTCGATTTTATTCTATCTTTGAAAAAACCTAAAAACTAATACTATGAAAATTACCCCTCCCTTTCTCACTGCCATTGCATTAGCAGTTCTGATCGCTTTCCCGGCAACTTTGGAAGCACAGAAAAAAATGCCCAAAAAGTATAAAAACGCTCCGGAGCAGACCATTGTCATAGTCACCAATTCTCCTGTCCAGGCATTTGACGAATCGGAATATCCTAATCTGAAATTTTATTATACCCCACAGGAAATGCCCGATTTCCTGGCAAGGCTTCATAAAGTAAAACCTATCCCTGTAAAGGACGGGATCACCGGTATGGTCGTTGACAAGGAAGGAGTTGTTGTATATATCCGGGGATTCAACAACGCCCTGGCAGCACACAACGACAATTCAGATGAATATAGCTGGACCATCCTGACCGTTGCCGACAAAAAAGGCACTATAGGAGGATCAAAGCCCATGGATGATTATTTGAGCGATTACGTGATAAAAGGGAAAAGCGGCAAGAAAGACGATAAGAAAATATATACACAGGGTGAAGAGCCCTCTTTCAAAGGATGGGACAAGGGCGATATAGAAGGCATGGAACTTCCTGATTTCAATCTTGTTACCAAAGATGGCGCCGGGATTACCATGAAAGAGATTCTTAACGGAGCACCCGCCTTTATAGTATTCACTACCATTTCTTCAGACGGTAAAGATGTCAGCCCCATGCTGTGGCATGTAGAGAACGTGCTGTACAATTATTTTCCTCCCAGAGGAAGGTAAATCACCCTTGTTTGGATACCTGTGACCCGAACCTTATGAACGCTTCTTCCATGATGGCTCCTGTTGCTGTAGCCCCGCAACGGGAGCATCCTGCTTTCTGAACGGCCAGTAAGGCATCCAGTGTCCTGACACCTCCTGCAGCTTTAATTTTTACGTGCGGTCCTACACTTTTACGCATCAATTCAAGATTCGGAATGGTAGCCCCCGTATAGGAATATTTGCCGTCATCGCCTTTTACGAACCCAAAGCCTGTTGAAGTTTTAACATAATCTGCCCCGGCCCGGGTAGCGATTTTACATAATTGGATGATATCCTCTTTCCTGTTTACGTAATCTGTCTCGAATATCACTTTGACAATGGCTCCATTCTCATGACAGGCATCGGTCACCGCTTTCATTTCATTCTCTATGTAATTCCAATCTCCCTGTAAGGCTTTACCGATATTGATCACCATATCAATTTCAACAGCGCCGTCCTTGCAAGCTTTTACTGCTTCATAAACCTTTACCTCCATTGCAGAATTTCCCGCAGGAAAACCAATCACACAGCCAACCGGCACATCGGTGTTCTTTAACAATGCTGCGGCTGTTTTAACGGCATAGGGTTTGACACAAACCGATGCAACATGATATTTCAGGGCGACTTCACACTCCCTTTGCAGATCATCATCTGTCATGGTAGGATGCAGTATGGAGTGATCTATCATTTTTGCCAGATCATATACCTTCTGATTCATGACGGATTTCATCTAAGGTTGTTCTCATGGTGTCAATAAACTACAGGCAAACCACAGCAAGGGTGCCTGGCCGTGGAGGTCGCCGGTGATACGGGGCCGGGAAAGGTAGTAGTTGATATCGGTGCTTTGTCCGGTTCCCACGCACACTTCCCGCAGGTCCCCGTTCTCCTCCAGGTATTGGCAGAGGCCCTTCCACGCCCGTTCAACCGCCTTGCGGTAAGGCCGAACGGGAAGCAGTCCTTTCTTCACCCCCACCTGCATGGCATAGCCGAACATGGCACTTCCCGAGGTTTCCCTGAAAGACCCTGGTTCATCTATGAGCTGACCCCAAAGCCCGTCTTCCCCCTGGTAGTGCAGCAATGCCGTCATCATGCTGCGGTACCCTGCAAGAATAGTATTGTAGTGCGGATCGCTTTGGGGGAGTTCTGCCAGCAACACGGCCAGTCCCGAGGCCACCCATCCGTTCCCCCTGCCCCAGAAGAACGGACCTTCCGGGCCGTGGTAAAACAGCCCGTTGGGCTGCTGCAATTTTTCCAGGTACGCGGTCACCACTTTGGCTGTCCGGTGCAAATACTCCGGATTGCCGGTCACCCGGTACGCCTGGACCTGCAGCGAGGAGAACATCCAGATATCATCTATCCAGTAACGCGCCTGGCGCGTCGTGCCATCCGGCAACGGGTCCTTCCACTGCCCGTCGGCATACCGCAATCCCTGCTCCCTGAACGCTTCTCCCATCCCCGCCCGGTACAGTTCCAGCGGCAAGATGCCGTAAACGTTAACATCCACGTGATTTGCCGAGTTGGGGATGGTACCGGTCCGCTCCACATCATACCTTTGGGCCAGCCTTTCAAGCAACGCCGTGTCCTTCAGCGCACCGGCCAGCTGCACCGCCCCAAACCCCGCACAAACCTCGGCATAATGGATCCCATGCGCCTCGGGCGTACTGTATATCATGAGGTCGGGACGTGCCAGCAGGTTTTCAATTACCCGCCGCCCTACCCGCTCCGGGCTGAATTCCCTGCCAACGCGGCCAGGATTGGAGCAGGAATGTAATGACGGCAACAGAAAAAATAGCGCCAAAAGAGGCAGGATCCCCCTGCGACATGATCGTTTCATGATAGAATCCGGTATTTAAGCCCGTCCCTTGAGCCTGGCCACCCTTTCCTTGAGTGAGCGCTGGTGGTCCTCGTCGGTACTGTTGGGGTCCTGCATGCGAAGGAACATTTCGCAGGGCAGGTCGGGGCATTGGCCGCAGCTGGTGTACTTTTTGTCCACCACGGCGCATTGGTACAAGGGGCATATGCCCTCAGGAGTGTGTTCTGCTGCCCAGAAAGGAGCCCCTTTCACCCGGTAGCAGCCGGCGCATTGCGTGGGGTAGAATTCGCATTCGTTACACAGCAGGCCGCAGGAAGATAGAATTTGATTCATGATTATCGTGATTAGGTATAATTCAGTAAACTATCCGGTACACGCACCTTTCGTTGCCCCGGAGGATGGATGAAACCACCGATGCCGAGACAGGGCACCCCAGGACAAAGGAAAACATGGCCTCGGCAAATCCCTCGGAACAATAGCAAAGCGCAGCCGGTGCCTTTTGAGGAAGGCGGGCCGCAACGGGACAGACGCAGTGGTCCTTGTTCTCATCGGCAAGGATGGTGCGGGTCGCCTTGTCGTGCGAAACCTTCCACCCCCACCCGCTTTCCAGGTATTGCACAAAGGCATCGGGGTTGTTGCGGTAAGGGGCAAGCAGTTCGGTAAGCTTCAGGTGGTCGTAGTGGGCCTTCGCGCAGCCCTTCAGCAGTTTTCTTTTCTCTTCCTCATCTTCAATACCGTCTATATTACCGAGGAGCACGGAAAGCCATTGCCGGGGCATGGCCTCTTTGTCGGGGGTGGCGGCGGTATCTTGTCTCTCAACTCCAAAAATATCGTTGGCAAATCCCATGCAGCCGGCTCCGCACAAACAGGCTCCCGTGGCACAGGCCTTCCGGATGAAATCCTTTCTGCTGATGTTTTTCATATTACTTTACAGACTGGAGGAATGTAAAGTTATATTTATTTAAACCTTAGACAATAAAAGCAATCTAAAATTCATAATCATTTTTATTGAAACTGATGAAACGAATTACCTTTCTTTCTCTTTTTGCGCTCTCCTTAGCGACATTCAATAACGCCAACGGCCAGAACCTGGTACTGAACGACCTGGAGTATTTCCAGGCCCGGGGTGTGAATGTCCTGGTGTACAACAATCTTTTTACAGGGGGATTCAATGACGAAAAAAACGCCGGCATAGAAATCATCCACCATGGTGTGAGAACCGTGCAGGGTGGTGCCGTGAGACTCTCCAACACCCCGGAGCAATGGGACCTGGTACCGGCAACACCCACGCGGAAAGTCAACCAGGAAGAGCAATCCATAGAGTCAATCCTGCGTTATGAGGACTATGATTTTGAATCGCGCGTGGTAGTAGTGGCAAAAGGAAAAGGAGTGGAAATCTCGGTTTACCTGGACAAGCCGCTTCCCGCTGCGCTGGAAGGAAATGCAGGATTCAACCTGGAGTTCCTGCCCTCGCAATACTGGGGAAAGGCCTATTTGATGGACGGTCGTCCCAACCGGTTCCCGCGCTACGCTGTAGGGAACACCATCACCAGGCCGGACTCGGAAAAACCAAGACAATACAAGGGATACGTGACATCAGACAACAGGGGCACGGGCCGGTTCATAGACCCGCTGCCGCTGGAAAAGGGGAATACCATGCTCCTGGCACCCGATGCGCCCGAGAGGATGATTAAGATCACCTCTCAGGATGCCGAGTTGATGCTTTTTGACGGCCGGGTGCTGGCACAGAACGGATGGTTTGTCGTGCGCAGCCTGCTACCCACAGGAAAAACGGGCAAAGTGCTGACCTGGACCGTGGAACCGAATGCCATTGAGGGCTGGATAAGGGAACCCAATATCGGATTCTCCCAGGTAGGCTATCTGCCTGACCAGCCTAAAGTATCTGTCATTGAACTGGACAAAAACGACAAGCCCCTGGAAACGGCCTCCATAGTTGAAATTGACTGCGACGGGAATGAAACGGAAGCATTCCGGGGCAAGATTGAATCCTGGGGTGATTATTACAAATACCATTACGTGAAATTCGATTTCTCCCCCGTGAGCAAACCCGGGATATATTACATCCGATACGGTGACTGCAAGACGAACAATTTCATCATAGAAAAGAACGTATACGATAAGATCACCGATGCCACCAGCGACATCTGGATACCCATCCACATGAACCACATGTTCGTGAACGAGGCATACAGGGTGTGGCACGGCGAGCCGTTCAAGGAGGGATACCTGCAAGCCCCTCCCGACACGGACCACTTTGACCTGCACCGTCAGGGACCAACCACAGACACCCCTTATGCAGCCCTTGAATTGATACCGGGATTGAACGTGGGTGGTTTCTTCGACGCCGGGGATTTCGATATCGAGACGGGATCGAACATCAGCGTGGTACAGAACTTCGTGCAGGCATGGGAATACTTCAAACCGTTGCGGGATCAGACGTTTGTGGATCACGGGCAGCGTTACGTGGATCTGCACCGCCCGGACGGAACACCCGACATACTGCAGTTCATCGAGCACGGAACCATGCAGCTGGTGGCCCAGGCCGAGATCCTTGGCCATATGGCCCAGACGCTTTCCAACTCCGTGCTTGACAATTACCACCACCTGGGCGACGCGGCCTCCATCACGGACGGCCTGCCCTACAATCCTGAACTCGGTCCGTATGAGATTGCGGCAGACGGACGCTCAAGCGGCGTAAAGGATGACATGTGGGCTTTCACCAGCCGCAGTCCCTTCCTGGACCAATCGGCGGCCACCATGTTTGCCTCGGCCAGCCGCGCCCTGAAGGGATACAACGACGACCTTTCGGAAAGGGCATTGCAACAGTCAAAACGACTGCTGAAAGAGTCGACGGAGATGATGGCCGCCATGCCGCAGGGACGCTTCGGCCGGGGCTTCGGGTTCGGGAACTTCGCCTCCAGCCTGCAGCTCTACATCTCCACGGGAGAACAGTCCTACCTGGACAAGTTCCTGGAACAGGTCTGGCCGGCCCTGGACCGCAATGTAAGCAATACCCTCCTGACTGCCCTGCATGCCATACCCCACCTGGACGCTTCGTACAAGGAACAGCTCCGCCCGTATGTCATAAAGTATAAAGAGTACATTGAGCAGCTTGAAAAGGACAATCCGTACGGAGTGCCCATTGGCCTGGGGAATTGGGCAGGTGGCGGCAGCGTGGTGAGTTACGGGACCACCCTTTGCTTTGCCAACCGTTACTACCCGGACATCATTGACGCAAGTCATGCCTTCAAGGTCACCAACTACCTGTTTGGCTGCCATCCCTATCACAATTACTCGCTGGTGGCCACCGTGGGAGCCACCCGTCCCAAAGCGGTTTTCTACGGGAACAACAGGGCCGATTTCTCCTTCATTCCCGGAAATGTGGCTCCCGGCATACTGTTCAGGCAGCCCGACCATTTCGAGAACTACGACGACTGGCCCTTCCTTTGGAGACAAAACGAAGGCACGATTGGCGGGAATACCGCTTACCTGATCTTTGGATCGGCCTTCAGGGACATGGTGAAAAAGTGATGATCAGCGCGTCAGGCGTGTGATGTAGTCGTTGATCAGCTTCACGGCCTTTTGGGTCCCGTTTTCCTGTGAGATCGTGATGCCGGCTTCCCGGCATTTCTCGCTCATTACCGTGTCATTTTTGACCTGAATAATGGCATTTGACAAGGTTTCGCTGTCGAGCTTGTTCATATCCAAAGGTTTATGTGCCAGGCCGAGTTTGTGGACCTGCGAGGACCTGATCTTTTGGTCAAAGATATGGGGAATCGGGATGGAAGGGAGCCCGGCTTTAAGTACTTCTGCCGTAGTCCCGAAACCAAAATGGTGAACTGCCAGGGTTACATGATCAAGCAGCCAGGGGTAGGGAATTTGTTTTGCCACATAGACATTCGCGGGAATAGCGCTTGTGTTATCCACAAGATCGGGCATGATCAGGATGGCCCGTGTATGTGACCTGTCAAGAGCATCACAAAGGGTTTTAAAAAGGGAGTCGGTCTGTTCGGGCCGGTGGAACATGGAACCGAAAGTGACCAGAATCGGTTTTTCTTTGTTTCCGATAAAACGGACCAGGTCTTCAGGTGGTGAATAATCAACGGGGGTAGGGGCAAAAAAGTATCCGGTGATCTCGGTTTTGTCCTTCCACCGGGGATTTGTTTTCTGCAAGAAGGCAGGCATGGGGATCATGGCCAGGTAGGGGAACCTTTCCTTTTGGGCCGGCCCGGGTATTCCCATTTCCTTGCGATAATCCAGGTAGGGTTTGGAAAAGAGCGATCCTGTGATCTTGTCCGACACATAGGCCGCAAGGTCAGAGAGCTTATTCTTTGATTTCCCGTAATCCCTGGCCAGTCCCATGGGAGCTATGGAAACCGTAATAAAGGGTTTATCCAGGATCTCCGCCTCGGCCTCCCCCACTATCCCGTGTCCAATGACCAGGTCAAATCCTGACAGACGCGACAGCAAGTCTTCATGACAATCCCGCAGGTTGTCATAAATGAAATGGAGCGCAAAAGAAAATCCTTTAAGATTGTTGGATGAATGCTCCACAAACTGCCTGGCAGCATAATTGATGTCAATGTCCCTGCCTATGGGAATATGCTGCAGTCCGTATGACTTCACGATCTGTTCCGCCCAGGGATGGGTCAGGATGGCCACCTGGTGCCCGTTTTTTTGAAGCTCTACCCCCAGTGCAATATATAACTGAATATCACCACGGGAACCGATTGTTGTCAATGCTGTTTTCATACATCAATCTAATCCCGACTCCACAGCTTCCGGCAGCTCTTTTGCTTTCTCGGCGCGGGTTTCACAGAATTTGCACAGTTCCGTGATGTTCTTCAGTTCCCTGGCCTGGGCAACGGTTCCCTGGAAGATCTCTGTGGTCGCATCCCTGTTAATGGCGTGGCAATCATCATAGATGTGGTATTTGGTCCCCGATTTGGTCCAGTACACCATGTTCGCCCCCGTCAGTTCTTCTACCCGGGCGGTCTGCTCGGCATATTCCTCGGCCGAGGGCGGATTATAATCGACCCCTACCAGGCCGGCTATCACCAATGCACCGGCGGCAATGCCACCCAGCAATCCTTTTTGCTTCTTATCCAGGTTTTTGCTGGTGAGAATGAAAATGACCAACGGCAAAAAGGCGATGACCGCCACCACCAGCCCCAGCTGGCTTTGCATGAAAAACAGGAATTTGTTTTTCTCCGAGGCAGGGTCAAACCGGTTCGATTTCTTCCACAGCAGGGAGCCCACGATGGCCAGCGCCAGGTCAATCCCTATCAGGATGATGATCCAGGTCATGTTGATGGGTTGCCTGAAGAGCATGGATATGGCCACTACCTGGGCGGCAACGGCAAGCACCCATAATATCCCTGCAATAACGCGCAGCCTGGTCGCTTTGGACTTGCTTTCGGGAGTTGGCACGAATGGTTTTGGTTCCGCGGCGGGTCCGGGAGTTACAGTTTCCCCACCCACCCTGGTGACTTTTTTCTTTGTTGCCATACTATTGATTTTAAGGTTAATGTTTTGTCAAATTTAGTCATTTTTTGGGGGAGTGCGACGTACTTTGCTGCGCACCCGGGTGAAGTACACCCACAAAAAGTTCCGGTAGCTGATTTCCCCGGTGGCAACGACTCGTTCAAGATAGAACGGGGCAAAACCTGTGTGCTTTTCCATGTGCTCAATGTACGTCTTCATGATGGGCGGATAGTACAGGATCCTTTTCCAGAAACGGGCAGCCCTGATATTTTGGCGCAAGGGCCTCACGCTTTTGTTGTAGCGCCCTGCCACGTTTCTTTTATTTCTTTTTGCCGAGGCATCTATTGCGCCGGCCGCCAGCACAGCGGACCGCATGGCATAGTAAATCCCTTCCCCTGTCACCGGGTCTGTAAATCCCGCTGCATCGCCCACCAGCAGTGTGTTTTTAGGAAGTTTTCCTGTATTCAGTCTACGGCCCGAGGGAGCGAACGCCCCTTTCAATCCGTAGTCTCCAGCTTGTGCAGATTGCCGGTTTTGCACTTCCTGGAAAAAACGCGCTGTTTTGTTGCTTATCGCTTTCCCGGACTCTTCACCGCCCATCCCCACACAGTAATGCTCTTTCTTAGGGAAAAACCATCCATACCCCATTTTTGCCAACCCGAAGTATATCCTGAATTCTTTTTCTTTCAACGGATCCCTTGGAATATTCCCTTCCAGGCATAAGATATCGTGTCTCCTGATCTTGGCAGCCCTGCACACAATCCCGTTACAGCCATCCGCACCCACCAGGTACTTATAGCAGATCTTATCCACACCTGCTGTCACAGTACTCTTTTTAAGATCGATATCCGCCGTTTTGAGTGCCACTTGCTGCAGGAGCTTGCCACCCAGTTTCAGATAATATTGGATGAGCAGGTTATCAAAAATTGTGCGTTCGGTTAAATAATATTTCACCGGTATGGTGAAGCTGTTCACCTTTTTGTCCTGAAAATAAAAATCCAGGGTTTGCGCCTGCTCTACAACAAAGTCCGACGGGTCCAGTCCGGGACAGTGCACGGCAAGCAGGTCTATTGATTTTTGTGTCAAAAGTCCCGCACACAGCTTGGGACGCGGAAAGGTTTCCTTGTCAATTATACAGGTGCTGTAACCTTTCCTGCGCAGCTCAATGCCCGTCATGGCTCCTGCCGGCCCCCCTCCAATGATCAGTACATCAAACTCTTTAGCCATAAGATGAACCTGTTTTACTAGTCACTATAAATATACAAAAAAAAAGTGTACCGCGTACACTTGATGTATTGGACAGTATGACAAGTGATTAACAAAATAGCTCTCACAGAGAGCTATTTTGTTATAATACTGATTGTCAGTAACATACATCAAGTGTACGCGGTACTCAAAGCCTTACCGAATCCTCTGCCATCAGCGTGAATACTTCATCCTGGAAGTTGTACAGCTTTACGGAAGTCTTGGAGCAACAATCTTCCTCCTGCGGTGTGATGATGACAAAATTCATGGTTGTTTTGTTTGGGTTATTGTCAATCCAGGTTCCGGAATTGACATAGATGCATTTTTGCTGCAAATGGTCAAAGGAGGACTGTATCCTGGCATCGTGAGAATGGCCGAACACCACTATCCTTACGGTTGACCTGGGATTCAGGAAGTATTGGGTTGCCGCCTGGGCATCGGTTTCGGTGCTGAGGGCAGAACCGGCAATGGCCTGCAGCGTGGGGATGGGGACCTGCACATGGTTGTGTGTCTGTCTTTGCAACCAGTTGTCCTGGATACCATGGTAAAGGTCCAGGTCTATGAATCCACCGGGGATTTCCTGGTAAGGGACCAGGTCCTCGACTGCATATGTCCCGGTGAAGCCGTCCACGTTGGTCACGATGAGCTGTTCGTCATACTTGTTCAGGATCCTGAAATTCTTCAAGGTCCAGTCCCACATACCCCAATAGGCAAAGAGGAGGTCCTGGCTTTCATTACCCGTTTCATTGCGGGTGACTTCCGGAAGGGTATCGGCTGCTTTGGCCGGATGTCCCTGGGCTACGAAAAGGGCGGCTATCCTGGTAAAAAAGTATCCCGGAGGCGTTATGGTGCCCGGGGCGATGTCCTGGTTGGAGTAAGGATCGGGGGAACAGAAGAAATTGTAGCGGTGGCCGTGCTCAATGGCAATATTGGGATGGCCAAGGGGGGAATAGGTTCCAAGACCCAGCTCCGGATCTCGTGCCTGGTTGATTCCCGGCAGGATCAGTTCCACACTGGCCTCGGAAATGGTCAGGTCATGGTTGCCGGGTACATAGGTTACCCTGATTCTCTTTTCGCATATGATCTTTTTAAGGACGTCAATGACGCCTTTGTTGGCCGCGGCTATGCGCCTTACAAAATCTGCCTGGTCTTTTCCCTGGTATGTGTCTATGGTTGCGGGTACAAACCATTCGTCCAGCAGGTCTCCTGCAATGACCAGTTCTTTCACATTGCTTGAAAATCTTACGCGGTTAAGGAATTCTTCAAGATAGGGGAGGTTTTTTTTGCATTCGGCATAGGTGAGGTCTGCGCCCAGGTGGATATCGCTGATGACCACTATCTGGTTGCGCTCCATGGAGAAATGTTTGAACGGGTCTATTGAATCCGGCTTTTGGCAGGAGTTTGATACATTGAGTGACATGAGCACTAAAAACGCAATAGGAATTCTTTTCATTGTTTTATTATTTGCCGCAAATCTAACCAATATCCTGTTAACTCAATCCGGCCGGAGTTTTTTTTTTACCTTTACGACCTCAATCCTGTGACTGAAAAAAGGCCTGTACCTGATTATGAAAAAAATAGCCCTCGTCTCTGCCAACAACTACCAGAATCCATACATCATATACCCTATCGGGATCTCCTATATAGCAACCTACCTGAATGAAAAAATGCCGGACTGGCAACTTGGCTTCTTTGATTTCAACCTGGGAGATTATGAAGACCTTGCCGCATTTTGCCGCAACGGGAATTTCGATTACATAGGGGTATCGCTCCGGAATGTTGACGACACCAATTTCTACGAACAATACTCTTTTGTGAACCATTACCGCAAGGTGATGCAGGTCATCCGTCAGAACAGCCGGGCCGTGGTGATCATGGGCGGTTCGGGTTTTTCCATTTACCCCGATGTCATATTCAAAGAACTTGCCCCCGATTATGGAGTCCAGGGGGAAGGCGAAGAAAGTATGCGCCAATTGGTCTCGGCACTGGAAGAAAAAAAGGATCCGACAGGGATTGACGGTTTGGTGTACGCCAGGCCGGACGGAACGGTGGCCATCAATCCGCACAAGCAATACATCTCTACGCTGGCGTTGAATGTAGAGCCCGACAAGGCGCATTTTTACTTTGAGAAAAGCGGGATGCTCAATATTCAGACAAAAAGAGGCTGTCCTTACGGGTGCATTTACTGCAGCTACCCCATCATTGAAGGCCAGAGCGTCCGCTTGCTGGATGCCCGGTCAGTAGCGGAAAACATAAAAGAGCTCAAGAACAGCAAAGGCATAGACTATCTTTTCTTTACCGATTCTGTTTTCAATATCCACAAGGAATACAACCGGGAACTTTGTTCGCTCCTGATAGAAAGCAAGGTGAATGTGAAATGGGGGGCTTATTTCACGCCGCATAACATGACTTACCAGGACATGGAGTTGTATCAGAAATCCGGTCTCACACACATTGAATGGGGCACCGACTCCCTGTCCGACATACAACTTGAGAATTACAACAAAAAGTTCCGTTTCTCAGATATCAAAACACAAAGCCTGAATGCCGGCAAGCTGGGTATCTACCACGCTCACTTCATGATACTGGCAGGCTACGGCGAGACGGATGAGACCCTGAACGAGACCTATGAACGCTCCCGCGAGCTCGGGAAGACCATATTCTTCCCCTTTGTGGGCATGCGTATCTACCCGCGCACCAGGCTGTACGATATCGCCGTCAGGGAAGGGGTCATCTCGCCGGACAACAACCTGCTCATACCGGAGTATTACGTCTCTAAGAACGTGAACATGGAGACCCTGCAGGACAGGGCCCATGCCTCGGGCCAGAAATGGTTTTTCCAGGGAGAAGAATCACCTGAATTGATGGAACGCTTCCGTGCCAAGAGAAAGCGCGGACCCCTGTGGGAATACCTGATGTATTAAAGTGACAGATCGTACCGGCGGTCGCAAAAATCAGCCACCCAGTCCTGGTGCGTGATCAGCAGGATGGCCCGGTTCCCCGCCTCATTCTTCAAATTCTGCAAGAATGTGCGTGCCGTCCGGGAATCGAGCGCCGAGGTTGCCTCGTCCAGCAACAGGATCTTCCCCGGACGGAGCAGCGCCCTTGCTATGGCCACACGCTGGGCCTGTCCCTGGGACAACCCCGTTCCGTTTTCCCCCAGTACCGTATCCAATCCCTGAGGCAGTTGAAACACAAAATTTGCCGAGGCGATTTCCAGCGCCCTGGTGAGTTCCTGCTCATTGGCACCGGGATCTCCCAAAAGCAGGTTCTCGCGGATGGTCCCGCTGAAGAGCGATCCGCCCTGGGGAACATATACGAAGTTGGAACGGGTGCGTTCCGAGACATCAACCTGCCCCGTCTCGTCTTCCAGGACAATGCGTCCGGAATCGGGTTTTACCAGTGCCAGCAGAAGCCTGAGCAGCGTGGTTTTTCCCACGCCGGTTTCTCCCATAAGCGCCACCATGGTTCCCGGTTCCACAACCATGGAAAAACCGGATAAGACAGGCTCGGCGTCCGAAGTATAGGAAAAGGTGAGGTTTTCTGTCTTCAACGTTACATTTCCCTGGAGAAGTATCTTGTCTTTGCTTTCTTCCAACGAAAATCCGGTCAGGTATATCAGACGTTCTATGGCTGCCTTGGAGCCCACCAGGGTGGGGAGCAGCCTTGTCAGCTCAAAGAGCGGGCGCTGAAGCCTGCTGACCAGTTGAAGATAAGCTGTCACAGTACCAAAGGAAATTGTGTTTTTGGCCAGACCGTATGCACTCCAGAGAAAAGCCGTAATGTAGCCGCCATTAAAGGTGATCCCCATGAACAGGTTTGCCAGGACAGATACCCTTGTCTTTTTATGGACGCTTTCATGCAGCCTGGATTGCAACTTGCCCAGCTTGTCCAGCTCATTTTCCTGCCGTTCAAAAGTGCGGATCACCACCTGGTTTAAAAGGCTTTCTTCCATCATTGAGGTTATCATGCTCTCGCTCTCTTTCACCTCCAGCGTGTATTTGCGCATATACCTGTAATAAAGCCTGCTGAAAATGGCCAGCACCGGCATGCCCACCCCAAGGATGAGGGCCAGCATCGGGTCCAGGAAAATTAGGATTGCCAGAGCACCCAGTAGTTGTACCACTGCGAGGATGGCGGCGGGAAATGCATTAACCGTGACCTCGATGACATCGTCCGTGTCTTTGATGATCCGGGTGATCATATCTCCGCTGTGCAGGGTGGACAGCTCCTGCCACCTGGTATAGAGCAGGCGGGAAAAGACTTTGTACCGGACCGAGTTGCCCATGCGCACCTGCGTCATCGTGCGCAGCCGGTTATCCCAAACCCTGACAAGTATTTGCAGGAGCACCAGGGCCACCAGCACCAGGGAGTAATACAGCAGCTCCCCTGCCCTTTCTCCCGTGGCCACATCAATCACTGCTTTGGATATCCAGACAAACGCCAAAGAAAAAGCCACCTCGGCAAGACCGATGATCAATATGATCCCAATGCGGGACTTGAATCCTTTGGCGGTATAAAGCAGGAATTGAATGGCGGACTTCATGGGGATTTTTTTAAGGTTTCACAGTAGTGGGGCAATTGTATCATTTGAACCCGATTCTGAGGCGGTGGAACAGTTTTGTGGCAGGCAAGATCAGGATGTGTCGGGGGCTTAGCGGCCAGAATTTCAGGGACCTGCGCACAGTCGTCATGTAGGAGAACCACATGCCGCGTATCTTTTGCTTTGGCCGCTTTTTTCCGGAACGGTGAAAGCCGAAGTTGCCCCCTTCCAGTATATCCTTCATCACCTTGTGGGCAAAAGCGTTGTCTGCCGGCACTTCAAAGGGGAAGATGTCCGGCGGTGCATCCAGGTATTTCACGGCGGCACAGGCGAATACCTGCATGGGATACAGCAGCTTGTAGGACCGGGCCAGGGCGGTGAATGAAACGGGATCAATCTGAATGCGGTTATTCTTCAGGAACAGGATCCAGTCGCACAGCTGCCGGAACCCGACGCCCAGGTGCTCAAAATGCCGGAACAGGTGGTGAAACAGAAAGAAAGCGTTCGTTTCCACAGGCAATTGGCGGACTTTTACATCTCCGACCTGGATAAACGGGAAAAGCTCATATTCTGCCATTTGCTGCTCCAACGCAGCCAGCTGCCTGTCACATTTCTTATGGTCAAAGTAAGATATGCGTCTATGGTTTTCTATGTGGATATCCTGTTCGGTGAATATGTAATGGATACCGTCCCCGTCAACGGTCTCGTAACCTTTCCCTTCCAGCCATGTTTTGGCCCTTTTGCTGTCTCCCTTGCGGTAAAGCCAGAGGTCCAAATCTCCCGGATTCCGCAGGAGCGGTTCCGGGTAGTTTATCCCGTTTGCCAGTCCTTTGAGCAGTACAAAAGGAAAGCCGGCTTCTTCATACCAGTCTGTGATGGTGGCTAAAACATCCATCATCTTCAGGTTCCTGGCCCTGGTCTGTTCCATGTGGGATACAAGTGCCGCGTTCTGTTCCCGGGGAGGCAGGCATTCCTGCGGCAGGGATAAAATCTTGTCTGCTATGAGCGCGCTCACGCTCTGCCGCCTGGCCAGCCTGAAGATCCGTTTCCAGGTTTCCTCATCCAGATCCCTGAATAATGTGGCATCGGCCTGCCTGTCCCAGATAGCTGCTTTTAACAGGTTCAGAAACAATGCATTTATAGCAGCATTTTCCATTAATACAAATATTGTCAATTATTATCTTTTCTGCAATAAACGGAAGTACTTCTTTGCCGTGATCCTCTTATGGTACCGCGTACACTTTATTCATCATGCTGGATATCAGCTCTATAACAAAAGAGCTCCCAGGAAGAGCTCTTTTATTAATCACCTGTTATACAAGGAAATACATCAAGTGTACGCAGTACTCCTTCCCGGGCTGGCCCTTTTCAGTGATTCTCCCCGTGAGCGATCACTTTTTCGATGGCTTCAAGCGTATGCAAGTAATCCACATAGGCTTCCACGTAAGCCCTTCCCTGTTCAACAGATAAGTCCTTAACCTTACTCAATTCGGCCACATTGTCATACTTTTCAGTGATAACCCGGCTGATATGGTTCCTCAGCTTATCCAGCAGGACATTCACATCTTCCTGTGCCAGGGCGTTATCGGCCAGTTTTACAATGGGCGCTGCAGAGCCTGCCGGTTTTAAACCGGTGTACGGGGCCCCTTCTGTTTCACGGTGATAGCGTACCAGTGTTTCCAGGAAATATTTTTCAACGATACCATAGACCTCCGGATCCTTGTCTTTTAAAGCGAGTGTCTTGTTGAACAGTTCAGTAATTTCAGCTTCATGTTCAGGTCCGATCCACTTCATGACATAAGCAACATTGTTGGCTTCCAGTGCTTTCATGGCATCTTTGATAACAGGGCCGTCATAGGAATCACAGTGTGCATTTGCCGTTACTCCGGTCAGCAGCATGAATAGGACAGTGAGCATAAGCATTCCTAATTTTTTAGTTGTTGTTTTCATGATTTCACTTTTTTAATTGTAAGTTTTCACGTGTTCTTATCCGGGAACAAAAGTACGGCGTCTTTCAACGCTGGGGAAAGTATGAAAGCAGGCAATTATGGTATAAAAGTCGGATTTCCGGGATCAGTTCCTGTATTTTTGAGGACTCATCCCGGTGTGCTTTTTGAAGAATTTCCCGAAATGGGACGGATCCGAGAAATTCAGGTCGTAGGCAATCTGCGCTATGCTATGCGATTTGTCCTGTAATCTTACTTTGGATTCAAGCAGGAGCATCTCGCTTATCCACTCACCGGCGGTTTTCCCGCTTGCTTGTTTGATCAGGTAAGAAAAGTACTTGGGCGTGAGGTGCATTTTACCGGCGTAGAAAGAGACTTCTCTTTCCTGTATGAAGTGAGAGGACAGCAATGTTTTGAACTGGGAAAGAATGTGGCCTCCCTTGTCTGTGGTGACGGGCTGTCCGGCTTGCTGGCTCTGGTGAACGTCTTCTATCTCGTTGAGAATGATATTGATCAGGCTCCGGATTATGGCTGTGGTGTGCGGGGCCGTTTCGTTGGCTTTTTCATGAATCAGGTCAAAATAGGACCGGAATTGTTGAAACTGAGCGGCATTGAGCGATACAACCTGTTGTCCCGTTTTCTCAAAGAAGTCAAATTTGTCCAGGTAGTTGATATCGGTTTGTCCTTCCAGGAATACTTCTTTCCTGAAGAAAAGTATCCGGGCTTCGTAATTGACCCCAAGGTCTGAAAATTTTCTAATGGCAGAAGGGGCAATGGTAAAAATGGCCGGAGCCTGGGCCTTGTTGACAAACAGATTGCTCTCCAGCCGGAGCGCTCCCTCGTTCAGCAGGCATATTGCATAAGCCGAGGTACGGTGATAGTCGGCAGATGCGCAGGCATTTGCCAGGTGTGACATATAATACCACTGGCCGGCCTCTTTATCTCCCGTCTGGAGCTTTGTGTATTCTATGTAAGGTATGGATTTCACTTTTATTATTTCTGTCGACTATCACAAATATAACCATTAGCAATGAGGCTATCAAAGCCATTACTGAACCAAAATAAAACGGGGCATTGGAATTTACGTGATCATACAGCAGGCCTGCAATCAAGCTGGCCGGAAGCAATGTGATTCCAAGAACTGCATGATATAATCCGAACCCGGTGCCTTTCACGTCTTCGCTAACAATATCCGATATCAATGATTTTTGAGTGCCATCAACCAGGGCACTGTATAATCCATACAATACGAACAGGACTAAAAAAACGTTCAGGCTGTTGAATCTGCCAAAGAAGAAATATACGATTGAGTAGATCAGGAATCCAAGAATGATGAACAGTTCACGACCGATTTTATCGGAAATCTTTCCTATGGGTATTGACAGCACAACGGAAACGGTGTTGAAGATCATATACACAAAAGGAACATACGATTTATTGATACCGGTTTCAGCTGTTTTGACAAGCAATAATGCGTCTGCGGAATTACCAAGGGTAAAAATGAATACTATGAACAAGAAGAAATAAAATTTCCTTGGTAGCTTATTGAAATGAAATTTGAGTTGATTTTCATTCTTCGCTGTCTTTGCTTCCCTGATAAAAACTGCAATGGTGATTACGCCCAATATGGCAGGAATGGTTGCGATAAGGAAAATATTGGAGTAGTTCAAAGGGAAAAGGGACAATAGAAGGAATGCTACCAGGGGTCCGATGATTGCCCCGCTGTTGTCCATTGCTTTATGAAATCCGAAATTCTTTCCTGTTTCCTCCTTCAAGACCGAGGCACTGATAAGGCTGTCCCTGGGTGCAGCTCTTAAACCTTTGCCTGTCCTTTCAACAAACCTCAATAACAGGACCTGGACCGGGAGCCTGACCAGGGCATAAAGCGGGGTTATCAGGGCCGTGATCCCATAACCAAGTATCATGAATGGTTTGTTTTTACCAATCTTATCACTCCAGTAACCCGAGAACGCTTTGATCAAAGACGCGGTACTTTCTGCAATTCCTTCAATCAGCGAGATTGAAGTCTTTGAGGCTCCGATAGACAGCAGGAAAAGCGGCATCACACTATAAATCATCTTGGTGGATGTGTCTGTGAAAAAACTGGTCAACCCGGTAAAAAAGACATTTTTTTGCAGGCCGAATATCTTCTTATCTTTCATGTTTTTATCACTAATGTTGCACAAGTTATCCGGTTTTTCAGGAGGTCGTACTCGGCCCGTTGCCGCTCACAGTACTCCATGAACATGTCCGCCTTGTCAGGATATTTGTCGCTGAGTTCCCTGCATCGCTTTACTATGTTGTCATACTGCTTGTCATAGTCCGATACTGTATCGTCATCTTCTCCTCCCGTGATCCTTTCTCCTTCACTAACCACTTCCTCTAACAGTTGCATTCCGGCCTCTGCTATCTGTTTTACCATATCGCTTCTTGTCAGATAGGGTCCGGGCGTTACGCTTGCCTGGTCTTCAATATAGCCGTCATCTATAATCAAGATTCCGCTCTCAGTAAGGTTGTTTCTCAACAGCGAAAGCGTTTCAAAATAATCACCAAAGACCGGGCCAACCGACCCCAGGATGATCACATCGAACTTCCCGGCGGTTATGACCTTTTCCCTGATATCCCCCACCTCGAAGCGGCACAAATGGGAAACGCCGGAGGCCTCGGCTTTGGAAGCGGCAAAAGCTATGAATCCAGGGATTGCATCAATCCCGTAACATGAACATCCCAATTGTTGTGCGATTTTAACCGAGACAGCTCCTTTCCCGCATCCCAGGTCCAGCACTTTTAGATTTTCAAGGGCTTTCAGGTGTTTTTTTATAAGACCGATGATGACTTCGGGATCTGACCCGATTTCCCAAAAGTCCTGCAGGATGTACGGCAGGTGAGGCAGAAGGCCTGTGTCCGTACCATCCATTGACGCCAGGACGCTTTCTTCAGTGGTTTTCATGGCCTGCGTTTTTCAATTGCATGATAATTGCCATGAAACCCCGAACCGGTCAATCACCCATCCGAATCGCCGGCTGAAATCGTACTGGTCCAGGGGCATGGCCACTGTGCCGTTTTCAGAGAGTGTGGAAAACAGTTTTTCAATTTCTTCATCATTCCTACACTCGACATAAAGTGATACGGCCGGTGTAAAGTCCCAATCGTGAACTGCAGGGCTGTCGCTGCACATGAATCTTTGCCCGTTCAATTCAAATACCCCCTGCATGACGGTTCCTTCCCTGCCGGGGCCTTCTTTGCCCCAGCGATCGATTTCAACGATCCTCGAGTTTTCGAATAAACCGACGTAAAAGTTCATGGCCTGTTCGGCGTCATTCTTTTGAAATGTCAAAAAGGGTGCAATCTGTTGATTGTTATCCTTTTCTGAACAACCCGATGTCGCCAGTGCCAGCATCAAAACAAAGATTATTTTTTTCATAGGTGGTGTGTTTTGGGTTCCTCACATGGGTTTCTTGTTTTCATTGAGCCTTCCGATGATCTTTTCCAGCCGTGTGATCCTGGTTTCTTCCTTTTTCGCATCCAGATACAATGCCGTATAGGTTCTTTTTACCGAAGCGGGCATTTTCATGAAATTGGACAGTGCCAGGCCGGCACCGGACAGAGCGCTGATCAGGATCGCGACTTGTTCTTCACTTATGGATCCAGTTTCCTGCGTGTTCCATTGTCCGTCCTTTTTTGCCATTTCAACCGCAGCCATTCCTGATGCTGTCATCTTTGCGCTTTCTGTCAGGGCTTGCACCAATTTCTTGTTCTTCTCCGACCATTTGCTACCCTTGCGTCGGGGTGTGAATTTCTTCACATATTTTGCCTGGTCGATGCTCTTTATCTGACCGTCTATCCATCCGAAACACAACGCCTCTTCCAGTGCCTCGTCCGGTTTTAAAGTTTTAAGCAGGCCGGTCTTGCCAAAAACCATCCAGAATCCATTGTGGGAAGCATGGTTTTTGCCGAGCCATTCCCTGAACTCCTCCCGGCTTTCAAACAACATTTCCTCATTCATTTCTAAAAACCTTTTTCTTATCTGTATTTATTACCGCATTGCAGGCAAAAATCCCTGTGAACGCTCAATCCTGCGCCACAATTCCTGCATTTCCACTTTTCCTGCTCTGCTTTTACAAACTCTTCCATCCCTTTTTCCTTGATAAAGAGCAGATTATCCAGCATGCTCATTCCGTATTTTGTGGTATAGCGTTTGTCAAGATCTTTGAGCCGCCTGCAGGGATACCGGGTGCAATCATAGCAAAATCCCGAGGCGGTCTCGAGCCGGTGTTCGCAATGGACTATGGAACATCTGCTCCACAAATCCGGTTGATTGTTATCATTTTTTATGAGACATCCGTTGCAGCGATTTTTCTTGCGCACATAACCGTAGCATAGCCGGCAGTTCATCCCGCAGGGAGCAATTACTCCGTTCTGATTCATTGTTGTTGACATATTATAATTACAATTTCAAATGGGACCGTCGTTCTTTTGGATACTTCATCAACGCTCATCTCCTGGTTGCGGAAAATTATGCTACAAAATATAATTTTTAATTGAATATCTTGTGTTTTTATTTTCACTTTTGGCAAATTTGCATCTCCATCAATGATATTATGAGAAAGATATTTTGCGTCATTTTATTTTCGTTGCTTTTTGGGGTTTATTCTCTTAATGCCCAGCACATCCGTGCATTTGAATTTGAAGCCGGAGGGCTAGTGCTTTTCCCGAATGGAACACATGTTCAATACAGCCAAAAAGGCCCGGGATGGGGAATTTATCTTGAACCAAGGATCAATATTGGCAATACAGGATTTGACATTGCCGCACAGTTTTCATATGCTTCAATTCGTAGAAGTAATCCAAAAAATGATTTATATGGACTGTTATTAGTTCGTATTGCTGCACCAACGACCGCTTGGTTGTCTTCAAGGCGGTGCGCCAAAGGCTTTTGGCGCTTATAATATACTGCTCCGCAGCACCAAACAATTTTTTCAGGATATTTTGCAGGGAGGTGGTAAGTAACAACTATGTTACAAAAACACATAACAGTTTGTTTGTGTGTGCTTTATAAGCGTATTCACGTTTTTCATTACTTACCACCTCCCCCGGTTTTTGCGGTTTTTTCGTGATTTGGGGGGGGAGGTGGTAAGTAACAACTATGTTACAAAAATTCGCATAAGTCTGTATATGTGCGCGTTAAAGGCGTGTAACCATTTTTCGCTACTTACCACCTCCCTGGAATTCAGCGATTTTTGGGGGAGGTGGTAAGTAGCGCCTTTGTTATGAAATCTTGTAACATGCTGTTATTAATGGCTTTATTGGCGTAAACGCTATTACTGCTACTTACCACCTCCCAGTCAACACTAGCATCAAAAAGGATTAAGGCCTGGTTAGTAAACTAAATTCAGGGATAACCTAAATTAAGTCAACTAATAACAGTTATAATACATTAACAGAGTCAACTATTTTCAGGAATAAGACAGGCTTTCTTTCAGAGTGGTGCGCCAAATGCCTTTGGCGCTTATAAAAGGCGCTGCTTCGCAGCACCATACAAAAGGAGGTGGGGGTAGCTGGCAGCAAGGCTGCCCTCGGGATTACCTTCGCGCTAAAGCGCTCGGTGTTCCCTTTGGGGGTAGCTTCAGTTCCAAAAACGCAAAGCAGCAAGGCGCAGCTTTTTATGGCAGCAGGCCCACAAACAAGCTAGCTTGTTTTTTGGGCCTGCTGTCATAAAAAAACACGGACGTTGTCCGTGTCTTTGCGTTTTTGGAACTGGCGGAGAGAGAGGGATTCGAACCCCCGGAACCCAAATGGGTTCAACGGTTTTCGAGACCGCCCCGTTCGACCACTCCGGCATCTCTCCGTTCATTTTCGGGTGCAAAACTGAAGGCTTCTTGCCGTTCAGCAGTGCTCCCGCTAGGGCTGGCAAAGGTAGGGAATCTTTTTATTTTTTGGAGAAAAATTTATACTTGAAAATCAACAGGTAGAGGGCACCGCAGGTTATGGCCGAGTCTGCCACGTTAAAGATGAATTGGAAGAAGACAAAGCGGCGGCCGCCCCAGATGGGGAAATTTTCGGGCAGGACGGTGTCTATGAGCGGAAAGTAGAGCATATCCACGACTTTACCGTGCAGGAAGGTGCCGTAGCCGCCTCCGGGAGGAAACATGGTGGCCACCTCGGTTACGCCCGATTCACTGAAGATCAGGCCATAGAAAGCACAGTCAATGATATTCCCGATAGCCCCAACAAATACCATGGAAAGCCCTACCAGCACACCCATGGGGGTATCGGGCTTTTTAAGCAGCCTGCATATGTACCACATGATGAAAATGCTCAGGGCAACGCGAAACAGGCTCAGGATGAGCTTCCCGTTGTCACCGCCAAAGACCATGCCAAAGGCCATGCCCTCATTTTCCACAAAGTACAACTGGAACCATTTTCCCAGAATGTTGACACTTTGATGCAGGGTGAAATGGGTTTTTATCCAGATCTTGGAAAACTGATCCAAAACCAGGATGGATGAGATAATTATCGCCAGGATGTTGCCTCTGGAAAATTTGCTTTTCCGCATAGGACCGTATTATTCACGGTTGTTCTTCGCCTCTACTGAGAGAGTTGCATGTGGAACCAGGCGAAGGCGTTCCTTGGGTATGAGTTTGCCGGTTTCCCGGCAAATCCCGTAGGTCTTGTTTTCGATCCTGACCAGGGCCATTTCCAGTGACTGGATGAATTTATGCTGACGCAAAGCCAGTTGTCCGGCCTCGTCTTTGGATAAGGCCGAGGCTCCTTCTTCCAGTACTTTGAATGTGGGTGAGGTGTCTTCCGTGTCATTGCTCTGACTATGGGTGACTATGGCTTTCAGCTCCTCATAATCAGCCCGTGCCTGGGCCAGCTTTTCATTGATCAGGGTTTTGAATTCCTGGAGCTCCTGGTCGGAATAACGGACCTTTTCCCTTACCTCTTCAGTAACCTTTTGATCGGTTTTGCTTTTTTTCGTAGTCATGGTTCTAGTCTTTAAGGAAACACAAATGTAGCATTTTTATTATGATTTCTCAATATGAATTGAGAGGGTGCCTTCTTCCCATTCAACATCGTGGGCATCAGTGGGTGTGGCAGCCAAAGCAATGTCGGTAGCAAGCACCTGGCTGGCAATGTAGTGGCTAAAATCCTCGAGGGCGTCTGCCACCTCTTTGCGTTCTTCTATGACCAGGCGGATCTTGTCAGTCACTTCCAGCCCGGTGTCTTTTCTAAGGTTCTGGATACGGTTGATCAGTTCCCGGGCCGTACCTTCTCGAAGCAATGCATCGGTGATGGTTACATCCAGGGCAACGGTCAGGGGTCCCTCTACGGCAATGAGCCATCCGGGCATGTCCTGTGAGGTAATGGTCACATCTTCCCTCTCCAGCAGCACTTCGGCTCCGTCCAGGGATAAGGTGTAGCTACCAGTTTCGACGGCCTTTTCAACAAGGGCAATTTCTTCCTGGCTGAAGTCATTCAGGGCCGAGGCGATCTCTTTCATACGGGGACCGCACTTCTTCCCCAGAACTTTGAAGTTGGGCTTTATCCCCTTGAGGATAAAGCCAGCAGTGTCGTGAATGAATTCCAGTTCCTTGACATTGACTTCGTTCAGGATAATGGATTTGACCTTTGCGAGCTTTTTTTCCATGGACTTATCCAGTACAGGCATCAGAATCTTGCTCAGGGGCTGCCGGACCTTGATGTTTACTTTGCGGCGCAGGGCCAGCACCATGGAAGTGCAGCGCTGTGCCAGGTCCATGCGTTCTTCCAGTGCTTTGTCAATAAGTTCTTTCCGTACCGGGGGCATTAGTTCCAGGTGCACAGAATCGCCTGCACCCAGGTCCAGGTACAAACGTTCCATGTATACCGGGGCAATGGGTGCTCCCAACAGGGCAATGGTCCGCAGACAGGTATACAGGGTCTGATAGGCAGCGCGTTTGTCTTCATCCAGGTCACCACGCCAGAAACGCTTGCGGTTCAGGCGTACGTACCAGTTGCTCAGATGGTCCCCGGTAAAGTCTTGTATAAGCCGGCCTGCCGTTGTGATATCGTAATTCTCATAGGCATTGAGAACATTACTTGTCAGTGTGTTGAGCAGAGATATGATCCATCGGTCCATTTCGGATCGCTCCTTTACAGGCACCCAACCGGGGCTGTCTTCCCGGGCAAGGTCTGCCGTAAAACCGTCCACGTTGGCATAAAGGGCGAAGAAGGAATACGTGTTGTACAACGTGCCAAAGAATTTGCGCCGGACTTCATCCACGCCGGTTTCGTCAAAGCGCAGGTTGTCCCAGGGTTGTGCATTGGTAAGCATGTACCAGCGCAAAGGATCGGCTCCGTACATGTCCAGCATTTTGAAGGGATCCACTGTATTGCCCAGGCGTTTGCTCATTTTGTTGCCGTTCTTGTCCAGGATAAGTCCGTTGGAAAGTACGTTCCTGAAACAGACACGGTCGTTGACCATGGTGGCGATGGCATGCAGGGTGAAAAACCAGCCGCGTGTCTGATCCACCCCCTCGGCAATGAAATCGGCCACCTGCCCAAAAGCGGGGGTTCCGAGCTTCTCCAGGCCTTCCTGTGAAAAAGGCATGGAGCCCGAGTCAAACCATACGTCTATTAGGTCCGGTTCTCGGCGCATGGGTTTTCCGCTTGCCGAGGCCAGGATCCACTGGTCCACAAACGGCCTGTGCAAGTCGATCCTGTCGTAGTTCTCCGAACTGAAATCCCCTGGGACAAAACCCTGGTCCTTCAAGGGATTGGAGCTCATAAAACCCTGGTCAACAGATTCCTCCAGGGCATTGTATAATTCCTGCAACGAGCCGATGCAGCGTTCTTCCTTCCCATCTTCCGTGCGCCATATGGGCAGCGGTGTTCCCCAGTATCGGCTTCGGGAAAGATTCCAGTCCTGCAGGTTCTCCAGCCACTTGCCAAAACGCCCTGTCCCGGTGGATTCGGGTTTCCAGTTTATGGTGTCGTTCAGCTCCATCATGCGTTCCCTGACTGCCGTCGTCCTGATGAACCAGGAATCGAGGGGATAGTAAAGCACCGGTTTGTCGGTCCGCCAGCAGTGGGGATAATTGTGCACCATCTTTTCTATGCGGAACACCGCGTTGTTCTTCTTGAGCCACATGCATATATCCACATCCAGGGAATCTGTCCCGGTTGCCTCTCCTGACCGGTTATCCCGGTGCGGATCATAATCATTTTTCACGTAACGGCCGGCAAAAGGAGCATAGGATCCTGCGTTCATCCTGGTTTCTACAAAATGGGCATCCAGGTCTTCCAGACGGTAAAATTTCCCTGTTTTATCTACCATGGGGCAAAGGTTGCCATTGCTGTCTTTGAGTATCAAGGCAGGCACGCCGTGCTTCTTGGCCACCTTGTGGTCGTCATCTCCAAAGGTGGGGGCAATGTGAACAATGCCTGTTCCTTCCTGAGTGGTTACAAAATCACCGGTTATCACCCTGAAAGCCCCGTCTCCGGGATTCACCCAGGGTATGAGCTGGATGTAACGTATACCTTCCAGTTGTTTTCCGTTAAAGTCGGGACCAGCCTGTACCCAGGGTATGGTTTTGTCTCCCGGTATGTAGGAGTCCAGGGGAATTTCCCTGTTCTTTTCCGGGAAGAGCGTTTCTCTCAGGTCCCTGGCCATGACAACAGATATGGGTTCCCCGCTGTACGGGTTGTATGTGCGCAGTTTTACGTAGTTGATGGCCGGCCCTACGCAAAGGGCCGTATTGGAAGGCAGTGTCCAGGGGGTGGTGGTCCAGGAAAGAAAATACAACTGTTCATCCTCGCTGTCAAAAAGAAAGTCGCTGGCGCTATCTTTGGTTATCCTGAACAAAGCGGTACACGTGGTGTCCTTCACGTCCTTGTAGCAACCGGGCTGGTTAAGTTCATGGGTGCTGAGGCCTGTGCCCGCGGCCGGTGAGTAGGGCTGTATGGAATACCCCTTGTACAATAGGCCTTTTTTATAAATGGTCGCGAGCAGGTACCAGACTGTTTCTATGTAAGAGTTGTGGTAAGTTACGTATGGCCGGCTCATATCCACCCAATAAGCCATCTTGCGGGTAAGCAGCTCCCATTCGCGGGTATATTTCATGACCTCTTTACGGCAGACCGCGTTGTATTCTTCTACAGACAGCGAAACGCCTATGTCTTCCTTGGTGATGCCCAGCATTTTTTCAACATTCAGTTCTACCGGAAGACCGTGTGTGTCCCAACCGGCACGTCTTTCAACCCGGTAACCCCGCTGGGTTTTGTACCGGCAGACCACGTCCTTGATAGCCCTGGAAATCACGTGGTGGATACCGGGCATCCCATTGGCAGAAGGAGGACCTTCGAAAAAAACGTAAGGAGGGGCATCGGGGCGGTCTTCAACACTGCGGCGGAAGGTCTGTTCGCGATCCCACTTGCTGGTGATTCCTTCCTGGATGGCTGGCAGGTCAAGATTCTTATACTCTGGGAACTTCATATATACAGGCAATAAAAATAGTTTGCAAAGATACGAATCTTACCTATCTTTGAAAGCATGTTGGCAAAATTTTCTATTAACTACATTGATATCATACTTTTAGTGGTATGGATCATAGCCATTGCAGAGGGCCTGGTGAAGGGTCTTGTCAAGCAGGTTTTCGGCATTCTTGCGCTGATACTTGCCTGTTATTGTTCCTTCCGTTTTACCGGTTTTGCTGCCCAACGTATCGTGGAATGGTTTGGCTGGAACGGGGAGGGCCTTCGTATCGTGGCTTTTGTGGTTACTTTCATTGTAGTGCTGATTATTGTCCTGCTTTTAGGGCATCTTCTGGACAAGCTTCTGAAAATTGTCCTGCTCGGATGGTTAAACAGATTATTGGGGGCAATATTCGGATGGATCAAATGGAATATTCTGGTGGTCATTATCATCTATGTATTGAACATGGCAGATGCCTATATGTCCTTCCTCCCAAAAGAGGCTTTTGGCGCGTCACGCCTGTATCCGGTAATTGAAAAATTTTCCTCCATCCTGCTGCCCTACCTCCCTTTCCTGGATTAACCCTCTGTCCTTTCTAAGCCGTTTACATCATTTACCTGTTTTGTCTGGAAATTTCTTTTTCCGGGATTTAGGTTTGCACCATGAAGACAATCTGCAGACCATCTTATCCTACCCTGTCCCGGACCACAGACAGTGATCATGTCATCCGCGAAAAAGGGAGTAAGAGGTTAGTCGTTTTTTTCATCGCGATTGTACTGGCCACTGTTTCGGGAATGATTGTCTTCCTGTCGTTTGTCAGCAAGGAGCTGTCTGGAGAGAGAGAACCTGTAACTGAAGAGAATGGGATTATGCGGGACCTGTTATCCGGTTACGTTAAGGAGGGGAAAAAAGGCAGCTCCTTTTTATTACTATGAAACCTATGAAAAAGATACGCATCAGGCAACACCATATAAGTGATTGCGGAGCGGCCTGCCTTGCGTCTGCCTCTGCCTGGTTCGGATTGCGCTTTCCTCTGGAGCAGATCCGCCAATGGAGCGGCACGCAGACGCACGGCATTTCCGTACAGGGGATACGGGAAGGTGCCTGTGAACTTGGTCTGAAAGCTGCGGCATTCCAGCGCATCCGCAGTGCAGATACTGCCGATGACAACCTGTTCAGGAACATTCCGGTACCTTCTGTGTTTCATATGATAAAAGAGAACGGGCACAGCCATTTTGTTGTATTTTACGGGCCCGGCAGATCCTTTTTCAGGAAAAGGGGTAAATACAGGATCATGGATCCGGAAGACGGCCGGATACACCGCAAAACGCCGGAAGAAATTACACAACAGTGGACCGGCGTGTTGGTGACCCTTTCCAGAGATGAAAATTTCCAAAAAGGCAGCTATATTCCTGGTTTCTTTTACAGGACAAGGATTCTGATGAAAGGAGAAAAACGAAGGTTCGCAGGCGCCCTGGTTGCTTCCCTTCTCTATACATTTACAGGCATTGTCTCGGCTTTGTTTTTGCAGCAGATTGCAGACAAGGTGATTCCGGGGAGGGCGGGAGATTTTTTGCGCCTGATGGGCTTTTCCATGATATACATAGCACTCTGTGCCATGGTGCTCAATATGTTCAGGGTACGTTTCCTGCTGAAGACGGGATTCAGTACTGCCATGCGACTTGTGGGCGGTTTTTACCGCCATATCATGTACCTGCCGCAACGGTTCTTTGACCAAAGGCAGTCGGGAGAACTGGTGGCCCGTATCAATGATGCTTTCAAAGTCAGCACCTTCCTGAGCACGGGATTGCTTAATGTCGCCCTGAGCGCGTTCACGCTGTTCTTTTCTTTTGTGGTCATGTTCCTTTTCAACCCGCAACTGAGCTGGATCTGTATTGCGGCACTGCCATTGTACGGAGCTGTGTATTATCTGTTCGACCTGCGTAATAAAGACACGCAAAGGCAGATCATGATATCCCAGGCAAACCTTGAAACTGCTTTGGTAGACTCCCTGCGGGGCGTTGCACAGATAAAGTACAGTGCTGCCCAGGAACAAATGATAGATAAGGTGGAAGGCAGGTTCGGAACGTATATAGGTCATGCCTGGCGGGGAGGAATGAACCAGTTGCGGGCGGCAACCGGCGGGGATTCCATTACCCGTGGTATGGGTCTGGCCATACTGTGGACCGGGGCTGTTTTTGTAACACGGGATTTGATGAGCTTTGGGGAATTGCTGACTTTTTATGCCCTGACCGCCTATTTTTCAGCCCCGGTGAGCGAGATCATCACTTTTAGCCAGAAATACAGGGATGCCAGGATAGCGACCGAACGGTTGTTCGAGATCATGGAACTCAAAACAGAGGAAGACCCGGTCCTGAAAGAAGAAAAATCTGGCTTCAGTGAAGCAGGAACCGTTCTTAAAGAAGAAAGAATCTGTTGCAACGAGGGAGGCCTTGAAATAAAAGGCCTTTCATTCCATTATCCGGGCAGGATGCCATTGTTTGTCAACTTCAGCCACACGTTCCATCCGGGCAAAATCACCGGCATCGCAGGAGAGAGCGGATCGGGCAAAAGCACCCTCGGCTCTTTGCTCCTGCGCATGTATACCCCGGACGGTGGCACCATCATTCTTGACGGTAAAGAAGCTGTGTGCATTCCTTTGAATACCTGGCGCAGGCAAATCGGGATCGTGCCGCAAAAAGCCGATCTGTTTGAAGGCAACATTCTGGACAATATTGCCCTGGGTGATCCTGCTCCCGATATGGAGCGGGTAGCCACACTTTGCAATGAATTGGGCCTGGAATCTTTCCTTTCCTCCCTGCCCCGCGGCATTCTTACCCCTATAGGGGAACAGGGAGTCCAGCTTTCCGGGGGGCAACGGCAGCGGATTGCCCTGGCCAGAACCGCCTACCGTAATCCTTCATGGATCATTCTGGACGAAGCCACCTCTTCGCTCGACAGTACTTCGGAATTGCATGTACTCAAAGCGTTATGCAAGTGGAGCCTGGAGGGCACTGGGGTGATTATCATAGGGCACAGAATGTCCACCCTTTCGGTGGCATCACACATTCTGCTGCTACACGAGGGAAAAATTGCAGAGGAAGGATCTCATACTGAATTGATCCAAAAGAAAGGAAAATATGCTGCCTGGTGCAGGCAGCAGGGATTATAAAGCAAGCGCGCGATTGCAGGCGGTATCTCACGCGCCGGAACGGTGAGAAAAAATTAAAAACCTAAAAGTTATGAGTGATTATGAGATGCGGAATTTTGGGTTTGTTACCCTGGATGCTTCTGTCCAGTGTGTAATAACAGGAGGAGATTCCGAGTACGGTGTCCTGGGTGATATTATTCAGGACCTCCTCAACGGTTTGGCTTCAAAAATGGGCAAGGCAGGATTCCTTGTAGCCATGCTGGCCAAAAATATTGACAGCTTTATTGACGGATTCAGAGACGGGTGGAACAAATGAGAACTCATGTTTATTTGACGGGCTTTGAGTCGCTGGGCGATAAAGCCTGCTGCGCAGTGATCGCAGGGGTGTCCTCACCGGGTGTAGATGCCGAACTGGCTTACAAACTTGGTGAAATTCTTGGACAGGCGTTCCGTATCCTTTACGATCTGGGACAGAATCTGATCGGTAAAATCAAGAAATCGGTCGTGCCGGCCTGATGAAAATGAGACTAACCAGGAAATATGGTTAGTCTCTATTCTTTTTCCACAAGAAAAGATGCGTAAGGTTTTATTCATAGCCTACCCCGTCTGGCTATACATTATTTTCAGCTTGCCTGCATTGTTGCTATCTGCCATCTTGTACACCCGTGGAGTCGATTTAATTACCACCAATTCCATAGGGGCTATGGGAATGGTTCTGCTGCACATGCGGCGGAAGCGAAAAAAAATGGCAGAACTGCCCGCTATGCCCTGGAAAAGGATCTTAATGGTTACAGGAATCATGTTGATCCCGGTAGCTACGCTCACAGCCGGCCTTACGGGAAAAACGTTTTTTGATATGCATCTGACACCCTGGCTTATCAACTGCACCTGGTCTTTTTTCTGGATTTCATGTTGCGAGGAACTGCTATTCAGGGAATTTTTAATTACCCGGATGAAAAAAGCGGATTTTTCCCGGTGGTTGATCCTGATGCTTCCTGCGCTCTTGTTTTCCCTCTGCCACAGGCCGGAATCGGTATCCCTGCTTCTGCAGCGGGCGGTAATGGGGATAGTCCTGGGTTATCTATATTTCAAAAAAGGGGATATTGCCCTATGCATATCCACACACTGGGTATACAACATCATCCTCTATACTTTTCAATATTTCCTGCCACGGGTGACGACAATGTATTCTGCTTCACGGGCTGCACTAAACCTGCTGTTGTGCTTGTTTTCGCTTTTAGGCATCGTTGTTGCATATTCTATAAATAAAAGTAAATTTGCAGGACATTCTTAAGAAGCACTATGAAAAAAAGTACCGGTCTAATCTTGTTCCTGATTGTGATGTTACCTTTTTCCCTGCAGGCACAGAAAAAATGGTCCCTAGAGGATTGCATACGTTATGCCTGGGAAAACAATCTTACCATCAAGCAGCAGGAACTGGGGGTAAAACAGTCGGAAAATGTTCATTTTCAGTCAAAAATGTCTTTTGCCCCTTCTGTCAGTGCACGAGTCAGTGAAAACGTCAACTGGGGCCAGTCGGTTGACCTGTCCACACTGACTATCCTGAATCACGTGAGAAGTTCCAATACCGGTGTGGGAATCTATGCCGATATGGACCTTTTTACCGGTTTCCAGAAGCTCAATACAGTCAAACAAGAGCAATCAAGAGTCAATATTGCCATCCAGGAAGTACAAAAATTACGTAATGACATTTCCATAGAAATCACCCGCAGTTACCTGAACGTCCTGCTTGCAGGCGAAATCCTGGAAGCAGCCTTGTTAAGCCGGGAAAGTGTGTCGGAACAAGTTGCCCGTTCACGTAAACTGGTAGATGCAGGCAGCCAGCCCCTGAGTGCTCTTTTGGAAATTGAGTCGCAGCTGGCTTCCGAGGAGCTGCAGGTAGTGGAAGCCCAAAACAACCTGCGCACTTTTTTACTTACTCTCAGGCAGTTGCTTGACCTACCCATGGAAGAAGCCTTTGAAATTGTCATACCATCCATAGGGGACCTCCAGGAAATGAAGCCTGTTTCTGTAGAAGATCTTTACTATAAGTCCCTGGACCTGCCTCAGATCAAAAAAACTGAACATACCAGGGAACAGCGCCAGTACGAGCTGGCCATAGCGCAGGGTGGCCGCTATCCAAGGCTTTCCCTGTCTTTTGGTTATTCTTCGTTCTATTCCGACGCCAACCGGAAAAAAGATGACGAGGAACCGGAAGAAGACAACTCCGGTTCAATCGGGGACATTATTGGCGGATCATCTGCCGGCTTCTGGGAACAGATGAAAAACAACAACAATCCTTCCATAGGCCTTTCACTGACCATTCCCATTTTTAGCAAATGGCAGGTCAATACCAACGTGAAAAACGCAAGGTTGGGCCTGGAGATGGCCGACCTGGAAATGAAAAATGCCCGGCAAGTGCTCCTGAAAGAAGTACAACAGGCAGCCAACGATGCCACCTCTACCTACCTCAGAACACAGGCCGCACAAAGAAATGTCACATCCATGGAGGAATCGTTCCGCTATATGCAGCAGAAATTTGACATCGGGATGCTTAATGGTACGGACTATATAGTCTCCAAAACCAATTTGTTTAAAGCACAGAGCAATTATATCCAGGCAAAATACGAGCACGTGTTCAAACTCAAGATCCTGGATTTTTACAAGGGCATTCCCATTACGTTATAAAAATTATCATTTCCATGAAAAAATCAATATTGTGGATCATCATAAGTGCAGTGGTACTTATTATTGTCCTGGTCATCATTGGCAAAAGCAGATCTGGTAAAGGCATAGAGGTAACCGTTGCCAATCCGGTGGTAAAGAACATTACCGAGATCATTCCTGCCAACGGTAAAATCCAACCGGTCACAGAGGTAAAGATCAGCCCCGACGTGTCAGGCGAAATTGTTGTTCTGAACGTTGCCGAAGGCGATCACGTGAAAGCAGGCCAGGTACTGATCCAGATCAAGCAGGACCAGTACAGGTCTGCACGGGACAGGATGAAAGCCGCCCTGAACCAGACCAGGGCTCAACTGGCGCAGCAGGAAGCTCAGTTTAAGCAAGTGGAACTCTCCTATAACCGGAACGTGTCACTGCACCAGCAGGGAGCCATATCGGAAGCTGAATTTGAAGCATCTTCCTCTGAATATTCCATTGCCGGTGAGCAGTTGAATGCGTCCAGGTTCAACGTGCAGAGTGCCGAGGCAGCCCTTGCCGAAGCCGAAGAAAGCCTTGCAAAAACCACCATATTTTCCCCGATGAACGGCATTGTTTCCAAACTCAGTGTAGAGCGCGGGGAACGGGTGGTGGGAACCAGCCAGATGGCAGGGACCGAGATGCTGCGCATTGCCAACTTTGAGGAAATGGAAGTGTTGGTGGATGTAAATGAAAACGACATTGTGCGGATAAAACAACTGGATACGGCCATTGTGGAAGTGGATGCCTACCGCGGCCGCAAGTTCACCGGGCTGGTCACACAGATAGCCAACTCGGCCAAGAATATTGGTTCTTCACTGGAACAGGTCACCAACTTTGAAGTCAGGGTCTTCATCCTGCCTGAATCTTACAGTGATTTGGTGACTGCCGGATTTTCCACCCCGTTCAGGCCCGGCATGTCGGCTTCGGTATCCATCCAGACCGAAACGAAATACCAGGCCATTGCCATACCAATACAATCCATTACCACACGTCCTGAACTACTGCCCGACAGCCTGAGGGAGCAACTCGGACCCAATGAACTGGTAGAACAGGTCTTTGTGCTGCGTGATGACAACACCGTTGAAACAGTAAGGGTCAAATCCGGATTGCAGGACCATATCCATATTGAAATTCTTGAAGGGCTCACCAGCCAGGACAAGGTGGTAACCGGTCCGTATACCGCCATTTCATCGACCCTTGAAAACGGGTCCAAAGTAGAACCAGCAGACGAAAAAGATTCCGGTAAAGAAACAATAGAAATTAAGGTACGTGCAACCATCAATACTGTTGATTGAAACAAGTACTCAGGTCTGCTCTGTCTCTCTGGCTGCCGGAACACAGATCATAGCCAGCCGCCAGACAACACAGCCCAAAGCCCACGCATCACTTCTTGCGGTTTTCATTAACGACATTCTTCAGGAGTGTGGCATGAGGGTTGGGGATTGCGCTGCCGTTGCTGTTAGCGGTGGTCCGGGATCCTACACCGGACTGCGTGTGGGTGTATCCACGGCGAAGGGCCTGTGTTTCGGTGCTTCAATACCCCTTTTACAGGTAAGTTCCCTGGAACTGATCGCCCAATTATTCATAGATGCCGGCACCTCTGAAGACCCTTGGCGTATCTACCCCATGATAGATGCCAGGAGGATGGACGTTTACACGGCTCCTTTTTCTGTCTTTACGGCGGACGGCACAGGCCGCATCGCACGCATGGAAGGGCCGGTTGAGGCCTTGAGCATCACCGCCGACCGTTTTATGCAGGACCTGGAACAGGGTCCGGTTGTCTTTACCGGGAACGGTGCCTCCAAATGCCGGGATATAATTAATCACCCCAACGCAGTTTTCGCTGCGCTGGAATCCCATGCCAACGGGATGGCCAGGGCAGCCATGAAGGCTTTCCTGGAAAAAAGATTTGAAGACATAGCCAATTATGCGCCTTTTTACCTGAAAGAATTCCAGGCTATCCGCCCTAAAACAGATTTCTGACCTTCCGGATCACTTCGTCCACATTGCCTGACCTGGCAATGATTTCTTCATTGCTGTTTATGATAAAATAAGCCGGGATTTCTGCAATATTGTAGGTGGCAAGGGCAGGTGAATTAACTCCCAGACCGTCACACACACTGATCCATGGCAGGGATTGTTCCCTTACGGCACTGGCCCAGGCAGTCTTATCGGTATCCAGGGCTACCTGGAAAACCTCCAGCCCCAGTGGTGAGTAGGTCTGATAAATCTCCATCAGCTCCCGGTTGTCCAGTCTCATGTTCACATTGGCAGCGTGCCAGAAAGAGAGGATTATGGTTTTCCCCTTAAGTGATGACAGACAAACCCTGAGTCCGTCAAGACCGGGAAGGCAAATGTCGGGAAAGCCGATTACGTCGGCCCGGTCCAGTGCCTGTTCCATCTGAAGGGATTTTTCCATGCTTTTATAACGGTCCCTGATGGCCATTACGTATGGGGAAAGAGGATAGTCCACATAAAGGGAATCATAAACCCTGCGCAACAAAGGGGCATCCTTGGGGTCGGAAAAGATATACAGGGGCCCCGGTAATTCATGAAAGACCAGGGACGTATTGACGAATGCCCGGGGATGCTGATACAAAAAGCGGATTGCGTCCTGTTTGTACCGGATAAACAGGGAGCCCAGTTTCAGGCTCAGGTTGTCTTTTTCCTTTGAAACTGCATTTTCATACAATACATACAGCGAATCAAACTGCCTGCGGGTCTGATCAAGGCGGTCATTGACCTGTTGCAGCAAGAGTGACTCTTCCGAGCCCTCAATAATTACAGTCTTGCCATCTGCTGATGCTTGTATATTTACCCTGTCGCCTTTTTTAAGGATGAGCGAGGCAACCCTTCGCTCCCCGGCATACAGGTAATAATAACCGGGCTGTTCGATGCCTTTTGCCAGGTTATGGTAAAACCCGCCCTTATCATCTATTTCAAGGGTATCCAGAAGTGTTTCAGATGTAAAGTCAAGCCGTTTTAACAGCACGGCGTCATTTTCAGAAAGATTTTGCACTGTTCCGCTGATCCGGACCGTATTGCTGCCGGTGCATGAAGAGAACAAGGCGGCAGAAAACAGGGCGGCCACAAAAAAAGACTTTATGGTTTTCATTACAGGTTATTCGAATTTTTGAGCTATCATCCTGCAGATTCTTTGCATCTCCTGCTCCGGGATCTTGCATACCGGCCTGCTCAGGTTCATGTCACCCTCGGTGTCCATAGGGATAAGGTGAATATGAGCATGAGGAACTTCGAGTCCCAAAACCCCTATACCCACCCGTTTGCATGGTATGGCGGATTCAATGGCCCGTGCCACCCGTTGTGCAAAACGGAACAGATCCCCCAGAAGGGCCGGATCCAAATTAAAAATATAGTCTGTTTCCTGTTTCGGAACCACCAGTGTATGTCCGGGTTTGCGGGGATTGATATCAAGAAAGGCATAAAAACGGTCGTCCTCCGCTACCTTGTAGGAAGGGATTTCGCCTGAAACAATGCGTGAAAATATGGTTGCCATATCAAAGGGATATTTCCTGAATTTCAAATTCAATGATACCTGACGGTGTAACGATCTGGGCTATCTCTCCTTTTTTCTTTCCCAGCAATCCCTTGCCTATGGGGGACGAAACGGCCAGTTTCTTTTCTTCCAGGTTTGCTTCACTTTCGCCCACAAGGGTTACTTCCATGACCGATCCGTTTTTCATGTTCCGTATCCGGACCTTGTTCATGATCTGTACTATATCGGTATTGAGGCGGGATTCATCCACCACCCTGGCATTGGCTACCGTGTTCTGCAATTTGGCAATGCGCAGTTCCAGAAGAGCCTGGGCTTCTTTAGCAGTATCGTATTCTGCATTCTCGCTCAAATCTCCCTTGTCCCGGGCTTCAGCAATTGCACGGGCCGCTGCTTCCCTTTCTACAGTAGTGAGCCTGTTCAGTTCTTCCTTTAGTTTTTCCAGGCCTTCGGCTGTCATATAATGAATCTTGGTCATAATACCGTCATAAATAAATAAAGAAGAAAAAGAATCCTGCAGTAGCAGGACTCTTCTCAGTACAAATGTAATACTTCTTTATGAATCAAACAAATTCGTCAAATTTCGGTTTAAGAATTTCTGAAAACAGAATGGCCTGCTTTGGATTGAATCCAAATTTGCGTGCGCTCCCGGGGGCGGTTTTGCTGTCACGCTTCTCGGGAAGTGTGGACAGGTTCATTGCAGGTTCAGTGGTTCTGACGGCCTCTTCAGGAATGTCTTCCTGCAGGATGGAAGGTCTGGAAAGATGAAATTGAGGCCTTTCTTCAGGCAGGGTGATCAGATCCTCTTCCGGAAAATGGGGAATACGGGTCTCCAGCTTTCTTTTCTTTGCACGGGCGTTAATGATCCCGAACACAATGGCCAGGATACTTAACAGCAGCGTAATTAATGTATCTGATTTCATAATAAGGCTTGTTTGTCCTTATGCAACTGTTCCTTAAGTGAATCAAGGGAAGGAAATGCAATTTCCTGCCGGTGGAATTTCAGTATCCTTACCCGGATTCCGAGACCGTAAATATTGTCATCAAAATCAAAGATATGAGTTTCTATTGTATGCTCCAAATGATTCGCTACCGTAGGACGAAAACCAATGTTCATCATACCTTTGTACCAGGTCCCGTTCACTTCCGCCTCTACCTTGTACACGCCGTTTGCAGGAAGCTGTTTCAGGGGTTCGTACAATTGCATATTGGCTGTAGGATAACCCAACGTCCGGCCTATCCTGTTTCCCGATATGACCACTCCATGCAGACAGTATGGATAACCCAGCCAGCGGTTGGCGGTTTCTACAGATCCGGAAGACAAGGCAGCACGTATTTTGGTGGAACTGATATGCTCCCCGGTGTCTGACAAGAATTCCCGGACACGAATTATCTGCAGGCCGACCTTCTCTGCTTCCTGGTCCATCAGGTGCGGATCATGAACCCCGTCTGCTCCAAGCCTGTGGTTGTACCCGGCCACCAGCGCCCTGACTTTGAATTTTTCGCCGAGATAATCCCTGAAAAAAACCCGGGAGGGGATGGCCGAAAACTCCTTTGTGAACGGTATGATCTGAATCTGATCTACGCCCAGGGCCTGGATCATCTCTTTCTTTTCATCAAGTGATGTTAGCAGACGGAATTTCTGTGCATCCTGCTGCAGAACTGCCCTGGGATGGGGCCAGAATGTCAGGGCCAGGCTCTCTCCTCCCATCTTCCGGGCTGTTTCCACCAGGGATGTCAGGACGGCGCGGTGGCCCAGATGCACACCATCAAAAAAACCTGTAGCTGCTATAACCATTTAACCAATGCAAAATCCTGCCTGTGCGGCAATTTTGAATTATAAGCGTATATGCGTGATGCGATTAAATAAGAGCCGGCTGTTTGCGGTACCAGCTTGCAAACATAAGAAGCCTCTCCGTTGGAACCCTCTTCAAGTCTGTAAGGAACGATTTCATCTATTACGATTTTTCCGTCTTTACCTTTTGCGGTAATGACCATTTCCACCCTTATGTCATCGGTTGAAAGTGCGCCAAGGTATAACCTGACCCTGGATTCGGATTCGCCCCCCAACACAAGGATATCCTTGCTGTCATTTGGATGTGAATAGGAAATCACTTCCAGCGAGCTCCATTCCCTTTCCATTTTTCTCTTCCAGTAAGCCATCTCCCTGGCCTGGTTGAAATTGCCGGCCACCATGTCTGTATGGCGTTTCTGGAGTGGTTTGTAGAATTTTTCTTCATAATCCTCCATCATGCGGTTGGTGGTGAAATTGCCGGCTATGTAAGCAACCGTGTTTTTTATATGTTGTACCCATTCAACAGGGACTCCTTCATGGTTTCTCTTATAGAACATGGGGACAATTTCGTGTTCCAGCATATTGTATATGGTAGCGGCATCCAGTTCGTCCTGGTAATCCTGGTTCTCATAGGTTCTTTCTTCGGACAATGCCCATCCTGCACCCTTTCGGTATCCTTCCACCCACCATCCGTCCAGAACGCTAAAATGCATGACCCCGTTCATCACCGCCTTTTCCCCGCTTGTTCCCGATGCCTCTAAAGGACGTGTAGGCGTGTTCATCCAGACATCGACTCCCTGGATCAGACGTTTGGCTAACTCCATATTATAATTTGGCAGGAACAGGATCTTGCCCAGGAAACGGGGCATACGCGAAATTTCAATAATGCGCTTTATCAGGTCCTGGCCAGCCTTGTCGTGGGGATGAGCTTTGCCAGAAAACAAAAATTGAACGGGACGCTTGGGATCGTTGACAAGTGCATCCAGCCTGTCCAGATTGGTAAACAGCAGGTGAGCTCTCTTATAGGTTGCAAAACGCCGTGCAAAACCAATAGTCAGTATGTCCTTGTTCAGGGCAGCCCTTATGGCAACTACTTCCCTGGGTGAATAAAATTCAGGCGCATTCTGTGTTTGGGTCAGGGCCAGAACCAGCCTGTCTATCAATTTTTTCCGTAATGTATTGCGGACACTCCAGATTTCAGCATCCTGCACGTTGAGGATCCCCAGGAAACAATCCTTGTTGTAATGATGTGTTCCAAAATCCTGCCCGAACACGCGTGAATGGATTTCTTTCCATTCCGGAGCCGTCCAGGTCTGGTAATGTACCCCGTTGGTTACATAATCTACATGCGACTCCTGGGGTAAATATGCCGGCCACAGGGGATTGAGTATCTCCCGGCTAACCTGTCCGTGTAATTTGCTGACTCCGTTAATTTCCTGTGACAGGTTAGCTGCAAGAAAACTCATGGAAAATTTCTCGTTGGGATTGCATACATCACTCTTGCCCAGGGCCATGAGCGTTTCCCATGATGTTTTGAGCCTGTCCGGGTAATGAGAAAAATAGGGACGGAGCATTTCTTCGGTAAAAGCGTCATGGCCTGCAGGCACCGGCGTGTGGGTTGTGAAAAGAGACGAGGAACGAACCACCTCCCTTGCTTCTTCAAAGGAAAGGTTTTCGTTGACAACATATTCCCTGAGCCTCTCCATTCCGATAAAGGCTGCATGGCCCTCGTTGCAGTGGTAAACATCAGCCTCTATGCCAAGGGCCCGCAGGGCCCTTATGCCCCCCACTCCCAGCAACAACTCCTGCTTAAGCCTGTTTTCCCAGTCACCACCGTACAACTGGTGGGTGATGCCGCGGTCCTCGGCAAGGTTGTCCTCAAAATCGGTATCCAGAAGGTAAAGCGGGGTCCGTCCCACATCCACCCTCCAGATGCGCGCATAGATGTTGCGTCCCGGAAAGGCAATGCTTATGGTAATCCAGTTGTCATGGCCATCCCGTACTGGAACGGCAGGAATTTTTTGAAGATCAACAATTTCCCTCTCACTTACCTGATCTCCCTGTGCGGAAAGGACCTGACGAAAATACCCATAGCGGTACAACAGTCCCACTCCCGTTATGGGAACGCCCTTGTCGGATGACTCTTTCAGATAGTCTCCTGCCAGGATTCCAAGGCCTCCGGAGTATATCTTGAGTGTCCAGTCCAGACCGTATTCCATGCTAAAGTAGGCAACCCTGGGACCGGTCAGCGTTTCACGGGACTTCATGTAGTGGTTAAAAGATGCCTCAACTTTGTCCAGTTGTTCCAGGAATGTCTTGTTCTTTTCCAGGGCTTTGTATTTATTATAAGGGATCTTGTCCAGCAGGACGATCGGATTCTTTTCTACTTCTCTCCATAGGTTGTGATCAATTCCTGAAAACACTTTCCTTGCGTTCTGATTCCACGACCACCAGAGGTTTCTGGATAATACTTCCAGGAAGTTGAGACGTTGCGGTAACTGTTTCTGAATGGTAACAGGGGACCAGGAGGGCACCGACCTTAACTGGTCTGTGCGACAAGTAATGTTTTCTTCCTTTATCAATTGAAATTTTCCCAGGTTCCCGACCAACTTCTCAAGAGCGATCGCATAGGCTTTTTTATAGTACTTCAATTGTTTTTCCCACAGGGCAATGGTTGATACCTGTCTGGCATTCTCCTTCATTTTCACAGACTCCTCTTCCTGGAGCATGCTCATGCGGCGGATCACTCCGGCCACATCGTTCACGACAGACGGGTGGTTATTGTCATTGCGGTATACGATCTCAATCCCGGGATGTGGTCCCTGATAGTTTTTATTAACCCAGTGGCCAAACCCGGTAAGGGAAGTGGTTACAGTGGGAACATGAAAAGCAAGGCTTTCCAGCGGTGTATAGCCCCAGGGTTCGTAGTAAGAAGGAAACACGGTAAGATCCAGACCTATAAGCAGTTCGTAATACGTTTTATTTATCAGTCCGTCATCTCCGTTCAGATAGCACGGAATAAAGAAAACGTTCACATTGTTCTCCTCCAGGTTAGTCAGTCCTTGTTCACGCATTACGTTCAGAACCGGATCGTATTCAGGATCGTTCAGGTAATGGGAGGTTAAAGGATTATCAAATTCCTTTCTGGGGCCGTTATGATTGGCCGGCACCATGATGAAGGCCAGGATCTGACGGTCTTCGGGTCCTCTTTCCCTGTTTAGCAAAGCCAATGATTCCAGGAATATATCAATTCCCTTGTTCTTGAATTCATAACGGCCGCTGATCCCCACCAGGAAGGCATTATCATCTACATCACGATGCAACATCAGAGAAGCTGTACGCAGCAGGGTCTGTCTGCCTTCTTTCATCTTCCGCTCAAATGTATCGGCAGATGGGGTAATGCTGTTTTCAAATCCGTTGGGTGTTACTATGTCAACTTTTCTTTCCAGGAAATGGCTGCATTCACGGGCGGTAATGTCGCTTACCGTTGTAAAGGCATCGGCGTAGTATGCAGCTGTCTTTTCCAGGGAATGTTTTGCAACAACGTTGAATTCCCTTGCCTTTTCAACCGCATTGTACATTTCCAGGTTATCATACAGGGGCATCATGTTCCCTGCAAGGGAACGTCCCAGGACGGTGGCATGAGTTGTAAACGTGGTGGCAACCGGGATCTTGGCCGATTTCAGGTATAAAAGTCCTGTCCCGGTCATCCATTCATGGAATTGCGCGACACTTTTATGATGAGGCGCCAGGTTAAAGCGGACAAAACTTTCAACTACAATTCCCGAGGCGTATCCGAACAGCGCCGGTTCTACATAATCCCACTGGCCGCTGATGGAGTCGACTTTAAATTCTTTCCAGAATTGGGTAAATATTTCATCTTTTCTTGATATATAAGATGAAAAATCCACCAGTATGGCTATGGGATTCCCGGGCACATTCCAGCGTCCCACCCTGATCCTCAACCCTTCCTGCACGGCTCTGTCCCTCCAGGAACGAAGCAGTCGGGGGTCTTCCAGGAATTCGGGATTTTGGTCGGTATCCCTCCACACATCAGGACCTATAAGAATATGTCTGTTCTCCATATCGTGGGACATATGGAGCGCTTTGGTGGCAATAACGGTATGTATCCCTCCTACTTTGTTGCATACCTCCCAGCTCACTTCAAACAAATAATCGGGACTCAGGTTCAATTCACTCTTCATAATCATTTTTTAGGTGTACGGAGCGTAATGTCGCTCAATACGTTCATATAATTGATAAAAGCTTCGTACGGGGTGTCGTAGGGATTGAAATATTTATGCACGTCCCCGTCCGAGAAAAATTTAGTGCACATATAGTAAAAATGATCACTGGCCTGCAACCGGCGGAAATCACGTTGCAAATCAGGATCGTTGCTTTGCCTTACAAGGTCTTCTATTTTGTAGAGGTTCTGAAAAGCTTCAGATTGGAGTTCATTTCCCAGCCAGGCGCTGATATCCCGTTCTTCATCCGCCCATGATATGGCATAGGGGACGTTTAGCGGGGCTATGGGCTGGTGTTTGGCAGCTGCCTGCGAAGGGGTCAGGATCTCGAGGTTGGTATGGTTAAGGATCATTCCGGGCATCGCTTTCAGAAAATTAAAGATACCGGATGACGCCGGCTGGTGTTCCCCAAAACTTTCGTAATCCATAAATATATTGACGATATCGTCTTTTTCAAGTGCTCCGGCAATCCAGCCGGCATACTTCTCTGCCGTCAGGGGCCAGTCGGCCCATTTGTTATCGGAAAAACGGAAAGCGATATCGTCGCTGAGCCTGAAGTTTCTGAGCAATAATTTTAATTTGGGATTCAGGGCGTTCACGTAAAGATAATCGGGACTTTTCCACCCCAGGATGTGACGGGCACCTTCGGTAAGCATTGTAGTGAAACCCATATCTGCAACCATTTCCCCGATTGTATCCGAATAGATCAGCTCTGTGTTCCGGAATGCTTTCGGCTTTTGACCAAAGTACTTTTCCACAGCCTTGACGTGCACCTTGATCTGATCCTTGAATTTCCTGGGGGAAATAAGCGAGGACAGCGAATGGGAGTATGTCTCGGCAAGGAATTCCACCTGACCGGTCTGTGCCAGCTCCTGGAAAGACTCCAGGGCACGGGGTGCAAACTGCTCCATTTGTTCCAGGGCGATCCCGCTGATGGAATAGGCAACCTTGAAGGCTCCGTTGTATTCCCTTATCAGATCCAGTATGATCCGGTTGGCAGGAATGTAACACCTGGAAGCAACCCGGGCCATTATGGTCTTGTTGGCAAATTCGTCGAAGTAATCATGGTTTTTTCCTATGTCAAAAAAACGATATTGACGCAATCTGTAAGGTTGATGCACCTGAAAGTACAAACAGAGTGTCTTTTTCATATGTATGGATTTTATAATTTCTCTTCTGTAACCGATTCATAGATCTGCTTTACCTTCAGGGCAGCATTGTCCCATTTTAAGGCATTGACCTCTTCCAGGCCGCACCGGACGGTCATGGCAGATAAGGCAGGATAAGTGAGCAGGCCGTAAATGGCATCTGCCAGCGCGTTGACATCCCAAAAATCGACCTTTATGGCGTGGTGCAACACTTCTGCCACTCCCGACTGCTTGGATATGATGGTCGGGACGTTGGCCTTCATGGCTTCCAGCGGGGATATGCCAAAAGGCTCAGATACCGAAGGCATCACGTACACATCGGAATAGGCAAACATATTCTTCACATCTTCCCCGCGCAAAAAGCCGGTAAAGTGAAAATGGGAAGAAATACCCAGTTTAGCGACTCGGCGTATGGCCCGGTTGAACAAGTCCCCGCTGCCGGCCATGACAAACCGTACATCTTTTGTTTTCTGCAGTACCTTGTAGGCTGCTTCTATGAAATACTCAGGACCTTTCTGGAAGGTGATCCTGCCCAGGAACGTAACGATTTTCTCGGGAACGCCCCGGGTGATCTCACGGTTTTCAACCGTGCTGAAATCCACCGCATTGTGTACTGTGAAAACTTTTGAGGGATCTATGTGGTAATTGTTTATGACGATATTGCGGGTAAGGTTGCTTACAGCTATCACCCTGTCGGCGGCTTCCATCCCCCGTTTTTCCAGATCGTATACCTGCGTGTTGATATTTTCTCCTGAACGGTCAAATTCCGTGGCATGCACGTGTACCACCAGGGGTTTGCCGGATACACGCTTTGCGGCGATCCCCGCCATATATGTCAGCCAGTCATGGGCATGGATGACATCAAACTCGTTCTGGCGGGCTATGGCCGAAGCAACCAGCGAATACCGCATCACTTCCTCCATGAGGTTGCTGCCGTATTTGCCGGAAAATTTGAATTTCTGTCCGAATGAGATCCTGAACTCGTTCCATTCCTTTTCCCTTTCCAGGTCCACCTGTTCTTCAAATTCATCGGGTCCCAGGTAAGGGATCAGGTTTGATGTCACTTTCAGGAACTGAACCTTTTCCAGAAGCTCCCGGGCTTCTTTCCGGGTCTGGAAAGCTGTCACATCGCTGGCATTGATGATGCGGACCGCACTCTGATCCTCATCCCCCGAGGCAGAAGGCATCACGAACAATACCCTGACCTGGTGTTTTGCCAGTCCCCTGGTCAGGCCGTCGCAAGCCGTGCCCAGTCCTCCGGATATATGGGGTGGAAATTCCCATCCGAACATTAATACTTTCATTGTGTATCGTATTTTTCTATGAGGTACATCACACGTAGTATCTCGGCAATATTCCGGGCACTGGAGGTGCAGCCGTGGGGCCTGTATGGGGGATTGCCGTCGTACAATTCGGCTATGGACCCAATCCCATGCTCGGTCATGTCTTCTTCGAAAATCCCTATGATATCACTGGCACAATTAACAAAACCCTTTCCATGCAAACGGAATTGTGCGTCTATATAAGGACCCAGAAACCACGTCCACACAGATCCCTGGTGGGTTGCCCTGTGGCGTTTGACCGGATCTCCTTCGCAATGGCTTTCAAACAAGGGATTCTTGGGGGAGAGCGTTCTCAGGCCTTTAGGAGTAAGCAGCTCACCGCTGCATACCCTGAGAATGGTGTTTATCACCTCGTCCTCCAGAGGTGTAAAGGGCAGTGAGCAGGCCAACAGCTGGTTTGGCCTGGTGTAAATGTTCTGTCCCTGATTGTTTACAAAGTCGGCCAGATGAGCACGGGATTCACACCAGAACGTGGGAAGGAAATTTTCCCTGATCAGGCCTGGTATCTCTTCATATTCTTTCACAAAATCATAGTCTGCCATCTCCCTGGCCAGGTCCAGGGCAAAGCAGACAGCGTTATACCACAGGGCACAAACTTCCACAATATATCCATCGCGCAGTACAACCGGCTTGCCATCAACTTCTGAATCCATCCATGTTACGGGCATGCTCACTTCATAGGTCCAGACAAGACCGTTGGGGTGCATCTTCACCTTGTCTGTACCCTCCCTGTATTTTTTCAAAACCGTCTTCATCATGTCCCCGTAATCTTTCCACAAGGCTTTCTTATCAGCTGTCAGGCCAAGGTATTGCTGCAGGGTCCAGAACAGCCACAACGGGGTGTCGGCAGAATCGAACAGCCGGTTTCCTTCTTTTACCAGGGTTTCAAGAGCCCGGGAAAAAATATTGATGCCGTTGTCAGCATACAGGGTAAGTCCGGGTAAAGCTATGGCTGTATCCCGGGGGCATTTCCCAAGCCAGGGATACCCTGCAATAACCTGTGTTTTTCCGTTCCTGCTTATCAGGAATTGGGAGGCAGCAAGTTTCAGACAGCTTTTGTAAGAATCCCGGCTTGGTCTTTTGTCTAACTCCTGATTGAATATGGTTTGTAACCGGGAAGGATTGGCTGGCTCCAGGGAAGCCGAAAAGACTATGCTCTGGCCTTTGCGTATGGGACACTCAAAATACCCGGGAACAAAAAGATCTTCATGATATTCATATCCCCTGTCCTTTTCCCTTGTGTATTCGATATTCTTATACCAGTCGGGAAATTTGACAAACTCGTTCAGTACATTGAGTTGCATGAACAATCGTGGAAAATTTTCGTAAAGCTTGTATCCCACCCCTTTTTCCACGGTGGAATGGAAGGTGTCGGCTGCCAGGTTGGCATGGGTCAGGTTATGGATATTACGGAAGGCAAGGAATGGTTTGAGCCGTAAAATGGTGGGAGAATGCGCATCGGCAAGGGTATACCTGATAAGCAATTGCTCTTTGTTGTGAAGGAAAAGGATTTCTTTTCTGAAAATCATGCCACCGATCCTGTAGGTAAGGACAATGTTCTTGTCCATTTCAAAATCAATAATGTACTTGTGGCCGCGAGGGTCATAAATCCCGGGGTAACGGTGAATTCCCAGGTTAAATGCCTGGTTATGCTGAATCAATGTTTCATCCAGCGACGACAGAAGCACATGATTCCCTCCTCCCAGGCTGTCAACAGGAACCACCATGAGTCCATGATATTTTCTTGTATTGCAGCCTGTCAGGGTGGTGTTCAGGTAACCGCCAGCCCTGTTTGTCGAAAGGATTTCCCTGTTCAGCGAATATTCCAGGTTCCCTAATTCGTGCTTGTTGAACTGTAAATATGCCATATGATTTCCTTAAACCTTAAGCCCGCAAGTTACTAATTAATCTGCAATAAACACCATTGCCGTGCGGGCCGGCAGGTATAGGAACAGTACATTGGTACCCCGCTGTGCCAGGGTGAAATGAGCCGTCTGACTGTCGTTCCTTCCGAATCCTCCATATGAGGGATCATCGGTATCAAGTATGCAACGGTATTTTCCCGGTCTGACTTCCAGTCCGTAACCGGAATAGGACCTGTCCGGACTCAGGTTGAAGACAAACAACAACTTTCCCCGTTCAAAAGCCAGTACCTGGGATCCAATATCCTGTACCACGGGAAGCGGAGCTCTTTCATACAAATTCTGTGCCTTGGCCATCCCAATCATATCCCTGTCAAAGAACTCCAGTCCCTGATAGCGGAGCTGCGGATTGTCGGCCAGTAACCACTGCCTGCGGGCGTAATGATAACTCCACCCATTCCCTTCTCTTGGAAAATCAATCCACTCCGGATGACCAAATTCATTTCCCATAAAATTCAGATAGCCGTCCCCTGCAGTAGCCATGGAAAGCAAACGGATGATCTTGTGCAGGGCTATTCCCCTGTCCACCACAAGAGAGGGGATGTCTTTGCTCATAGAAGTATACATTTCCTTGTCTATAAGCCTGAATATGATTGTTTTGTCACCCACCATAGCCTGGTCGTGACACTCGGCGTATGATATGGTTCGCTCATCCTGCCGTTTGTTGGTGAGTTGATAAAAAATGTCTCCAACATGCCAGTCTTCATCCCGCAATTCCTTGATCCATTTGATCCAATGATCGGCAACTCCCATGCTCATGCGGAAATCAAAGCCTATTCCACCTTTTTCCAGGGGATAGGCAAGGGTTGGCATACCGCTCACATCTTCGGCAACGGTAATGGCCTGTGGATTGCATTCATGGATGAGCCGGTTAGCCAATCCCAGGTAGGTAATGGCGTCTTCATCCTGGTTCCCGTCAAAATAGTGGCCGTACTGTGTAAAATCACGTCCCAGCCCGTGATCATGATACATCATGGATGTTACACCGTCAAAACGGAAACCATCAAGATGGAATTCCTCCATCCAATATTTGATATTTGACAGTAAAAAATGAATTACCGCATCTTTCCCGTAATCAAAGCAGCGTGAGGACCACAACGGATGTTCACCCCTGGGACCGGCATGGAAATACTGGTCATATGTGCCGTCAAACCGGCTTAATCCTTCTATCTCATTTTTTACTGCGTGCGAATGTACCAGATCCATTATCACCGCAATGCCTTGTGCATGGGCTTCATCTATCAGCCTTTTAAAACTTTCCGGTGTGCCGAAGCGGGAGCTGACGGCAAAAAAATTGGAAACCTGGTAACCAAATGAACCGTAATAGGGGTGTTCCTGTATTGCCATCAGCTGGATTGTGTTATAGCCCAGACGTGCAATCCTTGGGAGGACTTTTTCCCGGAACCAGTCAAAATCGGCAATTCCCGGCTCCTGGGCACTCATCCCTATGTGTGCCTCATAGATCAGGGGATGGGTCACACGTGGGGGATTGTTGTATTTCCACCTGTAAGGTTCGGCTGGGTCCCATACCTGCGCACTGAATATCTTGGTTTCAGGGTCCTGAACGCAACGTCTGGCATATGCCGGCAGTCGCTCTCCGGAACCGCCGGGCCACTCAATCAGCCACTTGTAGAGCTGACCGTGTTGCAGCGCTCCTGACGGCAGTATCAGTTCCCAGTTGCCTGAGCCAACAGGAATGAAGGCATAGCCGGGATCTTTCTTCCATCCGTTGCACTCCCCTGTCAGGTATATGGCAACGGCATTGGGGGCCCATTCCCGGCAAATCCAGCCGGTCTCTGTCTTGTGTATTCCGTAGTACAGGTGGTTGTTTATCGCATGAGCCAGCCTGTCGTGAGTTCCGCGGATCTGCAATGCTTTGTCAAGGCGCATCTGGTGACGCCTCCATATAACTGGTTTATAAGGTTTCAGGTAAGAATCCTTTTCCCATATTTCCGTTATTTCCATACTTAAAAGTTATATCGAACCATGCAATTCAAGCGCCATGTATATCCCAGGCTGCCATCAAGGTTTATCCTGTTGCCAAAGATGGCTTCTATGCCAAATTGACCATGTTCGTAGAATTCCCGGAATGTGTTGATGGCCGCATAGTTTGTATGGTGGTAAACGAATCCCGGAGCCCCTTCAAAAGGCATTACATAGGTCTGCGAATAAACCAGCCCGGAAAAGCATTTATCACTCCAGTGGTGTTCGTAGGCGGCATAATAACCCAGTACCCTGAATTTGTCAAAGAGCCCTTTGCTGTTAATGTATACATCATAGCCCATCCCTCCCAGATCCTGGATGTAATGGCCGATACCGGCCCCTCCCGTGACCTGGAAGATGAGTACATCGTGCAGTGTCAGGTTTGCATGTCCGGAAAAGGCCATTCCGTAGCCCCGCTGTTTTTCCAGAAAACGCAGTACTCCTGCCAGTCTGAGGTGCCATCTGGCTCTTTCGTAACCCAGTGAAACAATTACATCGGGAAATCGCTGTCCCATGATATGCACGTCCTCAACTCCCGTAAGCAGATCGCTGAGCATGGTCACCTCGGGATCTTCCAGGGAAGCAAAACAGTTGACCCCATTGGAGAATCTCCATCCGTAACGGAACTGGGGCTGGCGTAATCCGTTCATACCACCGGGTCCTGCACCGTCCACAGTGGCAGGGGCAGCTTTCAGGTCCATGATATTGCTCCAGGTCTGGCCAACGAGAAGGTGCCTGATCTCTACATAGGCGTGATTAAGGGAAAAAGTGTTTCCCTGCGCTGAAAAACCTCCTTCAATATAGGCCTGCAGTTTTCCTAAGCGAGTATCCCCTATCAGTTTGAAAAAAATCCTGGCCCCACTGGCATCAATGTTAAAACGGCCACTACGCAAAGGGGAAGCCTCTGTGGGTATCAGTACCGTTGCCAGTTCCCTGGACAAAAAACCTGTCCCGTCGTAATAGGTGTTACAGGAAACATAGCCTCCCATCCCGAAAAGGAACTTCTCACTCTTGTCCATCATTACAAAACGGGGAGGAGCCGGATCGTGAAAAACCTCGGAAGTTGTTTCCCTGAGCTGTTTGATGAGTGAGTGGGTAACCGTGTCTGTTTCCATTATCCTTGCCCTTTCCTGTGCTTCCAGCTTTTGCAGAGGTGCTGTCGTCAGTATCAGGCAAAGCAGGCAAAACAGCCTACCTTCAATCCTTTTCATATGTATTGATAATTGTTTCCGTATCTTCCTGTACCTTTCGCAGATAATTCCTGCAATAGGTCACCAGTTCAAGCGCCCTTTTGACTTTGGACGCGATCTGGCCCAAATCTGCATCGGGCTTCTCAAGGTCTTCTGCAAGGGACTGGAGTTCCTGGCGTGCCTGCAGGTAAGTGATCTCGGTTTTTTTATTCATATGGCTCATTTTTCTATGTCATTCACAATGGCACCAAAGCTGCCTTTGGAAAGTATGGTCTCTACCTTGTCGCCCTCTTTGAGCAGGGCGGCATCCAATATGGCCTTGCCCCGGAACAGGGTCAGTGAATACCCCTTTTGCAGCAATGTCATGGGGTTGTTTTGCTTTATCCGCTGTTCCATCAATTCCAGCATATGTGCGTGGTGTTGTATGACCCATCTGACTGCACCGCCAATGTCCCTGATCAGGTAGTTCATGCTTTGTTTTTCCTCTTCGATCCGTCTTTGGACAGCACGCTCCAGGTTGTGTGAGATCCTGAACAGGCTTTCTTCCTCGGCGGCTAGATGCCCGTCAAGGTAATCTGCCACTGCTGTAGGCGTTTTCAGGGACAGACTGGCTACCCTGTCTGCTATATGGATATCTTTGTGATGCCCTATGCCTGTAACTACAGGAATCGGGAACTGGGCTATGTGTGCTGCCAGGTCATAGTTGTCATAGCAATGCAGATCGGTTGCTGCACCTCCGCCCCGGATCATAACCAGTAAATCAAAATCCTTTCCGGATCCGATCACCTGTTCCATAGCCTGGATTATGCTTGCAGGAGCATCTGCCCCCTGCATAAGGGCTGGAAAAAGGGTCAGTATAAATCCATATTGGGATAAGCCGATATGGTCCCTGAAGTCCTGGTAACCGGCAGCCGTTTCTGAAGATATCACGGCCAGACGCAGCGGAACAGCAGGAAAGGGCAATTGCCTGTTCATATCCAGGATGCCTTCCCGCTCCAGCCTTTCCATTGTTTTTCTGCGTTCCAGCTCAAGGCCTCCTATGGTATAGGAAGGATCGGCATCTGTAACCACCAGGCTCAGACCGTACAAAGGATGCATTCTGGGTTCCACGCACAGAAGCACCTGCAACCCGGGACGGAGATCCATCCCTGTGCTTGTTCTGAAATAGGGATTCAGGATGGCAAAAACACCCGCCCAGATAACAGCCTGGGCTTTTGCCAGTAATTTATCTGTTGCCTGTTCCTTCTGCACCAATTCCATATGGCAATGGCCGTTACGTACAGAAAGCTGGTTGATTTCTGCGCGGACCCAACATGGTTCCTCAAAGGCCCGGCTGACAGCATCTTCCAGTATTCTTTGCAGGTCAATGAGATCCATTTTCTCCATTGCACAAATTTACATTAAAATAATCAAAAAAACCTTACCTTCGCCCCATGGAGATCAAAGAAGCCTCTTTCCTTTCTGCCACAATAAAAGTTGATGAAATCCCCGCTCCGGGACTGGAAGAATTCGCCTTCATTGGAAGATCAAATGTGGGAAAATCTTCCCTGATCAATATGTTATGCAACAGGCGCAAACTGGCCCACACGTCCTCCACCCCCGGAAAGACGCAATGCATCAACCGGTTCCTAATTGATAAATCGTGGATTATCACAGATCTGCCAGGCTATGGGTTCGCGAAAGTATCCAAAACAAAAAGGGCTGCCCTTGAGGCCATGATCCAGGGGTACATCCGGCGGGCCCCCAATATGACATTACTATTTGTATTGCTGGACTCCAGGCATCCGCTTCAACAGATAGACCTCGATTTTTTACTCAAACTTGGAAACTGGCAAATCCCAATTGCGCTGGTACTGACCAAATCGGACAAACTATCAAAGACGGCACTGGAAAAACAAGCGGCTACCATGAGGAAATCATTGTCACATTACTGGGAACCCCTGCCTCCCTTTTTTATTGTTTCTTCTCTTACCGGTGAAGGCAGAAAAGAACTTCTGGATTATATTGGTTCCATCCGCTCCGAAAACCTTTAATTGTGTTTTTTCTTCTTATCTTTGCCCCATCTTCTAACCAAAGGGACAATGGATCATCTGCATTTATTTAAAATTTTCTCATGCCGCGGATCCCGATATCTTGCCGAACGTATTGCCTCTCATCTGGGTCTGCCCCTGGGATTGTTGTCTGTAACCACATTCAGTGACGGGGAGTTTCAACCCGCCTTTGATGAAAGTGTCAGAGGGGCTACTATCTTTATCATCCAATCCACATTTCCTCCCGTTGATAATTTGTTTGAGCTGCTTCTGACCATAGATGCTGCCAAAAGGGCTTCGGCCTATAAGGTCATAGCCGTTATGCCCTACTTTGGATGGGCCAGGCAGGACCGTAAAGACAGGCCCAGGGTTTCCATTGGCGCCAAGATGGTGGCCAACCTGCTGGAAGCTGTCGGATGTGACAGGGTCATGACCATGGACCTGCATGCAGACCAGATACAGGGTTTTTTTGATTTTCCGGTGGACCACGTCTATTCAAGTTCTGTTTTTGTCCCTTACATAAAGAACCTGGGACTGGAAAATCTCTCAGTTGCTGCCCCGGATATGGGCGGCGCAAAGCGTGCCAATGCCTATTCCAGAAAACTGGAGTGTCCCCTTATCATATGCCATAAATCACGTGAAAAAGCAAATGTGGTGGGAAGCATGACCGCGATTGGGGAAGTCAAAGACAGGAATATTGTCATACTGGATGATATGATAGATACGGCGGGAACCATAGCCAAAGCCGCTGAAATGATGATGTCAAAGGGAGCACGCAGTGTACGGGCAATAGCCACTCACCCGGTACTATCCGGCCTGGCCTACAACACCATCGCCAATTCGCCTCTGGAGGAAGTCATTGTGACCGATACCATCCCATTGTGTTCAGATCCGGACGTGAACAAGAGCAAGATCAAGGTGTTGTCCATTGCCCGTGAGTTTGCTGATATTATTGACAAAGTATATAATTTTCAATCCATCAGCAGTAAATTCACTTTGTAATGAAAACTTCAGAGGAATTGTACCTGTCATTGATCGGCGGCATACGGCACTTCTTCAGGGATGCCGGTAACAAGACAGCTGTCCTGGGCCTTTCCGGGGGGTTGGATTCAGCTGTTGTGGCGTGCCTGGCACAGGATGCTCTGGGGAAGGAACATGTTCACGGGCTGCTTATGCCCGGGCCCTATTCCACGGTCCATTCCCTTAACGACGCCCTGGAACTGTGCGCCCTTAACGGAATCAGCAATCATATCATTCCCATAGACACCATATACAATAAGTTTTTACGTGAATTGTCCACTGTTTTTGAACATGAACACCACGATGTGACGGAAGAAAACCTGCAGGCCCGTATCAGGGCTGTGCTCCTAATGGCATATGCCAATAAAAAGGATTGCCTGGTTCTCAACACAAGCAACAAGAGCGAGCTGGCTATGGGCTACGGCACCTTATATGGTGATCTGGCAGGAGCCCTGATGGTTATGGCCGATATTTACAAGACAGAAGTCTATGAACTGGCTGCTTTCCTTAACAGGGAAGGGGAAAGAGTTCCAGCACACACCATCAGTAAAGAACCCTCGGCAGAGTTGTACATAGACCAGAAAGACACCGACTCCCTTCCGGAATATGCCGTGCTGGACCCTATCCTCCGTTCCCTTATTGAAGAAGGAAAAACTGAAGAAGAGCTGGTCCGATCGGGTATTGATGCCCGGCTCTTGTCGGGGATTATACTAAAAATGCAGCGTTCAGGTTTCAAAACCCACCAGGTTCCTCCCCTGCTGGCGGTGACAGACCACCCGCTGCTTCCACACAACAAGTGTTTGCGTTACAACTTATGACGGTTTTTCTCCTGTCGCTGGGACTGATAATCCTGGGTATCCTGGGCATGAGCCTGTCAATAATCGTCAGGAAAAACGGGAAATTCCCCGAATTTTCCGTCGGACATAACAAAAGGATGAGGGAACGGGGTATACGCTGTCTTAAAGAAGAAGAATGCATGTTACTGAAAAAAGGAACCAATGGGAATTGTAGCAATTGTAGGAAGGCCTAATGTTGGGAAATCAACACTTTTCAACAGGCTGGTAGGGAAACGGCAGGCCATAGTGGACCAGACCGCCGGTGTAACCCGTGACCGTCATTACGGAAAGACAGACTGGAATGGCAGGGAATTCTCAATTATTGATACTGGTGGTTATGCCCATAACACGGACGATGTATTTGAAGAGCAGATACGCCGGCAGGTTCTTATAGCAATTCAGGAATCCGATGTCGTTGTTTTCATGGTCGATGTACAGACAGGCATAACAGACTATGATCAGAGCATTGCCGGGATACTCAGAAAATCTGAGAAACCGGTTATTGTAGCGGTCAACAAGGTAGATCACGGGGGCCGGATATTTGATACTTACGAATTCCACGCCCTGGGCCTGGGGGAACCAATATCCATTGCTGCAGCAAGCGGAAGCGGAACAGGAGAACTGCTGGACAGGATCCTGGAAGAGCTTCCCGGTGACAGTACGGTGGAAGAAGAACATGATATCCCGCACATAGCCATCGTGGGAAGGCCCAATGTGGGCAAATCCTCCCTGACCAACGCCTTCCTGGGGGAAGAAAGGAATATTGTCACCCCGGTCGCGGGTACGACACGTGATGCCATTACTGTGAGGTACAACAAGTTCGGTTATGATTTCATGCTTGTCGATACGGCTGGTCTGAGAAAGAAGACAAAAAACAGGGAAGACCTGGAATTTTATTCTTCCATGAGGGCCGTCAGGGCCATTGAATACTCGGACGTATGTATCCTCATGCTCGATGCGACTTTGGGCGTGGAATCACAGGATATGAGCATTTTTCAACTGATACTGAAAAACAAAAAAGGTTGCGTAATTGCTGTCAACAAATGGGACTTGCTAGAAAAGGAGACCAACACCCTTAAAGAATATACCAGCGGGATTCTGGCAAGGATAGCTCCTTTTACAGATGTTCCCGTGATTTTTACCTCTGTGGTTAAAAAACAGCGCATAATTAACGTGCTGGAAGCCGCGGCCAAAGTCTTTGAAAACCGTAACCGCCGCATTTCTACTTCCATGCTTAACCAGGTTATGCTCCCAGAGATTGAAGCTTACCCTCCCCCTGCAATTAAGGGAAAATTCATAAAAATTAAATATATTACACAATTGCCGACTGCGTGTCCCTCTTTTGCGTTTTTCTGCAACCTGCCGCAATATGTGCGGGAAGATTATAAACGTTTCCTGGAAAACAAGCTACGCTCCCACTTTGATTTTCAAGGGACACCGGTGCAGATTTTTATGCGCAAGAAATAAATCAGTCCTTTTCGATACGGACTTGCTGCAGTCTGTGTGTTTCCTTTTCTGATTTTAGAAACAATGTCACACGAAAACGCTCGCCCCCGGCCAGCAGGGTGCCTATGCAGTAACGCATGGGCAATGAGCCGCTCAGGTGGACTATGGTAAAGGTTTTTGGAGTATACCGGGAATAGAAATTCTTCATCAGCTGCCGGGCCTGGCTCCTGCTGCAAACACCTGCCGTCCCGAGTACATCTATTTCAATATCATCGGCAAACCACTGTGCAAAAACAGTCGCATCACCGTTTCTGAGATCGTCCCCGATATCATCGAAAATAGCTTTTGACCCTCCGTCCTGCGCCACCAATATAGCTGGAACAAATGCAGGGAAACAGGCAAGTATAAGTGGTATGATAGCCTTTCTTATCATAGCGTTTCTTAAAAGTCACGGCAAGTTACACATAATTTCTTACTTTTGTTTGATGAATATTGTGCTGCTTTGCATGGGCAAGACCCAGGAACCTTACTTGCGTGAAGGCATTCTGGAATATGAGAAAAGGCTGATCCGGTACGTCGGCTATAAACGTCTTGAATTGCCCGATCTAAAGAACACTTCATCATTGTCCTGCGATCAGATCAAAGAAAAAGAAGGCCTTTTGCTTTTAAAAAACGTTAAAGATTCAGACCATCTGGTGCTGTTTGATGAGAAAGGCAGTACCTTTACCTCAAAGCAAATGTCGTACCAGATTGAGCAACATATGCAAAAAGGTACCAGGAACCTTGTTTTTGCCATAGGCGGGGCCTTTGGATTCTCCCTGCCAGTAAGGCAAAGGGCAGATGCAATATGGTCTCTTTCCAGCCTGACCTTCCCCCACCAATTGGTACGTTTATTGTGTATTGAACAACTTTACCGCTGCTTAACCATAATTAAGGGGGAAGCCTACCACCACCAATGAAAGTACTGAGGCAAATATGGAACCGTAAATTCCTGATACCGCTTATCCTTGCGGCTGTCTGCCTTACATTATCCTTTTTTGAGCTCACCAGTCACAACCAGCGCATGATGCGCCTGGTGGAGGTTGAAAAAATACTTCACAGGAAACAACGTGATATTGAAAATATCGCCCTGCGTGAACTGGAACAGGAAAAAATGGGGAGCCTCTCGCCAAAGGATGTTGACCGCGACATGGTTGTTTACAAGTATTACAAAGACAGCCTGATATCCTGGGTTAACACATTCCCCGTGATCAATGACAGTTACAGCCCCGGTGCCATGTATCCCAACCTGTCGTTTTTTTCAAGGAACACCATCCTCTATCAGCCGCTTTCTGGAATTGACGGGAGGGAACAGTATTTGAACCTTGGCAGTGCCTGGTACGTGGTCAGGGCTTACAGCCGGGAGGATGTCACCATCATTACGGGCATTCAGATCCAAACTGATTTTCCTTTCAGTAACAGTTTTGTGGAATCAAAGGTAAACAGGACGCTCCGGCTGCCTGCCTACTGTTCTATCGTTCCCCTGAACCTGGACGAGGGATTTATTGTCTTCGGAAAGGACGATGGCGTATTGTTCACCATTCTGAGCAATACGTCCATGCAGACATATTATGAGTCTGTCATTCTGAGGTGGCTGGCTATTACCCTGGTCATATGCTCCTTGCTGATGTTCTTTTTCAGAAACCGTAAAGTGGCCTACGCGCTGGGTTTGATCACCAGCCTGTGTCTGTTGCGTTTTCTGACTTTCATTTTTTCTTCTTCCCTGCAACCGGACACCCTGTTTTTTTCACCCCTGCTGTTTGCCGGCGGGCCCCTGGAAAATTCGTTGGCTGCCATGGTACTCAACACACTATGTGTTTTTACTGCAGCATGGGCTATTTACCTTGCCCGTCCGGATCTTGCGCGAATCATGCAGAACCTTAAAAAGTCCTTGCGTTTGGTCATCAATGCTGTGATGGTTATTTTCCTGGCCTCTGCCTTCCTGTTGACACACCATACCCTGAAAGCCCTGACAATGGATTCTAACATTGCCATGGAGTTGTTCAGGCTGGACGAAATCACCTGGTACACTGCTGTTGCGTACCTGATCGTATCGATGCTGTTCCTTTCTTTTTTCCTCTTGTTCAGAACCCTGTTGCACGTCAATAAAGTACCGCAGGCTTCATTTTTCGCGGGACCCCGTTTCACCTACCTGTTTGTTTTTCTTGCTGCAGCATACAGCATGCTCACTGTCAGTCTTTACGGCAGGGAAAAGGAATTCAACCTGTACCAGGTATGGACCCAGAAAATGTCTATAGAAAGGGACCTTGACCTGGAGATGCAGTTGCGAAGGGTAGAAGAACGGATCACAATAGATCCCATCCTGTCTATCATGATCCAGATGGACCAGGACCATGATCTGATCCTTTCACGTATTAAAGAAACGTATTTTGCCGATTTTATGCATAGATACGAGATCCAGATCACCATCTGTGAACCGGGCGATGTGCTGGTCATTGCAGGTATGCCCCGCCCTGTTTCTTGTTACCAGTTCTTCCACAGCGAGATCCTGAGGAACGGAACTCCCCTGGCTGAAAATTCAAGGTTTTACAATATAGACAGCAAACTGGGGAACATCAGTTACATGGGTGTCTTCACCTATTACAGCTACAGCGGATCACAGGATCTATACATAGAACTGGATTCCCGTTATGTTAAAGATGCCCTGGGATACCCGTCCCTGATTTCAGACCGGTCGCAGTTTGACAAGTTTAAATTGCCCTATGATTATTCCTATGCCAAATACATAGACGGCAAACTGGTGTCCAACAGCGGAAAATATGCGTATCCAAGTCGCATAACCTCTGAACAGGAAGACGGGTTCAGCCTGCGAAAAAGCAACAGAAGCCTTCACTGCAGTTATAAGACAGCAAATAAAGTACTGATCATCACAAGGCCCCAGCGTTCACCGCTTCCTTACCTCGTCTCATTTTCCTACCTTTTTCTTTTTTATGTCCTGGTCTTTTCCGTGGCCCTGGGCTTGCTCCGGGAGAGTGATCTGAGAATAAATCTTCCGGGCAGCTCTTTCCGGCGCAAGATCACCTTGCTGCTGGTGGGTCTGTTGTTTGTTGCATTGGTTCTCATGGCTATAGGAAGTATCGGTTTTGGCCTGAAACTTTATGAAGAAACCACCACCCGGCAAATGCAGGACCAGATGGATGCTGCCAGATCGTCACTGGATGAATATATACGATATTCAGACCGCTCTAACGATCCGGCAGGCAATGTAGTGGAGCTGATGAATACCATCAACCGCCTCTCTTCCAATATGAAGATAAATGTTAATCTTTACGATCCACAGGGAAGACTGCTTCGTTCCTCTCAACCGGAAATGTTTGAACGCCACCTCCTGGGAGCCAGAATGAACGGGGAGGCATTCCGCCGGCTTCATCAGTATGAACGTCCCCAGTACACGCAGAAAGAACAGATAGGCTCTTTGAGTTATTATTCCATGTATGCACCGCTGTACAACACAAACGGAGATCTTGTGGCCTATATCAACATTCCCTATCTGTCGGGGCAAACCGATGTTACCAAGGATACTTCTGCTATTGTGGCTGCCATCATAAACCTTTACCTGCTCCTGCTTTTGGGAGCTGTTTTGGTGAGTTATGCCTTTTCGAACCAGATAACCAGGCCACTGGCAGAACTGGGAGAAAAGATCAGCCGCCTGGATGTGACCCGTAAACCGGAACACATCCATTATACTTCGGACGATGAACTGGGCATGCTGGTCAAGGCATACAACAAGATGGCCGATGACCTGAATGAAAGCACCCAGCGATTGGCCCAATCGGAAAGGGAACAGGCATGGAGAGAAATGGCCCGCCAGATAGCCCATGAGATCAAAAACCCGTTAACCCCTATGCGTCTAAGTATCCAGCATTTAATACGTTTGAAGCAGGAAGGCGGACCCAAATGGCTGGACCATTTTGACAAAATAGTAGCTTCCCTTCTGGAACAAATTGAAATTCTGTCCAATGCAGCCTCAGAATTTTCAAGCTTTTCGCGAATCAACACAGAGTTACCTGTCGAGGTAGAACTCAACGAACTGATCAATGAGCAGATTGTATTGTTTTCAACTTTTGAGCACATAAAGATTCATTTTGAATCGGAAGTGCACCTGGCTCGGGTCAACGTGAGAAGAACCCAATGGGTCAGCGTACTGGTCAATCTTTTGTCGAATGCGGTACAGTCCGTGGAAGAACAGGCTATAGGGGTGATCAGTATCCGGTTGGCAGAAGACGGAGACTACTACCTGATCAGTGTCGCCGACAACGGTCCCGGTGTAGCGCCTGAAAACCGGCACAAACTCTTCAAGCCCAATTTCACCACCAAAAGCGGCGGGACCGGTTTAGGCCTGGCCATATGCAGGGGGATAGTCGAACAATACCGGGGTGAAATATTTTATACCTCATCGGAATGGGGCGGGGCCTGCTTCAATGTGAGAATTCCCAAGAAACCTGTTATATAAACAGGGGATCTGCATAGGTCTTTACTTCCTCCTCCCCTATGGTTTCAGAAGACAATATGATAAGCCGTTCTATCACGTTCCTCAATTCCCGGACATTACCAGTCCAATTGAGTTTTTTCAATTCTTCAACAGCCTGCGGTGTGATGGTTCTTTTTGACATTCCGTATTCGGTGCAGATCTGTTCAATGAAATATTCTGCCAGCAATGGAATATCTTCCCTGCGTTCGGCCAGAGGCGGCACATGAATGAGTATCACGCTCAAACGGTGGTACAAGTCTTCCCTGAATGTGCCTTTTCCAATTTCCTTCACCAGGTCCTTGTTGGTAGCGGCAACCACCCGTACACTGACACTGATATCCTTGTCGGAGCCGACACGTGTAATCCTGTTTTCCTGCAACACACGCAGCACTTTTGCCTGAGCTGCCAGGGACATATCCCCGATTTCGTCCAGGAATAGCGTTCCTCCGTCTGCCTGCTCGAATTTCCCCTTATGTTGCCTTATGGCCGAGGTAAAGGAACCTTTTTCATGACCAAAAAGCTCACTCTCAATCAATTCTCCAGGTATGGCAGCGCAATTTACTTCTATGAAAGGCATTTTGTAACGGTTGCTTTTCTGGTGAAGCCAGCGGGCAACCAGCTCTTTTCCTGTGCCGTTGGAGCCTGTGATCAGCACCCTGGCATCTGTTGCAGCGACGCGTTCAATCATGTTCCAGATGCGGCTGATAACGGGAGACTTTCCAATCAGCGGGGGTGTCTTATCTTCTTTGCGTTTGAGTTTTTTATTTTCCTGAACCAGAGTTGATCTGTCGTTGGCATTCCTTATGGTGATAAGTATCCGGTTCAGATCCAGGGGTTTTTCTATAAAATCGTAAGCGCCTTTTTTTATGCATTCCACGGCAGTATCAATATCGCCGTGGCCCGAGATCATGATAACCGGCACATCCAGGTTCATATCCTGTATCTTTTCTAGTACTTCTATCCCATCGATCCCCGGCATCTTGATGTCGCAAAAAATCGTATCTATCTGCACCTTTCCCTGTTCCAGCAGAGACAGTGCCTGTTCCCCGTTCTCGGCAAGGGACACTTCATATCCCTCATACTCCAGTATCTCTTTCAGGGTATTGCGTATACTTTTTTCGTCATCGATGATCAATATTCTCATACTACCGGCATTTAATCCTGTAAAGATAACCTGAATTTCGCAAATAGGAGATTTTCCGTTACATTTGAAACAGAATATGAAGCAGATGATCATAGCCATAGACGGGCATTCTTCTACCGGGAAAAGCACTTTTGCAAAAGCCATAGCAAGGGCCCTGGGTTATACATACCTGGACTCCGGAGCACTCTACAGGGCCGTGACACTTTATGCCCTGGAAGAAGGCCTGACAGACGCGCAGGGACGGCCCGATGCCCCCCTGCTGTTGCAACGCCTGAAAGACATCTCCCTTACCTTTATAAGGAATCCTGAAACCGGTCGGGATGATACATACATGAATGGGAAAAACGTTGAACAGCGTATCCGGAGCCTGGAGGTTTCCAGGAGCGTCAGCCCTGTTTCCGGAATTCCCGGAGTAAGGGATTTTGTGGATAACGAACTCAGGAAATGGGCCGGGAAAAAAGGAGTCGTCATAGATGGCCGCGATATAGGCACAGCTGTTTTTCCACAAGCCGAGATCAAGATCTTCATGACCGCCCCCGCCCCGGTAAGGGCACGCAGGCGGTTGGAAGAGATGAAGGCAAAAGGAGAAGATGCCACTTATGAAGAGGTGCTGGATAATGTACAACGGCGCGATCAGCTGGACTCCAGCCGGGAGGTACATCCACTTATAAAGGCCCCTGACGCTGTTTTGCTTGACAACGGGAATATGACCGTTGAAGAACAAATGGAATGGTTTAAAAAACTGCTGGAGGACAAATGGGATATCAGGTTGAAATAGATAAAAGATCGGGGTTCTGTTCCGGGGTGATACGAGCCATCCGGTGTGCCGAACAGGCAATGAATGAGAACAAACCCGTGTATTCTCTGGGAGCCATCGTTCATAACAACGAGGAACTTCACCGCCTGGAAGAAAAAGGACTCCGGATAATAAACCGCAGCCAGCTGCACCAGATACCTGTAGGATCCACGGTCCTGATACGCGCCCACGGCGAACCGCCACCCACCTATGCACTGATAGCCGACAGAAATATCAGTCTTCTGGAATGTACCTGTCCGGTGGTGCTTCTTCTGCAGAAAAAAATCAAAAAGGAACACGCCAGGATCAAGCCTAAAAATGGCCAGATCGTGATCTTTGGCAAACAAGGTCATGCAGAAGTAGACGGGCTGGTGGGACAGGTGGCCGGCGACGCAATTGTCGTTGAGACACGGAAAGATCTGGATAATATCTGTTTTTCAGGCGGACCTGTCTCGCTTTTTTCCCAGACCACGCAAAATCCGCAGGAGTACATGAAAATCCGGGAACACCTGATCCGCCTTATGCAGGAGCAGGGCATGGATCCGGACAGGCTTAAAGTATTTGACACCATCTGTTCCCAGGTAGACGGAAGGCAGACAGCACTGGCACGTTTTGCCCGCAGCCGGTCCTTGATACTTTTTGTCGCAGGGAAAGAAAGTTCCAACGGTAAAGTCCTTTTCCGTACCTGTAAGGAAGCCAATCCACGCAGTTATGCCATTGAAAATCCGCGAGACATTTCCCTTGCCTGGTTCAGACCCGGAGATACGGTGGGTATATGCGGGGCTACTTCCACCCCCTTCTGGCTTATGGAACAAGTGGCTGAAAAAGTCCGCAACTTGTAATGAAAACAAAGTATGCCGATATTCTTTTTCCACTGGCCCTGGAAAGCCTGCTGACATACAGAGTCCCGGAAGATCTCTGCGCTCAGGCCGTCCCGGGATGCCAGGTAACAGCGCCTGTGGGAAACCGCATCCACACAGGAGTGGTTTACAGACTTCGGGACGAACCACCACAAGGAAGCCTGCAAGACAGCCTTAGGGATATCATATCGGTTGTTGCATCCCTGCCTCTGATCCCGAAAAAAACGCTTATGTTCTGGGAGTGGATAGCGCAGTATTACATGTGCCCGCCGGGCCTGGTGGCAAAAATGGCCCTGAACCTGTGGAAATTCAAAAGGCGTGCAACCAGTCTAACCCCGGATCCGGGGCCGCTTCCCGAACCGGGACCGCCTCTGTACCTGGAAGGCATGGGACGGGAAACGGTTTACATTGAACAGGTCCGCATGACCCTTGACCGTGGCGGACAATGCCTGATTGTATGCCCCGACCGGATGTCCTGTGAATCTGTACACCAGTCCATGCTCGCTGCATTTGGAGAACAGGCCATCTGCTTTCATTCAAAGAGACCGGTAAAGGAACAAAGCAAGGCACAAAAAGAATTGTATGCTGGCAATCCCTGTGTGGTCACAGGAATGCATCTTGCCCTCATGCTGCCCTTCACCCGGCCCGCCCTGGTTATAGTGGAACGGGAAGAGCATCCCGCCCACAAGAAGTCAGATGCAGTCCCCTACCTGAACGCAAGGGATGCAGCCCTGATGCTGGGCCAGCTGTTTCACGCACAGGTCATCCTCGGATCAGCTTTACCCTCTCTGGAAACCCTATACAACATAGAAAAGGGAAAATTCAAAGCACTGGAAAGCTTTCCGGCCGGCCGGCCTCTGCCGGAAAAAACCGTGCTGATTGACACCGCTGCTTCTCTGACCACAGGGACCATGAGGGGCCCGTTGGACCTGCGTACGCTTGCAGCGGTGGAAACCTGCCTGGCAGAAAAGAAAAAAATACTTTTTGCCGAGGCCGGTCCTTCCTTCCCGGAAGACCTTCCACAGGAAACCGGCATTCTTGTTTGCCGGCCTTTCCAGACCCATCACCACCTTGACAGTTCCATAGGACTTGTTTGCTTTCTCCAAGTTGAAAGACTCCTGTCAAGAAAACATTTCCGGGCTACGGAACAGGCCTGTCACATCATGGGGAACGTCCTGCTGTGGGCGGCAGTCCAAAACCCCCAGGTTCCCGTGATGATTCAATCCTCCGATATGGACCATCCATTTTACCAGTCCCTAAGAGACGGGCTTTCCGCTTCCTTTATGAGAGAGATGCTGCAGGAAAGGATCAGGTACGGGTACCCGCCGCACACTCGGCAGATACTGATCACCGTTTTTCATCACAAAAAAAACCTGGCTGCTGCAAGAAGCAGAACGCTGTACCATATGCTGGATTCTGCCAGCCTGCCGGCACGCATCGAAGGCCCGTTTATCCCTCCGGAACCCCGTGAGCTGTTGTTTTCATACCGGGTGCAGGTTACAATACGGCGTACTGTTAATGCACAGCAAATAAAAGAAAATATTTCTTCCCTGATCCGTCAGGCCCCATTGGCTCCGGCCCGAATCCGGCTGGATGTAGACCCGGTCTAGCCTTAATCAGATTTTGCGAATTTTCAGCTTCTGTCCGGGATATATCCTGGAATTACTGCCTAGTCCGTTCAGAGAACGGATATTCTGGACAGTTATCCCCAGTTTGTTAGCAATATCCCAGAGGTTGTCTCCCGACTTGACGGTATAGTATTCAAATGATCCGTCCTGTGAAGTGGTTGCCGTTGCCGAGGTGTAAATCTTGAGGGTGCTTCCGGCATAGATCGTGTTGTTCCTGATTTTGTTCCAGGAACGGAGGTTAGCCGCACTGACCTTGTATTTTTCTGCTATACCGCCCAATGTTTCTCCTTTCTGGACCTTGTGGGTGATCAAATTCCCCCGGGGCTGTGCAGGGGCAGTGGAAGACGCAGCTGCAGCAGCTGTTTGGGGACGCGGGGCCCCTGAGCCCCTGGTATATATGATCAGCCTCTGGTTAGGAACAATCCGGTCTGAACGAAGTCCGTTCCAGTATTTGACATCGGCTATGCGTACCCCGTAACGGTATGCGATATGGCTGAGTGTTTCTCCTGAACGCACCCTGTGGGTTACCTGTGTATCGGAAGCAGTAGCCCTTGTGTTCATTATCAGGGGATTAAAATAAACACTGTCTTTGAATGAATAAATGGAATCCTGCAGGGCAGCGAAATCTCCGCTGTATTCAAAGGGAAGACGCAATATGTAGGGACGTTCCACCCCGGGTATGATATCCTTGACATATTGAGGATTCAGGTCCCTGAGCTGGTCTTTTGAAATATTCAGGAAATTGGTGATCTGGTCAAAATGAAGCATCTTGTTCACCTCAAAGGTATCCACGTGGGCAGGCATCTCAATGGGGAGCGGCCTGATCTGGTGTTCCGGGTAATAACGCATGGTATAGAGCGCTGCAACAAATGCCGGCACGTATCCGCGTGTTTCACGGGGCAGGAAAGGATATATGTCCCAGAATTCACGGGACCCCCCGGCACGCCGGATGGCTTTGTTCACATTGCCCACCCCGCAGTTATAGGAAGCAATAGCCAGGATCCAGTCGCCGTATATGCGGTAGGAATCCAGCAGGTACCGGGCAGCAGCATCCCCTGACACAATGGGGTCCAGTCTTTCATCCACATAGGAATTGATGGTCAGGTTGTAATTCAAGGCTGTCCGGTACATGAACTGCCACATTCCCGTGGCCCTTGCCCTGGAAACGGCCCTTGGATTGAGGGCCGATTCAATAACGGCCATGGCTTTGAGTTCCAGGGGCATTTCATAGGAATCCAGGATTTCTTCGAACAGTGGCATGTAGTACTGTGACAGTCCCAGTATGGTTGAAATACGGTCCGGCATTTTCTGGGTGTAATGGATTATGTGGTTCCGGACAATATTGTTGTAAGGCAATTTTATAAAACTGTTCATCCTGGTGAGCCTGTTGATATACACAGAATCTGGTATTGCTGAAGTCAGAAGGGCTGTGTCCAGGGTTTCAAGGGTCAGGGAATCAGGCATCTGGTTCAACTGGTTCTGATGATAATACAGGCTGAGTCTCTGTTCCGTAGAAAGGGAATCATAATTAAAATCCAGGTCCGTTTCAGGATTATTAAAATCGCCTTCGTTTATCTCGTTTTCCAGTAATAACGAGTCGGCAACAGGCAATTCATACTCCATCAACGCTTGTTGCAAAGAATCTGTAAGCTTTAGGAGGGAATCCACCTGCTGCGTCAATTGTTTTTTTGTCGGTCTTCTCATGACCTGGCCTGATGATACGTTTACTGTCAGTGTCACGGAGAGGATCAGCAGGATCAAACATTTGGATTTCATTGTGGATACTTTTTTTAAAAGGTTAATCTCATTTGTATTCCGGCGCCGGGATATCCGGCAGAAGCAAAGTTGGGTACAGGAATCAGTCCCGGTTCAATGCGCAGGGTCAGATCGTCACTTATGTCAAAATCCTGGAAATGCGCAAAGACATTGGCGTCTATCACATTCAGGGCGTAAACGAGCACCGTGGCTATAATGGAATAATCCCGGTACCGCCGGAACGTGTCACGGTACCATTTGATGTTTTCGGGCGTCATCCACCCGTCATATTCAGATGGTTTTGCCATCGCATGGTTGTACATGGTCTTGTAACGGTTGTACTGCAAACCGTTATATTGCCAGAAATATCCGCAGGCAATAAGGCCTCCGTATATAATGGGTATTTTCCAGTAGTCCCCGTTGTAAACCTGTCCAAGTCCCGGAAGCAGCGCTGAATACAATGTGGCTTTAGCCGGCAGGAAGTCTTTTTCATGCTTAAAACCTGCCACACCGTCCAGAAGGCTTCCCCAGTAAAACAATCCGGCTCCCACATAGCACAGATTCCGGTATAAAGCGTAGGAATCGTTTTCAGTTTCCCTGTATTTGTTATTGAAACGCGTTCCCATAAAAATACCGGCACCAATACCGGCATAAACAATGGGAATCTTCCAGTACTGCCGGTTGTACGCCTGGGAATAGCCCGGCAGGACTACAGCCCCGGAAAATACGCGACCCAGTTTCAGGGTGTCCTTTCCGGCCAAAGCCGAAAAATAGGTACGAAGCTTGAAGGGCTCTTTTGCCTGAACTGTAGTATCTTGTGACGATTTTGTGTCCTGTTGCCCCATGTCAACGGCAAACTGCCCATAGACAAGGGAACCTGAACACAATAAACACAAGATGAATATCAGGCTACGTTTCACAGATATAGAACCGACTAAATATTGTTTTTCTCAAGAGCTTCCAGAAATGCTTCCATTTCAGAATCACTGGAACAGTAAACCGTCAAAACGCCTTCACCCCTGGCATTCCTTTTCAGGCTAATGTTATTGTTGAAATACGTTCCGATCCGCTCCAATACCCTATAATAGACATCAGGCAATTCGGCCTCCCGTGGCCGCGTTTCATTTTTTTCTGATTCCACAGGGCGCACCATGGTTTCCACCTGCCGGACAGAGAGTCCCTTTTCCACGATCTTTTTTGCCAGTGCCAGCCGGGCTTCCTGTTTTTCCAGGGATAGCAGGGCCCGGGCATGTCCCATGGTCAGTGCACCTGCCCGTATAAACAACTGGATCTGGGCCGGCAACTGGATCAACCGCAGGTAATTCGCAACCGTTGCCCGTTTTTTCCCAACACGCTCGGCCAGTTTTTCCTGGGTCAGGTCGCACTCTTCTGTCAGGCGCTGAAATCCGTAGGCTATTTCCATAGCGTCCAGATTTTCACGCTGAATATTTTCTACAAGCGCCATTTCCAGCAACGCGTTGTCCTCTACCTGCCTGATATAAGCCGGGACCTTGTTCAGGCCGGCCATCCTGGCTGCCCTGAGCCTCCTTTCCCCGCTTACAAGCTGGTACCTTCCGGCAGAGAGTTTTCGAAGTGTCAACGGTTGGATAAGTCCCAGGTTCTTTATTGATGCTGCCAGCTCGGCAAGCGCCTCTTCGTTGAATTCCTTTCTGGGCTGTTCAGGGTTGACTTCTATAAGATCAACATCAATCATGGAAGTACCCTCCACCTGTGGAAGTACCACTGGGGTTCTGGGTTTCCAGTCACTCAGTGACGGAGTTTCTGATATCAGGGCACCCAATCCTTTGCCCAAAGCGGGTTTTTTAGTCATGCTGGTTTTTCTTTAAGAATTCCCTGGCCAGGTTCAGGTAGTTGTTGCTGCCTACCGATGCCGCATCATAAAGCACCACGGGCTTTCCGTGCGAGGGAGCCTCGCTCAGGCGGATATTCCGCTGAATGACGGTCTGAAAAACCATATCCTGGAAATGGTGCCTGATCTCCTCTACTATCTGGTTGTGAGAACGAAGGCGCACGTCGTACATGGTGAGCAGAAAACCTTCAATGGCCAGTGCAGGGTTTAACCGGTTCTGAACAATCTTTATGGTATTGAGCAACTTGCCAAGTCCTTCCAGTGAGAAGAATTCACACTGGACCGGAATAATTACAGAATCTGCGGCGGTCAGGGCGTTTACCGTGATCAGACCCAGAGAAGGAGAACAATCAATAAATATATAATCAAAATGTTGGCGTATGGCATCCAGGTGGGATTTCAATACCCCTTCCCTTTCGGGTACAGACAACAACTCTATTTCAGCGCCCACAAGGTCTATGTGTGAAGGAATGAGTTTGAGTCCCTGGATCTCGGTCTGGATGATCGTTTTTTCAATGGGCATTTTGCCAATGAGACATTCATAAAGGGTGTCACCACTGGTTGCGTTGGGATCGTAACAAAGCCCGGAGGTTGTGTTTGCCTGAGGATCTGCATCTACCAATAAAACATTTTTCTCCATCACAGCCAGTGATGCCGCCAGGTTGATGGCTGATGTTGTTTTTCCTACCCCTCCCTTCTGGTTTGCGATGGCAATAACTTTTCCCATTAGAGTTCCCTGTTATATTTCAATTTGGCAAATATACATTAATTACCATAAATATTCTTAATTTTGAAGTCTCAATTCAATGACGGATGTTATGTCCCTGACTAAATGGATGATCATACTGAATCCTGTTGCAGGTGGTGGAAAAACAGCCCTTCTGTGGCCCCATATTTCAAAGTACTTCCGTGAACGCGATTTCAGTTTTGAATGCGTTTTCACAAGACACAAGTATCATGCCGTCACCGTAACCATTGAAGCGATCCGTGAAGGTTTCAGGAATTTTATCGTGATTGGAGGCGATGGTACTTTCCACGAAGTGATCAACGGGATTTTTTACCAGCAGGATGTGCCCACCCGGGACATAACAGTGGGCATAATACCCATAGGTACAGGCAATGATCTTATCAATGCATACAGGATCCCGTCCGATTATGAGCAGGCGATGGATACGATCTTTCAACACAACAGCATACTAACCGACATAGGATGGGTATCGTTCCAGGATTACGGAATTGAACGGTCACGTTTTTTTGCCAATGCCGCCGGGATGGGGCTCGATGCAGCCGTGATCCGGCACTACGAAAAAGTTGTGGAACAGAATCGCCGAAGGGGAAAATCACTGTACCTTAAAAGTTTGCTGAACCAGTTTCTTTTGTACCAGCCCAAAGACCTCCGGATTCTTTTAGACGGGACCGTTTTTTATGAAGGACCTGTTCTGACCTGCAGCATTGGGATCGGGGTCTGTATAGGGAGCGGGATGAAAGCCCTTCCCCTTTCCATACCGGACGACGGATTGTTTGACATGACACTTGTTACGCCCATGAATAAAGTGGCCCTGGCTCTAAAGATCAAGGATTTTATTGACGGCCATGTATACACTTTCAAAGAGTCTATGCACGGCAGGGGCAGGACAATAGAAGTGCTGCCCAACGGCAAACAAACCACAGGGCTGGAAACTGACGGGGAGCTGATGGGAGCACCGCCCTACCTTTTCAAAGTCATTCCCTCCTCTCTCAGGATCATTGCCGGAAGGGATTTTGTGCCTTTTGTCAGAAACGAAACCTGACCTGCACTTTTGATTCGCAAAAAAACGATTCCCTGTACATAGCCGATACTTTCAGCCATAGGTCAACCGCATCCAGGGGAGAATATCCGATATTCAGACAGGCACGGATGCCTTTTCCAAAAAGTGCCGGAACAGAATATCCGTATAAAACATCCGGTTCATAAACATATATCCGGGATTCCCATGACTCTGTCCTGAACAAGGAAATACGAAAGGATCCACGGAATGTTTCTTTCGCGTTTTCATATTCCAGTTGGGCGTATGCAGTGAGTCCCCATTCCCCTTCATGATCATGGAGCTTACAGTACACCCCGTCTGTCCGTAATTTTAACATCCACACTCCCGGTAACCTGATCCCGGTACGAAGGCTCAGCGATGGCTTGTCCAGAATGCCTTTGTCCGAGATTGACCTTTGAACCCGAAACAAAAGCAGATGATCATCCTTTTGCGCCTGGAGGCGTACGTCCCATCCGTAAGAAGGATTATGACACAGGTACCGGGGCCGGGGAAACAGATAGGCCCATGCGCTCATATCCATTTTCCATTTACGGGGTAAAACGAGGGTACCGGTAATCTGCAGGCTGTATTCGTTGGAAGGAGAAGTATTGCGCCCAAGACGTGCACTGTAGGCAGCGGTATATGAAGGCGTGAAGCATCTGAGCAGCATTCCGGCCTGGTTCCCGTTCTGTCCGTAATAAATCATCCCTGCCAATACCGCCGGCGAAAGTCCGAAGTCCAGGGCCACTTCAGAGAAAAAGCGCCAGGAAGGCAATCTGAATGTCAGATCTGCAGACAAGCCTCCAAACGGCACAGAACGGTTTTTGCACGCATTGTAATAATTAATACTGCCCGCGTCTTTATGATCATACCCGTAGCCCAGGGCCGTTACTCCGGCTTTCCATCTTTCAGCATGCCAGGACAGGTTCATTCCGGCAGTCCACGATCCGAGGGAATTCTTTTTCTCTTTCTCCAAAGGGGTGCGATGGTAACCAGTTTCAACAAGAGAGGTAAAACCTTCCTCGATGATACGCGCATCGAGTGCCCTGTAAGACAGGAAAAAGGAAAAGTCAAGATTCTTCCTGCCCAAAGTTGCGCCCAATCCCCTGAAAAAAAGATTCTCATCCCTGGACCGGTATGGGGTGATTCCCATCTCTTTATTACACAGCGATGCAGTTGAAGAAGCTTTTCCGAATTGCGTTCCGTTCCACAGTAAAAGTCCCTGTCCAAACCGCACACGAAAATCTCCTGCTACCAGGGACCTGAAGGGTTTGATATTCCGGAACTCGGCATGAAAGGACAAAAAATCCACTACCTGCCTTTCGCCGGGATCGCTTTCCAGTGTGATCCCCCAGCGCACCCTGTTCCTGAACCGGTAATCGTAACGAAGGTACCTGTACCAGGGGACCCCCAGATAACGTGAATTCGGACGTGCCTGGTATTCCGCTGCCGTTATGGGACTGTATTCCTTGCCCCGGGGAAAAAAAGTCCGCGTCTGAACCAGCAAAGAACGCCTTCCTTCACGCAAAAGCGGCCTCAGGCTTAACCTGTCATTCGTTTCGGCCGGTTCCAGCGTAAAAAAAAGGGCAAGCAAACGGGTATCCTCCTCTGTAAAGCCGGGTATGAGAAACACCTCGGGCCACGAAATGAAAGCGCCGTAGCGTTGCCTGTGATCGAGAAGGGAAGCTATCTGGTACGGCGTTAAAAGCCCGGTTGCCTCCAGATCATCTTTTGTTGACTGGTTCAGGTTGATACGCGCATCGAGCATTTCTTCCAGGTCCTGCCCCGTGAAATCGTGTTCCATGGCCAGGTTTTCCAGAATAACATCGCGGTCCTGCGCCTGTACGAAACAGGCGATCGTGCTGCAAATAAGCAACAATAAAACATTTCTCATGATCATTCCCCCCTGTTGCGCTCCCCTCTGATGAGCTTTGTTTTACATTATTTCAGATTTTGTAACGGTATTTGATTTCTTTGATGGATTCATTCGCCTCCTCGACTTTCCGGCCCAGACTGAGTTGAAAGTCATGCAAGCGTTCAGTAAGGCGGGGATCCGACAGGGCCAGGATTCGTGCAGCAAAGATGGCGGCATTCCGGGCTCCGTCCAGGGCCATGGCAGCTACCGGAATCCCTGCAGGCATCTGCAATATGGACAGTATTGAATCCAGTCCCTCCAGGGATTTTCCGGATTTGACGGGTACCCCTATGACGGGTATGCCCGTGTATGCGGCAATGACACCGGGCAGGTGGGCTGCCCCGCCAGCTCCTGCAATGATCACTTTTACCCCACGCCGGGATGCCTGTTGTGCATATTCAGCAACCTTTTCCGGGGTACGGTGTGCAGAAAGCGCCTTTATTTCAAAGGGTATCTCCATCTGATCCAGAAAGCGTGCTGCTTCTTCCATTACGGGCATATCCGATAAACTGCCCATGATGATGCTTACTTGCGGATTCATTGTCAAACTCAGTTAAAAGTTCAAATTTAATGATTATTTTTGTTCTATGGAACGCATAATCCTACAAGATAAATCTTTCCGGACATACATCCCGTATCAGGAAATTGATAAGGCCATTGAACAGGTGGCTGCAGCTTTGAACAGGGACCTTCGCAACGAAGATAAACCTGTTTTTATTGGAATTCTGAACGGTTCCTTCATGTTTGCCGCTGATCTGATGAAAAAGATTAACCTGAACTGTGTGGTCACTTTTGTTAAACTGGCCTCTTACAGCGGTACCTGCAGTACCGGAAAAGTACGGGAGCTGGTGGGCCTGGGCACAGATATAACGGACAGGACTGTTGTTGTGGTTGAGGACGTTGTAGACAGTGGAAAAACCATTGAAAAACTGGTGGAAGACCTGAAAAAAAGAAATCCCCGGCAGATCAAAATATGCACCCTGCTCTTCAAACCCGATGCATACCAGGGAAAAATTCCCATCGATTATGTATGCATAAAGATCCCCAATGATTTTGTAGTCGGTTATGGTCTGGACTACAACGACCTGGGAAGACAATTCAAAGACCTTTACGTAATAGATTAAACAATGCTCAATATTATTATTGCAGGCCCTCCTGGATCGGGTAAGGGAACGCTGGCCAAATTGATGATCGAAAAATTCGGATTTGTTCATCTTTCAACCGGAGATATGCTCCGTAATGAGATCGGGCTCGGTTCGGCCCTTGGAAAGGAAGTGGAAGCTATCCTGGCAAGGGGTGACCTGGTCTCGGACCAGATTGTTATTTCTCTTATAGCGAACAATTTGAAAGCCAACCCGGAAGCACGTGGTTTTCTTTTTGACGGTTTCCCACGTACTTTGCCTCAGGCAGAGGCGTTGGATGATTTTTTAAAAAAATCAGGTCATCCGCTTAAACTAATGATCCTGCTGGAAGTTGAAGACGCTGTTTGCGAGATGCGCCTGTTGCGCCGCGGGGGCATAGAGAACAGGCCGGATGACGTTGATGCTGATAGGGTACGTCACCGGCTGGCCACCTATTATGCACAGACAGTACCCATCATAGACCATTATAACAAACAGGGAAAATTAGTATCTGTAGACAGTTCAAAAACTCCGGAATACACTCTTAAACAGGTCAGTGAATGTCTGAAACCAATTTTGTAGATTATATAAAATTGTTTTGCGCATCGGGCAACGGGGGCGCAGGATCTGTACATCTGCTGCGGGCAAAATATGTTCCAAAAGGCGGACCCGACGGTGGAGATGGAGGCCGGGGGGGTCATATCATACTCAAAGTCAATCCGCAATACTGGACACTTATCCACCTTAAATACAGAAAAAATGTCCGTGCAGAGCATGGTGAATCCGGCAGGGGCAACCTGGCACACGGAGCAGACGGCAGGGATGTGATACTGGAAGTTCCCCCGGGTACCGTAGTTAAAAATGCAGAAGACGAAGAAATAATAACAGAACTCACACAACCCGGAGAAGAGTTCATCCTGTGTAAAGGGGGCCGGGGGGGTCTGGGCAACAACCATTTCAAAACGGCCACCCGCCAGACACCGCGTTACGCCCAGCCCGGTGAAAATGGACAAGAGGGCTGGTTTATCCTGGAATTGAAATTACTGGCCGATGTGGGCCTGGTCGGGTTCCCGAATGCCGGGAAATCAACCTTGCTTTCAACCGTATCGGCTGCCAGGCCAAAAATCGCCGATTATCCCTTTACCACCCTCCAGCCGCAACTGGGCATTGTCTCCCTGCCCGATGACCGGTCTTTTGTTATGGCCGATATCCCGGGTATCATCGAGGGGGCGCATCAGGGCCGGGGACTGGGGCTGCGCTTTCTCCGGCATATTGAACGCAACTCCATGCTGCTGTTCATGGTGCCGGCAGACAGCCCGGATGTTACGGCAGAATACCGGGTATTGCTCAGGGAACTGGAGAAATTCAAACCCCAGCTGCTGGACAAACAGCGCATGCTGGCCGTTACCAAGGCTGACCTTCTGGACCAGGCAGGAGAACGATCCCTTCGCCGCCATCTGCCACGGTCCCTGCCTGTGTTGCTGATCTCTTCCATAACGGGGAAAAATATTTCCCAATTAAAGGAGCAGATATGGAACAAATTGTGGAATCAATAATTCAGCTGGATCATAAGCTTTTCTTTATACTGAACGGGGCGCACTGCAGTTTTCTGGATCCAGTTATGAAGATTCTATCCAATATTCCGGTATGGATACCCCTTTACCTGTTGATCGTAGGGGGCTTTTTCCTGATACTGCCCTGGCGGTACGCACTTGCGGCTACCCTGGGCGTGTTGTTCACCTTCCTGCTCACAGACCAGGTCTCATCAACCCTGATCAAAGAGTGGGCGCAACGCTTGAGACCTTCCCACATACCGGGTTGGGAAGGGACTTTCCGGTTGCTGGAAGATAAAGGAGGGCTTTATTCTTTCGTGTCGTCACACGCCAGTAATGTTTTTGGTCTGGCCTGCTTTTCCAGCCTGGTGTATCGCAGGAAATGGTATTCCTGGGGTATTTTTTCATGGGCGGGGCTCGTTTCCTACAGCAGGATTTATGTGGGCAAGCATTTTCCCCTGGACGTACTCTGCGGAGCCCTTATCGGCCTTGTCCTGGGATGGGCCGTTTACAGGTTGTATCAATGGATCCGTCGTAAAATTCAGGTAAGATGCGCTGCATTATAGATCAGACAACAGATCCTTACTGGAACCTGGCTGTGGAAGAATACCTGCTTACCGGAACCAATGACCCGGTATTCCGCCTGTGGAGGAATGCTCCGGCCATCATCGTGGGACGCAACCAGAACACAACTGACCAGATCAATATCGGGTATGTGAGGGAACACAACATCCCGGTAGTTCGCAGGCTGAGCGGCGGGGGTGCCGTTTTTCACGACCTGGGCAATATCAATTACACCTTTGTGGACCAATATGTTCCCGGGACAGATACAGGCAGTGCCTTTGCCCGCTTTACAAAACCCATACTGGATGTTTTGCTCGCTCTTGGAGTCGGGGCTGAGCTGGAAGGACGAAACGATCTGGTGGTCAACGGCCGCAAGTTTTCAGGAAACGCCATCGCTTTGTACAAAGACCGTATACTCATGCACGGAACCCTGCTTTTCAGCGCTTCCATCCGGGACTTGTCCCTGGCATTGCAGGTAAAAGAAAGGGAAAAGGGCCGTGGAGTGGCCAGCAATCCGAGGCGGGTATGCAATTTGTCCGAATTCCTGCCCGGGGATATGAAAACGGAAGATTTCCTGGATATGCTGAAGAAGCACATAGCAGGCAATAAGGACAAGCAAACCAGGGAACAGCCGCTTGACAGGGCCGAGTGCCGGATCATAGATACACTTTGCAGGAACAAATACAGGACCTATGCCTGGAATTACGGACGGGAAATATCACAGGGGACCCTTCGCCGGGAACGTTTTGCAGGTGGCAACATTGAAGTCCTGCTAACCGTAAAGGACGGGATCATGGAGGAAGTGAAGATCTATGGCGATTACTTTTTCCTGAAACCTACACAGGAAATCGAACAGGCCCTGAGGGGATGTCCGCACGACCGGGAAACCATAGCCCGTCGCCTGGCAGGTATCACATTGGATGACTATTTTCGCGACATTCCCCGGGAAGGCCTGCTGGATCTATTTTTCTGACTGTTGCTCCAGTAATTCAAGCATCCTTATGGCACACAATGACACCGGCGTACCGGGCCCGAATACGGCTACAGCCCCTGCATCGTACAGTTCCTGGTAATCCTGACCGGGGATCACACCTCCCACAATGACCAGAATGTCTTCACGTCCCATATCCCTGAGGGCCTTCACCACCTGGGGTACGAGTGTCTTATGGCCTGCGGCAAGGGAAGATACCCCAATAATGTGCACGTCGTTTTCTACAGCCTGGCGGGCTGCTTCTTCCGGTGTCTGGAACAGGGGGCCCATGTCAACGTCAAATCCTATGTCGGCATAGCCGGTGGCTACCACCTTGGCTCCGCGGTCGTGCCCGTCCTGCCCAAGCTTGGCCACCATGATACGCGGCTGACGGCCTTCCCTGGCAGCAAAATTGGCTACCATTTCCCTGGCCCTGGCGAAGTTAAGGTCATCCTTTACTTCCGATAAATATACTCCCTTGTTCATACGAATTACAGCTTTATAACGTCCTGCCACCTTTTCACAGGAATCCGAAATCTCACCCAGGGTAGCCCTGTTGCGTGCCGCTTCCACAGCCAGTTCCAGCAGGTTTCCGGAACTATCACCCGCTGCCCGGGTCAGGGCAGCAAGGGATGCCTCCACTTTTTCAGGATCCCTGTTCTTTTTGAGTTCCTCGAGGCGGGCTATCTGGGAAATGCGAACCTTGGTATTGTCCACATCCAGAATATCTATGGGATCTTCCTTCTCCAGACGGTACTTGTTGACCCCGACCAGCACTTTTTCCCCGGAATCGATCCTTGCCTGGGTACGTGCAGCCGCTTCCTCAATTCTGAGTTTGGGAATACCGGTTTCTATGGCTTTTGCCATCCCTCCCAATTCTTCAATTTCCCGTATCAGTTCCCATGCCTTGTGCGCCATCTGGTTTGTAAGTGATTCAACATAATACGATCCGGCCCAGGGATCAATACTCCTGCAGATCTCCGTTTCTTCCTGCAGGTACAATTGCGTGTTGCGGGCGATCCTTGCAGAGAAATCCGTGGGCAGGGCAATGGCTTCGTCCAGGGCGTTGGTATGCAGGCTCTGGGTATGCCCCAGGGCGGCTGCCATGGCTTCTATGCAGGTACGCGCCACATTGTTGAAGGGGTCCTGCTCGGTAAGCGACCAGCCCGAAGTCTGACAGTGTGTGCGCAGTGACAGCGATTTTGGATTCCTGGGATTGAAGGACTGAACGATTTTGGCCCAGATCATTCGTGCAGCGCGCATTTTGGCGATCTCTTCAAAATGGTTCATGCCTATGGCCCAGAAGAAAGAGATCCTGGGGGCAAAATCATCGATATCGAGGCCGGCTTTCACCCCGGTCCGCAGGTACTCAAGCCCGTCTGCCAGGGTATAGGCCATTTCAATCTCACTGGTTGCCCCGGCTTCCTGCATGTGATAGCCTGATACGGATATTGAATTGAATCGGGGCATGTTCCTGGCGGCATAAGAGAATATATCCCCCACAATACGCATGGAAAACTCAGGGGGATAAATATAGGTGTTGCGTACCATGAATTCTTTGAGAATGTCGTTCTGTATGGTCCCGGTAAGCTCTTCCAGTCGCGCACCCTGCTCCTGTCCGGCCACAATGTAAAACGCCATGATGGGCAACACCGCTCCGTTCATGGTCATGGATACTGACATCTTGTTGAGCGGGATCTGATCAAAAAGCACCTTCATGTCTTCTACCGAGCAGATGCTTACCCCGGCTTTGCCCACATCGCCCATTACGCGCGGATGGTCTGCATCGTAACCGCGGTGGGTGGCAAGGTCAAAGGCCACGGACAGTCCTTTCTGCCCTGCAGCCAGATTCCTCCGGTAAAATGCGTTCGACTCCTCGGCTGTGGAAAAACCGGCATATTGCCTGATTGTCCAGCTTTTCTGTAAATACATGGTACTGTATGGCCCCCTTAGGTAGGGAGGAATACCGGCTGCATAGTGCAGATGTTCCATGTTGGCGATATCGTCTGCAGTATAATATTGTTTCATAATCCCAACTCTTTTTGGTAACCGAGTAATGTTTCCAGCACATTGCTGCGGATGCTGATGAAATGATCGATCCCCTCTTTCATAAGGGCTTCTTTACAGGGCGGGTCCCCGGCCACGGTAAGGATGGTTCCGGGATCCAGGGAACGGGCAATGAGTGGTACCGTCTGTTCGTATTCATCATCGGATGAACAGGCAACTACAATTCGTGCCCCGGATTTACGGGCTGCCTGTATGCCTTCTTCCACCGTTGCAAACCGGTTGTTGTCCAGGATCCTGAACCCGGCTATTCCAAAAAAATTTGCCGAGAACTGGGCCCTGGCGCGGCACATGGCCAGATTTCCGAAAGTGAGCAGAAATACAGCTGGTGTTTCAGGGGCCTTTTCGGTACGCAGGCGCATCATTTCAAAACCGGTCGCGGCGCGCATCCACTCTTCTTCCCCGGACAGTGTCAATCCGGCAGGTGCTTTTCCCCTGGCATCGGGATACTGATTGATCCCCACAAGAATTTCCCTGCGTTGAGCCAGGTTCTGCAAACGACGTTCTCTTGTGCTTTTCACCGTTTCCCTGAACCTGTCACAGGTATGGGGATCTGAAAAACCTCCGGTCTTGAGGATCTCCCGGTACACTTTGCGGGATTCATTGAGGACGGAATCGGTCAGGTTTTCAATATAATAAGATCCGGCAGCCGGGTCGGTAACCTGGTCAAAACATGCTTCTTCCCTGAGAATGATCTGGATGTTCCTGGCCAGGCGGTAACCCTGTTCGCTTCCCCCGGCCACTACCCCGTCAAAGGGCAGCACTTCCAGGGAATCCACCCCTGCCAGGGCGGCAGACATGGCCTGGGTCGTGCCACGCAGCAGGTTTACATACATATCGTAAGCTGTCTGGCTCCAGGTACCTGAGGTGGCATGTACGGCAATTTTTGAATTGCTTATCTCGTCCCAGAAAACCCTGGCTGCACGGAATTTGGCCATCTCAAGAAAGTAATGGGTTCCTATGCCCATATGGAAATGTATGGACCGTGCAGCAATTTCCGGGGACAATCCCCTAGATGTCAATATCCTGATGTACTCGTACCCCATGGCTATTGCAAAGGCAAGTTCCAGTACAACTCCCGAACCCTGGTTTTGAATCCGGGATCCCGGTATGCCCACCAGGCGGACCCGGGGATAATCCCGGCAGGTTTCAATCAATCCTGTAAGCACTTCAAAGTCTTCCGTTTGTGGCATACTTCCGGCAAAGAATGCATCTCCTGCGGGATCAAATCCAAAACGTGCCCTGACCTGGTCCGGAGGGGTTCCCGTGATACGCACGTGTTCCAGAAAAGCATGCAGCGTGCCCGTCTTTTTGCAGGATACGCCCTCAAAGGCAACTTCTATGGCAGGAAGAAATACTCCCTTTAGCAGGGTCTTCATCTCCTGATACGTGAGTTCCTGTTCCTGCTCCAGTACAAAGCCAACAGATTCCACGCCCCTGTCCAGGGCTTCCAGCACGCGGGCATTTACCCGGGAGAGTGAATCTTTGAGAGAAAATCCCTGCCTGATGAGCCAGGCGTTGTCCGGCCTGGTTCCCCTCAAATACGGTTTTTGACCGGGAAGTGAATCCAGGTTAGGGATCCCTTTCAGATCTTCTTCCCTGTAATAGGGCCTTACCCTGAATCCGTCGGTCGTTTTCCAGACCAGTTTCTTTTCGTAATCCGCTCCTTTAAGGTCAAGCCGGATCTGTTCCTCCCATTGTTGCGTGGGGACCGGTGGAAACTCCTTGAATAATTTATCTGTCATAAATATGGATTGTATATGCATCAGTCAAGAACATCTAGTACAGCAGGATCTGCCAGGGATGGTACCGTAACCCTGAGAAGGGGTTCTTCTTCCATCGCCCGTCTCAGGGCCGAGAGGGCCCCCGGGTTCCTGGCCCAGGCACGTCTGGCAATACCGTTGTTCACATCCCAGAAGAGCATGCTTTTTATGCGCCTGTCGGCGTCATGACTTCCGTCAATAACCAGTCCGAAACCGCCGTTGATCGCTTCCCCCCAGCCCACGCCTCCCCCGTTGTGCAGCGACACCCAGGTAGCGCCGCGGAAAGCATCCCCGATCACATTGTGTACAGCCATGTCTGCCGTAAGTGATGATCCGTCGTATATGTTGGAGGTTTCCCTGAAGGGGGAGTCGGTTCCCGACACATCGTGATGGTCCCTGCCCAGGACAATGGGTCCCCTGATACGGCCTTCCCTGATGGCACGGTTCAGTTCAAGGGCTATGCGTACACGCCCTTTGGCATCGGCATATAATATGCGTGCCTGAGAGCCTACCACCAGGTTGTTCCTGTGGGCATGCAGGATCCAGTGGAGGTTGTCCTCCAGCTGGCCGCAGATATCTGCGGGAGCTTCCCTGAGCAAATCTTCCAGCACAAGGGCTGCAATCCTGTCGGTTTCAAGCAGGTCCTCTTCCAGGGAAGAGGTACATACCCACCGGAAAGGGCCAAAGCCGTAATCAAAGAACAAGGGTCCCATGATGTCCTGTACATAGGAAGGATAGCGGAATTTCCCGTTATCAAGTGTGATATCCGCCCCTGACCGTGATGCTTCAAGCAGGAACGCATTGCCGTAATCAAAGAAATACATGCCCCGTGAAGCCAGTGTGTTAATGGCTTTTACCTGGCGCCTGAGGCTCAGGCGGACAGCTTCTTCAAAACGTCCGGGGTCCCGGGCTATCATTTCCCTGGATTCCTCCAGGGAATAACCTGCCGGGTAATATCCTCCTGAGTATGGGTTGTGCAGGCTGGTCTGATCTGATCCCAGCTCTACCTGAATCCCTTCCTTTGCCAGGTGTTCCCAAAGATCCACCACATTCCCCTGGTAAGCGAGCGAAACAGCCTCTCTCCCCTTCTTAGCCTCGAGGATGCGGACTGTCAGCAATTCAAGGTTGTCGAACACTTCATCTACCCACCCCTGTTCATACCTTTTGGCGGTTGCCCGGGGATCAATCTCGGCAATCACCCCTACAACACCGGCTATCCTGGCAGCTTTGGGCTGTGCTCCCGACATCCCTCCCAGACCGCTGGAAACAAACAGCACAGAGTCTGTGTTCCCCTGCATGCGCTTCCTGGCGGCATTCATTATGGTTATGGTCGTACCATGCACAATCCCCTGCGGTCCGATATACATGAATGAACCGGCAGTCATCTGTCCGTATTGTGAAACGCCCAGCGCGTTCAGTTTTTCCCAGTGATCCCTTGAGGAATAATTGGGAATGACCATCCCGTTGGTTATCACCAGGCGTGGTGACTCTTTTGATGAAGGGAAAAGTCCCAGCGGATGGCCCGAATACAGAACAAGGGTCTGCTGGTCGGTCATCTGTGACAGATAATGCATGCAAAGGTGGTACTGGGCCCAGTTCTGAAAAACCGCCCCGTTCCCGCCATAGGTGATCAGTTCGTGAGGGTGCTGGGCAACAGCCGCATCCAGGTTGTTGTTGATCATGAGCATGATGGCCGCCGCCTGGGGGCATTTAGCCGGATAATCTTCCAGCCTGCCCGCAGTAATGGGCTCCTGAGGGCGGTACCGATACATGTAAATCCGGCCGTATTGCTTAAGTTCACGGGCAAATCCGGGGGCCAGTTCTGCGTGCTGTGAGGCAGGAAAATAGCGCAACGCGTTGGCCAGCGCAAGCCTTTTTTCTTCCCGCGAAAGGATGTCTTTTCTTACCGGTGCATGGTTTACACTTTCATCCAGAGGGTTTTCCGGCGGAATCTGTGAAGGAATGCCTTCATTGATCATAATCAAATTGAAATTTTCAGAAATTAACTTACAAATATACAGTTTACGCTTTGATTTTCCATTTTTTTGTCTACTTTTGCACCCCGTAACAAAAGGAGGTGTCTGTAAATATGATTATTGTACCAGTTAAGGAAGGCGAAAACATAGAACGTGCGTTAAAAAAATTCAAACGTAAATTTGAAAAAACCGGGATAGTGCGTGAACTCAGAAGCCGCCAGACCTTTTCCAAACCCTCCGTTACTAACAGAGATCAGAAAAAGAAAGCCGTATACAAACAAAGGTTACAGAATAACGAGGAATAATCCTCGTTTTTTTTTATATTTGTATACGATGGAAAGAAGTGATTTCATAGACTTCCTGAGGGTTCAAAAGCGCTATTCTATAAGAACCCAAGCCATATACAATCACGCTATTACAGATTTTTACCACTTCATGGACTTCCGGGAGGAAGACAATCCCATGAAACAAGTGGCATTAACCGACCTCAGGGCATACACCGGTTCGCTCCTGGAACAGGGCCTGAGTCCTGCCACTGTATACCAACGGCTCTCTGCGCTTAGTTCTTATTGCAATTACCTGGTCAAAAAAGAGAAAATCCGGGACAATCCCCTGAAACTGCTGGTCCGCCCGAAGAAAGGAAGCCGGATCCCTGAGTTTTACCCCGAGGCCAGGATCAACAACCTGATTGACAGCCGCGTATCATTCCCAACCCCGGTTTCTATGATGATACATCTGCTTTATGCCACGGGTATCCGGCGAGCAGAGCTTGCGGGCATTCGCATGGAAGATCTTGATTTTTACCGGTCTTTGCTTCGTGTCCGGGGAAAGGGAAACAAAGAACGGGATGTACCCATGAGCCAGGGTTTGGTCCGGGATTTGCAGCAATTTATAGCCGATAGAAACGTGGACTCGCCCTGGCTGTTCTGCCGTAAAAACGGAGAACCCATGGCCCTTACAACAATCAGTAAAATGGTACACAGGGAATTGTCAGGAGAGCCCGGCTTTACCGGGAAGAAAAGCCCCCACGTTTTGAGGCATTCCCTGGCGACTCACTTATTGAACCGCGGAGCAGACCTGAACAGCATCAAGGAGCTGCTTGGCCATGATTCACTGGCCGCAACCCAGGTTTACACACACAATTCATTTGAAACACTCAAAAAAGCCTATAAAAAAGCACACCCAAGGGCTTAAAAACCCCTGGAGACAATAATATTAACAATAAAAATGGAGGTACATCATGGACATTAGAGTTGAATCCGTAAAATTTGATGCCGACAGGAAACTGTTGGATTTCATTGACGAAAAAGTGGGAAAACTGGATCGGTTCTTTGATGCCATCATTGGGATTGAGGTTACCCTTTCCCTGGTCCCTGGTCACGACAATAAAAAAGCAACCATACGTGTCAAGGTCCCCGGAAATGAACTTATTGCGGAACGAACTTGTCCTACCTTTGAAGAAGCAATCGCTACAGGTGTGGATATACTGAAAGAAAACCTGGTAAAAACAAAACAGAAAATGCGCGGCGCCTGATCTCCTTAACTTACCGACCCGGACAAAATATCCAGAATTTCTGCCGTAATGGCTTGTTGCCTGCTTTTGTTGTAAAGCAGTGTCAGATCGCGGACAAGGTCCTGCGCGTTTTCAGATGCTGCCTTCATAGCTATTGTTCTGGCTGCATGTTCGGAAGCATTGGCGTCCAATACTGCCCTGTATAACTGGAAACTAAGCACACGGGGCAGCAAGGCATCTATGAGTTCCTGCCTGGAAGGTTCTATGATATACCCCTCGTAGTATTCAGGGTCAAGCTCTGCCAGCGGGTATTCCTGCGGAATGATGGGGCCTTGCTTGCCCCTGATCTCACGGCCGAAGGATGGGTTCGTGCTCTTAACCAGTTCAGATTGAAAAGGCAGGTAGGTATCTCTCTGGAGGATCTGCACAGACATGTTTTTGAAATGATAATAGATTAGCTCTGCCTTGTCTACAGTGCCCCTCATATACCCGATCTGCAGCCTGCGTGAAAGGCGTTCACATGTCAGTTCATCCGGATTTGCCATAAGGCTGACATAGCGGTCATCCACCGTACAACCTGTTTTCCGTGCCACGTCCAGCATTTTCATTCCTACCGGGTACAGGGTGATATTCTCACGGGGAAGTGCGGCGTATCCGTCCAGCATTTCAAGCAGTTTTTTTTCAATACTTGTATTGTAGGCCCCGCATAATCCCGTATCTGATGCGATAAAGATGATGGACACATGGTTTATTGGACGCGGAATGGCAAAAGGTGTCTGCCGGAGCACATACATTCCCCGGGGAAATCCGTGCTCGTACAGGTAACGCTCTTCGTGAATAAAGGTCAGTAGCATGTAATGCAGCCTTTCTTCATAAGGAAGCACATACCCCAGAGCGGTCTGTGCCTTGTGAAGTTTTGCCGAGGAAACCCGTTGCATGGCCTCGGTAATTTTTTGCGTCTTGCGAATGGAGCTGATTCTCCTTCTTATTTCACGTAATGCAGCCATAATCTAGCCAGCCACTTGTTCTGCAACACTTTCAATGGCAGATGCTATCTGCGGGTTGATCTCTCCCCTGCCCAGCGGATCCAGTACGGATTCCTGGTGGTTAGTTTCTAGAATCCTCAGGAATTTCTCTTCAAAAACAGGAATCTTATCCAGGGTAACCCTTTCCAGCAATCCGTGCGTACCGCAATACAGCAAGGCAATCTGCCTGGCAACTGGCAAGGGATGATATTGCTTCTGGACCAGGAGTTGTGAACTCTTCTGCCCCCTGTCCAGGAGTTTAAGTGTCATGGGGTCCATGTCTCCCCCAAAGCGTGAAAAGGATTCCAGTTCGCGGTACTGGGCCTGATCAATCTTCAATGTCCCGGCAATCTGCTTCATTGCCTTTAGCTGGGCATCACCTCCCACCCTGGAAACAGAAATGCCCACATTGATAGCCGGACGGTATCCCTGGTTGAAGAGATCTGTATCCAGAAAAATCTGCCCGTCTGTAATTGAGATTACATTGGTCGGGATATAGGCCGAGACGTCGCCTGCCTGTGTTTCAATAATGGGTAGTGCCGTCAGGGAACCGCCTCCCCTGACCTTGCCCCTGAGCGAGTCCGGAACGTCATTCATCTGAACAGCTACTTCGTCCTGGTCAATGATCTTGGCCGACCGCTCCAGCAACCTGGAGTGCAGGTAAAACACGTCTCCCGGATAAGCTTCCCTTCCCGAGGGTCTTCGCAGAATGAGTGAAACCTCCCTGTAGGATACCGCCTGTTTGGACAAGTCATCAAACACCACCAGGGCGTGGCGACCGGTATCGCGGTAGTATTCTCCTATAGATGCTCCTGCAAAAGGAGCAAAATATTGCAATGCCGCAGGGTCTCCGGCTGTAGCAGAAACCACTACGGTATAATCCATGGCACCGTATTTTTCCAGTGTATTGACTATGGTGGCTACCGTAGATCCTTTTTGCCCTATGGCAACATAGATACAATAGACAGGGTCCCCGGCCAGAAAGTTGTTACGCTGGTTGATGATCGTATCCAGGGCGATCGCCGTTTTTCCAGTCTGCCTGTCACCTATGATCAGTTCCCGCTGCCCTCTGCCTATGGGAATCATGGCATCTATGGATTTGATCCCTGTCTGAAGGGGCTCCGATACCGGCTGACGGAAGATCACTCCCGGCGCTTTTCTTTCAAGGGGCATTTCAGTCACGGGACCAGGAATGGCTCCCCTCCCGTCCAGAGGATTGCCCAGGGGATCAATTACCCTTCCCATCATCTTCTCACTCACAGGAATAGAGGCAATGGTCCCTGTCCTGCGAACCATGTCACCCTCCCGGACCTTACTGACAGGTCCGAGCAACACGGCCCCCACATTATCTTCTTCCAGGTTCATGACAATGGCTTTTATTCCATTGTCAAATTCCAGCAATTCATTGGCTCCTGCGTTGTACAGTCCGTATATGCGGACAACCCCGTCACTAACCTGGAGCACGACCCCCTTTTCTTCATAAACCGGCCGGGAGTCCAGTCCTTCCAGCTGCATCCGCAATATTTCCGTTACTTCAGCTGGTTTTATCAAATCTGGCATAGCATACCTAATAAATATCCTTTAAACCATACGCTTTTCTTACTTCCCGTAAACGGGCCAGCAGCGAAGCGTCCCATACTTTCATTCCCACCCTGAGTGAGAATCCGCCAATCAGACCGGCATCCTGTTTTAATTCCAGCTCGACCTTCTGCGGATTGACCGGATCAAGGAAGCTTTTTATTCTCTCTGCCGTAGAATCATCCACGGGTACCACTGTGGTCAGCACACTATATGTTATCCCCTGCTGCAGGCGGTATTTGTCGACATAGCCGAGGCTGACGGAGCGGACGATATATTCCCTCCTCTGACGTAGGAGCAAATCCAGAAAGACTGACAGAACTTTCAGAGACTTTTCAGGCGCCCCTGGAAATAAGTCCAGGAACAGGGCCTTCCGGTCTTCATTGGAGATGATCCTGTTGCAGAAGGACCTTTCCAGATCCGGAATTTCTGAAAAACAAGCCGATATGCGTTTCATCATATCATACAGGTCACGATCTGCCCCGCATGATGTTGCATACTGCAGCAAAGCCGCTGCATACCGGGATGCTATCACTCCTGTGTTCATATCCTCATGCCCTGGGTTTGAGGGATTCGTCTATCAGCTGGTTGATCAGCTCCATTTGCCCGCTATCGCGCTCAAGTTGTTTACGCAAAACTTTTTCGGCCACTTCTACAGACAGGGAGGCAACATAAAGTCTGAGTTCCTGCATGACCACCTCTTTTTCTTTTTGAATCTGTTCCCTGGCCTTTTCCAGTATTATGCGGCTTTCCTCTTGTGCTGCTTCACGGGCCTGGTCTGTCAATTTTATCCTGAGTGCCTCTGTTTGTTCAACAAGCCTGGCTTGTTCATCCCGTGATTGCTGCATGATTTTTTCTTCCTGCAGCTTGAGGGTAGCCAGCAGCTGCCGGGCAGCTGCCGCATCGGATAAGGCTTTGGCAATTCTTTCGTTGCGACGTTCCACCACTCCGGTAATCAGGGGCCAGCCAAAGCGAGCCAGCACAAAAAACAGGATCCCGAATGCTATAAGCATCCAGAACAACAACCCGGAATCAGGAATCATCAGGTCCATAGCCGGAATTCTTTAAAGGGCGACCAAAAGGCAGACAATGATGGCAAAAAGAGACACCCCTTCCACCAAGGCGCCGATAATGATCATGGACATCCTGATCCCGTCTGCAGCTTCCGGCTGTCGTGCGATGGCTTCCATGGCAGAAGTCCCGATCTTGCTAATGCCGAAAGAGGCACCCAAAACCACAATGGCTGCGCCCAGAACAGCCCCCAATTTAGTAAATGTAACGCCGTACGTCGCTGCCTGTAATAGAGTAATAAGTAACATAATAGTATGATTTAAAATTTGTGATTATTCATTTTTTATCAATTTTGATAGTATCGGTCTGAATTACCGGTTTGTGCGGTTCCTTGCGCGAAAGTCCGATAAAAATAGCAGATAGCATGGTAAAAACATAAGCCTGTATAAAGGCGACCAACAATTCCAGCACCATCATGAAGACAGAGAAGAGCACCGATACCGCGCTCATGGAAGCATTGATGGCCGGCCCCATGGCAACTGTCAAAAATACCAAAGATGTCAAGGCCAGGATGATGATGTGTCCTGCGAATATATTGGCAAAAAGACGGATCATCAGGGCCATGGGTTTGGTGAGGATCCCAAAGAACTCAATGATCTGCATGATGGGGACAGGTGCTTTCATAAAGATGGGCACATCGGGCCACAGGATCTCCTTCCAGTATTCTTTATTGCCAAAAATATTAATAGCTATCATCGTACACAAGGCCAGGCTCATGGTAACGGCAATGTTTCCCGTAAGGTTTGCCCCGGCAGGAAAAAAGGGCACCAATCCCAGGAGGTTGGTCAGGAAAATGAAGAAAAAAGCAGTCAGCAAATAGGGAGCGTAGCGTTTGTGATCTTTGCCCACACACTTTATGATCACCCCTTCGTAAATACTCATGGTCACCCATTCCATAATTCCGTTAAATCCCGAAGGTACGGCATCGGGATTGCCTTCTTCCTCCCGTTTCCGGTACCACTTTGCAAGGTTCAGTACAAGGAATATAAGCAGGATACATGTAAAAAACAAAGAAACCACATTTTTTGTAATGGAAATGTCAAAAGGCCTGATTTGGTTGCCATTCCCGTCCTTCTCCACAATTTTTCCCGCAGACCTGCCTTCTGTGGCAATTGAAAACCCTTTGTACGTCCCGGATTCTTCCAGGCTGGAAGAAAGGAACACAAACCACCCGCGTTCCCTGCTTCGTACAATGACCGGCAAAGGAAGACTGATGTGTTTTTCTCCGATATCAAAGAAGTGCCAGTGGTAACTGTCTTTCAGATGGCCCAGGATCACTTCCCTGGCATCTACAGGCGGCCTATCTTTCTGTGCTGCCTGCACAGTTGCCGGGAATTCCAGGATAAGGAACATGAACAAAAAACATATAAGAATATGCCTTTTCATCTGATTAACAATAATTTAGTCCGCTAAATGCTCTTTCTTTTTGTTGGCTTTGATGTCTACAAGATGAAACCATACTGAGAGAAAGCTGTAAACCAGGAAAAGTCCCATGAAACTGATAATGAATGCAGCCTTGGGAGGATGGTATACTCCAATGAGAAGCAACAGGACGGCCAAAATGATTCCCCATCGTATTATGCGCTGTATCAAGACATTGTTGTATAACTTAGCATGCCGTGTCTTGCTTTTTGTCATCAACAGGATCTCCACAATTCCTACTGCCAGGAATGTCGCCGGGATGATCGGATAGGCAGGAAACCACCATTGGGGCATAAACAGGTACATGAGAAGACCCCATACAGATCCGGCAGAAAGTATGACCGAAGCATGAACTATTATCATTTTTTTTATCATAACGGACCGGATTTAGCTGATTAACAATATTTTTACTGGTCTATGCAGGCATAAACCTCGTTTTTCCTGACCTGTACAAAACCACTGGTAACCGGGACCTTCCCTTTTCCCAGAGGTCCTTCATAAGTTATAAAACCTTTTTCCAGTAAAGACAGGATGGGCGCGTGGTCCTTCATTACCGAAAATGCGCTTTTCTTTCCGGGAAATCTGGCTACTGTTACATTTCCCTGGAATATGATCTCTTGTGTTGATATTACCTGAAGATAGATCAGTGCGTTCATTGTCAATCCATTAAATGTTTGCTTTTTTCAATGGCATCTTCTATGGTTCCCACATTCAGGAATGCGTTTTCCGGAATATGATCCACTTCCCCGTCCATTATCATGTTAAAGCCTTTGATACAATCATCTATGGAAACCATTACTCCCGGAATTCCTGTAAACTGCCGGGCAACATTGAAAGGCTGGGACAGGAAGCGTTGCACTTTGCGGGCGCGCATGACAGTCATGCGGTCTTCCCGGGAAAGTTCTTCCATTCCCAGGATGGAAATAATATCCTGCAACTCTTTATTGCGCTGCAATATCTGTTTTACCCGTTGTGCCGTGTTGTAATGTTTATCCCCCAGGATGGCCGGGTCCATGATACGGGAAGTTGATTCGAGCGGATCTACAGCCGGGTAGATACCCATCTCTGTTATCTTGCGGGAAAGCACCGTGGTGGCGTCCAGGTGTGAGAAGGTGGTGGCCGGCGCCGGGTCTGTAAGGTCATCGGCAGGTACATATACCGCCTGTACAGAGGTGATGGAGCCGTTCCGGGTGGAAGCTATGCGCTCCTGCATAACCCCCATCTCGGTGGCCAGGGTGGGTTGATACCCCACTGCCGAAGGCATCCTGCCCAGGAGCGCAGAAACTTCTGAACCAGCCTGTGTAAAACGGAATATATTGTCTATGAACAGCAAAATATCCCGTACCTGTCCGTCTTCATCGCGGATGGCCTCGGCAATTGTCAGGCCGCTCAGGGCTACAGATGCCCTGGCACCGGGGGGCTCGTTCATTTGACCGAAAACAAGGGTGGCCTGTGATTTTGCCAGTTCATTGTAATCCACTTTGGACAGGTCCCATGCTCCTTTTTTCATGCTTTCAAGGAAGGCATCTCCGTAACGGATGACTCCGGACTGGATCATTTCCCGCAACAGATCGTTCCCTTCCCTGGTGCGTTCTCCAACTCCTGCAAAGACGGAGTAACCGCTGTGTTTCTTGGCTATGTTGTTGATCAATTCCATGATGATGACTGTCTTGCCCACACCGGCACCGCCAAAAAGACCAATCTTTCCCCCTTTCAGGTATGGTTCCAGAAGGTCTATGACCTTGATACCGGTAAACAATACGTCACTGGATGTGGTCAGGTCTTCGAATTTGGGAGGGGCCTTGTGTATGGGAAAAGTACCTGTATCTTTACTCAGCGGTCGTAGTCCGTCAATGGTCTGGCCAATGACATTCAAAAGGCGGCCTTTGACCTGTACTCCAACGGGCATGGTTATAGGGCTCCCGGTAGTATTCACCTCCAGACCCCTGGAAAGGCCATCGGTAGAGTCCATGGCAACAGTGCGTACTGTGTTGTCCCCGATATGTTGCTGTACTTCCAGTATGACCGTCTTGCCATCTGGACGGCGCACTTCCAGCGCGTGGCGTATGGAAGGCAATTGCATGTCTTTTGTTCCCGACGAGAACACCACGTCTACAACAGGACCTATTATTTGTGAAATACTACCCTTCATAGCAGCATTTAAGATTTTTTACGTTCTTTGTGCAAACTGCAAATGTAGTGATTAATTAATCTATTTCAACCAGTTTTTTTATCTTTGTGCCCCGTATGACCAACCCTATACCAACCTATACAGAAGATAATTTCAAAACACTTGAATGGAATGAACACATCCGGCTCAGACCCGGGATGTACATTGGCAAATTAGGTGACGGAAGCACTCCCGATGATGGACTCTATGTCCTGATCAAGGAAGTTATTGACAATTCGGTCGACGAATATGCCATGGGCTATGGGAAGGTGATCTCGGTCTCGATCAGGGACAACGTCATCTCGGTCCGGGATTACGGAAGGGGGATCCCTTTCGGGAAAGTGATCGAAGCCGCCAACAAGATGAATACCGGGGCCAAGTACGACAACAAATCCTTTCAGAAAGCCGTGGGGTTGAACGGGATCGGCCTTAAAGCCGTAAACGCCACTTCCATGATGTTTTACATAGAGTCTTTCAGGGAAGGAAAGAGCCGTTTCGGCAAATTCTCCAAGGGGATACTGCTGGAGGAAGGCGAAAGGGAGTCGGTGCAAAAGGACGGGACGCTGGTGGAATTCACCCCCGATCCCGCTTTATTCAACAGCTATACCATCAACCTGGATTTTGTCTGGGAGATGGTGCGCCATTATGCCTATCTGAACAAGGGCCTGCGCATGCAGCTCAACGGAACAGAATTCGTTTCCAAAAATGGCTTGCTGGACCTGGTCAACGAAAGCATGGCCGAAGAGACGCTATATCCGCCTATACACCTTGCCGGGCAGGACATTGAGATGGTTATTACCCACACCAACGATACCGGGGAAAGCATCATGTCTTTTGCCAACGGACAGAACACATCCCAGGGCGGAACCCACCTTTCCGCTTTCCGGGAGGCAGTTGCCAGGACAATCAAAGAGTTTTACAAAAAGGATTTTGAATCTTCAGATATCCGCCAATCAATAGTAGGGGCAATAAGCATACGATTGATTGAGCCCAGGTTTGCCAACCAGACGAAAACCATCCTGGATTCGCGTGAAATGAGCAACGCGGGCCCGACCCTCCGCAGTTTCATAGGGGATTTTGTGAAAGAACACCTGGACAATTACCTGCATAGAAATCCGGAAACGGCAGACATCCTGTTCAAAAAGATCATTGAAAACGAGAAAGAAAGGAAAGCGGTAGGGCTTGTCCGGAAAAAAGCAAAGGAAAATGCCAAAAAGATCAGCCTTCATAACCGGAAATTGCGTGATTGCCGTATCCACTTAACAGACAAACACGAGCTGGCCGGGCAGACCATGCTTTTTATCACAGAAGGCGATTCTGCCAGCGGATCCATAACCAAAAGCAGGGATCCGAATATCCAGGCGGTTTTCAGCCTGAGGGGAAAACCTGAGAACACCTTTGGTCTCACCAAACAGATAGTATATACCAACGAAGAATTCAACCTGTTGCAAGCCGCATTGAACATAGAGGACGATTTGGACAACCTGCGTTACAACAAGATCATCATTGCCACCGACGCCGATCCGGACGGTATGCACATCAGAATGTTGCTGCTGAGTTTCTTCCTTCAATTTTTCCCGGAATTGGTAAGGCACGGCCACATTTATATCCTGCAGACACCCCTGTTCAGGGTAAGGAACAAGAAAGACACACGTTATTGCTATTCCGAGACAGAAAGAGAAAAAGCCCTGCGGGAACTCGGCCCGGACCCTGAAATTACTCGTTTCAAGGGATTGGGAGAAATCTCGCCCGATGAGTTCAAAGCATTTATTGGCGAGAATATCCGGCTGGATATCGTCCGGCTCGATAAGGATGACAGGCTCCCCGAACTGCTCAGGTTCTATATGGGAGACAACACACCGGAAAGAAGGGATTTCATTGTCAACAATTTAAGAATGGTGGGAGATTAGGCCATGATGAGTGAAGACCAACTGAAGTACCTGCGTATCCTGGGTGAGGAACAAGACAAGAAATACAGACTTACCGGCATGTTCAAGGACTGGTTCCTTGAATACTCTTCCTATGTCATTCTGGAAAGGGCCATTCCCCACCTTACCGACGGTCTGAAACCGGTGCAGCGCCGGATTCTGCATTCCATGAAAAGGATGGAGGACGGCCGTTACAACAAAGTTGCCAATATCATCGGCCATACCATGCAATTCCACCCGCACGGGGACGCTTCAATAGGGGATGCCCTGGTCCAGCTGGGGCAGAAAGAATTGCTCATTGACACCCAGGGAAACTGGGGAAATACACTGACCGGGGATTCTGCTGCAGCGCCCCGTTATATTGAGGCCCGCCTCAGCAAATTTGCACTGGATGTGGTCTTTAATCCCAAAACGACGGTATGGGAACCTTCTTATGATGGCAGGAACCAGGAACCCGCCGCCCTTCCGGTCAAATTTCCGTTGTTGCTGGCCCAGGGCGCCGAAGGGATAGCCGTAGGGCTGGCTACAAAAATCCTTCCCCACAACTTCAATGAGTTGATTGACGCTTCCATATCCCACCTTAAAGGAGAACCGTTTACCCTGTATCCGGATTTCATGACAGGGGGACTTGTAGATTGCAGCAACTACAACGGCGGTATTGGGGCGAGCCGGGTAAAGGTAAGGGCAAAGATCATCAAGGCAGATAAAAGAACCCTGATAATCAAGGAAATCCCTTACGGACAAAATACAGACAGTCTGATCCGTTCCATTATTGCGGCCAACGATAAAGGCAAAATAAAAATCCGCAAAATTGATGACAACACAGCAGAGGAGGTCGAGATCCTGATACACCTGGCCAATGATGTATCTCCCGACAAAACAATAGATGCCCTGTATGCCTTCACCAAATGTGAAGTGTCCATATCTCCGGATGCATGCGTGATCATGGATGGGAAACCCTTTGTGACCAGTGTTGAGAACATGCTGGCACACAGTACAGACAGGACCCGGGATTTGCTAAGGCTAGAGCTGGAGATCAGGTTGAACGAGCTGGAAGAGAACTGGCATTTTTCTTCACTTGAAAAAATATTTTTTGAAGAAAAGGTATTCCGGATCCTGGAAAACAATGCCCGTACATGGGAAGGGCAGCTTAAGGACATAGAGACCGAAATGCGTCGATACCAGGATCGCCTGCGCCGTCCTGTGGTCTTTGGGGAAATAGAAAAACTGGTAGAAAAGCCGGTCAGGAAAATATCCCGCTTTGACATTAAAAAAGCTGACGAACACATAAAATCCCTGGACAGGGAAATGGATCAGATCAGGCACAACCTGGAACACCTTACCGCATATGCCATAGAGTACTTTGAAGGATTGAAGAAAAAATACGGGAGCCGCTTCCCCAGGAAGACAGAAATCACCAGTTTCCAGACCATTGAAGCTTCCACGGTCATCTTGGCCAATTGCAAGTTATACGTGAGCAGGGACTCGGGATTTGTAGGGACGGATATGAAAAAGGATGACAAGGCAGAATATGTCTGCGATTGTTCCAGTCTGGACGAGGTTCTTGTATTTCTGAGAGACGGCACTTACTCGATCAGGAAAGTGGCCGATAAGCTTTATGTGGGCAAAGATATCATTTATGCCGGGATATACAGGAAGAAAGACAACCGCTCGGTGTATAATGCAGCATACCGGGACGGAAAAAACGGGAAGGTGTTCGTAAAGCGTTTTCAGTTGAACAGTTATTCCCGGGACAGGGATTATAACCTGACCCTGGGTACTCCTGGTTCACAGGTATTATGGTTGTCTGTCAATCCAAACGGAGAGGCAGAAACCATAAAAGTGTATCTGAAAGCACGTCCAAAGCTCAAGAAACTGATCTTTGAATTTTCGTTCCTGGATCTGGCCATCAAGGGGAGGAGCAGCCGCGGGAATATCCTGAGCCGCCATCCTGTCCAGAAAATCACCCTCAAGGAAAAAGGCGTGGCAACCATGGGCGGAAAGGAAATATGGTTTGATAAGGATATCCAGCGTCTGAATGATCAGGGCCGGGGTCTTTACCTGGGTGAATTCATGGCAGACGACAGCTTGCTGGCCATAAACAGGAACGGGACGTTTACTACCACGAATTTTGACCTGAGCAACCGGTACCAGGATGAGATCCTGAGCATAGAAAAAATGGATCCGGAAAAGATTTTCAGTGCGGCCTATTATGATGGTGATGCCGGATCATACTATATCAAGCGTTTTAGGTTTGAACCCTCCGAAAATATGGTTCAGTCATTCATTGGGGACGGTACGGGTTCTTACCTGGTGGCGATTTCCAGTGACAAGAACCCCGTTGTCAAAGTCACATTTGGAGGAAAACACGAAAAAAGACCTCCCCAGGAAATAGATGTAACCGAATTCATAGGAGACAAGAGTTTCCGGGCAAAGGGAAAAAGGATCACCACGTTCCAGGTGGAAAAGATCGAATTCTGTGAATCCGCTTCGGTAAAGGAGGACAACCTGCCGGAAAACGAAGGCTTGTACGATAACGGGGATGACGGCAGTATGGACTTTGAACTGGAAGGCCCCGTTTCTGCAGGAGAAGGCTCCACGGCCCCTGATACAGAAAAAAAGCCTTCCATAGCCTTTGATGATGAAGATGCTGTCCAGATGACACTTCTGTAATAATCCGCAATGAGACTGATATTTTACATAGGGTTCATGGCCTCGGGAAAAAGTACCCTGGGAGCAGCTGAAGCTGCACGTAAAGGAATTCGGTTTGTAGATCTGGACCAGGAACTATGGACCCTTAGCGGAATGCCATCCTGGCAATATATAACAGAAAAAGGCGAAGAAGCTTTCAGAATGGCTGAAAGGGACAACCTTCACAGGATTGTGGAAAGATGGCACCAGGAAGGAAAACCCCCTCAGATTGTTGCCTGCGGGGGAGGCACCCCCTGCTTCTTCGACAACATGGAGTTCATGAAGACCAACGGTCATGTTGTTTTCATTGATACTCCCCTGTCCGTGATCCTGGACAGGATTTCACGTGATCCCCAACGATGGCCCCTGGCCGGGAACGACAGCATTGAAAATCTTTACCAGTCCAGGAAAAAATGGTATGAAGAGGCGCATGAACGGATAGTTCCCTAAACAATAACCTCCCGTGCCTTGATGTCTTTGATGCGCAGCTGGATATTGGCTATCCCCCTGTAATAATTTTCGGCTACAGAATAACAGATATCCACAGGATTCCCATTGTGCATGTGCTCAAAGTGTTCGCTCTGGTTGAAAGCGATGGCCGATATGGGCCTGTACGGTTCGTCTTCCTGGATCAGTTCCAGTTTCAGGTGACCCGAGTCCGATCCTACCAGGCGTCCATTTCCATTGTCATAAACATTTTCAGTCACAAACACCGGGGATAGGTTTCCCGGTCCGAATGGTTGGAATTGTTTTAAAAGACGGAAAAATTTCGGGGTTATCTGCTTAAAATCAAGATAGGTATCTATGTTTTCCAGGGGCGTCAGCATCTGGTCTGTCACTTTCTCTGCAACAATGGCTTCGAACCGCTGGCAGAATTCCGTGTAATGCTTTTCACTCATTGTCAGACCGGCTGCGTACATATGTCCGCCAAAATTTTCAAGCAGGTCACTGCAGCTTTCAATGGCTTCGTACAGATCAAATCCGGGTATGCTTCTGGCCGAGCCTGTAATGAATCCGTTGGATTTGGTGAGTACTATGGTTGGACGGTAATAATTTTCAACCAGCCGTGAAGCCACTATGCCAACCACACCCTTATGCCACTTGGGATTGTATACCACTGTGGATTTCTTATTTTCCAGGTCAGGAATATCCCTGACCATGGCCAGGGCTTCTTTGGTGATTTTCCGGTCTATGTTCTTGCGGTCATCATTATGGTCGTTTATGGTATGACCAATCTGTGAAGCGTCGTCATCCGTGCGGGAAATGAGCAGGTCCACCGCCATTTTTCCCGACTCCATACGTCCTGCCGCATTGATGCGGGGACCTATCTTGAAAACTATATCGTCCACCGAGATCTGGTGTTTTTCCAAACCAGCAAGTTTTATGATCGAAAGCAATCCTTTCCGGGGAGCTTCGTTGAGCTGCTTCAACCCATAATGAGCCAGGATACGGTTTTCCCCGGTTATGGAAACCAGGTCCGAGGCGATGCTAACCACCACCAGATCCAGAAAAGGATAGAGTTCGGCAAGAGGAATATTCCTGTTCATGCAAAAAGCCTGCATTAGTTTGAATCCCACCCCGCAACCGCTCAGTTCATCAAAGGGGTAATTGCAGTCATTTCTTTTGGGGTCCAGCACAGCCACCGCATGGGGCAATTCTTCGGCAGGCAGGTGATGGTCGCAAATGATGAAATCTATGCCTTTTTGCCTTGCATATTCCACCTTGTCATTGGCCTTGATCCCGCAGTCCAGTGCAATGATCAGGGTACAGCCCTCATCGGCAGCAGCGTCAATGCCTATGTGTGAAATTCCATACCCTTCTGTGTACCGGTCCGGTATGTAGTAGGACACCATGGGTGTTTCCTTGCGTAAAAAAGAATATACCAGGGCAACCGCTGTTGTCCCGTCCACATCGTAGTCACCGTACACCAGTATCTTCTCACTTTCGCGGATAGCCCTGTCAAGGCGTTTGACCGCCTTGTCCATGTCTTTCATAAGAAACGGATCGTGGAGGTCTTCCAGCTGTGGACGAAAAAAGGATTTTGCCTGGGCGAAATCCTTTATGTTTCTTTGTACCAAAAGGTTTGCCAAAGCAGGGTCCACTCCGAGCTCAGCAACCAGTTGTCTGACCAATGCCGGATTGCCCGGCTCTTTAACTATCCACTTTTTTTCTAACGCCATAATTATCCTGCAAAGGTAAAAATTTAATCCTATCCCTCTAAAATTTTCTTATTTTTGTGGATTACAAAACCTTGAAGAAATGGAGAATCCACATATCAGCGAACAGGAACAGATCCGTCGCGATGCATTGAAAGAGCTTAAAAACCTGGGGATAAACCCGTATCCTGCACAAGCCTATCCGGCAGATACAACAGCCGTTGAAATACTTGAGGGATACAATCCCGAAACCGAAAACTTCAAACAGGTAACCCTGGCAGGCAGGATCATGAGCCGGAGGATCATGGGAGCCGCTTCCTTTATGGTTATCCAGGACCACACCGGACGCATCCAGGTCTATGTGAAAAGGGATGACATATGCCCTGCAGAAGACAAAACGCTATACAACACCGTTTTCAAAAAACTCCTGGACATAGGAGATATCGTAGGAGTAAAAGGATTTGCCTTTATCACACAGACCGGTGAAATTTCGGTGCATGCCAGGGAACTCGTTCTTTTAAGCAAATCCCTTCGTGTCCTGCCTATAGTCAAGGAGAAAGAAGGCCAGGTGTACGACGCCTTTACCGATCCTGAACAGCGTTACCGGATGCGCTATGTAGACCTGATAGTCAATCCCCACGTAAAGGAAACCTTCGTCAAACGGACAAAATTGGTCAATACCATGCGTGAGTTTTTCAACAGCCGGGGTTACCTGGAAGTTGAGACGCCCATCCTGCAGCCCATCCCGGGAGGTGCCAATGCCCGTCCCTTTGTAACACATCACAATGCCCTGGACATACCGCTGTATTTGCGGATTGCCAATGAATTGTATCTGAAAAAGCTTATTGTGGGAGGATTTCCGGGTGTTTATGAATTTGCCAAGGATTTCAGGAATGAAGGCATGGACCGCACTCACAACCCCGAGTTCACCGTGCTGGAGATCTACGTCGCTTACAAGGATTACCTATGGATGATGGAATTTACGGAAGAACTGGCAGAAAAGGTGGCTATTGAGCTTCATGGCAGCACCCTGGTGCCTTACGGCGACAAAGTCATCGACTGGAAAAGGCCCTTCAGGCGTCTTTCCATGATTGATGCCATCAAACAATATACGGGCGTGGATGTCTCAGAGATGGAGGAGGACGCCTTGCGCAGTACCTGCAGGGATCTGAACGTCCCCGTGACCCCATCCATGGGCAAGGGAAAACTGATAGATGCCCTTTTTGGGGAATACTGTGAAAAACACCTGGTCCAACCGACCTTTATTACCGATTATCCAACCGCCACCTCGCCCCTTACAAAAAGACACCGTGAACATCCCCACCTGACAGAACGTTTTGAACTGTTTGTAAATGGAAAAGAACTGGCCAACGCGTATTCCGAGCTTAACGATCCGCTGGACCAGCTGGATCGCTTCAAAGAACAACTCAGGCTCAAGGAAAAGGGAGATGATGAAGCCATGTTCATAGATATGGATTTCATCAGGGCTCTTGAATTTGGCATGCCTCCTGCCTCGGGCATGGGAATCGGGATAGATCGTCTTTGCATGCTGATGACAGATGCACCAAGCATACAGGATGTCCTCTTCTTTCCGCAAATGCGTCCCGAATAAATGACCATGATATCTTCTCCCAATAATCCAAAAATCAAACAGTTACGCCTGTTGATGGAAAAATCGCGCTTGCGGCGGGAAACTGGATTGTTTGTCATTGAAGGGGTAAGGGAGCTGGAGATTGCACTCAAAGGCGGGTATAAAATTAAAGAACTCTTTTTGTGTCCTGATATTATGCCAGACCAGGAAAAAGAGGCCTGGTTAAGAGAACAGTCCAGTATGGCAGAAGAACTTGATTCCGGTCTGTACGGAAAGCTGGCTTATCGTGGCACTACAGAAGGGGTGCTGGCAGTCATGCATGGTAAGGACATAAAGCCTGCAGAAGTACACCTGCGGGACCCTGCCCTGGTCATCGTGCTGGAATCGGTTGAAAAACCAGGCAACCTGGGAGCCATACTGCGTACAGCCGATGCGTCGGGCGCCGGTGCCGTCCTGATCTGCGATCCCTTGACAGACCTTTATAATCCCAACACCATCAGGGCCTCTTTGGGTTGTATATTCAGTGTCCCCACCCTTGCCTGTTCTTCAGAAGAAGCTTATCAATGGCTCAGCCGGCAGGGTATTCAGGTGGTCGCTGCCACATGCCAGGCTACAACATGGTACCACGAATGCGACTACAGGAAACCCACCGCACTGGTCATGGGGTCTGAAAGCGATGGGCTGAGTCTTTTCTGGAGGGAAAAAGCCAATCATGAGATTAAGATACCCATGAAGGGGATAATAGATTCTCTGAACGTTTCGGCAGCAACGGCAATTCTCTGCTATGAAGCGCTCAGGCAGCGCAACAGATAAAATGGGACCTTTTGCCATCATAGGAAATCCGGTTAAGTCGAGCCTAAGCCCCCGGCTTTTCAATGCTGCTTATCCGCAACTGTCGGGGGAGATTTATCATGTGATTGAAACGCCCGATGCCCTGTTGGGATGGCAACGTATCAAAGAGCTGAGTATAAGGGGTTTCAATGTTACCATGCCTTTTAAAACAGATTTCCTGAAAGTGGCCGATAAACTCGCTCCTGCCGTTCAGCAGATCAATGCCACCAACCTGTTAACAAACAAAGACGGTATTTGGACAGCATGGAATACAGACACAACCGGCGTAGTCAACAGTTTCAGGGAAGCCGGGGCCGATCCGGTTGGCAAAAATGCATTGATCATAGGAGCAGGAGGCGCCGGCCGTGCAGCTGCCTGGGGCCTGAAACAGGCCGGTGCCGTGGTGTTTGTCGCAAACAGAACATCCCGGCCCGGATTGTATCCCTTAAAGGATATCCCTTTGCTGCTGGGAAAGTGCAACCTTGTTGTCAACACCATTCCGCCGGAAGGACTGGGAACAACCGTTACGGGCCTCTCCCGCAACCATACGATCCTGGATGCCTCCTATACGATTGCCCCACTGCAGAATGCAGCCATCAGTGCGGGTGCGCGTTATCTGGGCGGGTATCACTGGCTGTACCACCAGGCAGTTGAAGGCTTTGCCATCTTAACCGGGCTTGAGCCTGATAGCAGGGCTATGCGCAAGCTGCTGGATTTGTAAATTTATAGTAACTTTACAGGGTATATTAACCAATAAACAATCATAATACTATGTTGAACAAGGTAATGTTAATAGGAAATGTGGGAAAGGATCCGGAAGTGCGTCACCTGGAAAGCGGGGTGTCTGTAACAACCCTTACCCTGGCTACGACCGAAAGGTATAAGGACCGGAATGGAGAAATGAAAGAGCAGACAGAGTGGCATAACGTGGTATTGTGGCGGGGTCTGGCCGATATCGCCGAGCGATTTGTCCGGAAAGGTTCCCAGATTTATATTGAGGGGAAAATCCGTAGCCGGAGCTGGGAAGACCAATCGGGGCAAAAAAAATATACCACGGAAATTGTTGCCGACGCCATGCAATTGCTGGGCAGAAAAAGCGAGACCGCTGCCTCCTCCCAGTCCGCACCTTCAAGAAACACGGGTCAGTCTCCATGGCAGAATCAGCAACAGGGCAATGACATCACCCCTGATTTTGATCAGCAAGACGTTGACGACCTGCCTTTCTGATCATCACAAAAAAGGAGAGCTTTTTTCTTTTATGCCGATGCTGCAACCGGTAGCTAAGGCGTACGCAGCACCATAAAGAACCGGGAGCCTCGGCATATTTGAAAGCTCCCGGTTCTTTATGGTGCTGCGACCTTGCGTTTTATCAGTATGCGTACTTTATTTAGTTTTGCGTACTTTATTGGGTACATCCAGCTGCAAATGCGGATTTGAATCTGAAGAACGGCTCAATATGAGCGATACGGCTATAGCTACAAGTGCCAGGCCGATGAAAAGGTATTCTGCCTGCACCGCAGCACGGATCTGGTCGTCAATGTTCTTTTCGATGATCTTCCCTACAAAGATGGGAACCAGCAACATGCCCATATTCTGGATCCAGTAGATGAGCGAGTAGGCCGTACCCAGGTTCTTTTCCGGAATGATCTTCGGCACCGAAGGCCACATGGCAGCCGGCACCAGGGAATATCCTATGCCCAGTATGGCTATGCCAATGTATCCGAAAACAGGGATTCCGGGAGCAAACGCTATGATCAAATGCGACAAAAGTACCAGACAGGAACCCAGGATCATCCACCTGGTGGCCTTACCCCGTATATCTACCAGCGACCCGAAAATCGGGGTGAAAACCATAGTGGTGAAAGGTATGAGTGCTACCATCAAGGAAGCGATATCGCCTTCTATTTCGAAACGCGGTATGATGATGGAAGTGGCAAAGCGACGGAAAGAAATGATACAGGCATAGAAGAATACGCAGAGCAGGGAAATGAGGATATAATGCTTGTTTCCGAGGATTTTAAATATGTCTGAAAATTTGAATTTATCTTCTTTACCTGCCGGCTGAGCATTTCTCAGGGCTTCTTCTGCTGTCTGGACGTCCAGTTTCTTATCAAAAGCCAGGAAGATTCCCCAGACAATCATGCCGCACAGCAGGAGTATGAATCCGACCAGCGCCGGCTTGCTTGTTTCTGAAAAAGGAATGTGGATGTCGTTCAGTGTTACGATCCGTGGTACAACAATCAGAGCCGTTGCGGTTCCCAGACGGGCCAGTGCCAACTGCAAACCCATGGCCAGTGCCATTTCCTTGCCACGGAACCATTTTGCAATGGAGCGCGTAACGGCTACTCCTGCAATTTCACTTCCCAGCCCGAAAACGGCGCATCCCGCATAAGCCAGGGTTAGTGAAGGTTTAGCAAAAGCACGTGCCATCAGGCGGTAAAGCCCGCTATCGTTGAAAGAAGAGGATATCCCGTACATAACCAGGGCGGCTCCGCCAACCATCAGCAGGACAAACAGTGTCCCGGTCACGCGTACTCCCCATTTATCCAGCAACATGCCGCAAATAATGAGTCCTCCCCACACGCAGAGCAGCGAGTAGGCTCCCCCGTACATGCCGTAATCTCCCGCTGTCCAGGACAGGTCAAGAATAGCGGGATTCTTGAATATGTGGCTTATAGTGGTAAACTGGTCATCAAAAAAATAGGAGGCAAACATGACCAGAGAAAGGCACATAAGAACGGCCCAGCGTGCCCAACTGGAATCCCTGAGCAACTTCACAACCTTATTCATCATTTCTTGATTTTATTGGTGATGTTGGGCAATTCCAGACCGTAACCCTTCTTGCGGTCCTCGGCTTTGAGCCATAAGCCCAGGAAAAAGGCAAGTACTCCAAGTGAAGCAAAGATGAGCATTGGTACCGTGTAATCATACTCCAGGGGATTGGTCACTCCCCGGTTTGTGCGGTCCAAAACGCTTCCGACCAGCAGGGGAAGTGCCCAGAGACCCATGTTCTGGATCCAGAATATGACTGAGTAGGCAGAGCCAAGGTACCTGTTCGCCACCAGTTTGGGTACCGAGGGCCACAGGGCGGCCGGTACAAGCGAAAAACTGATACCTAATATTATAATGGCCGTATAGGCAACACCCCGGGTGAAATATGCCTCGGGCACCAGGGCAAACGTAAGGTGACACAGGCACATAAGGACGGCTCCTATGATGAGCATGCTTGCTCCCTTTCCCTTGTTGTCAAGGTATGCTCCCAAAAGCGGGGTTAGCAGCATGGCCCCTATGGGGAACCATGAAAAAATATCACTGGCGTCCGTGGCAGATATCTGAAGGCGGCATTCCAGCATATTGGCGGCAAATTTCTGGAATGGGAAAATTGCAGAATAATACAATACGCACAAACCCGAGACAAGCAGAAAGGCCTTGCTTGTGAATAGTTTTCCCAGGTCGCTTACCTTAAATTCCTCTTCCGGTTCTTCACCGGACTCTCCCATTTGTCTTTCCAGTTTCCTGTCAAAGAAAAAATACACGGAAAATGCCAGCAAACCAACAATAAGCAGGATCATGCACAAAAGGACAGAGGTGCTCACATTTGCTGTGCTCTCGGCAATCCGCGGCGATATTCTGAAAACAGCAAAAACCCCAAGCCGGGCTATGGCCATCTCCACACCCATGGCCAGTGCCATTTCTTTGCCCTTGAACCACTTTACTATACCTTTAGAAACAGTAACTCCGGCCATTTCCACCCCGCATCCGAAAATCATAAATCCGAGCGAGGCAAGTTTCGCAGAAGCAGGCAGGGTAACCCACCAGGAATTGAGCCATGTTTCCAGCCCTGAACCGGTAAAGGCATCGGTAAGGGCATAATATTTGATTGCTGCCCCTGTCAGCATGACCAGTGCAGACAATATGGCCGTGAAACGGACCCCCATTTTATCCAGAATGATCCCTGCAAAGATCAGGAACAGGGCAAAAACGTTCAGAAAATATTCTGAGCCCGTAACAGTGCCAAAGTTCTCGGAAGTCCACCCTCGCGTGGTTTCCAGCATACTTTTCAAGGGAGATAGAACGTCTACGAACATGTAGGCGAAAAACATCATGGATGCCAGGAGAATGAGCATGCTCCAGCGCACAAGGGCCCTGTCTTTCAGTAACTTATTTACTTTATTCATAGTTTGGTTTTAGATAGGTTATGCTTGCTTTTGGAAAAAGAAAATCTAAGATAGGATAATTAGTCAAGTCTGCAAAATTTGTAGTATTTTTGCATGGTTATGCTTACCTGTTTTGAAATAATTGACTATGAACGTTGATGTTGTTCTGGGGCTTCAGTGGGGTGATGAGGGTAAAGGCAAGATAGTAGATTATCTGGCACAACGGTATCCTGTAATCGCCCGTTTCCAGGGAGGACCCAATGCAGGGCACTCCCTTCATTTTGAAGGCACTTCCTTTGTTCTTCATTCTGTGCCTGCAGGGATCTTTCGCAGCAATACCATGAATATAATAGGTAACGGCGTTGTGATAGATCCCGTGATATTCGGGGAAGAATGCCGTTCCCTGGAAGCACTGGGGATCCCGGTCAGGGATCGTCTTATGATCTCGAAAAAGGCGCATTTGATCCTTCCAACGCACCGTATAATAGATGCAGCCAGCGAGCATTCAAAAGGCGCCTCCCGGATCGGTTCTACCCTGAAAGGCATCGGCCCCGCCTATATGGACAAAACGGGCCGGAACGGGATCCGCGTGGGAGATATTATAGCACCTGATTTCCGGGACCGCTTCCTGGCACTGAAATCAAAGCATATTGCCTTTCTCAGGCAATTCGACTATACATATGACGCGGACCAGGGGGAAGAAAATTGGCTCAACGCCATTGAATACATGAAAAAGTTTTCCCTGATAGATGCAGAGTATTACCTGGCAGATTGCCTGAAGGAAAACAAACGTGTCCTGGCAGAAGGAGCCCAGGGAACCCTTCTGGATATTGATTTTGGATCGTATCCCTATGTGACCTCATCTTCCACTACTTGTGCCGGAGCCTGTACAGGCCTGGGATTCCCTCCAACCAGGGTAGGCAGGGTGTATGGAATATTCAAAGCTTACTGTACCCGTGTGGGAAGCGGACCTTTTCCAACTGAACTCAATGACCTGACAGGCGAAATTATCCGGGAGAAAGGCAAAGAATTCGGGGCCACAACGGGAAGGCCCCGGCGAACGGGATGGCTGGATCTGGTTGCATTGAAATACGCTGTGATCCTCAATGGGGTGACAGATCTGATCATGATGAAAGCCGATGTCCTGGACGCATTTGACACCATAAAAATTGCAACATCCTATATAATTGAGGGACAGGATATCAAACGTGTTCCTTTTGACACACATACTCCAATCACCCCGGTATACAGAGAATTCAAGGGTTGGGGTAAAAAACTTTCTGGCATTCGAAAAGAAGAAGAATTACCTTACGAATTGATGGCCTATGTGCGGTTTATAGAAGATTCCACAGGGGTTCCCGTGAAGATCATTTCTCTGGGACCCGACAGGGAACAGACCATTATAAGGGACTGATCATATCATGGATAATCTGATTGAACAAATTAACAGCCCGGAAGACCTGAAGAAACTAAGGCCGGAAGAATTGCCTCAACTGTGCGCGGAAATCAGGAAATACATTACCGAGTGCTGTTCACGCAATCCCGGTCACCTGGGAGCCAGCCTGGGCACTGTAGAACTGACAGTAGCCATTCATTATGTATACGATGCTCCTAAAGACAAGATCATCTGGGATGTGGGCCACCAGGCTTATGCACACAAGATCCTTACAGGACGTCGCAAAGAGTTTCTGAAAAATCGCTGTTACAATGGTTTGAGCGGATTTCCCAAAAGGGATGAAAGCCCCTATGACGCCTTCGGGACCGGGCATTCTTCCACTTCGATATCGGCAGCACTTGGCTTTGCTACAGCCGCGGCCATGCGTAAAAGTGGTGAAAAAACCGTTGCAATTATTGGGGATGGTTCCATGACGGCAGGGTTGGCGTATGAAGGGTTGAACAATGCCGGGGGAAGCAACGCAGATATACTTGTGGTACTCAATGACAACAAGATGTCCATTGAGCCGAATGTGGGCGGATTGCACAACTCACTCCTGAAACTGACGACCTCTGTCCGTTATAACAGGCTAAAGATGAAAACCTGGAAAGCTTTGGGTTCGGGAACCATACGGGATGCGGTACAGGATTTGGTCAAAGCCGGAAAGCGTCTTGTGGTTAAGAACAGCACGTTGTTCCAACCGCTGGGCATCCGGTATTTTGGCCCGGTTGACGGGCATGACGTAATCCAGCTAGTCAACACATTCAAAAAGCTCAGAAGCCTTAAGGAACCACGTTTGCTGCACGTTCTTACTGTAAAGGGAAAAGGATACGCACCGGCAGAGAATGACCAGCCCACATGGCATGCTCCCGGGCTTTTTGATGCGGAAACAGGACACAGGCTCACCGATGATGATCCTGATATCCCAAAAAAGACAAGGTTTCAGGATGTCTTCGGCCATACACTGCTGGAATTAGCCCGCTCCAATCCCGACATTGTAGGCATAACCCCGGCCATGCCAAGCGGCTGTTCCATGAATCTTATGATGGAAGAAATGCCAGACAGGTGTTTTGACGTTGGAATTGCCGAGCAACATGCTGTCACCTTTTCCGCAGGCCTTGCCGCGGCCGGTTACCTGCCCTATTGCAACATCTATTCCAGTTTCATGCAAAGGGCATATGACTCGGTGATCCATGATGTGGCCATCCAGAACCTGAAAGTGGTTTTCTGCCTGGACAGAGGCGGACTGGTTGGAGAAGACGGGGTGACCCATCACGGAGCATACGATCTGGCTTATTTCAATTGTATTCCGGGTCTGATCGTGGCCGCTCCCATGGACGAAGTGGAGCTGAGAAACATGCTTTACTCGGCACAGGATAAAAGATACACAGCCATCAGCATCCGTTACCCCAGGGGAACGGGTGCCGGGATCAGGGATTGGAGAAGGCCTTTTCAGTATCTTGAACCAGGCAGGGCACGGATCTTGTCCCAGGGTAAAGACATGGCACTGCTGAGCCTGGGCGCTGCCGGTATCATGGGAGCTGCCGCAGTGGCAAAAGCTGTTGAAAAAGGAATATCTGTTCAACATTACGATATGCGTTTCCTCAAACCAATTGATGAAAAAGTCCTGGAACATGTATCCCGCAATTTCAGCAAAGTCATCACCCTGGAAGACGGCTGTCTGATAGGAGGACTGCACAGTACTGTGTCCACTTATATGGCAAGACATAATGAGGCAATAAGCAAGGTAACAGGACTCGGGATCCCTGACCGTTATGTTCAGCACGGTAAAGCAAAGCAACTGTACCATGAATGCGGGTACGATACCGAGAGCATCCTTCAGTCAATAATTGCCCTGGCCGGATAAGTTGTAGTTCTTAGGAATCATTGTAATAGCGGGAGTTTTTTGTTGTTTTTTTTTGGTAGTTTGTAGAAATGGTTTATCTTTGCCGCTCCAAAATGCCGGGATGTTTTTGCCGATGTAGCTCAGTTGGTCAGAGCAGCTGATTTGTAATCAGCAGGTCGTGGGTTCGAATCCCTCTATCGGCTCGGTTGTTGTTTGACAAAATGAATTATTGAGGGAGGGTACCAAAGCGGCCAACTGGGGCAGACTGTAAATCTGCTGACGCACGTCTACGTAGGTTCGAATCCTGCCCCTCCCACACCATGCGGAAGTAGCTCAGTTGGTAGAGCATCAGCCTTCCAAGCTGAGGGTCGCGAGTTCGAACCTCGTCTTCCGCTCCAATAGGCACAAAAAAGGCCAGTGTAGCTCAGGGGTAGAGCGCTTCCTTGGTAAGGAAGAGGTCATGAGTTCAAATCTCATCACCGGCTCAAATTTACATTATTGAGTTATTAAATTATTAAGTTATGGCAAAAGAAACCTACAAAAGGGATAAACCCCACGTAAACATTGGAACCATTGGTCACGTAGACCATGGAAAAACCACGCTGACAGCCGCCATTACCCAGGTACTGGCAAAAAAGGGCCTGTCTGAAATACGTTCATTCGATTCTATTGATAACGCTCCTGAAGAAAAAGAACGCGGTATCACCATCAATACATCTCACGTTGAATATCAGACTGCTTCCCGTCACTACGCACACGTTGACTGCCCGGGACACGCCGACTACGTGAAGAACATGGTTACCGGTGCTGCCCAGATGGACGGGGCTATCCTAGTTGTTGCTGCTACAGACGGTCCCATGCCCCAAACCAACGAGCACGTTCTGCTTGCCCGCCAGGTGAACGTTCCCCAAATCGTTGTGTTCCTGAATAAATGTGACATGGTTGATGATACGGAAATGCTTGACCTGGTTGAGCTGGAAGTACGCGACCTGCTATCAAAATACAATTTTGACGGAGACAATGCTCCCGTTATCCGCGGCTCTGCATTGGGTGCCCTTAATGGGGAAGCACAGTGGGAAGAAAAAGTGATGGAGCTGATGGATGCTGTCGACTCTTATATTCCCATTCCACTTCGTGAAAACGAGAAACCTTTCATTATGCCCGTAGAGGACATTTTCTCGATTACCGGACGTGGAACCGTTGCTACCGGCCGTATAGAAACCGGTGTTATCAAAACCGGTGATCAGATCGAGATTGTAGGTCTTGGTGAAAAGCCCAAAACGAGCGTGGTAACTGGTGTTGAAATGTTCCGCAAGATACTTGACAGGGGTGAAGCCGGTGATAACGTAGGGCTGTTGCTCCGCGGGATTGACAAGAAAGAGGTAAAACGCGGCCAGGTTATCTGCCGGCCGGGGACCATTACCCCTCACAAGAAATTCTCTGCAGGAATTTACGTTCTCAAGAAAGACGAAGGCGGACGCCACACTCCTTTCCACAATAAATACCGTCCCCAGTTCTTCCTCCGTACCCTTGACGTTACGGGAGAAGTTCAACTGCCCGAGGGCGTGGACATGGTGATGCCGGGTGACAACGTTACCATTAACGTGGAACTGATTTACCCCGTAGCCATTAATGAAGGACTCCGTTTCGCTATCCGCGAAGGTGGCCGTACGGTAGGTGCAGGTCAGATCACACAAGTTGGTGACTGATACCTTGCTGAATAAGCTATAAGCACAGGTGTGGCCGTATTATAACGGCCTACCTGTGTCTGATAGGGGCATAGTTTAAGGGTAGAATAGCGGTCTCCAAAACCGTTGATGGGCGTTCGAGTCGCTCTGCCCCTGCAAATACAGGATGTTACGGCCCTGTATTTATAACCTCAACTACGGGAGAAGCTTCCACCTCCACGTGTTGCTAATAAACAAACAATGAGCAAAATCGGAATGTATTTCAAAGACTCCTACAGTGAGCTGGTTCATAAAGTGAGCTGGCCTGCATGGGGTCAACTGCAGAACAGTGCGATTATTGTAATGGTGGCTTCGGTCATCTTTGCATTAGTCATCTTTGCAATGGATTTTACATTTAGGAATCTGATGGAGTTTCTCTACAAGGCATTGTATTAAATTATAGGGAAATGACAGAAGCTACCAAAAAATGGTACGTTGTAAGAGCGGCCGGAGGTAAAGAGAAAAAAGCCAGGGAATATATTGAGAATGAAGTGAAACGTCTTCATCTTGAAAACTTGGTTTCCCAGGTTCTGATCCCTACTGAAAAGATATACCAGGTTAAAAATGGTAAAAAGATCAGTAAGGAGCGTATTTTTTATCCCGGCTACATTCTGATAGAAGTCGCGCTTACGCCGGAAATTCAGCACCTTATCACAAGTATGCCACATGTATCGGGTTTTCTGGGAGCTGTTAAAGGAGGGGACCCCGTTCCCGTCCGCTTATCAGAAATCAACAGGATTCTGGGTAAAGTGGATGAACAGGCTGAAAGGGAAGAAGAAAACATCACTCCTTATCTTGTCGGAGAGGCAGTCAAGGTTATTGACGGGCCATTCAACGGATTCAACGGAACCGTGGAAGAAATCATTGAAGACAAGAAAAAACTGAAAGTGATGGTAAAAATCTTCGGCCGGAAGACCTTGCTTGAGCTGGGCTTTGTTCAGGTTGAAAAAGAATAAATAATCAATCATTATGGCTAAAGAGATTGCCGGATTAATCAAATTACAGATTAAAGGCGGTGCTGCCAACCCTTCGCCCCCGGTAGGACCGGCGCTGGGCTCCAAGGGCGTGAACATAATGGAGTTCTGCAAAAAATTCAATGCGCAGACACAGGACCGTGCAGGAAAAGTACTGCCGGTCATCATTACTGTTTACAGCGATAAATCTTTTACGTTTATCGTTAAGCAACCGCCAATTGCTGTTCAATTGAAAGAGGCTGCCAAAATTACGACAGGTTCTGCCGAACCCAACCGTAATAAGGTCGCTTCGGTTACCTGGGATCAGGTCCGCACCATTGCTGAAAACAAAATGCAGGATATGAATGCCTTCACCTTGAAATCAGCTATGAGCATGGTGGCCGGTACTGCGCGCAGTATGGGCATCACCGTGAGCGGAGAGGTCCCGGAAGGTGTTAATTAAACTTCTATGCAGAAATGAGTAAACTTACTAAAAATCAAAAAGTAGTATACGCCAGGGTCGATTCTGACAAACAGTACAAGTTGTCCGAGGCCAGTGAGCTGATCGGACAGACCAGTTTCACCAAGTTTGACGCCTCGGTGGACATTGCTGTGCGTCTGGGTGTTGATCCGCGCAAAGCAAACCAGATGGTTCGCGGCGTTGTAACTCTTCCGCATGGAACGGGAAAACAAGTGCGTGTACTGGTTCTCTGTACCCCCGACAAGGAGGAGGAAGCTACAAGCGCAGGTGCCGACCACGTAGGTCTTGATCAGTATATTGAAAAAATCAAAGGTGGATGGACAGATATCGATGTGATTATCTGTACCCCCTCTGTCATGGCCAAAATCGGACCTATCGGCCGTATTCTTGGTCCCCGTGGACTGATGCCCAATCCAAAAACTGGAACTGTTACCATGGAGATTGGAAAGGCTGTTAAAGAGGTCAAGGCAGGGAAAATTGACTTTAAGGTCGATAAGACAGGGATCATCCACGCTTCTATTGGGAAAGTATCCTTTGATGCCAAAAAGATCCAGGAAAATGCCCAGGAGTTTCTTAATACCGTGATCAAACTGAAACCGCAGGCCCTTAAGGGAACTTATATCAAAAGTATAACCCTTTCCACAACCATGGGACCGGGTCTTGCCATTGATGTCAAATCAGGTACAGCTGCAGAATAAAGAATATTGTGTATTATGAAGAAAGAACAAAAAGGACAGATAATTGAAAGTTTGGCAGCTCAGCTCAAGACAACCCCTGATTTTTATGTTGTGAACATTGAAGGACTTGATGCCGGGAAAACTTCCCTGCTCCGTCGTGAATGCTTTGCACAGAACATCAAACTGGTTGTTGTAAAGAACACCCTGCTAAAACGTACGCTGGAAATGGCGGGTATTGAGGAAATGAAACTGCTTTTCCCCGTACTTGAAGGATCCACAGCTGTTATGTTCACTGAAAATGTCAATGCTCCGGCCAGACTGATCAAATCATTCGGCCAGGAAAACAAGAAACCCGTTTTCAAGGGAGCATTGGTTCAGGAATGCGCCTACGTTGGGGAAGATCAGCTGGATAACCTGATCAATATCAAATCCCGTGAAGAACTCATTGGAGATATTGCAGGCCTGATCCTGTCTCCTGCACAAAGACTTGTATTGGCTGTCAAGGCAGCTGGTAGCAATATGGCCGGAATTGTAAAAACCCTGGCCGAACGTGAATAATCATTAACAGGTAAAACAAAATTTTTAATTATAAAAAATCATGGCAGAATTGAAACAAATGGCAGAAGCCATTGCTAATCTTACCATTAAAGAAGCTATTGAATTAGCAAACATCCTCAAAGACGAATACGGAATTGAACCCGCTGCCGCTGCTGTCGCGGTTGCCGCTGCTCCCGGTGCTGCCGGACCGGCCGCCGAAGTTGAACAAACTCAATTTGATGTGATACTTACTTCCGCCGGACAGGCTAAGCTGCAAGTCATCAAAGTGGTTAAAGAAATAACCGCTCTGGGACTCAAAGAAGCTAAAGATCTGGTTGACGGTGTACCTAAATCCGTGAAGGAAAAAGTAAGCAAAGCAGAAGCAGAACAAATCAAATCACAAATTGAAGAGGCCGGCGGGGAAGTTGAAATTAAATAAACTCACTTCCCGTCCAAATCGGGAACGGTACCAGGTTTAGGACCCCTAAGGGGGTTCTAAGCCTTTTTGTCGTTAAAACGTTTATTTTCAACTAATCCTTAAAAAATGCCTCAACGAGCAAATAATCAGCGAATTAGTTTCGCAAAATCAAAAACCCTCCTGGATCATCCCGATTTTTTGGAGGTTCAATTGAAATCATTCCAGGATTTCTTCCAGTTGGAGACAACACCGGAAAACAGGAAAAATGAAGGATTGTTCAAGGTATTCCAGGAAAATTTTCCGATTACCGATACCCGTAACAATTTTGTTCTCGAATTCATAGATTATTTCATTGACCCGCCCCGTTATTCCATAGAAGAATGCCTGGACAGGGGATTGACCTACAGTGTCCCCCTGAAGGCGAAGCTCAAACTCTATTGCACCGATCCTGAGCACGAGGAGTTTGATACAAGCATAATGGATGTATACCTGGGCACCATTCCTTATATGACACCACGCGGGACCTTTGTCATCAACGGGTCCGAACGCATAGTGGTTTCACAGCTGCACCGTTCTCCCGGTGTGTTCTTCGGACAAAGCATTCACACCAACGGGACCAAGCTGTACTCGGCCCGTATCATCCCATTCAAAGGTTCCTGGATAGAATTCGCGACAGACATCAATAACGTGATGTACGCTTACATTGACAGGAAAAAGAAACTGCCTGTCACCACCCTCTTGCGTGCCATAGGATTTGAAAGCGACAAGGACATCCTGGAAATATTCGGCCTGGCAAACGAGATCAAGGTGACCAGGACCAATTTGAAAAAGAATCTGGGAAGGCAGCTGGCCGCCCGGGTACTCAAGTCCTGGGTAGAAGATTTTGTGGATGAAGATACCGGAGAAGTTGTATCCATAGAACGTAACGAGATCATACTTGACAGGAAGACAATCCTGGAAGAGGAACACATTGAACTGATCCTGGATTCAAATACCGCTACCATCCTTTTACATAAAGAAGATGCCAATGTCGGGGATTATGCCATAATCCACAATACCCTCCAGAAAGATCCGTGCAATTCGGCTAAAGAGGCCGTCATATACATATACAGGCAATTACGTAATTCCGAACCACCAGACGATGCAACAGCAATGGATGTGATAGACAAGCTCTTCTTTTCATCCAAACGTTACGACCTGGGTGACGTGGGACGTTACCGCCTGAATCGCAAACTCAATCTGAACACTCCTTCAGACATCAAGGTACTGACCAAGGAAGATATCATCGCCATCATCACCCACCTGATCCAGCTTATCAATTCCAAAGCGACAGTGGACGATATTGATCACCTGAGCAACCGCCGCATCCGCACTGTAGGGGAACAGCTGGCAAATCAGTTCAGCGTTGGTCTTTCCCGTATGGCACGTACAATAAGGGAAAGAATGAATGTACGAGACAACGAGGTGTTTACCCCCATTGATCTGATCAATGCAAAAACCTTGTCTTCCGTGATCAATTCATTTTTTGGCACATCGCAACTGTCCCAGTTTATGGACCAGACAAACCCGCTGGCCGAAATGACACACAAACGCCGTCTTTCTGCACTGGGTCCTGGCGGCCTTTCAAGAGACCGTGCCGGATTTGAAGTGCGCGACGTGCACTACACCCATTATGGAAGGCTTTGTCCCATTGAAACCCCGGAAGGTCCCAATATCGGACTGATTTCTTCCCTGTGTGTCTATGCCCGGATCAACGATCTGGGATTCATAGAGACCCCTTACCGTAAAGTGGAAAACGGCCGGGTAGACCTCTCAGCAAAAGGGTATGTTTACATGAGTGCCGAAGAGGAAGAAGAACGCATGGTAGCACAGGCCAATGTGAACCTGGATGACGACGGGAGCATCGTTGATGAAAGGATCAAATGCCGTTACGAGGCAGACTATCCTGTCGTTACAAAAGAAGAGGTGCACCTGATGGACGTTTCGCCCAACCAGATCGCCTCTATTGCTGCTTCACTCATTCCATTCCTGGAACATGACGACGCCAACAGGGCCCTGATGGGTTCCAACATGATGCGCCAGGCTGTGCCACTCATAAGGCCGGAGGCCCCCATCGTAGGAACAGGCCTTGAAAGTACCGTGACCAAGGACAGCCGTACTCAGATAGCAGCCGAAGGTAAGGGAGAAGTGGTATTTGTTGATGCCAACAGGATCCATATCCGCTATGAACGGAGCGAAGATGAAAAGTTTGTAAGCTTCGGCCCGGAAATCACCGAGTACAAGCTTCCCATATACAGGAAAACAAACCAGAATACTTCTGTGAATCTGAAACCGGTCGTGAAAAAGGGACAAAAAGTGGTTCCCGGGCAGATCCTGACAGAAGGATATGGCACCCAAAACGGGGAACTGGCCCTGGGACGTAACCTGAAAGTGGCTTTCATGCCCTGGAAAGGTTATAATTTTGAAGACGCCATAGTGCTTTCTGAAAGAATGCTTCGCGAAGACGTCTTTACTTCCATCCACGTGGATGAATATATCATGGAAGTGCGCGACACAAAGCGAGGTATGGAAGAGCTGACCAGTGACATTCCCAACGTTTCTGAAGAAGCTACCAAAAACCTGGACGAAAACGGGATCATCCGCATTGGTGCGTATATTGAGCCGGGAGATATTCTCATTGGAAAGATCACCCCAAAAGGCGAAAGTGATCCTTCACCTGAAGAAAAACTCCTTCGGGCAATTTTCGGAGATAAAGCCGGAGACGTTAAAGACGCTTCCCTGAAGGCCTCTCCTTCTCTCTACGGTACAGTGATCGAAAAACGCCTTTTCTCACGTGTGATGAAAGAGGGGTCAAAGAAGATTAAGCCCGTAGCCAAGATGCACTTGCAGCAAGCTGAGGATCAATTCAAAATCCGCTTTGACGCACTTGAAAAGAGTTTTCTGGACAAACTTGAGTCGTTGCTAAAGGATAAAACCTCACCGGGCATAACAAACCTGTACGGCGAAATGGTTATTCCAAAGGACATCCGTTTTACACGGGATATCATATCAGGTGTTTCCTACGAGAATGTGAATCCGACCAAATGGACGAATGACAAGCATATCAACATCCTTATCAGAAAACTGATCAACAATTATCTGATTAGTTTCAAGGAACTCGATGCCGAACTCAAACGTCTCAAGTACAGCCTGACCATTGGAGATGAACTTCCCTCCGGGATTATGCAGCTTGCAAAAGTTTACATAGCCAAGAAGCGCAAGATTCGTGTGGGAGATAAAATGGCCGGCCGTCACGGGAACAAGGGCATTGTTGCCAAAGTTGTCCGCGACGAAGACATGCCTTTCCTGGATGACGGATCCATTGTAGACATTGTTCTCAATCCCCTGGGTGTTCCTTCGCGTATGAACCTGGGACAAATCTACGAAACCGTTTTGGGCTGGGCCGGGAAAGAACTCGACCTTACGTTCGCATCACCGATCTTCGACGGGGCATCCCTTGAAGAAATCACACACTATACGGATAAAGCGAAATTGCCTAAGTATGGCAAGACATACCTGCGCGACGGAGGCAATGGCGAATACTTTGACCAGCCAGCCACCGTAGGGATGATCTATATGCTCAAGCTGGGCCATATGGTGGACGACAAAATGCATGCCCGTTCAATAGGTCCGTACTCACTCATAACCCAGCAACCCCTGGGTGGCAAGGCACAGTTCGGTGGCCAACGGTTTGGGGAAATGGAAGTTTGGGCCCTGGAAGCATTTGGGGCCGCGAACATCCTTCAGGAGATCCTGACAGTCAAATCGGACGACGTGGCCGGACGGTCCCGTGCCTACGAAGCCATTGTCAAAGGGGACGTCATGCCTGCAGCAGGAATCCCCGAATCACTGAACGTATTGCTTCATGAATTGCGTGGTCTGGGACTGAGCGTTAACCTGGAATAAAATTTTGATTATGGCTTACAAGAAAGAAAGCAAGTTAAAAAGCAACTTCAAGAAAATCACTATAGGACTGGCTTCTCCTGAAGAAATTCTGGACATGTCACACGGAGAAGTGTTGAAGCCCGAAACCGTCAACTACCGTACCTATAAACCGGAGCGGGACGGATTATTCTGCGAACGCATATTTGGTCCTTCAAAGGATTACGAATGCCATTGCGGTAAATACAAACGCATTCGTTACCGCGGGATTACCTGTGACCGGTGCGGAGTTGAAGTAACCGAGAAAAAAGTGCGCAGGGAACGAATGGGACATATATCCCTTGTAGTCCCCATCGCGCATATATGGTATTTCAGATCGACTCCCAACAAGATCGGTTACCTGCTCGGAATCCCCTCAAAGAAGCTTGAGGCTATCATATATTACGAAAGATATGTGGTCATACAGCCGGGTATAAAAGCACAGGACGGGATAAATGAACTGGATTTCCTTACAGAAGAGGAATACCTGAACATCCTGGACACCCTGCCCCGGGAAAACCAGATGCTGGACGACGAGGATCCCAACAAATTCATTGCTGGCATGGGGGCCGAGGCCATATACAAACTCCTTGTCCGGCTTAACCTGGATGATCTTTCTTATGATCTCCGCCACAAGGCCGATGTGGAGACCTCACAGCAGAGAAAAGCAGATGCCCTGAAAAGACTCAACATCATTGAAGCGTTCCGTGACTCCAAAGAGATAAACAAACCGGAATGGATGATCATGAAGGTGATTCCGGTCATACCTCCAGATCTTCGCCCTCTGGTTCCCCTTGATGGCGGGCGCTTTGCCACTTCCGACCTGAACGATCTGTACCGCCGCGTTATTATCCGGAACAACCGCCTGAAACGCCTGATTGAGATAAAAGCCCCGGAAGTGATCCTGAGGAATGAGAAAAGGATGCTGCAGGAAGCCGTTGATTCCCTGTTTGACAACTCACGAAAATCAAATGCAGTTAAAACAGAAGCCAACAGGACACTTAAGTCCCTTTCGGACAGTCTAAAAGGAAAACAGGGACGGTTCCGTCAAAACCTGCTGGGTAAACGCGTGGACTATTCTGCCCGTTCAGTCATTGTCGTAGGTCCCGAATTGAATATGCACGAATGCGGACTGCCTAAAGATATGGCCGCCGAACTTTACAAACCTTTCATTATAAGGAAGCTTATCGAAAGGGGAATTGTCAAGACCGTAAAGTCTGCAAAAAAAATAGTGGACCGCAAAGATCCGATGATCTGGGATATCCTGGAAAATGTGATGAAAGGACATCCGGTACTGCTAAACCGTGCTCCTACCCTGCACCGTCTGGGTATCCAGGCTTTCCAGCCCAAACTGATAGAGGGAAAAGCCATACAGCTGCACCCTCTTGCCTGTACCGCTTTCAATGCCGACTTTGACGGTGACCAGATGGCAGTGCACCTGCCCCTGGGCAATGCAGCCATCCTGGAGGCACAGATGCTCATGCTTGGCTCGCACAACATCCTGAATCCGGCAAACGGAGCCCCCATAACCTTGCCTTCACAGGACATGGTCCTTGGTCTTTATTACATTACCAAATTAAAGAACAAGGGAAAGGGAATAGGAATGACTTTCTACAGCCCGGAAGAAGTGATTATTGCCTACAATGAAAAAGTAGTGGACATGCATGTACGCATAAAACTCCGCTTGGGAAAAACCACTGTTCGCTGTGCAAGGGATGAGAACAATCCTTCCAAGGGGATATATTTCTTCAAGGCAGACCCGGCTACCGGCAACCATATCATTGAAACATCGGTGGGCCGTGTTCTCTTTAACCAGGTGGTCCCAAAAGAAGTGGGATTCATAAACGAAGTCCTGACCAAAAGATCCCTTCGTGATATCATTAGCCTGGTGCTTAAGACCACCGGTGTGGCAAGAACAGCCCAATTCCTTGATGACATTAAGGAAATCGGATACAATATGGCCTTCAGGGGAGGTTTGTCCTTCAACCTGGATGATGTGATCGTGCCCGAGGAAAAAGCTGCCATGGTTGAAAAGGGTTACAAGGATGTAGAAAACATCATGAATAACTACAACATGGGGCTTCTGGCCAATAACGAACGCTATAACCACGTGTTGGACACCTGGAACGGAGTTAACCTTCGGCTTACCGATATTCTGGAAAAGCAACTCAAGGAAGATAAAGAAGGTTTTAACCCCATTTACATGATGATCGATTCAGGGGCCCGCGGATCCAAGGATCAGATCCGGCAGCTTTCGGGAATGCGCGGCCTTATGAGTAAACCTCAGAAATCAGGATCCACCAGCGCCGATATGATTGAAAATCCCATTCTGGCCAACTTCAAGGAAGGTTTGTCGGTTCTGGAGTACTTCATCTCCACCCACGGGGCACGCAAAGGTTTGGCCGATACGGCCCTCAAGACTGCTGATGCCGGTTACCTGACCCGCCGACTGGTGGACGTTTCACACGATGTTATCATCAACGAAGAAGACTGCGGAACATTGAGAGGACTCGTCGCTACGTCAATTATGAACAAAGACAGGGTTGTAGAGTCGCTATACGATCGCATCCTGGGACGTACCAGTGTGCACGACGTGTTCGACCCCCTGACCGGTGAACTGCTGATAGAATCGGGAGAAGAAATCACCGAGGAAATTGCCGAGAAAATATCAGGACTGCCTATTGAACAGGTGGAGATACGCAGTGTGCTGACCTGTGAATCAAGAAAAGGTGTCTGCGCCAAATGTTATGGAAGAAACCTGGCTACCGGACGTATGGTGGAAAAAGGAGAAGTCGTGGGTGTGGTTGCGGCCCAGTCTATTGGAGAACCCGGAACACAGTTGACACTGAGAACTTTCCACCAGGGAGGTACCGCTTCTCTCTTCAAGTCTGAAAGTGAAATTGTGGCCCGCTATAACGGGATCCTTGAAATTGATGAACTCAGGACGCTTAATAAAGTCTCCGCTACGGGCGAAACCCAGACTATTGTAATTGGCCGTTCAGCAGAAATGCGCATTGTGGACAGCAATACCCGCCTGACCTTGTCTACCTACAACATACCATACGGGGCCATTCTCTATTTCAAACATGGAGACGAGGTCAAAGAAAAGGATAAGATCTGCGAATGGGACTCCTACAACGCCATAACCATTGCCGAATTTGACGGTACCGTAGCTTTTGACAGCCTGATTGAAGGAGTGACCTTCCGCGAGGAAGCTGCCGATGAATACTCAATGCACCGGGACAAGGTGATCATTGAAAGCCGGGATAAATCACGCAACCCCACCCTTAAGATCATGAAGGACGGTGTGGAACTCAAGCAGCACAACCTGCCTGTAGGAGCACATATCATTGTCAATGAAAAACAAGAGATCAAGGCAGGGGATATATTAGTCAAGATTCCGCGTGCCATTGGTAAGTCAAGAGACATTACCGGGGGTCTGCCCCGTGTCACCGAGTTGTTTGAGGCACGTAACCCATCCAATCCGGCCATTGTTTCCGAGATTGACGGAGAAGTCCTGATGGGAAGGATCAAGAGGGGGAACCGGGAGATCATCATCCGTTCCAAATCAGGAGAAGAGAAGAAATATCTGGTGCCACTGTCCAAACAGATCCTGGTGCAGGAAAACGACTATGTTCGTGCCGGCATGCCCCTTTCCGAAGGAGCCGTCTCTCCTATTGATATCCTGTTGATCCAGGGGCCCACCAAGGTGCAGGAGTACATAGTAAATGAGATCCAGAGCGTATACCGCAACGAAGGTGTTAAGATCAACGACAAGCACTTTGAAGTAATTGTGCGCCAGATGATGCGTAAAGTGGAAATTGTTGATCCGGGAGATACCCGTTTCCTGCCCGAACAACTCGTTGATAAATGGGAATTCATGCAGGAAAATGATCTTATCTTTGATAAGAAAATCATTACAGAAGCCGGTGATTCCCAGGAACTCAAACCAGGTCAGATGGTGACGGTCCGTCGTTTGAGGGATGAGAATTCCACCCTCAAGCGTAAAGACCTCAAACCCGTCCAGTCACGCGATGCCATACCGGCCACCTCAAACCAGGTATTACAGGGTATTACCCGTGCCGCTTTGCGAACAAACAGTTTCATGTCGGCAGCCTCATTCCAGGAAACCACCAAAGTCCTGTCTGAAGCAGCTATATTGGGAAAAAGTGACACCCTTGAAGGATTGAAGGAAAATGTGATCTGCGGACACCTGATCCCGGCCGGAACCGGTCAGCGGGAATTTGAGAATATTTTGGTAACTTCACTTTCTGATTATAGAAAAATGGTTGAAGAACGAACTTTGCCCAAATAATCGTTTTTTTATAACAAATATTTAACAATAAGGGCAGATGCCCTTATTATTTTATATACATTTGCCAAAATTAATAACAAATCAACATTACAGACTTATGCCGCATAAAGTAATCGATGTCCAGGATGTTGTGATTCGTTTTACCGGGGATTCTGGCGACGGTATGCAATTGACTGGATCCTTGTTTGCTGAAACTGCTGCCTTTTTTGGTAACGACATCACCACCTTTCCCGATTTTCCCTCTGAGATCAGGGCCCCCCAGGGCACCCTTTCAGGGGTTTCGGGATTTCAGGTACACATAGGGAGCAGTGCCATCTATACCCCCGGTGACTATTGTGATGTGCTGGTTGCCATGAATCCTGCAGCACTCAAGTCAAATGTAAGGTGGCTCAAACCCAACGCAACGATCATCGTTGACATGGATACCTTTGATATGAAAGGTCTTGAGAAAGCAGGTTACCAGACAAACGATGCCTTTACCGAGCTTAATATCAAGCACTTTAACATCATTGCCCCTCCCATTACAACCCTGACAAAGGAAACCTGCATCGCCTGCAACGTGGATCCCAAAACCGGTATCCGGTGTAAAAACATGTTTGCCCTGGGTATATGCTATTTTCTTTACAATATGCCCCTCAAGCATACCGAGGAATACATCAGGAAGAAATTTTCAAGGGATCAGGCTCTGATTGATATCAACTTAAGAATTCTCAAAGACGGGCATAATTATGCCGGCAACATTCAGGCCATAGCCGATACATACATTGTTAAGCCCTCAAAGCAGGAACCCGGCCTTTACCGCAATATAAACGGTAACCGGGCCATTGCCTGGGGTCTGATGGCTGCTTCCGAAAAATCCGGAAGGCCCCTATTTTGCGGTTCATATCCCATAACCCCTGCCACGGCCATCCTGGAAGAACTTGCCATTCACAAGGATCTTGGCGTTAAAACCCTGCAATGTGAAGATGAAATTGCCGGTATCTGTACTGCAATAGGTGCCTCGTACGCAGGATCGCTTGCGGTTACCACCACTTCGGGTCCCGGGCTTTCACTCAAGTCCGAAGCCCTCGGCCTGGCTGTAATGGCCGAGTTGCCGCTGGTGGTGGTCGATGTTCAAAGGGCAGGTCCTTCAACGGGAATACCCACAAAGACAGAGCAGACAGACCTGAACCAGGCGTTGTACGGACGTAACGGAGAGTGCCCTGTGGCCGTGATTGCACCTCACTCGCCATCCCATTGCTTTGTCACTGCTTTTTTTGCAGCAAAATATGCCCTGGAACACCAGATGCCTGTAATAATCCTTTCCGAAGGATTTTTGGGAAACGGTTCCGAACCATGGAAGATTCCGGACATGAACGATTACCCGGCCATCAACCCGCCCATTGTGACAGAACTTGAACCCGACGAGCCATATTTCTATCCATTTAAACGAGACACGCAAACTATGGCAACCCGCTGGGCACTACCCGGAACTCCCAATCTGGAACACCGGGTGGGTGGCCTGGAAAAAAACCATAAAGGTGCTGTTTCCTCAGATCCTATGGTACACCAGCAAATGGTCAATGAACGGGCAGAAAAGGTGGCACGTCTGGCAAGGTTCATTCCTCCACAACAAATCATTGGAGAGCAGCAGGGAGATATCCTGATGGTGAGCTGGGGGGGAACTTACGGACATATGCTGAGTGCAGAAAGCCAGCTGCAATCTGAAGGATTCAAAGTGGGCCTTGCACATTTTGATTACATAAATCCGCTTCCTCCGAATACCGAAGACGTGTTGAAACGTTTTAAAACAATTATTGTTTTTGAACTCAACAGCGGGCATTTTGCCAATTACCTGAGGGCACAATTTCCTCAGTTCTCTTACCTGCAGTACAACAAAATACAGGGTCAGCCCTTTATTGTTGCAGAAATTACAGAAGCAATTAAAAAGATAGTAAAATGAAATATACCCCTCAGGACTTCAAATCAGATCAGGAAGTGAAATGGTGTCCCGGATGCGGGGACCATGCCGTGCTGGCGTCCATTCAGCGTGCTCTGCCGGAAATCAGTGAGGCACTGGGCTATTCCAGGGAAAGGTATGTGTTTGTTTCGGGGATCGGTTGCTCTTCCCGATTTCCCTATTACATGAAAACATATGGATTCCATGGAATCCATGGCCGGGCAGCTGCCATAGCCACCGGGATAAAAGTGGCCAACCCTACTCTTTCTGTATGGGAAATGACCGGGGACGGAGACTCCCTGGCCATTGGAGGGAACCATTTGATCCATGCCATCAGAAGGAACATTGACATCAATATTGTGCTGTTCAATAACCGCATATACGGTCTTACCAAGGGCCAGTATTCTCCCACCTCCAAATGGGGGACAATTACCAAGACTTCGCCTTATGGTACAGTGGAACACCCTTTTAATCCGGGAGCACTCTCTATGGGGGCACGGGGTACTTTCTTTGCCCGTACCCTGGACATAGAATTGCAATTGACCCGTGATATTATGGTGGAAGCTGCAAAACACGATGGTACCTCCTTGGTGGAAGTACTCCAGAACTGTGTGATATTCAATGATAAAACCCACTCGATAATCTCTGACAGAGAGGTAAGGGCAGAGCGTACTATTGTACTCCGCCACGGAGAGCCCATGATCTTTGGAAAAGACAGGAATAAGGGGCTGGTCCTGGACGGAATGAGGCTGAAAGTTGTTACCATTGGCCAGGACGGCATCACTCAGGATGATATCCTGGTCCACAATGCCGAGGAACAAAACCACGGCCTGCACATGATGCTTTGCGAGATGGAGTGGCCGGAACTTCCGGTAGCTCTGGGGATTATCCGTCGCGTTAAAGACCGCACCTACGACGATATGGTCCGGGACCAGCTTACAGAAGTTGCCAATAAATCTGAAATCCACTGTATGAATGATATGCTACGAAGCGGTGGAGATACCTGGGTTGTGGAATAATTGTTAACTATCAATAATCACTTAAATTCACTTTTAATTATGAAAGCAAAAGAAATAATGTCTGTTCTTGAGGCCAAATACGGGCACGAGAAAGAGTACCTGCAAGCTGTTCACGAAGTTTTGGAATCCATTGAAGATGTTTACAACCAACATCCTGAATTTGAAAAAGCCAAAATCATTGAACGTCTTGTAGAACCCGACAGGATTTTCACATTCAGGGTCACCTGGGTAGATGATAAAGGAGAAGTACAGGTAAACACAGGTTACCGTGTCCAGTTCAACAATGCCATCGGGCCATACAAAGGGGGTATCCGCTTTCACCGTTCGGTGAACCCTTCCATTCTGAAGTTCCTGGGATTTGAGCAGATTTTCAAGAATTCCCTGACCTCCTTACCCATGGGTGGCGGCAAAGGCGGTTCTGACTTTGATCCCCGCGGCAAGTCGTCAAACGAAGTAATGCGCTTTTGCCAGGCTTTTATGACAGAGCTTTGGAGACATATTGGTCCTGACACTGACGTTCCTGCCGGTGATATCGGAGTGGGAGCACGCGAGGTTGGTTATATGTACGGATGGTATAAAAAACTGGCACATGAACATACAGGTGTTCTGACCGGGAAAGGATTGACATGGGGAGGTTCCCTTATCCGTCCCGAAGCCACAGGCTATGGCGGTGTTTATTTTGTAGAGCATATGCTCCAGGCTTTAGGCCAGAACATCAAAAACAAAACCGTTGCCATATCCGGTTTCGGAAACGTTGCCTGGGGTGCTGCCCAAAAGGCCCACGAACTGGGAGCCAGGGTGATCACCATTTCAGGACCTGATGGTTACGTTTACGACAAAGACGGCATGAATGAAGAAAAGATCGCCTATATGCTGGAATTGCGTGCCAGTGGTAACGATATTGTAGCTCCCTATGCAGAAAAATTCCCCGGTGCAGTATTCCATGCAGGTAAAAAGCCCTGGGAAGTCAAAGTGGACATTGCCATGCCTTGCGCTACCCAGAACGAGCTCAACGAAGATGATGCTAAAAAACTGATAGCCAACAAGGTGATGATGGTTGCCGAAGTTTCCAATATGGGTTGTACACCTCAGGCCATTGAGGCTTTCCAACATGCCAAAGTAAGCTTTGCCCCCGGTAAGGCAGTCAACGCCGGCGGAGTGGCTACCTCGGGACTGGAAATGACACAGAATGCAGCTCACCTGAGCTGGACTGCAGAAGAGGTTGATGCCAAACTGCACCAGATCATGTCAAGCATACACCAGGCTTGTGTTGATCATGGCAGGCAGAAAGATGGCTACATCAATTATGTAAAAGGCGCCAATATTGCAGGGTTCATGAAAGTTGCCCGTGCAATGCTTGAACAGGGAGTGATTTAGTCATGTTCAGGCTGGGCCTAGATTTTGGTTCTACACTGACTAAAATGGCTCTGATAAAGCCTGGGGTAAAGGATAAGCCTTTTCCCCAGGCTGTTTTTAAATATAAGACAAACGATCATATCGGGGATTTCTACAACGCACTGGAAGACTTCCTGGTACGTTCAAATATCCCTTTGAGCTCAATAGAGCACATATCAGCCACAGGAACCCATGCCAACCTGGTAAAGGACAACATTCTGGGCATCCCTGCCAGCAAAGTTTCAGAAGTGGAATCAATAGGACGGGGCGGTATGGCCCTGAGCGGTCTGGATGAAGCCCTGGTGGTGAACATGGGGACAGGCACCACCTATATAGATGCCACACCCGATGGTATCCGCCACCTGGGAGGTACAGGCATGGGGGGCGGAACACTGACCGGTCTGGCACAGTGTATTCTCGGCACCTCTTCTGTTCGGGAGATTGTCCGGCTTGCCAGGCGGGGAAAACTTGAAAATGTAGACTTGCTGATTGGTGATGTTACAGACCAGGAGTTGCAGGATCTGCCGCCATTCCTGACAGCAGCCAACTTCGGGAAACTCGCCCATCAGCTCTATACGAAACAAACTTCGCATGCAGGTAAGGAGGACCTTGCCCGTGCTTTGATAAATCTGGTTTTACAGGTGATTGGAAGTATGGCAGTGATGGTTTGTAAAAGTTGCCATAAAACCAATGTTGTGTTTGTAGGAACCCTCACGCGCCTGCCTCAGATTGAGGAGACCTATTCCATATTTTCAAAAGTATACGGCCTCCAGTTTATAGTTCCTCCGTTTGCCGTGTATGGTACGGCTTTGGGCAGTACGCTGGTATCTGAACAGGAAGTATAATACAAATCTTTTTCCGGGGCAGGGACACTCCCTGACAACAATCCGTTTTCAATAAGCAGTTGCTGAATCCGGCGGGCCACGGCTGGTGCCGGATCTACAATTACCACACCGGGGCCGGCTATGCTGCGGATCACAGGTATCAAAAAAGGATAATGCGTGCACCCAAGTACCAGGTGATCGGCCCCCGCGTCAAGGATTGGCTGAATTGTTTTCCTAACCATCTCCAGGGTAGCCGGTGTATCCAGTTCTCCCCGTTCAACCGCCCCTACCCATCCCTCACCTACCCGTTCGATGACTTTCACCTGGCCGGCAAAAGCCGCCAGGGTCCTGTTGTATAACGATCCCCTGAAAGTTCCGGGTGTGGCAAGAACTCCCACAACTCCACTTTGTGTATGCAATACTGCGGGTTTGACGGCGGGCTCCATACCAACTACCGGTATATCGGGAAAGGTTGACCTAACTGTCTCAATGGCTGCTGCCGTGGCTGTATTACAGGCAACGGTTATCATTTTGCATTCCTGTGCCAGGAAAAAACGCGAAATGAGCAGGCACCTTCGTCTGACATCTGATACCGGCAGGGCTCCGTACGGACAAAAAGCGGTATCGGCAACATAAATAAGGCGCTCCCCGGGGAGAAGCGCCTTTATGTGTTTGTGTACCCCCAGCCCACCTATCCCGGAATCCATTACTCCAATGGGTGAACTGCTCATAGAATCAATCTTTATTGTTGTTCCATGCCGGGTAATTGCGTCGGGGCTACTTTTTCGGCCGGAATACCCAATTCGCTTTTAGCCATAGGCAATATGTCCACACTGACTTTGTCATCAAAAAAGATGACTCCTCCGGAAGAAAGATCAAAAATATAAGTAAATCCGTTGTTCCTGGCCACCTTTGCTATGGCCTCATTGGCTTTCTGAAAAACCGGAGAAAGGAAAATCTGTTGCATTTGCTGGTACTCCTGCTGTGCTGTCTGGTTAAACTGCTCCAGGCGCTGCTGGAGCTCTAAAAGTTCACGCTGTTTGGCTTCCAGTACAGCAGCTGTCCAGGTAGCCTGTTTTTGCTGGTATACATTGGCTTTGGTCTGGTACTCCTGCTGCATTTCCGCCATGGTTTCTTCTACCTCGTTGGTGTAATTCTGCAATTTAACCAGGGCTGAATCCCTCTCTGGCATCAGACCTATCAATTCCTGGGAATTGATGTGTCCGAATTTCAGGTTTTGTGCAGAAGCTGTTCCAATAACACAGATAAGGAGCGTAATAACGGTAGCAATACGTTTCATAAGTTTAGGGTTTATAAAGATTACAAATGTACAAAAATATTACCTCACACCTTGTAATCTTTCTATAACCAGATTACTAATGTCGATATCGGGAATATAATAAACAACGCCCATGCCTGCAGAAACATCCAGGACCATGCTATATCCGTAACTTTCTGCAATTTCACGGACAGTATCCTGCATGCGCTCCTGGATGGGCTTGAAGAGCACTTCCGTAGTTTTGGCCAGGGTTCCTTCCTGTCCAAAATACTGTTCCTGTAATTGCTTTACCTCCTTTTCCCGGTCAATAATTTCCTGTTCAAAAGTACGTCTTTGCTGGGCGTTAAGGGTGGCTTTCTCGTTTTGATATTGCTGGAACAGTGCTTCCAGGGCATCGTACTCAGTCTGGAGTTTTTGCTGATATTGTTCCTGTAACCTGGCAACCTGTTCCTGTGCAGAAGTGTACTCGGGTAAAGCACTGAGTATGTTTTGGGAATGGATTATTGCATATTTCTGGGCATAAAGACTGCCTGCCACCATGCAAATCATTAAAAATAAAACCATTCTTTTCATAATACTGATGTTTAAAATTGTTGTCCAATCATGAAATGGAAATTCGATCCGCCTTTCTTTCCACTGAAATCGGTATCGAATCCGTATCCCCAGTCAATCCCCAAAAGACCGACCATGGGCAGAAAGACCCTGACCCCAACTCCTGCAGCGCGTTTGATGGAGAAGGGATTAAAATCACGTATATCACTCCAGCAATTACCCCCTTCCAGGAACAGAAGGGCATAGATGGTGGATTGCGGCTGCAATATGACAGGATAACGTAATTCTACGGTGTACCTTGTATAAACGCGTCCCGCGTAGGCGTCGTTTATGGTAGGTGTGAGTGAATAATTGGAGTAGCCGCGTTGGGATATGATATCGGCTCCATACGTATTGTAACCGCTCATGCCGTCGCCACCCAGCATAAAACCCTCAAAAGGCGAATAGCCGAGCTTGCGGCTATAGAAACCAAGGTAGCCAAAATTAGCTCTTGTCATCAATACCAGATCCCCTATAAGCCGGGTGTATAAATTGGCATCGAAAGTCCATTTGTGGTACTCGATCCAACGATACCTCTGGGGATCAGTCATCGATTCGTAGTCTGTATTTTTATCACTGAACAGGGAATAGGGAGGTGTTACCTGCAAACCGAACTTGAAGTCGGAACCCTGACGGGGGTATATGATCTGGTCAGTGGAATTGCGCTGTAAGGTTATGGTGTAATCAATAATATTGGATTGGCCGTCCGTGAACATGAAATAGTAGCCCCAGTCCTGCAGGTTGTATCGTTTGATATCCAATTGGTTGTAAAAGACAAAATAATTATCCGGCCATTTAAGCCTGGTCCCTAGCCCGATTCCCAGTCCGTAGACTTCCATAAACTGGTCGTTGGTCAGGTAATAATAGGTAGAAGCGGTCTGTCTTGTATAATATATACTGGTACTGAAAGAAGTGGGTTTTTTCCCTGTAAGCCATGGCTCAACAAAGTTGACACTCAGGGCCATATAATAAGTTCCATTGGTTTGGAACCTCAGTGACAAGGTCTGCCCGTCACCAAGCGGGACGGGACGCCACGCCTGTTTATCAAAAAGACGCTTAATGGAGAAATTGTTAAAACTGATCCCTACGGTTCCGACAAATGTGTTTCCGCCCCATCCGCCGGCAATTTCAAACTGGCTGTCGGGTTTTTCAGTTACATTGTATAAAATGTCAACCGTGTTGTTAACCTGGTTGGGAACAACATTGAAACCGCTGCCCATCTGCATGATGGCTTCCTGGTCAAAGTGCCCCATAGAGGCAATCTCACGGATAGATCTTTCCAGCTCAGTCTGGCTGAACAAATAGCCCGGGCGGGTAAATACCTGGCGACGGATGATTTTCTCGTTGGAAACGTTGTTGCCATTGATGATTATCCTGTTATAGGTAGCCGGTTTACCCTCAAAGATTCGCATCTCCACATCTACCGAATCCTGTTCAATATTCACTTCGACCGGAACAACCCTAAAGAAAAGATATCCCTGGTCCTTATAAACCTGAGAAACGTTTCCCTGTTGTAATTTTCCACCGCCAAACAACCGTTCCTCCATGGTTACCACATCGTAAACATCTCCTTTTGCAATTCTTAAAACAGAATTGAGCATTTCTCCTGAATACTGAGTGTTACCTGTCCATGTAATATTCCGGAAATAATACTTTTTCCCTTCCACGATATGCAGATCTATTCCCAGGTTCTGGGCATCTATGTGATATATGGAATCTTTGGCTATGTGGGCATCACGATAGCCCAGTTCATGAAATTTCTGTAACAAAAGCTGCTTGTCGTTCTGGAATTCCTTTTCATCAAATTTTTTACTGAAAAAGAAATTATACAGCCTTTTATCTTTAGTCTTCTTCATGGCAAACCGCATCTTCAAGAGGGATAACTGTTCACTGCCAATGAACCTGATCTCCTTAATCCTGACTTTTTCTTTTCGGTCTACGTGAAAGGTAACCTGTACAGCATTTTTAATGGTTGTGTCTTCTTTGTGTGATGCAGTTACCTGGGCATTGAGAAAACCTTTTTCGACATAATATTTTCTGATGATGTCACTGGAAGATTTTATCACATATTCTGATAATTCGCTACCCCTGCGCAACCGGACACGTTCTTCGATATCGGTCTGTTCCCCTTTCTTAACTCCGTCGTATTTCCATTGAGATACCCTGGGACGTTCTGCAATGTTGATGTTCAGATAGGCGTTGTTGTCGACCAGGCTGTCAACATATACGGCCACATCAGAAAAAAAACGCTGCATGAACAAACGTTTAACTATGGTTTTCAACTCGTCGCCCGGGATGCTTATAGTATCCCCCAGTGCCAGACCGGTCAGGGAAAGGATCTGGTCTGAATTCAGATAATTGACACCGGTTACCTTCAGTCCTGCAATGACGCATTGCCTGGGATTGGTATAATCGATCACCACAGAACGCTGATTCCTGCCGGTGGTATCTGTCACCGCGGTTTGTCCCGTTACCTGTGCCCGGATTGGTATTGCCAACAAATAAAAGGTGATGCAGAAAAACAGGTGCTTCATTCAAAAGACATTATATAAATTCTTGAATCTTTCCAAACCGTCGTTTCCTGTTATAGTAAGCGTTTAAGGCTTCTTCAAAGTCAGGTTTGCGAAAATCGGGCCAAAGTACGGGAGTAAAATACAATTCAGTGTAGGCCATTTGCCAGAGCATGAAATTGCTGATGCGCATTTCTCCGCTGGTCCGGATCATCAGATCGGGTTCGGGCACTCCGGCAGTGGCAAGGTAAGAGGAGAATACTTCAGGGGTAAGCAACTGCTCTGCAGGCGGATTTTGCTCCAGCAGACGTTTTACAGCCTGTAGAATATCCCACTTACCACTGTAATTTACCGCCACAATAAGGGTCGTTCCTGTATTGCCTGCTGTCTTCTTCATACAGGCATCCATACGCCTCAGGGCTTTATTATCAAGCTGGTCGCGATCACCTATGAAAACACAACGTATGTTGTTTTTCATCATCCTCGGCGTTTCACTGTGAATGGCGTTCATAATCACAGACATGATTGCATCAGTCTCGCTTTTTGGACGTCCCCAGTTCTCTTCCGAAAAAGCAAAAAGGCTCAGATAAGGAATACCTTTATCTGCGGCAAATTCAGTGGCTGCACGAACAGCTTCCAGGCCCTTGCTGTGTCCTATATTCCTTTCCAGACCCCGTGACAAGGCCCATCTTCCGTTCCCATCCATAATGATACAGACATGGTCCGGCAGTTTCTCTATATGCTTACCCATAATTTTGACCTCCATCTCTTTTATCAAAGCCCATCATCAGTTTCTCCCTGAGCGTAGTAACAAAGTCATTCCCTTCAAAGGTCAGGCTGGTTATGCTGAACCGGGCCTTTTTAACAACAAAACTGTAAGGAAGGTCCACAATCTCGGACCGGTTGTCCAAGTGCAACTGCGCATTGGGCGTGCGGCTCCTCACCTGGATCGCAAGGATCGCGTTGTCAGGAAAAACGATGGGTCTCACATTAAGGTTGTGAGGAGCAATGGGAGAAAGTATGAGCACCCCGGATCCGGGAAAAACAATCGGTCCCCCAACACTCAGGGAATAAGCTGTGGATCCCGTTGGTGTGGCAACAATGATACCATCGCCGCGATAAGTAGAAATCTGGCTGCCATTTATTTTAACATCGACTTCTATCATAGCGGGACTAAGCCTTTGGATGCAGATTTCGTTGATGGCGTAAGGATAGATCCGCTTCTGCAGATCTTCACGTTCTATAGTAAGTACGGTATGGCTTGTTGTGGAAAATTGCTTATTCAAAACGGCATCAAAAAGATACCCGATAAAATCGGGGCCGCATCCGGTCAGAAATCCCATCCTTCCAAAATTCACACCTGCCACAGGTACACCGGAATCCTTAACTATTTCCAGTGCTTCCAGAAAAGTTCCATCTCCCCCGACGGTAACCAAAAGATCGGTTCCCGCAGGCAGGACCCTGTCTTGACCCAGCATCTGGAAAGAAATGTCTTTCCTTTCGGGCAGGAGGAAGTCCTTTTTCAGATCCTTGCCGTAAAAAACAACCTTCATGTTTGTATTGCCGATAAGTTGGTTTACTTTTGCAACAAAGATAACCAATAATGACAAAACTGAGTGTCAATATTAACAAATTCGCCACCCTGCGCAATGCCCGCGGAGGCAACATGCCGGATGTACTGCAAGCTGCGATTGACTGTGAAAAATTTGGAGCACAGGGAATTACAGTTCATCCCAGGCCAGATGAGCGTCACATTCGTTACCAGGACGCGAGGAATATTAAACCCATTATAACAACAGAGTTCAACATTGAGGGGAACCCTATACCCTCTTTCGTCCAACTAGTTCTTGATATCAGGCCTGATCAGGTAACCCTTGTTCCTGACGCCCATGATGCCATAACTTCAAATGCCGGATGGGACACAAAACGTTATGCCCGGGAACTTAGGGAATGGGTAGCCATTTTCAGAAAAGCAGGGATCCGGACATCCCTGTTTGTAGATCCGGATCCGGATATGGTTCGTGCTGCGGCCCTCACAGGTACCGACCGTGTGGAACTCTACACAGAATCTTATGCCAGGCTGTATGACAGCAACAGGGAAAAAGCCATTGAACCTTATGTAAAGGCTGCCGAAGCAGCCTCAGCGTGCTCTTTGGGATTGAATGCCGGACATGACCTGAATTTGAGTAATATTGAGTATTTTCAAAAAAACATAATGGGTTTGCTGGAAGTTTCCATTGGCCATGCTCTCATATGTGAATCCATTTACCTGGGTCTGGAAAATACCATTCAGCTGTATTTACGGCATCTCTCCAATTTTTAATTATATTTGTACGTTCTTATATTATACATTATGAAGAAGTCATCACTGATTATCACCATCTTACTGGCACTGTCCATTGCAGTTCTTTATGTTTTACATTTTACCGGACTGGGAACCGGAAAATCAATTGCAGATAAATCGGATACGCAGGGTAGCGAAGCTCCATCCGGAAGCATCGTTTACATACGTATCGATTCCCTTCTCAATGCTTACGATTTTTTCCTTGAACTCCAGGCTGACCTTGCCGAAAAAGCCCGCATTGTTGAAGAGGATCTTAACAAGAAAGGACGTGCTTTTGAGAACGATGTAAATAACTTTCAGGAAAAAGTGCAGAAAGGACTCATCACAAGAGCACAGTCAGAAACACAGCAAAGCCAGCTTGCTGCACGCCAGCAGGAACTGGAACAGTATGCCCAACAAAAACAAGTGGAACTTGCAGAGGAAAACCAGGTAATGCTCAATCGGGTACTGGATGCACTTAAAACTTATCTGGCCGAATACCGCGTAATGAAGAATTACGACCTGATATTGACAACAGACGGGAACAGTAACACGATCATTGATGCCGTTTCTTCTCTGGATATCACAAAAGATGTGGTGGAAGGACTGAACCTTCAATACGCAAAAGGCAGTAAATAGGAATAGGCCATGAAGTCCGTCACGGCCACTCAGTTTCATTTTGCAAACCAGACAGGATTTTATGTGGGAAAAGTCCGCGATGTTTATACCATCGGCGGACGTATCCTGGTAATGATCGCAACGGACAGGATTTCTGCCTTTGATGTGGTGTTTCCCAAGGGAATCACCTTTAAAGGTCAGATACTGAACACTATAGCTTCGCGATTTCTGGACCTGACGAGCGATATAGTGCCAAATTGGAAAATTGCCTCGCCTCATCCGATGGTGACTGTTGGCTACCGGTGCGAGCCCTTTCCTGTGGAAATGATCGTAAGGGGGTATCTTACCGGAAGTTCCTGGCGTACTTACAAAAACGGCAGCCGTTCACTATGCGGGATTCAGTTGCCGGAAGGGATGAAGGAACATCAGGCTTTCCCGGAACCCATCATTACCCCCACCACCAAGGCCCAGATCGGATCGCATGACCAGGATATCTCCAGGGAGGAAATCATCCGTCAGGGGCTTGTCAGTGAAGAAGATTACCTAAAAATGGAAGCATACTCGCTGGCCTTGTTTGCAAGGGGGCAGAAACTGGCTAAAGACAAGGGTCTGATCCTTGTAGACACAAAATATGAATTTGGGAAACTGGGAGATCAAATTTATCTTATAGATGAGATCCATACCCCCGACTCTTCCCGGTATTTTTATGCATCAGACTACGAACAGAATTATCCCATGGGCCTTCCTCCCAAGCAGTTATCTAAAGAATTTGTCAGGGAATGGCTTATGGAAAACGGGTTTAGCGGACAACCCGGCCAGAAGATGCCTGAACTTACTGACGCAGTGGTCCGGACCATATCAGATCGTTACATAGAACTGTTTGAACACCTCACAGGCACGCCTTTTGTACCCCTGGTGTATGAAGATACATTCTACGATAATTTGGAAGGATGTATATGCAATATGCTTGCCCGTTTATGAAAATACGTACGATTTTTCTTGTTATCCTGCTATTTGTTTCCATCTGCCTTGGTGCACAGGAACAACAAACCATACAGCATAAGGTCCGCTGGATGGAAACCTTGTATTCTATTGCCAGGAAATACAAGGTCGACCCCAAGGATATAGCTGTTTTGAACAACCTCAGGACAGGAGAAATCTCACGAGGGCAAATTCTGCTTATCCCCTTCCCCGATACGAAGGTTACAGAACAGGAAGAACTTCCCTTGCAGGATACACTTCCTGTGGAGGTGGATCCTGAAATAGTCAATCTAAGGAAAAGTCCATGCCGGGACTACATCAGTTCTTCTGAATGGGAACCTGTGGTATCGGTTATTTTACCATTTCCCGGAACAAGAATGGTTTCCGGTTTTGTTGATTTCTACCAGGGAGTCCTCCTGGCGGCAGAGAAAATGAAAGACAAGGGCATGTCCGTTTTGTTACAGGTCTATGACTGGAACGAAAAACCCATGGACGAACTGTTGTCCGGATCATCACTTGGCCACAGCAACCTGATAATCGGACCGGTGTACTCAAACCAAATAGGCAGTGCCCTAGCGTATTTCCGGAACAGCAACACAAAAATTGTCTCGCCTCTTGATAACAACGCCGAAGTCTGGACCAGTCTGTTTCCGAATTTTTTCCAGGTACAGCCTACACTGGCTGTTCAACAGGAGTCACTGATCCGGTATCTGGATCCGCACAATGCCACACTCTGGGTAATATCTGAAGAAGGAGAAGAAACGGTTGCCCCGGGCATAAGGGCTACGCTTGACAAGAACCTTATCGGGTACAGGAATTTTTCCTATGACGTTCTTCAGGGAAGAGAAGTCACCGAAGTTCTGAGGGACCTCCTGGGAGCAAATCCAAGAAATCAGATCATTATCGCCTCGCTGAATGAAGCATTCGTATCGGACGCCATCAGGAACCTGCACCTGCTCCTGGCCTACGACAACATTCCTGTAGAATTGTTCGGCTTATCGCGATGGCGCAGTTTTGAAACACTCGATCTGACGGCCCTGCATCAGCTGCAGGTTGTGCTCCCCCTCTCGGCATTTGTGGATTATTCAGACGACGTTGTAAAGGAATTTGTTCATACATACCGCACCCTGTTCCATGGAGAACCTTCACAATACGCTTTCCAGGGATATGATGTGGCTTTGTATTTTTTAGATGCACTTTTCCGATATGGGCCCGATTTTGAAGATTGCATGGAGAACGTTCGGGTCCCCTTGCTTCAGAACGAATTCAACTTTATAAAGACTATGCCAGAAGGCGGTTATTCCAACACGGGAACACGTGTGGTGCGTTATCGTCCCGATTTCACGGTGGAATTGCTTCCTTGATCAGAGGTTGTCTTTTTCGATATCCATAAAATACCTTACCGTCCCTGCTTTCAGTTCTGCTGTTGCAGCCTGGTCACAAACGATGATGGCCCGGGGATGCATCTGAAGGGCTGTTATGGTCCACATGTGCGACACGGAATCTTCAACGGCATGACGCAAAGCCCTGGCTTTGTTGTGCCCGTTGGCCAGAATAAGCACTTCGTGAGCATCCATAACGGTTCCTATCCCCACAGTCAGTGCTGTTTTGGGCACGCGTTCCATGTCGTTGTCAAAGAAACGGGCATTCGCCAGCCGGGTATCTGTAGTAAGTGTTTTGATCCGTGTCCTGGAAGCAAGCGATGAACCCGGCTCGTTAAAAGCAATGTGTCCGTCGGGCCCTACACCACCCAGAAAAAGACGGACACCTCCGGCACACCTGATAGCTTCTTCGTAATTCCTGCATTCTGCTTCGGGATCGGACGCATTCCCGTCAAGAATGTGGACATTGCCGGCAGGGATATCAATATGCCGGAAAAAATTCTCGTACATGTAAAAGTGGTAAGATTGCGGATGATCCTGCGGAATACCCACGTATTCATCCATATTGAAGGTTACCACATTTTTGAAAGATACTTTTCCTTCATTGTACAGGGCTATAAGTTTCCCGTAGGTACCAAGAGGGGTTGAGCCCGTAGGAAGACCCAGTACAAACGGTTTCTCTGCTGTTGGCTTAAAAGCATTGATCCTTTGAGCAATATAACTTGCTGCCCAGGCAGAAAGAAGGTCGTAATTTTCCAGTATCAGTACTCTCATAATTAATTATTTAACAAATCTTTTGCGTTTTGTATCGCGGCCGGTGTAATGCTTGAGCCGCTCAGCATCCTGGCCACTTCCATAATCCTGTCGTTTTCGCTCAGGGGTAAAACCCTGGTCTCTGTGACACTCTCAACAACTTCCTTTCTGACCAGGTAATGGGCATTCCCTTTTGCTGCAACCTGCGGCAGGTGGGTAATGGCAAGGACCTGCATATGCCCGGATAACTGATGAATCATTGTGCCCATTCGGTCTGCAATCTTTCCGGACACACCCAGGTCCACCTCATCAAATATGATGGTGCTCAATCCAGCGTGTTGTGCTATGACCGACTTAATGCATAACATCAGGCGCGATATTTCCCCGCCGGAAGCTATGCTTATCAATTCCCTTGGCGGAATGTCCCTGTTTGCCGAAAATTTGATTTCTATTCCCGTGTTGCCCAACAACCCGTAAGAAGTTTTCTCATGGGTCACGAATTCTATCTGTGCATCGGGAATGCCAAGCTGGGCAAGCCGGGTGCGCAGTTGGTGGGACAAGTCTGCCAGACACTCCATTCTTCCTCTGTGCAGTTTAGCGGCCATGTCATTTCTCTGGATGGTGGCTGCTTCCAGTTCCCTCTCCAGTTTATCCAGACGCGAAGTATCATTCACTGTTTCTTCTAGTTGCCTCCCAATGTTTTCTTCCAGCGTAAGCAATGCTTCAATCGTTCGAACGTTGTGTTTTCGCTGCAGGGAATAAATTGTATCCAGCCTTCCGGAAACTTCTTCCATCCTGGCGGGATCATCACTTACCTGTTGCAGGAATCGTCCACATTCCCCGGCAAGGTCCCTGAGTTCTATGCGGGCTTGTTCCATCCTGTCCGAGACATGGGCAAAACCTGGATGTCGTGCTGCCACCGAGGCAGAAATCCTGGCCGCTTCCTTGATACCTGTCAGTATCGGGTACTCTCCTTCCTCCAATATTGAAGAAAGCTGGAACAGGGATTGACGGATTTCTGAGGCATGTTCAAGGAGGCTCAATTCTTGCTCAAGTTCTTCCTGCTCTCCTGCAGAAAGCCTGGCCGCCTGAAGTTCCTGGTACAGGAAAGATAAGTAATCGGTGTCGTTTTTTGCCTGATCACAGGCAGTTCGTAATGCACGTACCTGGCCTGTAAGTGAAAGAACCTCTGCATGATTTTTCTGGTACTCGTCTGCCAGTAGCGACTGCCCTGCAAAGGCATCGGCCACCCTGACCGGATAATCGGTATCGGCAAGGAGCAGGTTTTCGTGCTGTGAATGGATATCTATCAAGGCATTGCCTAACGACCTTAGAAAAGCAAGATTCACAGGCTGGTCATTTACAAAAGACCGGCTTTTCCCGTTTGGATAAATAACGCGGCGTACAATCAGCTCATCCGAATAGTCGACCAGCTCTCCGGCAAAAAGTTGCTCTATTCCGTTTTCATTGCCCGGAATTCTGAAACAGGCCTCAACCACAGCGTTGGCTGCAGGATCCCTGAGAACGCCGGCATCGGCCTTTTGCCCCAGGACCAGTGAAAGGGCGCCCAATATAATTGATTTACCAGCACCGGTCTCTCCGGTTATGATAGTCAGGCCCTCAGAAAACTCAATATCCAGAACATTGATGAGGGCATAATTAGATATGCTTAGCGAATGAAGCAAATTTATTCTTTAGGTTCTTCGACCACTTTATAATATGTTTCTCCTTCCTCAAATTCGTTAATGGCAATCAATGTGGGTTTGGGCTGACGTTCGTAATAACGTGAGATTTCTATCTGCTCGCGGTTTTCAAAGGTTTCTTCCAGGGTATCTGTAAAGTTGGAAAATTCTTCCAGGCGACTGTTCAGTTCTGTCTTCACATCGGAAGCTATCTGGTTGGCCCTTTGGGCTATAATCATTACAGTCTGGTACAAATTACCCGTCTTTTCAGAAAATTTTGAAAGATCACGGGTAACTGTCGTCTCCGGAACAGGTTGTTTTTTGCTTTCCATATAGTTTTAATATTATTGTTTTGTTGTGAATTGCTGGGCTTTGCGGAACATGTTGTCCACTTCCCTGCGGAATTTGGAATCAGGATATTCGCTTATGAAATTGTAGTATTCATCAATTACGTTGAGGAAACGCGCCCGTTGCAATTCGGGCAGGCTGTTGTTTGCATACTGGTAATTGGCGGCTACGATATAATATAGAATTTCTTCACGGTAAAGGCTTTCCGGATTTTCCTTCAGTGTCTCCTTAAGTGCATGCGTGGCTGCCTTGTAATCTTCAATAGTGTAGTATAGTCTTGCCGATTCATATGCCTTGCGGTCCATGCGCTGGTAGAGATCTTCAAGCATTTTCCTGCAAACCTCCTGGTATTCGCTTTCGGGATAATCATAGACAAATTCTTCTATGGCCGCTATGGCGATACGGCTTGGCTGCTGATCCAATTCATAACGGTATGTGTTTTGATACAGGCAATCCAATCTCATGAAACGGGCCGATTTGGTAAACGGACTGCGCGGAAAGATTTCCACAAACTGTTTGAAATTATCTTCGGCAACAATAAAATCATTCAAATGGTAATTGCTCAGTCCCAGGTAATATTGCAGTGTGTCATCCTGGACCGTTCCCCTGTAAACCATTTGCAACTGATCAAGGAGAGGCTGTGACCTTGAATATTTTTTTGCCTCGAAATATTCTATGGCTTTCCTGAATTTCAGATCATAATCTGTACTGCGCAGTAATATTTCATACTGGTTGACACAGGCTGGTGCAACCGCAAGCAAAAGGAGTGCAAAGGTCAAGAAATGTTTTTTCATCAAGATCATCGACTGCAAATATACGACAGTTTAGCAAATTACAGGCCACATTGCATAGACAGATAACGTTCCAGGTCCATAGCAGCCATGCAACCGCTTCCTGCTGCCGTCACTGCCTGGCGGTATTTTGGGTCCTGTACGTCTCCCGCGGCAAAAACTCCCTTGACATTGGTTTCCGTACTTTTAGCAAGGGTAATGATATATCCGTCAGGATTGACCTGCACCCAGGGCAAAAAAGGCTCTGAGTTGGGATGATGCCCTATGGCCAGGAAAAACCCCGGTACATCTATTATCTTCTCACGCCCCGATTTGTAGACAAGACGGGCCCCGGTAACACCTGTGTCATCGCCCAGTATTTCAACTGTCTGGTGCTCCCAGAGTATTTCAATATTCGGGGTGGATAAAACCCTTTTCTGCATTACCTGTGACGCCCTCAGGACGTTGCGCCGCACTATCATATAGACTTTGCGGCACAGACCGGACAGATAGATTGCCTCTTCACAGGCAGTATCCCCCCCGCCTACCACCGCCACATCTTTCCCCCTGTAAAAGAAACCGTCACATGTTGCACAGGCCGAAACACCCATGCCTTTGAATCTCTGTTCCGATTCCAGTCCCAGATAACGTGCTGTTGCCCCTGTTGCTATGATCAGTGCCTGGGTCATGACTTCTGTCCCGTTATCCAGCATGATCCGGTATGGAGGGGCCTCCAGGTTCGTTGCCGTAATGATTCCCGTCCTGATGTCTGTCCCAAAGCGCAGGGCCTGTTTCCGCAAGTTTTCCATAAGCTGTGTGCCCTGGATTCCTTCGGGATATCCGGGAAAGTTTTCAATCTCTGTAGTTGTAGTCAGCTGACCGCCCCTTAATACCCCCTCATAAAGAACTGGTTGTAAATTGGCCCGGGCTGCATAAATTGCAGCAGTGTAGCCGGCTGGCCCGCTTCCCGCTATAAGGCATTTAAAGGTTTCCATAGTATAATTTTCTTATTACGTTACAAATTACAAAAAAAACAGTATCTTTGTCGCTCTAAAAAAGCGGGGCGTGGCGCAGTTGGCTAGCGCACTTGCATGGGGTGCAAGGGGTCGAATGTTCGAGTCATTTCGCCCCGACTTTGAGAATCAAGCAGTTACACTCAATTTCAGGTAGCTGCTTTTCTTTTTGGGAAAACAAAGGGAAAACACAACAAATAAAGCCCCCGTTTAAGCCCCGTGCGGTATAGCTACCGTTTTTTACCTCCTTAGACACGTAATACATCAGAACTCCAAATTTCGCGCAAAGTTACACATCGGACATTAATAAGCAAACGCCTTAGATCTTTACGGGTTTTGTTGCCATAACAGCGGCAGTATTGCTGCCGCTGTTTGAACTGTTAGCGTTTTTCATGATATAAAATTTTTATGGATCAATCATTATATCTCTGTACAGTTGAGGCTGTACATTTTTTCTTGCATAACCTGGAACATGATGGTCTGGAAACCGGATCTTGCTTCGGCCAGGTGATCAATGATTTTTTCATAGATGTGTTCATCTTCATCTCCGTCCTCAACGGATTCCCTTTGCACCTCATCCGGGCAAATCCCATTGAATTCGGTTATCAGGTCATCAATTGCTCCCATAAGGCTCAGGAAACCCCTTGTTTGTTCTGATAGGGTAGCAGCCCTCATTTGTTCTTTGTGTGTCGTTTTCATTGCTGTGGTTTTAATAATGTTATTTACTCGGTGGCTTGCTGATCCTCCGGTTCAGAGAGCCACCTTTTTACAAGCTGAATGAGCCAAAATGCTGTTTCATTTTCCGCCGCACTCCCCCTTTCCGATTTCAAGAAACCGGCATAAATATCATCGAGTAACACCATAAGCTCTTCCAGCTCGTAGTACTCAAGGAAGTCATTTTTAGTTTTCATTGCTTTATTTTTTAAGGTTAATGGCACAAAGGAAAAACAAACTTTCGACACTAACAATACGATTTGCTATTGCATAATTAAATAGTTTTCACTAACTTATATGTGTGTGTAGCTGTTACACACTTTCGTAATTTTTACACTTAGTGATCCTAACTACCTCGGAATAGTTCAGGGTGTTTTTTGGTATATATCTGCCTTTCTCCACAAAAAAGAAATCATTCCAAAAGCCAAAAGGCTTACCCTCAAAGAAGGCATTGAGGGCATCACAAACGGTCTGGAGCTCTTGGTGCTTCTGTATTTCATTAGGATCCGTTAAATAATGACAGAAGGATTCCCGTAGGGCCTTTTCACTTTCGGCCGTTAATACAACTTCCCCGCCTTGTATAGATAAGAGTTCTTCCCTCTTTACGTGGCTGATTGAATGTACCTTCCATAGAAACCCTTCCATTGCATCTTGAGTAACCTTCATGTGGCTTTTCTTTAGAACTGGATTTCGAACTTCCAGAAGGTCTGCCTCAACCTGTTTTTTGTACTTTTCTTGGATCACTTCACAGTCATTGGACAATAGGTCTGTAAGTATCTCCTGGGTGACCTCAATTCCTAATTCTGCCAATTCCGGCACAATATGTTCGCTTAAATAATTTGCAAGCTGTCTGAGGCTTGAAACACAATCGTCTGCCTGCGATGCTCGGTCGTTAATCAAAATTTTCTTCATATTCTTTTACTTTTTTAATCCTCTCGAGGGTTGTTCACTATTCAGGCCCCTAACAGCTGGCCGGATATGGCCCCGTTCTTCGGCTTTCCGGGCATCTCTCAACTTCCGGATTTCGGACATTGTGAAACTTCCAATTTTCGATTCCTGGGGAGTTTCCGGTTCTTTTGGTTTTTTTGGTTCCTGAGGATTCAGGATCCCCTGTGCTTGTTCTATCAAACCCTGCACCTCTGACAGTTTATCAAATCGGTCAATAATAGACTGAACTTCTGCCTGGACTGCTTTTTTAATGCTTTCAAATAAATCTCTTTCCATAATCTGTTAATATTTAGTTAGTTAATTATCGGCCTCTTTTTTTTCGGCCACTCTTTTCATTAATTCAATAAATAAATCGGTTTTATTTATCTCTATGGCCTTATCGATCCAGGCCTGGGGGATCTCCAGAATACCACTCTGCAAGTCAAATGGAGTTTTGGCAGCCAACTCCATCAGCTCACCCATCAACGCTGCCATTACTTTATCTCCTTTAATGATTTTTATCCCTTGTTTACTTACACTTTTTTATACCTTCTTACATTCTTTGCAAAATATCAACTATCTATTTGTTAGTGCTTTAAGTTTCTTAAAAAAGAGGTGCTATTTAACATAATAAATGTTTTGTGCATCATTTTTTGCGTATACTTTGATTTTGTCATTTTCAAGGCCATTTTCTGATAATATGGAAGTGTAAGGCTTTGAAAAGACTGACATTTACCCACTTTTTCAACATCATTTTCATCTGACAAAAAGGCAGTTACAAAATATTATCTTATCTTGTGATCCATCATACTTGCAGCCACCATCACATCAAGAAAAGGGCTTCGTTTATTAATCTGGGCTGCCTGATCTACCCAGGACTTCGGGATATCCATCTGGCCATCTTGCAGTCCTTTGAGCATGACAAGCCATGATTCCCTATCTGAAGCGACAACCGGAACCTCAATATTGTAATCTTCGATTGTCTTGCCTTCTGCCTGGATTGCTGCGGTAACGATTTCTTTCATTTGCTGCATTGCTTCCACATAGTCAGATAACATCAATGCTAACTCTGGGATTACCAACAAGTTGATTTTCCCGGTTTTCAGGGCTTTTTTGATCTCTTTTTTAAGGTGTTCATCTACAACTGCTCTCATAACAATTCATTTTTTAAATTTTCAATAATAGCCTCCAACTGTTCATCGGAAAGACTGCTTAGGTTGATATTATTATCCGACACTTGCAACCTGGGTGCGATATAGGGCAGCAAACGGCAGAGAATATCGAATTGATCCTTTACCGGCAGTTTATCCATTTCGTTTGCCAATTTTCTGAAACGCCTCGTAAACAAGCCGGTCAGCTCCTCCTTAACGCTTCGGGAAAGCTTGTTTTTTGTTCCTTTCGGCCTTCCGTTTGGATTTCCCGATACCCCCTTTTCGAATTTCATTTGTGTCCTCCTGTTTTCTATCTCTGTTACTACTCCTGTTAATTGCCTGAATAATAACGTGTTAAAGTTTTAATACTAAATATGTTATTGGCTTTTGGCCGTTTCTTTTTTCCTGTATTTTAATTATTGTGCATTGCTGCCTGGTTAATAATGGTGGTAACATCGGCCAGCTCCCTACAAAGGATATATTCCCCTCCGGCCGCCTTGATTTCTTCTGCACAGTGTATTTGTGCCTCACTCAAAGTGTCTCGGCCCACTTTAACCTCAACCCCGTAAAATCGCCCAAATGGACCGATCAGGACAATGTCAGGGAAGCCCTGTCTTGTATGGCTTTTTCTATATCTGCCTGTCCTCTGGTCGTAAATTCCCATATTATTAATTCTGGATGCAAAGAAGCCCCTGGACCTGGCCCAGCGAAGGATCAACCTGGTAAGCTCGTTAGCTGAGGGCTGGCCGGGTTTTTTGTACCTGGATCGCAGAACTTCTTTTTGTGTAAATAGTGTTTCTCTCATTTATATTTCCCCCCTTAAGTATACGGGTATATATGTGGTATATCTTTGGTATATGTATACCATGGTATATTGGTAGGTATACGAGTATACCGGCCTATATATATAGGCCGTATACCGTATACCATATACCTACACCATATATATCCGTCTGGAATACTCATCGCCATTCTTTATTAGTATACCTAAATCCATCGCTTCAGGCAGGTGTTTTTTTGCTGTGGCCTCTGCTAATCCGGTAGCTTCCATATATGAAGAAATGAGCTTGGTATAGGTAAGTGATGTACCAGGCTCCATGAAACGATTAAAATTTTCTGTAATGGTATTCTTGCGTTTTTCTGAAGGAGTTAATGGAGAGGCAACAAAAACCTCTTGTGGCAGTCCATCTTCGCCAATCTGGAAAGTAAAGGCCTCATCAATTGGTAAGTTCCTGGTGTCTGTTTGGGTGACCTTATAGAATGATCTTTCATCGTCTCCGGATCTGGAAACCTGGTAAACTTCTGAGCTCTTATTTGTTAATTCGGTCCCTGCGTGACCTCTCATATTTTGATCGGCTTTGTTTTCGTGCAATACGGCTATCAGGGCGCACTGGAAAACCTTAGTAATTTTCATTAAAAGGCTTATCAGGTAGTGGCTCTCTTTTATGTCGTTAAAGTCGACTAATAGATCCCGGATCCCGTCTATTATAACAATGTCGGGCTTTGAATTCTCAACCAACATTTCAAGGGCCTGAGTTCGTTCCTCTGCTGTGAATTCCCGGAGGTTAAAGGGTAATATCCGTTTGTTGTCCTGCTCTGGCAAACCGGCCATTCTTAGGGCCTTTTTAATGATTCTCTGGGTGTTTGATAGGCTTTGTTCCGTATCTATATAAAGAACCTTTAAGTCCTTCACCAATGCCCCAAATCCGGCAAATTTCCCATTAAGAACAGTTGCCACAAGCACCGATAAGTAGCATGTTTTTCCACTTTTAGCTCGGCCTTTTATTGCCGTTATATCCCCACGTACCAGGAAACCCCTTCCCTTGTATGACATTAAGAATTCCTGGCCTTTGAACTCCTGAGTAACAGATACAAAGCAACCCATCAGCCGTTCTTCTGAAAGCTCTCTCGGACGGCTAATGCCGATCTTGGATAAGACTTCTTTATTTATCATGAGCCACCCTCTTTATAAGTACAAATAACCGCTTTCCTGGTCATCAGATCTATGGTCGCTATATCCTTTCCGCTCATTCTTAGTGGGAGGGTAATTATTACAGCACCCAGGCCTTTTGGTAGCTGTTTTAAGTAGCTATGAATAAGGCCCCAGACTTCGTATTTCTGCTGTTCCAGGTCGTTGATTGCCTCTTGAATTTCTGTGAGTTCATCTACAAGAATACCCCTCTGTTTTTCGGTCATCCCCCCCCCAAATCTCTGAAGACGCCACTCTCTGCTTGCTTCAAGTTTCCTCAGACCGGAAAGGGGATCCGGGAGGCAGTTTAATTTTAGATCTCGATTTTCAAAAACAGCACCTATTTCCGACTGAGTGCAAAACTCGGCAGCTGCCTGTAAAGTACGGGCTACATTGCTATTAATTTGCTTATATGCAGAATTTTGCTCATCTCTGACCCCGAATTCATCTTCTGTTTCAGCGCCTGCCAGGGCGCTTTCTTTTTTTCCCATCTCCGCCTCCATCTCTCTTTTTATAAATTTACACCACTTGCCAACGCTTCGTCGATGACATCCGCATCCCAACAGAAGACTTTACCGATTTTCCATTGGGGCAGTTTTCCTTCGTTGGCTATGCGCCATGCTGAATTGTAACCGCATCCCAGGTATTCGCTCAGGGCCGGAATCCCCCTTAAAACCCGTTTTTCATTTTTAATGTGTCCCATTACTTTTTTGTATTATTTAACTACTCGCAAAGTAACAGGCTCTATATAGTGGCCGCAAGGGTAAAATCGGGGGGGGGAGAAAGAAAAAAAACAATCAAAAAAAATGCGCCAATTGTTTATCAATCAGAGCAATAATAATGCTATAAAAAATTACCCAATTGGGGCAATATCGGGGATTTTAGGGGTCTTACGTTAATGCTTGATTTTTCAGGTTTTTTTCGATCGATTCTGCTATGTGCGAAGTTATCCTGTCGGTCCTCTTTTTGCAATATTTTTCATATGTAACACTTCCCCCAAAGGAGTCCAAAAACGGCTTCAGCTCGGCATGGGAATCAAAAAGTTTTTCTTTCGTGAAGTTTATTATGTTCATAAAGACATTGGACTTCCCTTTGGCAATTTTCAAAACCTGACCATCCTGATATTCTGTAAAGCCCTTATAAAATTTTGCCCTGCTTAACGTTTCAAACACCCCGTATTTTGCCAGAAAGTCAAATAATTTCTCCACGTCATCAGGTACATATTTGCCGATCCCGACCCATGCTGCACCGCTCTTAGTGGCATGGAGAAACTTTTTATATTCATCCATTGCGACAAGGCCGGTACTCGATTTTAAATAATCCCAACGCCCTAAAGATGTGTCCTGATTAAAAGACGAGATTTCTTTTGTCATTTTTATTATCCTTTCACGCCCTTCATCTATTCGGGCCAACTCAAAATCAATGAAAACATCAAGCGAAGTTCCGTCTGTTTCGTTTTTCCATTGTTTGAAATCCGCATTCAGTTTGTCATCAAAATCAACCATTCCAAATTCATCTTTCAACAAGCCCATCTTCACAAAAAGCTGTCTTACCTTTTTTGTATTGTCATCATCTTTCTTATCCACAATTATCTTAATGATATCGTGCTTTACAACCTCCTTAGTATCGGTATTCTCCGACACAATGAAAGTGTTGACTACATTAGCTTTTGATTGTTCCGTTGACTGTTCTGTTGACTGTTTTGATCTTTTCATCTTGCAACCCTCCCATGTTTAATATGATTCTGGATCAATAAATAATTTACCGTTGATTTCCTTTCGCTTACGTGGTGATGCCATTCCCTGATACCCTCTAAGAATGTTTTTTCCATTGCTGTGACCCACCATGCCATCAATAAAGGCATCTGACACCATGTGCCAGGTTAAAGTGGTGATGTAACTATTGCGTGATGTTGAGGGTGATGCCGGTCTGATGTTAAGATCCCGGCACACCTCAATCATTCCCGCTCTAATAGCCTTATTGAAGTCATGCACCCTATTGGTGATGGCTGCCTCTGTATGTGCATCCAAAAGTATTTGCGGGAAAACACGCCCGCCCATCGTAGGCTCCGTTCCGTATTTCTTGAGCATAGCGGCCAGCTCCGGGATAACCGGGATACATACTCGGACGGGCTTTTTGTGCCTGGTCTTTTCTCTGACATAGCTCAATTCATCATCAAGAAAATAGTGCTTATCATAAGTCAGGGTAGCCAAATCTCTTAGATTGGAACCGTTACACATGTAAAGGATCAGCCACCAATCAGCCCATTCCTTCTGAGGCCCCTCATAATCCCTTACTTTTATTATATCCGCCACAACAAGAAAATCGTGTTGCCTGCGCTCCCCCTCTGGGATCTTGAACTTGGGAACGGAACGGATCAGCCGGTTCCTGTGAAGTTCTCGCAGAACTCCCCGGAAGGCCCTCAGGTAAAAAGACTGGGTGGCCAGTGAGTTTCCCTTGCGTTCCATATACAAAATCCAGCTTTGAATCATGTCAACCGTGACGTCCTTTGGTGTGATACTTGTCTTGCGCCCCGTAATGGTTGTTCTGCGGCTCTTTGAACCACCTTCCTCAATCCTGCGAACTTCGCACCCCAAAGACTTATAAAAACTCGACGCGGCGCTTGAAAACTGATTTTTGGTTTGCGTTGTTTTTTTGGTCTGCGCATAGCTTAGCCAGTAGTCCAGCAGGGTGACGTTGTTCGACGTGCCCCTTTTGCTCAAAATTGACCTTAACGCCTCAAGGGAAAACAAACTCTGCTCATGCAGTGTGATTACTTCGTTTACCACCTTATCAAAAACTTTTTCCACTTGCGACTTAATGGCCGAGAATTCGCCTCTTACGCCCTTTGCCTGGACAACCCTTTCATAACCCTCAGGGGTGAGCCTTATCCCTGTGCGATAATACCATGTTTTTCGCTGATATATAACGCGTACCGATACCGGCAACAATTCATCCCTTTTGTGGCGAGTGTCCAGCGTGGCGCTAATAAAGACCCCTTCAACCTGCCTTGTGAAAATTGGAGAAATGCCTGATGTTTTCATGATAACTTACAATTAAGTTTTCCATAAATCCCAATTTTTGGGAAAACAAAGGGAAAACAAAATTATAAATTATTAACAATATAAACAAATGGTAAAAAATGATGTTAAATGCTTATTATACTATTTACCAGAGGTTTATAAAGTTTTGGAAAGTTATGCAAAGGAGGAAAAACGAACAAAAAACTGCATGGGGTGCAAGGGGTCGAATGTTCGAGTCATTTCGCCCCGACTTTTTTTATCAGCCGTTCCAGTCTTCTTTCCCATACAAGAAACAGGGACATGACCCATCGCGAGAGCAGCATCCAGGGAAGCATACCTCCTATGGCCGTAAACAGGAGCAGGTCTTCCACATTGCTATGGGAAACACTTATGTGATGGTTCAGCAGGTCCACGTCCCCTTCTGCTATCTTTCCTTCCTTCACTTCATCTATCATAACGGCAGCGCCGTAGGCAAGTCCCAGGGTATTGGCAACGATCCATAAAAACGCTGTTTTTGCCGGCAATCCGAAAAACAGCATCACCGGTCTGAGGAATTTGGCTATATAACGAATCACCCCAAATTCAGACAACAACCGCTGTATGATGGTAAGCAGGAACACCAGACACACCATGGGTATGGCAATTTTTAGCGTATCCAGGATCCAGTCCCCCATGAGGGGCCAGAAAGCCATCTGCTCCGTGTCTGCCAGGGGGGCAACATAGGCAACGCTTTCCCCCGGAATCACCTTATGCAATAACCATCCCAGGAGCAGCGAACTTGATGTCCTGACAAAGATCATGCGAATGGCCGAGGTTCCGGTCTTCTTCTGTACCGCTGTTTCCATGGGGAGGTTGTGTGCACACAGCACCATCACGGCAAGGATCGTTATGGCCCTGGCATCCAGGTTGAGTGAGGTCATTACGGCTATGGCCGAGTAGCAATTCACAAAATAACCCGACACATAAGCCAGGGCAGCTTCACCGGGCAATCCGAAGTTCGAGAAAAAGGGTGTCAGGAGTCCTGACAACCATGAAATCACACCCAGGTACTTCAACAGGGTTATGACAAATGAAACCAGGAACATGATCTTCACCAGCCACCATGCAGTCTTCAAGGCACCCGGGGCAGCAGCCCTGACAGAACGGACGATTCTTTGGCGGGTTGATTCCATGTTTTGAATTTGAGGCGCAAATATACTATTATTTTATAGTTTTGTGATTATTAATTAGTCAGTGTATGAATCGTTTTATACTAATCGCCATACTGTTGTGCCTGTTCCCGGCAGGTTCCTGCAAGAGAACACCAAAGGAAACAGCCGCAGCACTTTCTGCTTTCAAGTCGCTGGAGTACGTTCTGGAAAAAGATGGAGGAGCTCTTTGGGGCTCTGCATTGTACGCGCCAACTTTCTTAGTGAATCCGGAAACAAAAGTCATCTATGCCGACAGGAAGGACGAACAGGGGCTGCTGCAATCCCTTGACGGTATATGGACAGGCACATTTCCGGAACAAATGAACCCGGCCAATTCAGTCGCCGAACTGGGAGGGATGAAATGGGTCATGGCAACCTGGCCTCTTCCTGAAAGTGAATTTGAAAGGAATGTACTGTTGGTTCACGAAACATTTCATTACCGCCAGCCTGAACTGGGGCTGGATCCCGAACCTGGCCTGTGTGAGCACATGGAGAACACTGCAGCCCGGATATGGCTTAAGATGGAATGGAACGCCCTGGATGAGGCCATCAGGGAAGAAAATCCAGCGTCTGCTGCTGAATCCATTCGCCATGCTTTGCATTTCAGAAACAACCGCCTGTCGGAGTTTCCTGCAGAAGCACGGGTGAATGAAGATGCTTTTATCATCCTGGAAGGCCTTCCAGAGTATACTGCCTACAAGCTTTGCTGCCGTGATGCAGCTAGTATGGCGGAACAAGTCCTGGAGAGCCGCAAGCGTCACTGGAACAACGAGTCGTTCGTATATGCCTTTGCTTACCATTCGGGGCTGGCATACGGCTATTTACTGGACCGTTTTGAAATTTCCTGGCGGAGTGAGCTGAAAAAAGACACATCCCTTCCCGACATGTTGGAAAAAGCACTGCTTACCTATGGGGAAGCACCCCCTGTTCCTGATTCAATTATGCTAAAACAATACGGATACGACACCATAGTGACGGAAGAAAACGAAAAGGAGCAGGAAAAAATTCGTATACGGGATGCCTTTATCCATACTTTTACCCGGGATACCGTCCTGGCCATTCCCTTAAGGCAATTCAACATGGGATTCACCCCTGTCAATGTACAGTCTCTGGGCCAACTGGGGACATTGTATCCCAATATCCGGATTACCGGAGATTTTGGAATATTGGAGGTAACAGAAGGCGGATGCCTGATCTCTACAGACTGGTCTACCGCTTTCGTCCCTTACAAGGCTCCCGGATGGAACCTGGAGCTTGAAGATGGGTTCGACATCTTCCCGCCTGTTGAAGCAACTCCTCTTATTTACAGGATTGCCGAGATGTAGGGAAGTGCCCTTCGGAGGGCTGCCTGCCAGTATTCCCAGGAATGTGCCCCGTCGAATATCCTAACCTGCAAAGGTATGCCCTTCTCTTTCATGGCAAGGGAAAATTCAACGTTGGCAGCATAAGTGAAGTCATCGTCACCACAATCGATGACCCAGGTCACAGAACGTAATGGGGAAATCTCATCCGGGGAGAGCCCTTCAATGTATTTCACTGCATTATGATCCTCTACACTTTGCTGGATCTCCCTGTTTACCGGATTATCCTCCCTGAACATGGCAAGTTCCATTCTATACAGGTAGGCGCTCATGGCATAAACAACCGAGAAAAGATCCGGCCTGTGGCATCCGTATATGACAGAGCCCTGACCTCCCATGGACAATCCGGCAATGGCACGTGACCCTTTTTCTGCACGGATCCTGTAGCGGTTTTCCACCACAGGCATGAATTCCTTAAAAAAATGATCCTCAAAATTCCAGGTTCCCCCGTTGAAATAAGTCATTAAAGTGGTACCGGCATCGGGCATGACAATGATCATCTGACGGGACTCTCCGGCTGCCATCAACTGGTCAGCGATACGGACCATGTTTCCTACGCGGCCCCAGTCAACCCAGGATCCTCCTCCTCCATGCAACAAATAAAGGACCGGATACTCCTTTCCGTTATCATTGTCATAGCTTTCCGGAAGATACACCGCAAAGTGACGTACTTCTCCCAATATCTGACTTTCCATGGAATCTGCCACATATTTTCCGCGTGCTTCGGCCCTGAACGAGACCAGCGAACATAATATAATAAGGATCAATACACTAATGATTTTTTTCATAGTCACTCTTTTTTTCTTTACCAAATTAGTACAATATTCCCCCAAACCTTCTATATTTGCACAGCATCGGTTCCAACGGACCTGAAAACGGTTCAAAGGATTAAAAGGGAATGCCGTGAAACTCGGCAACAGTTCCCGCTGCTGTGAGTCCCAGGAACAAAAGTTCCAAAGAATCTGTCAATCTTGCCACTGACCTAACGGTTCGGGAAGGCGCCAGATAAAGGGATAAGTCAGAAGACCTGCCGTTGTACTATTAGCGGAGAACTAACTAATTTTCCAGAACATGAAACATTTGTCTTTTTTATGTGCATTGTGCCTGACAGGACTTTTGTCAGGCTGCCAGCCGTGTATTCCGGGAGAGCCGGCTCCTTACGTCATAACATTTGAAGATGCTCCTGCTGCATCGCTGGCCGTATCCCCATACGGAGATAACCTCTATGACCAGTCTTTCATGCCTTATACGCACGCCCTTACGGGATTGCGTTTTGGTTATGACTTCGCATCATATGAATATGAGGGATATGCGTATACCACCTGGAACGGGATTGTTCCCTCCCGGTGGAACGATATGGAAACGGCAGGGTATCAAAACCAGTGCAGTGTTTATTATAAAGATACACTGACCGGCAAGGGGGGACATGGCAATTCAGAAACTTTTGCCCTGGTATATATAGGCACTGATTCGGAGATTTCTTTTAATGACCCGGAAAAAGAAATGGTCATACACTCACTGTTCGTTGCAAACAGCAGTTACACAGCACTTTCCATGCTGCATGGAGACATGTTCTGCAAAGTTTTCTCCTACCAGGACCAGGATTGGCTGAAACTCACCTTTACAGGGCACGGAAAAGACGGGCAGGTAAAAGGAACGGTGGATTGTTACCTGGCCGATTTCAGGACACCTGCAGGAGATGGGATTATCACCTCCTGGAAAAAAGTGGACCTTTCCTCCCTGGGTCACATCCATAAGCTGACCTTCACCATGGAGAGTTCCGATTCCGGTCCCTGGGGCATGAACACTCCTGCGTACTTTTGTATGGACAATATCATCTTCAGTGAATATTCGCTCCTTATATGAAAAGATTTAACCTCCTGATCACTGCGGGACTGTTTCTCTTGTTGCTGCCGGTTGCCTCTTGCATGAAATACGGGCCATCGCAGACAGAGACTTTTCTGACCGGTCCCGCGGGAGAAGGGTTGTTTATCATAAACGAGGGTAATTTCATGTATGCCAATGCCTCGCTCACCTATTACATTCCCGGTTCGGGAAAGACTGAGAACGAAGTGTTCATCCGGGCCAATGGCATAAACCTGGGGGATGTAGCCCAATCCATGTCGATCCATGGAGGTAACGGGTACATAGTGGTGAACAACTCGGGAGTGATATTTGTCATTGACCCTGACACTTTCCGGCTCAAAGGAAGTATCACCGGGTTGATATCGCCCAGGTACATTCATTGTATTGATGACAGAAAAGCCTATGTAACAGACCTCTACCAGGAAAAAATTACCCTGGTTGATCTTCAGGCTTACCGTGTATCGGGTCATATTCCCACCCCCGGGCACCGTTCCACGGAAAAAATGGTCCAATGGGAGAATTTTCTATTTGTAACCTGCTGGTCTTATGATAATAAAATACTGGTCATCGATACCGCTACAGACCGGATAACAGATTCGCTGGAGGTGGGTTACCAGCCGACTGACCTGGTGCTGGATAGGAACGGAAAAATCTGGTGTGCTGCAGCCGGGAATCTTTACCGCATAGATGCGCGCAGCAGAAAGATTGAAAAAACCTTTCCCCTCCAGGCAGACGGAGCCCGTTCTTATCTGGCCCTCAACGCATCCTCCGACACGCTGTATTACCTGAATAAAAGCCTGTGGCGTATGGCCACAAACCAGGCTACTACAGACAATACACCATTCATAGTACTGGATGACAGGCCCTATTATGGCCTGGCCGTTGACCCGGTAACATCCCATATTTACATTGCCGATGCAATGGACTATGTACAGCAGGGCAAGGTGTTCCGTTTCACTCCCCGGGGAGATCCCGTGGATACCCTGACCACGGGAATAAATCCCGGATTTTTTTGCTTTAAATGAAAACCAACACACATCATATCCTGATTACGGCCATCTGCCTTTTTCTCTTCGCCGGGTGCAACATGGGGAGGGAATTATACAACGAGCCAGCACCACTCATAACGTTTGATGTCCCGGACGGTCAATACACGGTGAAAACAGGACAAACCCTGGCTATCGTGCCGCAGATCAGTTATGATACCGGTGCGTCCTACACATGGGAACTGGACGGCATAATTGTCGGAACAGATAAATATTTTACTTTCAGTGCACAGGAACCCGGAACTTACTTCCTGACCTTTAAGGTGACAAGACCGGACACAACCGTAAGCAAACAAGTAAAGATAAATGTCATCAGGAAAGCTCCCCCGCATATCTATCTGGCAGTGCCCGAAAACGGTTACTCCGTTCTTACAGCTACCGGGTTGACACTAAGGCCTATTGTTGATAACGGAAAGAACGCAACTTACCTGTGGAAAGTCGACCAGGTGGAAGTGAGCCGGGACAGCATCTATACCTTCACATCATCCCGTGAGGGAAATTATGATGTGTTTTTCAGTGCTGTCAATGAAGACGGAGCGGATGAAATCCTGTTCAGGGTCAATGTGGTGGATACCTTGCCCGGAAGTGGTGATACCGGCGCTACGGATGATCCGCCCCTGCCCTCGGGAAAGTATTACCGTCCTTCAAATCAGGGAAGCAATGCCCACTGGAGTGCGGTCCTGGAATACACCCCGGCTCCTGGACAATTCATCAACGAGCTGGAGACGGGAGGATTTTCGGGAGAGAACACCCCGGAAAAAGCAATACATTATGCAGAAAAACGGTTGCAACAAGGCTTGTTCGTGTCCCTTGGGGCTTTTGGGGGATACCTGGTCGCGGGTTTCGATCACAGTATAGTGAATGATGGCGGGTACAACCTGCAGATAACGGGAAACACACACGAGAATTCCTCTGAACCCGGTATCGTCTGGGTCATGCAGGACAGCAACGGAAACGGCCTGCCGGATGATACCTGGTATGAGCTCAGGGGAAGCGAACACAGCAATAACCGCACTACCCGGAGCTATGCAGTAACATATTTCCGTCAAAGGGAAACTGGACGACCCGTATACTGGACAGACAATGAGGGTAGTACAGGAACCATAGATTACCTGGGATCGTTCCACAGCCAGGACAGTTACTATCCGCTGTGGATTGACAGGGATTATTACACCCTTACGGGCACACGTCTTGAATCACGCAATTACCTTTCCCCAACCGGTTCATGGATCAGCCCTGCGTACGACTGGGGCTATGCAGACAACAACGAGCAGGATTTGTTCCGCATAGCAGATGCCGTCACCCCTAAGGGAGAACCGGTTGAAATGGATTTCATAGATTTTGTAAAAGTGCAGACCGGGGTGCAGGGGAAATCAGGATGGCTGGGAGAAATTTCAACCGAGATCTGCTCTATCAGTGATTATAATCTAATCAAATGACCAGGTTTCTGATCCCGGTTGTCATGGTGCTGTTATCCGGTATTTCTGTCCACGCACAGGATTCGGCTGAAGTACGTCAACTGGATTCCATCCGCATAACAGCCCGGGCAAGGCTCAGGGACATGGGAGTGCAAAAGACCTCCCTTGATTCACTGGAGCTGCGCAGTGACATCACCGGGTCCCTGGCACAGGTGCTGACCCGGACCAGTACGCTGTTCATTAAGCACTACGGGCGGGCCACGCTGTCCACCGCATCTTTCAGAGGTGCCTCCCCATCCCATACCCAGGTCACCTGGAATGGAATGAAAATCAACTCACCCATGCTGGGCATGGTGGATTTTTCAACCATTCCCTCCTATTTCGTCGATAAGGCCGATCTTTATCACGGGCCCGGATCAGTGACATTGTCCTCGGGCGGACTGGGCGGAGCGATAGCCCTTTCCAGCGCCATCCCGCAACAGGATGGGATTTCACTCAGTTTCATCCAGGGAGCAGGGAGCTTCCTGACTTTTGATGAGTTCCTGCGCTTCACCGTCAAAAAACCAACATGGAGCGCCTCGACCCGACTCTATGTTGCATCTTCCAGAAATGATTACAAATACATAAACTATAGAAAAAAACATTTCTTTTACGATGACCAGGGCAATGTGAGCGGGTACGAATATCCCGTTGAGCGCAATAAAAACGGGTCTTTCATGGATTTTCATGTTTTGCAGGACTTTTACCTTACCGGCCGGAGCAACGGAACATGGAACATATCGGCCTGGTATGCCCGCACGGATCGCGGCATTCCCCTGCTGAATGTAGATTACAAGGAAAACGCAGGTGTGGCGAACAACCAGAAGGACAACACCTTCAGGGCAACTGCCGGATGGCGCAAGATATCGGGCAACAGCAAGCTGGAAGTGCATACCGGCTACACCTATACCGACATGCTTTATCAATACGACCGTGACCTTGGCAACGGGGAACGGGCCATCATGGTGCATTCACAGAGTAATGTGCATTCCCTGTCCGCTGACGTAGAAGGAGAATGGTATCTGAAGAAATGGATGTTCTCGGCTGACATTTCATTGAACCAGCATTTTGTGACAAGCACAGACAAGGCCGTGATCTCGGTGGAAGGAGAGCAGTCTCTGCTGGGTTACCAGCAGGCGCGCCTGGAAATGTCAGCTTATGTGGATGCCAGATACCGTCCTACAGAAAGGCTCGGCCTGTCTGTCAGCCTGCGGGAAGACCTGTACGGAAAAGAACTGACACCGCCCATTCCTTCTTTTTTTGCAGAATTCCTGGTATCTCGCAAGGGACAGGTGACACTCAAGGCATCGGCCACAAGGAACTATCGCTATCCCACGCTCAATGACCTGTATTTCATGCCGGGCGGCAATCCCCTGCTCAAGCCGGAAGAAGGCATAAGTTTTGACGGAGGGTTGTCTGCACAGCACCTGGGCAGACTGTTCCGTTGGAGCGGGAACGTCACCGGTTTTTACTCCCGTATCAGCAACTGGATTGCCTGGTTGCCGACATTCAAGGGATTCTGGTCTCCCGTGAATGTTAAACAGGTGAAAAGTTACGGGATCGAATGCAGGGGTTCCCTGGAAATAATACCGGGCCATGACTGGAAAATTGGAGGAAACGGCAATTTCTCCTGGACCAGGTCTTTGAACCTGGGGGATCCCGTTAGCTGGGCAGACGAAGCCATCGGAAAACAACTGGTCTATATTCCGGAGTTTTCTGCCGCCTTTACAGGGAGGGTCAGCTGGAAAGAGTGGACCTTTAGCTACGACTGGACCTATTACAGTGAACGTTATACTACATCGAGCAACCAGACCCGAACACAGCTGGGGGTGCTGGGCCCCTATTTCATGAATGACATTGCGCTGGAAAAAAGTATCCGGCTAAACCGTGCTGTCCTGCATGTGAAGGCGATCGTTAGGAACCTCTTCAACGAAGCCTATGAAACGGTCCTTGCCAGGCCCATGCCCGGCATCAATTACACGCTTTCCATAGGGATAGTCCCTCTTTTCCGGTAAACAACCCGGTCTTCCCATGTTACCGGATCACCACATATTCACTGCGTGGTACCCCTATGCGGAATGGCGGGCCCCAGATGCCCAGCCCCGATGTGACGTAAAACCGGGTCGTTCCCCGGGTATACTCTCCATAAAAAAGATCGTTCACCTGCCGGACCAGGAGAGAAACAGGCCACAGTTGACCACCGTGCGTGTGGCCGGAGAGTTGGAAATCTGTACCAAAGTCAACAGCCTCGGCACTCCCCAAAGGCTGGTGGTCCAGGACAAGCAGGGGTAAATCCCTTTCCCGGGAGGCATAAGCCGAGGCTTCCCACACCTGGCGGAGTGTTTTCCTTCCGGCCACCGAATGGTCTTCCCTGCCCAGGATGTATGCCACACCGGGGATCCGGACAACCGAATCCCGCAAGACCACGATCCCCTGTCCAGCGATCCATTGGAGCGCCTCATCCTCGTGTGCGTAAAATTCATGGTTCCCGGGCACCGCATAGATTCCCATGGGCGCTTCCAGCTGCTGCAGCAGTGATCCCATGTTCTGTGCCTTCACCTGCTCCAGGGAGCGGTCAATCAAGTCCCCCACTACCAGGATCACATCCGGTTTTTCCTTGTTGATGGCCCCGACGAATTGCTCCAACCGTGCTGAATCCACCAGCAAGCCCAGGTGCAGATCGCTGATGGCCACCATCTTGACAGATCCGGACAATCCAAAATGAACTTCCTTCCGTGTAAAATGCCTGTACCTGAAATTCCCGGCCAGCAACAAACCCAGCAAAAGAGCCAGAACGGAAAACCATAAAACGGCACGGCCTGCCATGGGTAACACGATCCCCGTCCTGAATAGACGGAGCACCATCCCCGTCAGGTCAACAAGCACTACCAGCATCAGCGCATAGAGCAAAAGAACCATCCAGGTGTAGGAAAGCCTCATCCAAAAAGCATGTACTCCGGGCCAGGGAAGGGTTACCATATTCATCAGGGGCAAGGAGAGCATCATCAGGGCACCCCAGATAATGAAGACCCATTTCAGACAGGGTCCGTGAAACGGTGACCATTGATAACCCCGGTAAAGCACATAAAAGTTACCCAGGCCATAGATGATCAAAAGCAGTAAGAAAAAAAAAGCAAAATGTTTCATTCAGCGGGTTTGAACGTGTCCGGATCCCTGAGCCACTCAAAGGTGGTGTAATGCTCGTCGGTCATGCCCAGCTTGCGGTATGTTTCTATCGCCCGGGGATTGTTCCTGGCCACATACAGGCGAATTCCGATCACATCTTCAGATTGTTTGACCAGTTCCTGCAAATGTTTGTAGAGCGCCTTGTAGATACCCATCCTGCGAAATTTGGGAACAGTGTATACGCTCTGTATCCACCAAATCCAGGCGTTGCGCCAGTCACTCCATTCCCTTGTGACGAGCAACGAGGCGGCTATCTCTCCGTTGACTTCTGCTATGTAAGCAGTCCCACGGTTTTCATCTTCCAGGTAAGCGCAGGTTCCCTGGAAAACCGTCTGGTAATCCAACATGATGTTTTCCGATTCAAGCGCCATGTGTACCTGGTTCGTTGCCAGGACCCCGGCATCTGTTAAGGTGGCTTTTCTTATGATCATTGGGCAAATATAAGTATTTTTGTATCATGGAAAACCGTAAGGACAAAGTTCTGAAACAGCTGGAAGACTGGAACATTGCGTACCGTTTATATACTCATCCGCCCCTGCCCACGGCGGCAGATGCCATGGCTTACTGGAAAGACATTGAGGCCCAGCACTGTAAAAATCTCTTCTTCAGAAATCACAAGGGGAACCGTCATTACCTGGTGGTTTTTGACTGGAAAAGGGATTTACCCATCCACCGAATAGAAAAGATGCTCCGGCAGGGCAAACTCACTTTCGCATCACCTCAGCGGATGATGCGCTACCTGGGAGTGGAACCCGGTTCGGTTTCCCCTTTCGGATTGCTGAACGACACGGAAAATCATGTAGTCCTTTTTCTGGACAACAAACTGAAAGAAGCGGAAGAAATCAGTTTTCATCCCAATGACAACCGGTATACAGCCGTCATCTCAAAAACAGACTTCTTCCGCTTCCTGGAGCTGGTTGGCAACGCCCATGTCTTCCTGGACATTGACAGCCCGGAAATCCCGGCTTAGGAGATCCTGCGTGCCCCGTCACTGATCACCACATCATACACTTTGGGCTGATGACCGAATTTACGGGCAAACTGTTCTATTGCCTGAGCCAGAAATCCTTCATATAAATGATCTTTCACAAGATTGATGGTGCATCCGCCAAAACCTCCTCCCATCACCCGGGAACCGGTTACTCCGCATTCCCTGGCAATCTGGTTCAGAAAGTCGAGTTCGTCACAACTTACCTCATACAGGCGGCTCATGCCATCATGGGTCAGATACATCATGCGGCCTACCGTCTCATAATCGTCCCGTTCCAGGGCATCACTCACGGTAAGCACACGCTCAGTTTCCTGCACCACGTATTGGGCCCGCATAAAATCTTCTTCTGAGAGTTTGTCTTTTACCTGATTCAGCATATCCATGGTAACATCGCGAAGGAATTCCACCCCGGGATTTCCGTTCTCACGTACAACCCTGGCCGCGTTTTCACAAGATTCGCGGCGTTTGTTGTATGCCGAGGAAGCCAGTTCATGCTTGACTACTGTGTCGAGCAACACCAGCCGGTAACCCTGGGGATGAAAAGGAAAATACTTGTATTCCATACTCCGGGTATCCAGGCGGATGAGATTCCCTTTTTTCCCAAAAAGCGAAATGAACTGGTCCATTATGCCGCACTTAACCCCTACATAATTGTGTTCGGTAGCCTGCCCGATGTGTGCCAGTTCCATCTTGTCAATTCCCAGGGAAAACATGTCATTCAGAGCATAGGCATACGTGCTTTCCAGCGCGGCCGACGAGGACATGCCGGCTCCCAGGGGAACGTCTCCGGCAAAAGCGGTATCAAATCCACCCGGGTTCCCACCCCGTTTAATGATCTCACGGCATACCCCAAAGATATACCGGGCCCAGGAAGCGGCCGGAAGATCAGTTTCATCCATGGTGAACTCGGCATAATCCTGCAGATCCACGGACCAGGCACGTACTTTTTTTGTACCGTTGGCGAGAATCACCGCTACCATGCCCTTATCAATGGCTCCGGGAAAAACAAAGCTGCCGTTGTAATCGGTATGTTCCCCAATCAGGTTGATCCTCCCGGGGGAGGCATACACCCTTGAATCCTGGCACCCGAATTTGTCTTTGAACTGCTGTTTTATGATATTAATCTCCATACCGCAGTCCTTTATAATTCCCAGGCCAGCGCGGCCGAGCCCAGAATGGCTGCCTCGGATCCGGGCAACTGGGAAGGAATTACTTTCACCTTCCCCTTCCAGATAGACAGCAGGTTGTCTTCCATGGCATCAATGGTGGGTTTGAAAATCAGATCTCCGGCTTGTGCAAGCCCTCCGAATAGCACTATGGCTTCCGGAGCGCTGAAGGCAACGAAATCGGCAAAGGCTTCTCCCAGGATCCTTCCGGTGTAATTGAATACTTCAATGGACAAAGCGTCTCCTTTGGCGGCAGCCTCGGCAACATCCCTGGAAGTAATATCATCTGCGGGCATATTCCTGAGGGTGCTGGGACGCTTGGGATCCATTTCCAGCAGTTCCCGGGCTGTCCTGGCAACACCTATGGCCGAAGCATATGATTCCAGGCAACCAATCTTGCCGCAATTGCACATACGGCCTGTACGGCGGATGGATGTGGTATGCCCCAGCTCGCCTGCAAAGCCATCGTGTCCGTATACCACCTTGCCGTCGATCACAATGCCGCTGCCCACCCCCGTTCCCAGGGTTATTTCAATGAAATTCTTCATGCCTTTGGCTGCCCCATAGATCATTTCTCCCTGGGCTGCCGCATTAGCGTCGTTGGTCACAACGGCAGATATACCCATGGCCTCTTCCACATTTTTCTTCAAGTGTACCACTTTGGGGTTGCCCTGTTTGTCTTTTGCCCATTTCAGGTTGGGGGCTGCTTCGATAGTTCCTTTATAATAATTTCCATTAGGCGCCCCTATGCCGATGCCCTTGATCTTTTCCTTACCGCCGATCTCAGGTGCGGCAATCATGCGGGTAAGGCTCTTTTCCAGTTCATCCATGTAGTCTTTCAGGGTAGTGATATCACGGGTATCGAAAGTATCCTGGATAATGATATTTCCGCGGGCATCCACAACGCCCAGTTTTGTGCTCTGACCTCCAATGTCAATGCCGATTACGTAAGGTTTTACCATGATTTATTGTTTTTGGATTTCTTTATGAACAATCTTTGATCCTGCAAGGGCATAGAACAGCATATAGGCCAGGCCAAGGGCGACCACCCAGTAACTGGTTATAAAACCCGCCTTGTCAGCAACAAATCCCTGGAAAGCAGGAAGGATGCCTCCGCCACAAACCAATACCATGAAAAGGCCCGAAGCGGCAGCCGTATATTTGCCCAGCCCTTCGACAGCCAGGTTGAAGATGCTGCCCCACATGATGGAAGTACACAGACCCACCAGTACAATATACATGGCGTTGATGGGCACATCGGCCATCCCGAAGGAAAGACCGCCAATGGCTGAACGTTGCAGCACCGGTAATGTCACCATGGTGGAAGTAGAGGAGAATATGGTCAGAAGGATAAGGACAAGTCCTACCAGTGAAGTGGAGCTGAGCATGGCTTTGCTGGAAACCTTATTGCCTACCGATGCCCCAATCAGACGGCCTATCAGCATCAGGAACCAATAAGTTCCTGCCACGAAACCGGCAATGGTTTTCCCGACTTCCGGGGTGTCGGAGAGCCAGTAGATCATGATGCCCGGTGTTCCTACTTCTACACCCACGTACACGAAAATGGCTATGGCACCCAAAATGAAATGCCTGTATTTCAGGGCTCCTGCCATCAGTTTACCCAGGGGCTCCTTGCTTTCGGCCACATGGGGTTCCGGAATCTTCACTGCCAATAGTACGACAAATACAAGGGCAAATACACCCATGGCAATATATAATACGGGGAACACATCCTTGATGTTGGCTTTGGCTGCCTCACCAATCAGAATACCCACCAGGGCAGGTGTCAGCGTTGCCATAAGGGAATTGAAAGAGCCTCCGACCTGGATGAGCTGGTTGCCTTTATTTCCGCCGCCGCCCAGTGTGTTGAGCATTGGATTCACAACCGTATTGAGCAGGCACATGGAGAAACCGGCCACAAATGCTCCCAGCAGGTATATGCTGAATGCTGCGCTTTCGGGTGAATGACCCGAGAGAAACTGAATGAGAACACCCAGGAAACCAATGGCTATGGCAATGAGTGCCGTTTTTTTGTACCCTATGCGCTGTAGCATCATACCGCCGGGTATTCCCATCACGGCATAGGCAATGAAATTGGCTGCATTACCCAGCAACCCCTGGAAATTGGATACTCCGAATTGTTCTTTCAATACCTGACCCATGGGTGCTGCCAGATTGGTCACAAATGAGATCATCCCGAACAGTACAATCATCATGATGATTGGCAGGGCATAGCTTTTTTTCTTTGTTGTCATATAAGAATGATTATGAGTAATTAATTGTGCGTTTTTTAACGAAACGTGTCAAAAGTAAGGATTTCTTTTCAAAAAAAGGTCTTTCTAATCCATTATTTAAAGTCAGGACGCAGCTCCAGAGTTACTAAGGATTTAGCAGGCATAGTCAGTGTCAGGACATCGTTTCCGGCTTTTATAGCTGAGTAGGTTTCCGGCTTGACTGTATATGGACAATCAAAATCATTATAGCCCGTAATTTGTCCGCACGTAAGTATTCTGCCGGATAAGTTATTATATAGTAGACCGTTCAGATTGATCGTGACCTCACACGACTTGTCCAGTCTTACGTTGGCCAGAGAGATGTGCATCACGCCTTTTTCATTGACAGAAGCTGTAGCATAAACCGACTGAATAACTCTCTTGTCACGTGTTACGATATCCGAACTACTAACTTCCAGTGGTATAAAAGAAGCGCCCTGATGCACTTTGAACATTTCAAACACATGATAGGTGGGAGTAAGGACCATTTTGTCGTCTCTGGTCAGAACCATCGCCTGGAGCACATTGGCCAGCTGGGCAATGTTGGCCATTTTCACCCGGTCTGCATGGCGGTGGAAAACCATCAGTGAAAGAGCTGCCACAAAAGCATCGCGCATGGTATTCTGCTGGTACAGATGCCCCCGTACAGTTCCGGGTTCTTCATCCCACCAGGCTCCCCATTCGTCTACCATAAGCGCAATCTGTTTTTCGGGATCAATCCGGTCCATGATGGCACTGTGAGACTTTATCACATTGTCAATATCCAGGCATTTTGCCAGTGTCCGGTAATAATCACCGGATGTGAACTGTGTGGCCGAACCTTTGGCATTCCAGTCATGAACCGTGTAGAAATGAACCGACAGACCGTTCATCCGCCATCCTACTCTTTCCATCATGACCTCTGTCCAGTTGACGTCAAAATCACTGGGCCCCACGGCAACTTTGAATAAGCGGTTGTCTCCGAAATTCCGGCAATATGTAGCGTATCTGCGGTATTGATCGGCGTAAAACTCGGGTCGCATATTTCCTCCGCAGCCCCAGCTTTCATTTCCCACGCCAAAATATTTCACTTTCCAGGGTTTGTCCCGTCCATTTTCCCGGCGCAGGTTGGCCAGGGGGCTGTCGGCCGGGGATGTCATATATTCCACCCAGTCGGCCATTTCCTCTACTGTTCCGCTGCCCAGGTTTGCGCTCACATACGGCTCGCACCCCAACAACTCACAAAGGTTAAGGAATTCATGCGTGCCAAAGCTGTTATCCTCTACAGTACCGCCCCAGTGCGTATTGATCATTTTTGGTCTCAACTGCCGCGGGCCTATCCCGTCTCGCCAGTGGTATTCATCGGCAAAACAGCCTCCGGGCCAGCGCAGGACCGGAATCTGCAGTTTTTTCAGGGCTTCCAGCACATCGTTACGGTATCCCTGTGTGTTTGGAATAGGGGAATCGGGGCCGACCCAGAGGCCCCCGTAAATACATGTTCCCAGGTGCTCAGCAAAATGTCCATAGATTTCTTTTTCTATGCGCCATGTATCTTTCTGCGGATGCAGATCTATGATGGCTTTTTCCTGTGCAACCATTGGCAGACAAGCCAACAATGCTGCAAAAGTGATTCTAATTTTCATAATCCAAATTTACAATTTAACAGGAAAAAACCACCCCGTACGAGGTGGTTTTCCATCATAAAAACAGTTTATTGGGTAATAATCAGATCTGCGGGGTTAATACATTGTTAACGGCTTTGAAAATTTCCTTTTTTACAGAAATTGAGGCTTCAGACCGGATGTCGGCAGAAGAAGCTCCCAAACGTATCTTATAAATACCGGGTTCGGTTACCCAACCTGAACGTTCCTGGTTAAAAGAGGCCAGATCACAGGTTGTAAAAATCATTTCCACCCGTTCGGTTTGTCCGGGTCCCAACAACCCTGTTTTGGCAAAAGCTTTCAGTTCTTTCTCCGGTTTGATCATATCTTTCCCGGGAGCCGCCACATAAAGCTGTACGGCTTCTTTTCCGGGCAGGTTGCCTGTGTTGGTAACATCAAGACTTACCGTGTATATTCCCCGGCGGACCGAAATTTCCGGCTCTCCGTATTGGAAGGCTGTGTATGAAAGTCCGTAACCGAAAGGATAGGACACTTCTGTTCCGTAGTGTTCAAAAGCACGATACCCGACAAATATGCCCTCTTTGTATTCCGTATAATCAACATTGGCTATGGGTTCTCTTTCCGGTTCAGGAGTCCCGTTTTGCATAATGGCCATAAGGGGAGCTCCGGTTTTTGGTTCGTTACCTGTGGGGAAGTTCGCCGAAGAGGGATGATCTTCCCAGGCAATGGGAAATGTCATGGTCAATTTGCCCGACGGGTTTACTTTCCCGGTAAGGACATCGGCCACGGCATTGCCGCCTTCCTGTCCTCCCTGCCATGCCAGAAGTATGGCATCGGGCAGATCTTTCCAAAGGGAGGTCTCAATTACACCGCCTATGTTCAGAATAACGACCACTTTTTTCCCTTCCTGGTGAAAGATTTCAGACACTTTGCCCAGCATTTCCTTTTCGGCCAGGGTGAGCAGGAAATCATCTTCAAGACGACGGTCCAAAAATTCTCCGGAATTACGGCCTATGGTAATGAAGGCAATATCATTTTCCCTAGCCATTCTCCGGATCATTTTTTCAGAAGGAAGGTATTCTTCCAATGGCTTTTTAGGCATAAATGCACTCAACATATCCCGGGAACGGGTCTTTTCGCGTTTTTCAATTTCTTTGCTGCGATAATCCAGGTATTCTTTTTTCAGATCCTGATGCAGCTCAAAACCGGCATTTTCCAGTCCTTCCACCAAAGAAACCGTATACGCTTCGTTTACATCACCACTGCCGGTCCCCCCTGCAATAAAAGCATAGGAGGTGTTCCCGAAAGCGGCTACCTTACGAACATTTTCGGCCAACGGAAGCAGGGACTCTGAGTTTTTCAGCAAGACCATGCCTTCAGCTCCTGCCTGGCGGGTAACCTGAGCATGGGCTTCCAGATCCGGTTTGTTGCTGTAAGGATACCCCTTGAAACGGGGAGAAACGACAATCAGTTCCAATATGCGCCTGACACTCGTATCTACAAATTCTTCCTGCAGGGAGCTATCCTCAAGGGCTTTCAGGATGTCTTCTTTCTGATTGGGCCTTCCAGGCATCAGCAGATCATTGCCTGCATGGATCTGGGCAGGGGCATCTACACCTCCGAACCAGTCACTCACGACTGTCCCCTGGAATCCCCATTCGTCACGGGTAATTGTAGTTAAAAAATCCCGGCTTTGCGAGGCATAGGTACCGTTGATCTTGTTATAGGAAGACATTATGGTACGGGGATTTGATTCTTTGACAACGATCTCAAATCCTTTGAGGTACAATTCCCGGAGTGCCCTGGTGTCCAAACGGGCATCATTGCCCATGCGGTTGGTTTCCTGGTTGTTTACAGCAAAATGTTTCACCGAGGTGCCTACCCCGTTGGACTGGATCCCCCGTATCATGGCAGCTGCCATTTTTCCAGATACATAAGGATCTTCTGAATAGTACTCAAAATTTCTGCCGCATAAAGGATTCCGGTGCAGATTCATCCCGGGTCCCAGGATAATGTCGCATCCGTATTCCAATACCTCGGCACCCATGTTTTGGCCAACCAGTTCCACCAACTCAAGGTCCCATGAAGAAGCCAGCTGGGTGGCAATGGGAAAGGCTGTGCAATAATAGGTGTTTTCATCTCCTTCACGCAGGGGGGAGATGCGCAGTCCTGCAGGACCGTCTGCAAGGACTATGGCCGGGATCCCCAGACGGGGAATGGGCCAGGTAGTTCCTGCTGCTCCGGGGACCAGGTTGCGGGTTTCACCAACAACGGGATTGTCCCCTGTAAAACCGGCCATCCCCGTTCCTACGAGCAGGGAAACTTTTTCATCGGTGGTCATGGCCTGAATAATCTCTTCTATGTTGTCGGGATTCAATTGCGGAACACCGTCAATATATACGGTAGGCTGTTTACTGTCTCCACAACCTGCCAACGGCAGTAATAAGGCTGCAAGTAAACATACTCTCAAATATTTTTTCATTCTTTTAAATTTTGGAAACAATTAGCTATTTAAACAGCAAAGGAGCGAATTCAGAAAGGTACACCCTCCAGTTGGTCCAGGTATGACCACCCCGGCTTTCGCGGTATACGTACGGCATGTCGATCTTGTCAAGTAAAGCACGGTAATCAACATTGGCTTTATACAGGAAATCATCCTTCCCTATGGCTATCCAGTAAAGACTGTAGCCGTTTTCATGCTGTTTTTTCAGGGTTCCTTCCACATCCCGGTAAACGGGGCTGTCCGCGCGGCTTTGATCAGGCATGATGGCTGCCGAAAACAATCCTATATACCCGAACGTATTGGGATAATACCGTGAAATATGCAACGTGTGGTATCCCCCCATGGAAAGTCCGGCTATGGCCCGGGCATTTTTTTTGGGGATGGCCCGGTAGTTCGATTCCACGTAACGGATCACATCCGTAAATGAAGCTTCAAACTGTCCGTCCATGGTACCGTCCAGTTGCATGGTGGGCTTGTACAATCCCAGGGAAGATTCACCCGGGGCAGCTTCCTGGACCACATTCCCATTGGTCATTACCACGATCATGGGTTCTGCTTTTCCTGCTGCTATGAGGTTGTCCATAATCTGTGACGTTCTCCCCAGGTTGATCCAGGCTTCTTCGTCCCCGCCCATGCCGTGCAGCAGGTAGAAAACCGGATATTTCCTTTTACCTTGTTCATACCCCGGGGGTGTATAAATGGTTATCCTTCTTTTCTGTACATATTTGTTGGAGGGACTGTCATACCAGGTACGTGTCACCGTACCGTGAGGCACATTCTGTACCGAATACAGATCGCCCTGGCCCCCCGGCGTGATCACTATGTTGGTCACAGTAGCCACATCCCTAATCTGGTGCACATTATTGGGATCCATCATACGCAGGCCGTCTACCAGTAAAGCATACCCGTAAAGATCCGATTCCAAAGGCTTTGTGGTATAGGACCATACTCCTTTTTCATCCCTGGTCATGGGCTCGCTTCCGGGTATCCATCCCTGCGGGGGTAAAAAGTCTCCCGTAAGCTTTACTTCTTTGGCATCGGGAGCCAGAAGACGGAAAGTCACAGAATTATCCGGATTCACCTGTGGAGAGGTTATTTGGGGGCCTCCCCAAAAAAGAGCCTGTTGTGCCAACAGCACAGAGTGGCACAACAGGCAGGCCAGTGTCAGAGTTACGATTTTTTTATTCATAGATACGTTTTTTGAATTTTCCGTGAATGTAATGGTATTTGTGTTACCATCCGGGATTTTGCACCAGGTTTTTGTTTACATTCATTTCATGCTCGGGGAAAGGCAGTAATTCGTGTTTCCCGCTCTTGAATCCAAAATCGGTATTAGTCACGGCAACAGTTACTTTTCCATCGTTATGCAAGGCCGGAATTATCTTACCCTGCTGCGCCAGAACTGATGCCGCATCACCCCAGCGTACCAGGTCCTGGTAACGGGTGCATTCAAAGCACAGTTCAAGCCGCTTTTCCTTCTTGATGTCTTCCAGGGTCAGGCTTCCAAGGGGTTCCAGTTGAGCTCTGGCGCGAACCTTGTTAATATAGTTCAGGGCAGAAGCCTGGTCTCCGGACAACAGGCAGGCTTCGGCGGCAAGCAACAATACCTCGGCATAACGCATCCATCTAAAATTATTATAGCTGGAGTAACCCCAGGAATTGGTAACTACCTCATCTGAAGGAAAACGGTGTTTCCATTGCATGAATCCCTCATTGCCATAAAGAGGGGTTGTGATCTGAATTGGAACATAGACCATTTGAAATGTTTCCCAGTCGAAAGCCCATCCGCCCCCCATCTGTTCACGGGTTTTCATGGTATTGGTAAGACGGTATCCTTCAGGGCCTTCCATTGCCACAAAAGCCTCATAAAGCGATTTGGTGGGATTAAAAAATCCCCATCCCGTATTCCAGATCCCTTCCGGCATTCCTGTAAGATGGTCTGAACGCCAGTTGATCATCAGGCTAAAGAGCATCGTTCCCTGACTCCAGGCATTGTCCGGATCGTTTATGGCATTGGATTCAAAAATATTTTCAGGTCCGAAATCGTTTGCCGAGCGCAACAATTGGCTAAAATCAGCTACCAGATCATATTTGTTGGAATTGATCACCGATTTAAGGGTGGTAGCGGCTTCGGCATATTTTTCCTGGAAGATCTGAGCTTTTCCCAAAAAGGCCAGTGCAGCTTCCTTGGTCAGCCGGGCCCCAATGGCTAGCTGCCCGTCTATCCCGCTTTTTGAGGGAAGAACGGCTGCAGCTTCTGTCAGGTTCTGTTCTACCCAGGCCCACATGGTGGGAATATCCCCGTTAGGCAACTGGTATTCATCGGCACCAAGCACATGATCGGCAAAAGGCACTGGTCCCCAGAGTGAAATGAGCTCGGTCATGGCCCACGCACGTGCTGTCTTGGCTTCGCCTACTACCCTGGCTTTAATATCTGTATCAGGTTTCACACGGTCTACGATCAGGTTGGACATGTATATTATACTGTACAAACCGCTGAAAGCCCCGCTAACCACCGTACTGGCAGTGCTGAACCGGTATTCGTTGATCATTTCAAAGTTGCTGTTGTCTCCACGGCCCCCACCTCCACAATAAGTGTCATCGGACAACATGTTTTTCAGGTAGAACCAGTTGAAATACTGACCCCTCCAGGTGCTGTATACGGCTGTAATGGCTTCTGTAGCCTGTTCATCTGTCTGGTAGAAAGTATCTTCGGAAAGAACCCCCCACTGTTCAATATTCAGGCGTTCAGCACATGAATTGAGTAGCAGCAGTCCAAAAATCAAAGTGATAATATATTTTTTCATGGCTGTATTCTTTTAAAAAGTGATGTTTAAACCGAACATAGTCTTCTTGGAAAGGGGATATGCCCCTTTATCCAGACCCATACCATAGGTTGATCCATAGGACGCTGCCTCGGGATCCATACCCGGATACGTGGTGAAACAGAACCAGTCGTCCAGAGAAACATATAAGCGCAACGAATTGACGGCTATCTTGCGCATCCATTTGTGCGGCAGGGAATACCCAAGCTGTATCTGCTTGATTTTGAAATAAGATCCGTCAAAAACATTGGCGTCCGAGGTCCAGAATTTATCCTGGTCACCTCCACCAGGGCGGGGATACCTGGCATTGGTATTGGAAGAAGTCCAGCGTTCCTGATAGAACATAGCCAGCTTGTTTCCCTGCGGGCGGTCCACACGGTTAAGCAGGGAAAATATATCATTCCCCTGTGATCCCGATCCAAAGAGTGTCAGATCGAGTCCCTTCCAGGACATATTCAGGGTTATCCCATAAGTGAAATCAGGTAATGCACTCCCTATCATGACTTTATCATCGTCGCTTATGAGCCCGTCTCCGTTATTGTCCACAAAGACGGGATCTCCTGTCTGCGAATCGATGTGATCCAGCTGGTACCCGCGCATGTACCAAACGGGATAGCCTACTTCAAAAGCCGTAAGTCCCGAGTAAGTATGGTAACTGCCACCCGATATGCGGCTGATAGAAGGATCAAGGTAGGTTACCTTGTTGGTGATGGTGGAAAGGTTCCCCCTGATGTTGTAGTTGAAGTCACCGATACTTCCGGTAAAACCCAGGTCAAATTCAAAGCCGTGGTTGTGAACGTTTCCTGCATTGACCGTAGTGCTGCTCACCCCGGTTTCATAAGGAGGCGTGGTAGCCACCAGAAGGTCTTTCGTTTCCTTGGAAAAATAATCTGCAGTGAATGTTAGGCGGTCATTGAACATTCTCAGATCAATCCCGATATCAATCTGTTCCGATGTTTCCCAGCGGATATCCGGATTTGTCAGACCAGTGGGTGCCGATCCGATGTTGTAGGCAATCTCGTTGTAATAGGGATACGTATACCCGGACGCTATGGAAGTACGGTAACGGAATCCTCCCAGTGGCCCTATATTGCCGTTCTGTCCCCAGCTTGCCCTGAGTTTAAGGTAAGTCAGAACCTTGTTATTCTCCATGAATCCCTCTTTGGAAATGACCCAACCAGCCGAAACTGAAGGAAATGTTCCCCATCTTTTTTCCGTCGGCAGCACCGAGGCGTCAAAAGCATCCCGGCGCAAAACGGCCTGAAGCAGGTATTTGTCCAGGTAAGAATAGGAAACACGTCCGAAATAGGACATTTTGGCTGATCTTCCAAATCCTCCACCTATGGTTCTGTTAGCTGTCGGGTCTGAATAACTGATGTCACGGAACAGGGGCAGGTCTTTGGTAAGTTTGTCGGTCCCCGCCGAGGTATAGTCATTACGGCTTTCAGCAAAGGAAATTCCTGCCATTAAATTGATACGGTGACTGTTTAGTTCCACATCATAATTGGCAAAATTTTCCCACTGGTAATAAATGTTGTTCCCTGAACTGCGGCTTAATGTCATTTTACTGCGGTAAACCATATCATTGGCATAATACAGTCCGCCATACGTCTTGCTGTTGTTATATCCCAGCCGGTAACCAAGTTTTGAGGTGATTGTCAGTCCTTTGACAGGAGTAAAATCGGCGTAAACGGTTCCCAGGACATTGGCGCCCCAGGAATCGGACTGCGTGGCATCACGCATGATCATGGGGTGCACCTGTTCGGAAGTGACAAACTGCGATACGCCATAGTAATCTCCGCTCTCATTCTTAAGGTAATCATTGTAGAGAGCCACCCAGTCAGGATCATTCTGGTTGTTCTTCATAAACTGAGGCAGCTGGGAAGGGCTGTACAGGTTGGGGGTAAGAGGATCCATTGCCAGAACAGCTGCCAGCAAACTTCCGTATTCGGAACTTTCACTCACAGAACGGCTGTCCCATTTTTCCAGGGATGTAGTCACGCCAACTCGTAACCATTTTTTGATTTTATAATCTGCATTAATCTGCCCTGTCAGACGGTGGTACACATCGGCGTCTCCGGCAACTATCCCATCCTGATCCAGGTAATTAATAGAAGCGAAAAAATTGCCTCTTTCATTTCCACCCTGGAATCCCAGGCTGTGACGTTGCATAAGCGAAGTTTCAAAAGCCACATCAGCCCAGTTGGTATCAGTCACTCCATCGTATTTCTGATCAAACTCGGCTTGGGTAAAAGTGCCTGCTTCAACCATATAATCCATATATTGCGAAGCATTCATGACTTCCGGAATCTTGGCCAGGTCATTCAGAACATATTGAAAATCATAAAAGAAACTGCCTTCACCAGCACGTTTTCCCGAACGTGTTGTAACCAATACGGCCCCATTCCCTGCCTGGGCTCCGTAAATCGCGGCCGAAGCCGCATCCTTGAGAACTTCTATGGATTCAATATTGTTGGGATCCAGGTAACCAATATCGGAAACCTGCAGTCCGTCAACAAGAATAATGGGATCAACTGAGCCGGAATTGGAGCTTATGCCACGAACCCTGATATCCATTCCTTTTCCGGGAGCACCTGATGTGGTAATGATCTGCACTCCGGCCGTTTTTCCCTGAAGCGCTTCTTCTACACGGGCGACAGAGCGGTTTTCAATATCAGTGGTATTGATCTTTGCGATAGCTCCGGTCACATCGCTTTTACGCTGTACTCCGTAGCCTATGACCACTACATCTTCCAGTAATAGAGCATCTTCCTCCAGTCTTATTTCAAACACACGGCGATCTCCTACCGGAATTTCTACCGTTTTATATCCCACAAAAGACACGGAAATAGTAGCGTTTTGAGGGACAGAAATTTCAAATTTCCCATCCTGATCTGTACTTACTCCCCGCTGCAATCCAACAACGGCTACATAAGCCCCAGGGAGAGCCAGGCCAGACTGGTCCACAACAGTACCACTGATACTGATCTGTACCTGCTGGGCTGCAACGCTTGCCGGAAGAATCAGCAATAAGCTGAAAACCAGCAAGGAAAACCTTATCACAGGTTGATAAATCATTTTTTTCATAAAAAATTGGTTTTGGTTATTACATATTGGTTAGTTGTTTTATTTCATTTTGTTTATTTCTAGTATAAAACTGATTAACTCCCTGTCATGAAGGTATTCCATCCGGCACTGATTGTCGAATACCATCGTAGCTCCCGTTCCGGGATCGTAGGGATCCCATTCCGGTAAAGAAGTGACATTAGGATTGCCGCTCCGGGCAAAATTGATCCAGGCGCGGCTCATTTTTTCGGCAAGACGGAAAGCTTCCTCACCTCCTCCGGTCATGTGCCGGCTCTTTTTGATATTGTTAAAAACAAACGGTAATTCCATACAATGCATTGCACGCAGTGTGCCGTCAAGTACCGGGGATTCCCAGCTGAACAGATACATATATACCGGAGCCCCCTTCTGACGCACCTTCATTTCTGCCTGATGTAAAGCTCCTTGACGAAAGCGCGTATCTATATCAAATAAATCCACAGGCCTGAATCCCGGATACGCTGCAGCAACTGCTTCTATAAAAGAATCTGTTTTGTCCCCGTATTTATCATTTAGTATATCCCTTGCCTTTTGCAGATCAATATTTCTCAGATCAGGAATATAAGTACTCGCAGAGAATTCGTGAAGTGTTGTACCAATTATCATGGGAATGTTTTTCGCAGTTTTGGGAGCCTCATGACCAAAAGGCTGTTCGGGCAGAAAGATCCCGTCTGTGGTTGGGGCCCATCCGAAGAGTAGGGACTGAAAACCGTCAGCTTCTGCTTCTTTTCTGATTTTGGCAACGGCTTTTTCCCCTGCACTTAATAATGTTTGGTAAGGTATGTTTTTAATTTGTTCTACCTGAGATGGTTGTAATGCCAGTTCACGCACCACTTCTATTCCGATCTTCCTGGAATATTCAGGTTCCATGGCAGATATCATGGATCCGCTTTGTACTATAGCTTTGTGAAATAATCCCGAAGCACGCTCAGTGGCAAGTATTGTGGACACTTTCCCTCCTCCGCCGGATTGCCCAAACAGAGTTACATTCTGAGGATCTCCGCCAAAGTGTGTGATGTTGTCCCTGACCCATTCCAGGGCCATGATTATATCCAGAATACCCAGGTTTCCCGACATGCTGTATTTTTCTCCGAAAGCGGACAAATCCAGGAATCCAAGAATATTTAACCGGTGATTCAGGGTTACTACCACAATATCTCCGGACATCGCCAGGGATGCCCCGTCGTAAGCAGGTAATTCCTGTCCCGACCCTGCCGAGTATCCTCCTCCGTGCAACCAGACCATGACAGGACGTTTTTTCCCGTCTTCCAGTCCGGGTGTCCAGATATTCAGGCGCTGACAGTCTTCTCCGGGGAATCCGTCATCCCAATTAAAAGCAAAAGCCAGCTCATCGCTTTGCCATCCGGTCCTTATTGCTTGTGGACATACCGGTCCGTATGCCCTGCAGCTGCGTATGCCTTCCCATGCAGCAGGACGTTGCGGCAATTCAAATCGTTGTGCCGTAGCATAAGGAATCCCTTTAAAAATTGTGAGCCCGTTTTCAATGTAGCCGGCTACTTTACCCGTATAGGTCTCTGCTATAGCGTCCGCCGAAGAAGCTGCAATCCGGGAATCGTCCTTGCTGACAAACGTGTAACTGTCTGTTCCGCAGGAACACCCTGTCACAACGAGAACAAATAGGCACATAACAATACTGATCGTTGATTTCATAAGCATAAGGATTGTATAATTACAAAACTACAGATACACGATCGTTGGAATTTTCCGGAATCATTACATTTTTTCCGGATTTGTCCGCACGAGGTATGCTTTTGTTTCTTTTTTGTTCATTTTTTATCACATTTTATCATAATTGTCAGATTCTGTTCTGATTTCTGTATTTTCGTCTTTAATTCAAGTTTTACCCAGGTTATGACTATCCGACGTTTGGTTACAACAATTTTTTTTCTTTCCGTATTCCTCTGCGGATTTACAAACACCCTATCATCAACCGAGTTTGCCGATGGTTTTTTTTCTCTTTCTTCAAACTTATCCAATCAGAATATCAGGTGTTTTGGAGAAGACAAACACGGATATATATGGATAGGTACAGGTAGGGGGCTGAACCGTTTCAATGGTTATGAATTTAGCCAGTATTTAAGAAGCGGCGATAGTACCGCTTTGGTTGACAATCAATTACAGCATATTTTCAGGGATTCACAGGACAGGATGTGGTTCCTGACTGTAAACGGCTTGAGTCTCTATGGTCCTGACGGACATTTTACAAATTATCCTGTAGAAGGCCCGAACAGAAATTGTCTTAAAATCCTGGAAAATTCTGAAGGGACATTGTATCTGAGTCTGGGGACTTCTCTTTCTGTTTTTAATCCTGAAAGTGAAACATTCAAGCATGCATTGAATATTGAATTTTCCGGGTTCCCAAATACCTTTCATATGGACCGTCTGGACAGGTTATGGCTTGTAACTCCGGCTAAAGTGTTCTGTTACGATTCAAAAACACTTGAGTTGAAAGCTTCATGGGAAACGCCGGGATATATCGCGTACTCCCATCTGCGAAATAACGGAGAACTCTGGCTTGCAGGGGAACAAATGCTCTCCATCCTGGATACCCGGACCGGTGGTTATTCTTCATTACCCCCGGGGATTACCGGCAACAGGATGTTGATGAACTCAAGAATCACACATATACAGCCGTACAACAGAAATTCAATGTTGATCAATACAGCAGACCAGGGACTGTTTCTTTACCTGCCTTTAACAGATATATTGATCCATCAGAGAGACAAGGATTTTCCTTTTGATGTTCCCGATGCAGAAATCACCACAATATATGAAGATTCACGTTCCAATATTTTTATTGGAACTTATGACAAAGGCTTTTATGTAAGAAATCCTTCCCGCCGGTCCTTTGGTGTAAATACATTACTGTCAGAAAGGTATAACGGAATAAATATCGTTTCACTTGATACAGACAGCAGTGGGAATGTGTGGATATCCGCACGCCGTGAGGGTGTTTCTTTATATGATCGCGTTACAGATTCGATTATTGATCTCTCGGATATGATCGAAAGAGTGGTCCCCGGATTTTTGAATGATCCTTTAATCAACATCCATGTAGCTCCGGATAATACTGTCTGGCTCTATCATTTTAAAGAACTGATCGCGCTGAAATACACCCGGGGAAATATCCGTCTGGTAAAACGGTTTAAATCCCTTCCTCCAGTCATTTCAGTTACTTCAGATAAAGAGGGAACATTATGGATAGGGACTTTCAGCCACCAGATCTATTTCCTTGAAAAAGGGTCCTCTGAGATAAAAAAAATGGATTTATTTCATCCCGGGTTTGTGTATATTCCTCATATATTACCTTTATCCGATGGATCTCTTTTTATTCCGGGGTTCCAACAGAATCCAAGGATTTTGTATCCGGAGGATATGCATTTTGAAAAACTGGATATCCAACACTTTTTTCCCGATTTGCCGCTGATCCCGTCTGCCTTAATGGAGGATTCGGCGGGAATTATCTGGATGGGGACTGTTGGAAACGGACTGATCAAATATACACCTGCCACCGGGGAAATTATCCCGGTCAGGGATCTTTCCTGCAATGACATAAGTGACCTGTTGGAAGACAACGCGGGGCAGGTCTGGATCAGCACACAGTATGGATTGATCCGTTACGACAGAACCATTGACCGGTATTTTAGCTATACTGCCCAGGATGGCATATCTGGAAACCAGTTTAACGAAAGGAGTGCCGTAAGGCTGCCTGATAACACTTTGGCTTTTGGCGGAACACATGGAATCACTCATTTCAATCCCCTGGACATTGCCCAAAAAAGATCGGTCCCGCTATGTTTTGAATACCTGAAAATCCACAACAAACTGGTTTTGCCATCTGAAGATGGACCTATAAAACGCTCGCTGACAGAAACTCCGGAAATAGTTCTGGACCACACACAGAACAATTTCAGTATATCTTTTGCTGCATTGGATTACCACAATGCAGCCCCGCGCGTGGAATATAGCTACCGTTTATCGGGATATGATAAAGAGGATATTTCGGCCGGCCAGTACCGGGAAGCTTATTATTCCAACCTTCCCGCAGGCACTTATACATTTACAGTGCATATAAAAAACCATGACAACACCATTGCAGAGATATCCCGATCGTTGTCTTTGCGGATCAAGAGAGCTCCCTGGTTCTCCTGGTGGGCCTGGCTGCTTTACGGGTTGTCGGGTGCCCTAATCCTGGGAAGCATACTTGCATTGTACCTGAGGATCAAAAGAAACAAAATAAGAACCCGGCAGATTGAAATGGAACGGGAACGAGAGATCCAGCAGAGTGAGACCAACATGAAATTCTTTTCCAATATTTCCCATGAATTCCGGACACCATTGACCATGATCGCCGGCCCCATTTCTACGTTGGCCAATGATAAATCCATCTCCGAAGAGAACCGGCAGTTAGTTATTATCATTCAGCGCAGTGTCCGGAGAATGCTCAAGCTGATCAATCAGTTATTGGATTTTTATAAACTTGAAAACGACACACTTAAACTTCGGGTAAGAAAAACAGACATCATTGAGCCGGTAAACAAGTTGGTAGATATTTTCAGGATCAATGCTTCAGAAAAAGACATAACCCTGCGTACCAAAGGACTGGAAGATACATTTCTTACCTGGATAGACGAAGATAAAATTGACAAGATCATTGGAAATCTGTTGGCCAACGCGGTGAAATTTTCTACGCCCGGGAAAGGACGTATAGAGGTGACATTCGATGTGGTAGACAGTAAAGATGCAGAAAAGAGCTTTAATCTTGACCAAAGTGCCGGATTTGTATCTTCCTGGTATGTTAAATTATCGGTCGCCGATAACGGTCCGGGATTTGACAACAAAGACCTGGAAAAAGTGTTTACCAGGTATTACCAGATGGAACGTCAGAAAACCGGGTTCCTTTCCTGGGGCACCGGTATAGGATTGTATTATGCGCGACGGCTTGTTGAAACGCATCATGGTTTTATCAAGGCGGAAAACAAACCAGATGGTGGAGCTTTGTTAACTTTTATAATTCCTGTTGATGAAGCCGCCTATGATCCTTCAGAACTGGATCATTCTGAGACACCTGCCTGTGCAGATCCTGCTATAAACACTTTAGGACCCTGTCCCAACATCATGCAGGGAGACAAAGAAAATAGTAAAGAACTGCCTGTGATCCTTCTGGTGGAAGACGACACAGACGTTGCCCGTTATCTGAAAATGCTTCTGCGTCCTAATTACCACGTCATTCATGAATTTGAAGGGCAAACAGCTTTGAACTCCTTGGAGACCACATTACCAGATCTGATAATCAGCGATATCGTAATGCCGGGAATGGACGGTTTTACATTTTGCCGTAAAATAAAAGAGAATCTCAGTTACAGCCATATACCTGTCATACTGCTGACAGCCAAAACAACGACAGAAGAAAAAGTCAGCGGTTTTGAATCCGGGGCAGATGCCTATATTACAAAACCTTTCGAACCGCCTTACCTGGAAGCTGTTATAAAAGCACAACTTAAAAACAGGGAGAATTTGCACCACCTGCTTGAGAAGACGACAAAACCTCCGCTTGAGATTGATGATAAGGAACTGTTGCCCCATGACAAACAATTTCTGAAAGGCCTTTATGAGCTTATGGAAAAAGAACTCTCCAATCCGGAACTCAATATACAGCGTATGACCGAGACCCTGCAGATGAGCAGGACTAAGTTTTATTATAAAGTCAAAGGCCTTACTGGTTTGAATCCGAATGTTTTCTTTAAGAAATATAAACTAAACCGGGCAGAAGAACTTTTGTCAACCGGAAAATACAACATATCTGAAGTGGCTGATCTTACAGGATTCAGCACATTATCCCATTTCTCTGTCAGTTTTAAGAAACATTTTGGGTTGTCTCCCAGCGAATACAACCGAAAGTAAACGCTTGATTCTCAGTGCATCTACCATGGCTTGGTTCACCAAAATGTTCATGTTGTGGTTGTGTGGAAGAAACGAAAGCGTAAGGCGGTGCTCCCCAGCAGTAAGATATACCTGTAGTGTATTGGTCCAGCCCCATTCATTCCACAACTCGTTGCCCCTTTGGGGAAAAACGTGCGTACCTGTATGTTTTCCATCCACCAGTAAAGTACGTACTGCACATTTGTTTGAGGTATTTACAGGGCCGTTCCCGTTGGCATAACGCCAGTCAATAAGGTACAATCCGGATTGTTCGATGACCACCGGAATGGAAATACGTACGTTTTCAACAGTATTGATTTCTACAAATCCGCTTCCTGAGAATCCTCTGTAGGGTTTAGAGGAAGAAGGAGCATAATTTTCAGTTTCAAATATCCTGCACCACCCATACTGTTCCAGAGGCTCGGATGCAAATGATTCCAGGCCTTCTTCATTAACAACTGTTACCTGAATATCCCCTTCGTAACCGTTAACTGGCAAAAGTGTATCCGTTCTCTGACCATTAACCCACAGATTATAAGAAGATTCATTCTGTAAAGATATATCCGGTGTAGACGGACTGTACGCATTTTCGGCGAGCGTAATCTGTGACGGTCCCGTACTTTTTGATCGGAGCACTAGTCTGAGTGTGTGCTTTCCGGTGAGATCGGCCGGTATGAATGGATCATCCAGCTTCTTACCGTCCAGTGATACAGAATGTATTTTATTGCCATAACCTTCCATTTCTATGTCAAGCACCGCATTTCGGTACCTGAATCCTCCGAGGGACCGCTTTCCCTCCATTGTTTGCGGAACAAAAGGTTTGAACCTCAGGCCGTTTTCCTCAAAACGAATTCCGAACAACAGGTGATAGACAATACTCAGGTTTCCCGAAAGGCTCCATAGCATATTGGAAGAATTGATCTGAGTGCCAAACCAATCTCCGTTCTCTACCACCATGTTTTCGTAATTGGTAAGAAAAAGGGCCGCCGCTCTATAAATGGAGCCGATACTGTGCAACACTCCTTTCTCGTTTCCCGTCTCCGCCGAAGCCCACATCCAATATGCCTGAACAAACGGCCAGATGGCATCGTTATGATACGGAGGTATGTCCGGGATCTGCGGGAAAAAGCAAGAAGTGCCGTACGTTTGGTTAGGGACCGAAGCCGTAATGCGTGTCGCCCGCTCCTCCGGCGCGATGCCAAACAGGATACAAAGGGCTTCGCCAAGGGTTTCGCTTCTTGGAGAAAGAATCATGCTATTCCGCCCGTACAGGTATTGGCCGTAATAGCCTCTGTCTTCCATCCATAAATGATTGTTAATGCCGGCGGCTATCTGCCGGGCAATATCTTCGTACCTGAGGGCTTCGTCCAGGTTACCCAGTAAGGAACAGATTTTTGCCAGTACCGAGATGGCCTCGTAATGCACAGCATTTGTTCCGAGGTTTTCGCTTTGAAAGATATCCGCGGGTTGCATCCAGCGCGGATATTCCTGTTCCCTCCAGTCCAGAAAAGAAGATTCACCTTTCATGAGACCTGTTTGCGGATTGAACACCGTAAGAAGATCGTCATCCACTGAACGGTGGATAATGGGATATATGGTTTCGAGCCACAGACTGTCTCCCGTGACCTTATATATTTCGTAAGCGGCCACTGCCCATATCATGCGGTCCGTAGAAACGGGCCAGGCACCTCCGGTTCCCGTATCCTGAATGATCCGGCCCAACGTGTCGACCTTTCGCATAAGGCTTATCTTTGAAACTTGTGGTTGTAAATGAGCCATGGCCAAAATGATACTGTAGCTCACATCCCTGGTCCAGACGCCTGCCCATTCTTTACCCGTACGGAGAGTGGAATCGGGTTCAATTGCGTTTACCATTTCCTCAAGAGACATGTTGTACAGGGCGCTTTCCAGTAACAATTCACTCTCGAGCCGCGGATAGTCAGATAAATCGGATGTTGCTGTCCACTTGTTGACCTGATTGAAACTTTCCTCCACCGCATTGAGCACCATTTCAATTTCATATATATATGGATCCTCGGACGAAAGGTTAAGTTTCAGATCTTCCCGCTGATCCAGATTATCGAAATCCCAGCTCAAAGGATCACAGTTCCCTGCTACGTAGACACCCTTAAAATCTTCCTTATATATTCTGGAGCGGGCAGGTGTATCATAAAAACCTTCTTTCTCAAAGGCTTTATGCATGTCACTCATATCCACCCGGAATTTTACATTTACATTCCGGGGCATAGTGCGCCCCTGGTCAGAGAGCCCGGGTTCAGTTTTCAGTTGTACTCCAAAACGGATAAGCGGCAATTCAAGTGAAGCCCCGTCTGGTGCGAGACAAAGATACTGGTGGTCCACTCCCGAAGCACTTTCGTTATCCCGGGCATTTATACAGAATTTGAATTGTATGAGGGGAGATTTAAAATACAGACTTTTACTCCTATAATTAGATTCAATGCAAGTTGCGGATACAGCTCTTGCCGTAAAATCGCCTTCTACAACCCTGTCGGGAAATAACGAATAGGCATCGGTTGAATAAATAGGTTGTCGGGAATGGCACGAAGTGCCTGACAATATGGCTAGAACGCCGGCAATTACCGGGAGGGATCGGGTCGCTTTCATTATTTATTGTATGTAATATCAACTGTTATGGTTTCAGGCGTATCGGGGAACATAACGGTACAGACACCTTGTTGCGGATCCCAGTTCCAGGAAGTTTTCTTTTTAAGGGGGCGTCCGTTTATTTTTACCGATTTGGGACCCTTATCACAATATAACCGGATTCCCAACCGGCGTTCATATTTATTGGTATAAGTGCCTTTCCGGGGTGCCTCAATGGTAATGGCATAACCTTTATCAACTGGAGTACACGTAATACGGCGGGAAGTCCACCCGTCTTCCAGGTAATCTGTACTTTCTCCGTCATCTTCATAGAGTGTGTAGGTTGCCGTTTCATTGCCAGGTATTATTTCAAACCAGACAGGATACCCCTGTACTTCATCCAGGTATTGCATTACCGGTTGGGTGGGAATGATAGATCCTTTTTTTATTAACAAAGGAATCCGTGACAATGGTGCCTGTACAGTTATCCAGTCTCCGCCGGAATATACCGTATGCCTGTCATAGAAATCCACCCATTCTCCTTTGGGCAGATAGACTTTTTTTGTTACGGCACCTTTTTCAAGGACTGGAGCCACCAGGATCATGCTGCCGAACATGAACTGTTCATTCAGCAAGAAAGTATTCCTGTCTTCGGGAAACTCAAAAAACATACTTCGCATAATGGGCCATCCCATATCGTGTGCCTCACGGGCACAGGAGTATATATACGGTATGAGAGTGTATTTGAGTTCAATGGCGGATTTTGAAAAAGCTTCCGCAATAGGACCGAATTGCCAGGGTTCCACGGCCCAGTTGCCTTCATGATGTGCTCGCGAGAGAGGCGTAAAAACGCCCATCTGCATCCAGCGCACATACAATTCAGCCATAGCGGAATAATCTGTAATATCTCCGCAGTACCCCGATATATCACAGGTAATAAAAGGAATACCGCTTAAACCAGCCGACAGCATTACCGGAATCTGCCCGGCCATCTGTTCCCAACCCTGTGTCACATCGGCCCCGTTGCCACTGTCACCGGTCCAACTGAAAGCATAACGCTGAATACCGGCATATCCTGCCCGGGTCATCTGGAATATTCTCTTTCCGGGGTTACGTTTATTAAATTGTTCCGTAACCACTTTATCCCATGTTAATCCGTACACGTTATGAATCCGGTCGTGCATCCCGTCATAATGAAGCATTGAGATCCGCTCCGTGTTTTCTTCGTTACTCCAGGCAGGTTCACCCATGTCGGTCCAAAAGCCCTTTACTCCCATATTAAGCGGTTTCTGCTGGTATGCCCCCCACCAGTCGGCTACTCCGGGTTTTGTAAAATCAACCACACCACAAGAGCCGCCCCAAGGCCAGGGCATATCGTACGTGAGGCCGGTACAGGTGTCTTTGGTGAAATACCCCAGGGAATCGGCCTCGTTCCATTGTTTTCTGTTGTTTTGCGAAATGACAGGGTCTTGCGAAACAATCATTTTGAAACCCATTGCGGCCAGGTCACTGATCATTCCTCTGGGGTTAGTATAATTCTCTTCCCTCCATGTAAAATCCTGGAGGTATTGGGTCCAGCCGATATCCTGATAAATAACGTCGCAAGGAATTTGTTTTTCACGAAAAGTGTGTGCCACCTCCCTGGCCAATACTTCATTGGTATACAGACCGCGGCATTGGGCAAATCCAAAGGCCCATCTGGGCGGTATAATGGGCTTCCCGGTAAGCGTTACGTACCGGTTGAGTATTTCCTTATAATTCCTGCCGTAAATAAAATAATAAACCATAGAACCGCCGGGGGCGGAGAAGGAATAGGAATCAGGATTTTCCGTTCCAAAACGAAAGACCGTCTTATAGGTGTTGTCAAAGAATATCCCATAGTGGTAGCTGCTCATGAAAAAGGGGATTGACTTATAAAGCGGATCCTCCGTTGTGCTGTAACAGGGTTTATCACTGTTCCACATCTTGAATGTGCCTCCGCGTCTGGACATCGGTCCGGCTTTTTCCCCGAGCCCGAAGATCTGTTCATCGTCCCTGAGCAGTTTGGCGGATACAACATGACCCGCCTCATTCGTCGTATGTCCGTTGTCCGGAGTATCAGAAAAGAGTAATTTCTGGTATTTGTCATAGATGCGGAGCCTTACCGTTTCTTTAGATATGACAATTCTCAATTGGGACGTATAGAACTCATAAGAAGATCCTTCAGCGGATATGTTCAGCGTTCCCGCATCGGCCGGTTCTTCATTTATTACGGCATACGAAGGAACTTCAGGCTCGTACCGGCCCGATGGCAGGTAGGTGATTTTCAGAATTTCCGGACTGCAGCATTTCAAAGCCAGCGCAGCGGAATTGTCCAGTCGGAAAATAAAAGTACGGTTATCTGCCTTCTCGCAAGAGGTCACTGCCTGTGAAAAGACATAAAACGGTACCAGCAAAAATATGCTTAAAAGAAACAATCGCCTCATTTATTGAATGACTACCATAGTCCAGTACTTGAGCACAGGAACGGTAAAAGTAACGTATCCGCTCCCCTGCGTGAATTCAAGTTCACGGTACATAGCTCCTTCCGGATCGGGGGTAGCTGCCCAGATTTTATTTATTTTTTTTGTCGTTATCAACCGGAACATACCGTCCCTTATCAGACGCTGTTCGGGTTGTTGTCCGTTAAGGTCCCGCCAGCTTAACGAAGTGGCATTCGAATAGTTAAGCAGGTGAATAACCTGACGTTCTCCCACCTGTTTTGCCAGGGTGACCACCTTGCCTGTGCGCGGGGGCCAGCTGTCCAGGGAAAAAGACGAAGAAACCGCATTCAGAGACACGTCATTGAATGAGCCTCCGTCTCTTAGAAGGTTTTCATAGGCGACAAGAAAGTCATAATAGGGTACCAACCTCGTGGACAGTTGCGTGTCTATGGTCAGATTATTATTGGGAAAATATTCCCTGCACAACATGTGTTCTCCCAGTTCCAGGTGTGAGCCGCCCGAGGCAAAAATTACTGCCTCGGTCATCAGTACGCCGGGAGTATTGAATGTTCCTGCTGCATCGCCCTTGTCGTAATTCATATATGCGGCCAGTACCGTATTGAGTTTTCCCCCTGAATAATACGCATTCAGATCAATGATATTTTTAAGATCGGCATAAGAGGCCTGGTTCGACCATACTTCGTTGTAAAGAAAATCGGCTCCGGACCGGGCAATCGATTGCTGGCCGTAACCGGCTACCGCATTGAAAACATTTGTCTTCTGCGGATAATCCGAATCAATCCGGCTAAGAAATGTGCCATATCCCCGGGCCATATCCACTGTCCGGCCATTATAATCGTACCTGGTTCCTCTGTCTCCCAACTGATCTATGTGGAATCCGTCAAAGTCATAAACACTGTATACGTCGGCCACTCTGGAAGAAAAATAGTCCATCCAAAACGGGTTGGAAGGATCTGTCAGGTAAATCGAACTCCTGAAAGGAGAAGAAAGTTCACATACATCTTTGTGCAAATGATTCCTGTCCGTGAAAATATACCATTCATCATTCACTCCGTCAGCCGCTCCGTTATCAAGCACCCCATAACATAAATCATAAAACATGGAGGCCATGTTTTTCTCTCCGGCCAGGGAAATGTATCCTTCCACTGTCGTTTTATACTGGGTCCTGCCGCCTATGTCCGGCCATGAACCGGCCGGTTGTTCCACCGTTCCCGCCAGGGGTCTGTGGTGGTCATATTGCCAGTCGTAATACTGAATCCCGTTTATATGAAAGCGGCAAAGATTGTCTATCACTCCGGCCATTTCTTCCTCTTTCAATGCGCCGAAAGAGGAAAGAAATCCATACCTGGGAAACCGGGTCCATCGGCTCGATACGTCCAGTCCTGTTGACCCGGCTAAAACCAGGTCTGTTCCCTGCACCGCAAATAACTCAACCAGATATCCCCTGAAATCTTCTCCGGGAACCGTCCAGCTCCATGTATTACCTGTTACGGATTCTTCATGGACGATGGAGTCGAGGTGTCTATACCTCACCCGGTATTCAATAGACGCATCCATGGAGGGTGCACATTGAAAATGCGCGGTACTTCCCGCATCATAACGGGCTTTATCACTAGACAAGATTACAGATGTTACGGAATCCGGTCCTCCTTCCGGCAGTCCGGACCCTTGCGGATCTTTTCTGCAACCGGAGAGGAGGACGCATTCCGTTAAACACAGAATAAAAAACAGCTTTTTATTTCTCAAACTTGATGGTCTCATTCAATTGATCGACTGTGATGGTATATCTTCCGGAAGATGTGATTTTCCATTTTCTGTCCACTCCGCCCTGCGACGGATCGTTTTTCTTGTCTACAAAGGTCATCATCTGAGTTTCTCCGGAGGGCTCTTCTGCCTCGGCATAAGACATGAACCAGGCCCCCATCCAGTCACCCTGCTTATCGCAGGTGATTTTCATCTCTCCCTCGTTTAATGTACCTGTCCACGTGAAGATATAATCACTGCTGCGCGTCAGTGCGGTACCGTCGGAAATGCTCCATCCGCCGGGAGTGGCATCTCCCACCATCCACAGATTTTCAAAAGGAACAAACGGTGTCATGACCATCTTTTCTTTACCTTCTGTGATATCGAGGTACAATTTGTACGGTTTGCCGCATTCGCTTTCATTAAGCAACCATTTATTGTCATTGGGACTGGTGAAGATAACGGCTGTATGCGTGTAAGGCGCATTGGCCACGGATGGATGATACATGTTGTCCCAGCTGCCGTCTGCCGTGGCAAATTTGAACTCGCCGCCTCCGTTCCATTCAAAAACTCCGGCATGTCTGAAAATAAAGGGATTAGTGGGATCTTTTCTCATTTTAACAAAACTCCATCCGGTAAAACTGCCTACAAAATAAATGTCATTGAACCGGGGACCGGTTTCTTTTGATATAGATATTGTCATATTAACCAGATCGACTGCAACTCTGTAACCTCCGTATCCGTCTATAACGAATTTTTCGTCGGGCTGGTCGTAGCTTTCCCTGTACAATAACTTACCGGGGTTTTCAGGATCGCGGTTATACGAAGGAATATAATCTGCAGTTCCTGTCATAAACTTGAATTCACCGGCGGTAAGGGTGCCTGTCCAGACAAAATTACCGGGTGCGTTGGCAACCGAATTCATCTCTGTTATGGCATTCAGATCCCAACCTCCGGGTGTAGCGCTTCCAAACAGATATAATTTTTCAGGAAGCGGTTTGAATGTTGTATATGTCAGAGCAGTTACCCCGGCTGTCTGTTCCTCAACGGATTCATCTGCGGGAACGGCAACTATTCGGGCTTCCAGGGCCACCTGTTCTTTAATGCTCGCACCAAAAGTATTGAGCAGAAGTTCATTCATCTGCAGATGGGTAAAAGAAAGGGAATAAATACGCTTACCCAGGTCTGCGGTATAGCCTCCGGCAAAATTATTACCCTGCCTGTCCATCTGAAAAATATAACTCAGGGCACAATTGGTTCCCTTGTTGGTGCCGCTGGTCCAGGTAAACGTAACGGCATTTTTTGACATAGAAACCACATTCAGCTCCAGGCTCTGATTATCTACCGTCAATGCGAGTGGTGTTTCATCCGGGGCCAGGTCTACTATACTATCGCTGCACCCGGCAAGAAAAAGCACAGGCAAGAGCATTATCATAACGGATAATATATGTTTTTTCATTGTTTTCTCTGTTTTACGGTTTATTAATATCCGGGATTCTGGGTCATGGCGGGATTATCGTCAATTTCATCCTGGGGAATGGGATACAACAGTCTTTCTTTTGTCACATTCATTTTCCCTATGGATTTGAAGAATTCTATAGCATAATCGCCATTGTCAATTCTAATGAGATCAAACCAGCGGTGTCCTTCAAAAGCCAGTTCCATTCTCCGCTCATGGATGATGATTTCTTTCATCTCTTCCTTGTTTGTTGAGTTAACTGCAGCAAGTCCTGCCCGGGCACGCACTTTGTTCAGCGGTACCTGCGCACGGACGGTTTCGCCCAGTTCATTCAAGGCCTCGGCTTTCATAAGGAGCACATCGGCAAATCGGTAAACGACTATATTTGCTGGATTTGTGTTATATTCTTTGGAAATACTTTTAGAAACGATGTATTTACGTACATTATACCCGGTCAGAGACCAGGAAGGATCGTATTCCTTATCGTCGAACGGAGGACATCCCTTATAAAATATAGTAACATCTTTCCTTAAATCACCCTCTTCATAGGCATCTACAAACTCCTGGGTTACATGTTGCCAGCCCCAGGATCCGCCAACCCATCCCGAGTTTCGGGGACCCATATAGGTACTCAGCCAGCAAGCCTGGTTATCATTGCCCCAAAAATCATTAACGGTAGATCCGGAATATTGTACTTCAAAGAGCGATTCGGGACCGTTGTCTATTGTTGCATTAAAATTTGAGGCATAATCCATTGTAGACAAGTCATAACCCAGCCCTTCAATATTTTCGCACAGGTTGACTACCTCCTGGTAATTAGTGCCGAGCGTCAGATAGACCTTCGCCAGTTGGGCCATGGCCGCTTCACGGCAGGCACGACCAAGGTCAGAAGCACCGTATGAAGCCTTGACAGGCAGCATTTCTATTGCCTTTTTGCAATCGTCAATAATCAGCTCGTATACCTCCGATTTGGGATCTCTGGGCCTGGCCAGATTGTCACCGGCCACAAGCGGTTGGGTTATCAGGGGTACATCGCCGAACAATCTGACTAGAATAAAGTAATAATGTGCCCGCAGAAAATAAGCTTCGCCCAGCACCCGATTTCTTAAGGCTTCATCCATGGTGATTTCAGGGACCTTTGACAAGACAATATTACAGCGCAATATGCCGGGATTGGGTCCGCGCCATATGTCCAGAGCCGCCATATTGCTGGAAGACGCCGTAAAATTGGCAAGGTCCGTTGTTTCAATTCCGTCGGATGCTCCGTCTGCTCCCACATAGCTGTTACCGGCCACAATATCTGTGCTCCAGATACGCATATTATATAATTTGGGCCATTGAAGCGGTTGATAGGCTGCATTTATAAGGGCAACGGCATCTGTTTCGTTCAGTTCACTGTCTGTACTGATTGTATCCAATGGCGCTTTTTCCAGAAAATCTTCGCAATTCTGCAGCATAGCCGCAAATAAAACCACAGTAGTTAAAAATATTATTTTTTTCATTGCTGTTTCTTGTTAAAAAGTAATATCAAGGCCTAAACTTATGGTTCTGGTGACCGGATAATTTCCCAGATCGTAACCTTCAATACCTACCTCCGGATCAAAACCGGAATAATTTGTTATGGTAAACAGGTTCTGGCAGGAGAGATAGACCCGGAATCCTTTGGGCAACGTATAGCCCAGTGAAAGATTCTTGATCCTCAGGTACGAGCCGTCCTCTACAAACCTGTTGGAACTCCTCAGATTCTTGTTGGGATCGCCGTATACAGTACGGGGCATATCGTTAGATGTCCCTTCTCCCGTCCAGCGATTCAATACGGTAGCATATTGGTTGAACGCCACCGACATGCCTTCCAGGTATATCCTGTTGGCATTGTATACCTCGTTCCCACAGACTCCCTGTAAAAAGAGCTCAAAGTCAAAATTCTTATATGTCAACCGGTTATTCCAGGAGAAAAAGAAATCTGGATTGGGATTCCCAATAATGGTACGGTCGTAATCATCAATTACCCCGTCACTGTTCAGATCCAGGTATTTGATATCTCCGGCGGCCGTACCGCCTGCCACCTGTACTGCCCAGTTATCTACCTCGGACTGATTCTGGAAGATTCCTCCCATTACATTTCCAAAGAATGACCCAATGGGATAACCTTCCATATTAACACGTGTATTGCCCAACATTTCTACGGATCCGTAGTACATTGGGGTATCGCTGTTCAGACTTACGATCTTGTTCTTGTTGAATGTAATATTAAAATCGGAGGTCCATTTAAAGTCTTTGCGCGAAAAGATGTCGGCAGATAACGTCACTTCTATCCCTTTGTTATTGACCTTTCCCGCATTGATATAAGGCAAGTCAATATCAATATCTGAATAGCCCGACGAAACAGGAACAGCCATGGCAACCAGCATATCGTCCGTGTTCTTGTCGTATGCATCTACAGACAATCTCAGACGATTTTCCAGGAAGCCGAGGTCAACTCCTATGTTGAACTGTTTTACCTCTTCCCAGTGAACGTTAGGATTGGGCATTTTTTTTGCCACCAGGGTACTGACCGTTTTCCCGTTAAATACATAGAGTCCTGTACTGAACGTAGAAGCAAAGGTATAATTCCCGATATTCTGGTTTCCCGTAACCCCGTAGCCGGCGCGTAATTTCAGGTCGGAAACAAAGCCGTGACGGTTAAACCACGATTCATTGCTCATCCTCCAGGCCAGAGAGAAAGACGGAAAAGTGCCCCAGCGGTTATTGGCACCAAAACGGGACGAGGCATCTTCACGTACGGTCACGGTAGCATAATATTTATCGGCATAGGAATAATTGGCTCTGAACATAAAAGAAACCAGTGCCCATTCGCTTCCGCTCCCGGTAAACGACTTTATATTAGTGGCATTATCCAGTTGATTCACCTCGTCTTTCAGAAATTCGTCTTTTGTTCCGTTAAAATAGTCTTCACTGCCCCATTGAAGGCTGGCTCCGGCCATCGCATTGATAGAATGTTTCCCGAACGTTCTGTCATAAGTGAAATAATTATCCCACAGGTAACTGAAATACCTGCCGGTACCTTTTTCCAGTGAAGAATCCGCCACCTCGGTGGGTTTCCAATTATAGGCAGGAATAAAATTGGTGTTGTATGCAAATTTTGCCTCCACACTTCCCAGGGATTTGAATTTCAACCCCTTGAATATGGAAGCCTCGGCATATACCGTACCCAGCAGATTGTATCCCTGAGTAAGGTTTTTATTGATCTCAGCCGTTCCGTATTGGTTTCTGATGTTTCCCACCCAATATGAATTTCCTTCCGGACCGGCATACGTTCCGTCCTCTTCGAATATGGGCTGGGTAGGCAGCGACCGGAATACATCGTTAAGGCTATATGTTCCTTTTGTTTTTTTATCGTAGCTGAAACTTACATTATGTCCGAATTCAATCCAGGGTTTAACTTTATGTGTCCCGTTCAGCTGCAGGGTCAGTCGTTTATATCCGACACTTTTTACAATACCGTCAATATCTGAATAACTTCCCGATACATAATAATTGTTTTTATCACCACCGCCCGAATAACTCAGGGAATAAATCTGGGAAAGCGCCGGATTGAACATGGCATCAATCCAGTTTGTACCCTCTCCAAGCGAAGCAGGGTCCGCCCATGCCGGATTGGGAGCCACACCGCCGGCAGAAAGCATTTCGTTGCTGAGTTCCGCATATTGGGTCGCATTCAGCATCTGGGGCATATCGGTAGCCTGCGCAACACCCACATTGGCTTTCACACTTATTTTGCCGTCTCCCTGTTTTCCTTTCTTTGTTGTTATAAGGACCACGCCGTTGGCACCACGGGAACCGTAAATAGCTGTAGCCGAAGCATCTTTAAGGATATCTATGCTTTCAATATCCAGCATGTTTATGGAATTCAGGCCCATGCTCATTGGAGCTCCGTCAATTACATACAGCGGATTGCTGTCGTTTATGGTACCCAGTCCCCTGATCTTTATGGAAACATTCTCCTGAGGATTCCCGTTGTCCACAACATACACACCGGCCGCCCTGCCCTGCAGTGCCTGTCCAAAACTGGCTACCGGCTTATCTGAAAGCACATTGCCGCCAACCCGGGATACCGACCCGGTAAGATCGGATTTCTTAATGGTACCGTATCCGATAACCACCATTTCTTCCAGTAGGAAAGAATCTTCTTCCATGGTTACATCTATCGCGGCTCTGCCGGCAACTTCCACTAATTGTGTCCGGAATCCCATGTATGAGAACTCAAGCCGGGCCCCCGGAAGCACCGTTATGGTATACGTTCCGTCAAGTCCGGAAGTAGTGAGGTTATCCGGATTGTCCTTATCATAAACGGAAACACCGGGAATGACCGCATGGTCTTTGTCGTAGACTACACCTTCCACAGTCATCGTCTGTGCCATTGCCCGGGGGGACAAGAGCAAAAACAAAACGGCTGTAAGGATTGTCAGCAACCTTTTTAAAGGTACATTAACTAAGCATTTCATTAAATATTGTTTTTAGGTTATGAATTTGTTAAAAAGGGTTTGTTTCACCATAAAATTATTCGAAGAATGCAGACCTTTGTAACAAATTGATATTTTAGTAGCAAAAACATCCGCGACGCTTTTGCAAACGACTGAATTTCTGTTACCTGTAAAAAACAGTGAGATAAAAAAAGTAGTAAAAATATGAACTTGCTGTCCGTCAGATCTGACCGATTTTCATGACTTCTTCTTCGAAATTATCTCTGCCGTTAAGGGCAGCATTTCTGAATTTGACACGGTAATTGTATACTGTAGATACAGAAAAACGCAAAAATTCGGCAATTTTCACCGAATCGGTTATTCCTAAACGAATCAGGGCAAAAATACGCAGTTCAGAATTCAGAAGACGGCCTTTCTTAATGACAATTTGTTCTTCCCGGGAGAGCAAGGCATTGAATTGCTCTATGAAATTGGGGAAAAGATGCAGAAATGTTGCATCAAAATTGTTATAGAAATCACGGAGTTCGTCTTCCACGTATGTAGAGGATTTGATTTCCTTTACCAGATCAGAGGTACTGCCTCTTCTGGCAATCTCCATTAATCTGCCCCTGTATTTCTCCACACAGCCAATATAATCCGAACAACTATCCATATACCGCCCCAGATAGGCCGTTTTTATATTGTTGGTTTCCAGAAGTCTGTTGTTTATTTCACGTAAACGGCCGTTGGCTGTTTGCAATTCTTCATTGACTTTCTGCAACTTCAGATTAATGGCATGTTGCTGACTCTGGGCTTCTGCCAGGCGGCGTTTTTGTTTACTTACAACAGACATAAGTATGGTAAGAGTAATAATGATCAGGGCCATGAGCAGCAGGAGCACATTCTGCTGCATTCTTTTGTGAGCCAGCTGGTCTTCGTAAGCCTTATTAATTATGGGCAACAGGTCGGTCATCGCGGGAAGATATGTCCTGGCATTGGATGAGGTGGCATCATTTATGGCACAGTTTATATAATTATAGGCCCGGCTTATGTCTCCCCGTTCATAAATCAAGGCGGCAAGTTCCTGCAGTGAACGGTATTCTCTTACAGGCGTGGTGATATCATTAATTGCGCTAAGTGCCAGATAGTATTCAGCCTGATTATGATTATCCAGGCCCAGATAGGCCTGTGAGAGCGAATAAGCCAGAACCGCTTTTTCGTGCAAACCAATCTGGGGATCTTCATATTTCCTAAGTAACATTTGCAAGGCACTATTATATTCCCCCTTTTCAATAAGAAAATCGGTTACAACATAAAGGTGCGAAATATCATCCTCGGCAATATACATTTTTAAGGAATCGCGGTATGCGTCTATCTTGAGTTGGTATTCATCCGTTTTTTCCGGGGAAATACAAGTCCTTCTAAGCCCGCCGTAAGTACTCCTGAAAACATGGTAATACCTGGCATACTGATCTTCAGATAAGGAACCTCTGTCAATCATGTGCATCAGTTCCAGTGTTTCAACGTACATCCCAGACATATAATACAAATTGGCTATGTCAAGAACAGATTCGTTGATCCAACGGGTATGGTTAAGCTCTCGGGCCAGTTTCAACTTTTTCTCGGCATAAACCAAAGCCGAATCGGTACTGTAATTGTTGTACTCGTTATAGAGACCGACGTAAATACCATACCGTTGTTCACCTGTTACCGCCGATGCCATCAAAGATTTGATGTTGCTCAGGTAGTTTTCCTTATTTTTCTGCCATGTCGTTTTGTTGGCAATAACATTATCAAGTTCTTTAAGAATCGTCTCGTTTTCTGATTGGGCATACATTAAGAATGGCCATAAATAACAGAATAAAACAATATAGACGAAGAACGTTCTTTTCATAAACCAAAGATACAAAAAACTGAGCACCCCGGGATTAAAGGGAACGAATGGTTTCGAAAGGACCTGGTTATTCCTGCAGTTTCTTGTACTTGAACGGCTTGATCTCCGTTCCCAGGCGGCGTTTACGGTTTTCTTCGTATTCACTGTAGGAACCCTCAAAGAAATACACCCCGGAATCGCCTTCAAAGGCCAGGATGTGCGTTGCTATACGGTCCAGGAACCACCGGTCGTGGGATACGATCACGGCACAGCCTGCAAAATTCTCAAGACCCTCTTCAAGAGCACGTATGGTATTGACATCTACATCGTTGGTGGGCTCGTCCAGCAACAGGACGTTGGCGTTTTCCTTCAATGTCAGCGCCAGGTGCAGCCGGTTGCGTTCCCCTCCGCTCAATACGCCGCACAGTTTTTCCTGGTCCGCTCCCGAGAAATTGAAGCGGGAAACATAAGCCCGGGCATTCACCTCACGGTTCCCCAGGCGAATGTATTCCGAGTTTCCTGCAATGGTCTGGTAAACGGTTTTATCGGGATCTATCTGTTTGTGCTGCTGGTCTACGTAAGCAAGCCGGACGGTTTCCCCTACCCTGAATTCACCGGCATCGGGGGTCTCCACTCCCATGATCAGGCGGAACAACGTGGTCTTTCCCGCGCCGTTGGGTCCTATCACTCCCACTATGCCGGCCGGAGGCAACTTGAAATTCAGGTTCTCGAAGAGGAGTTTCTCTCCGTAAGCCTTCGCTACGCCCGTGGCTTCAATCACCTTGTCCCCCAGCCTCGGCCCGTCGGGAATGAATATTTCCAGGCGTTCTTCCTTCTGACGGCTGTCCTGGTTAAGCATTTTTTCATAAGCCCCGAGGCGCGCCTTTGACTTGGCGTGGCGGGCTTTTGGTGCCATGCGCACCCATTCCAGTTCGCGCTCCAGTGTTTTGCGGCGTTTGCTTTCCTGCTTTTCTTCCATCGCCAGACGTATGGTTTTCTGTTCCAGCCAGGAAGAATAGTTCCCTTTCCAGGGAATCCCTTCCCCGCGGTCCAGTTCCAGGATCCACCCGGCCACGTTGTCCAGGAAATACCTGTCGTGTGTAACGGCTATGACCGTTCCCTTATATTGCTGCAGGTGGGCTTCCAGCCATTGAACGCTTTCGGTATCCAAGTGGTTGGTGGGCTCGTCCAGCAACAGCACATCCGGTTCGCTCAACAGCAGGCGGCACAAAGCTACACGGCGTCGTTCCCCTCCGCTCAGGTGTTTGACGGAATTCCCTGCCGGAGGACACTGCAGGGCATCCATGGCCCGTTGCAGTTTGGAATCCAGGTCCCAGGCGCCGGCGTTGTCAATTTTCTCTGTCAGTTCACCTTGCCGGATAATCAGATCGTTCATCTGATCATCATCCATGGGTTCTGCAAACTTCAGGTTTACTTCTTCGTATTCCTTCAGCAGATTCACTACTTCCTGCACCCCCTCCTGCACCGTTTCCATGACTGTTTTGGAATCATCCAGACGGGGCTCCTGTTCCAGGTATCCGACCGAATAACCCGGTGCCCAGATCACTTCCCCCTGTGTGCCCTTTTCCAGGCCTGCGATGATCTTTAACAGGGTTGATTTTCCCGAACCGTTCAATCCGATAACCCCGATTTTGGCCCCGTAGAAAAAAGACAAGTAGATGTCTTTCAAGATGGTTTTGTTGTTTTGCGGTAGGATCTTGTTGACCCCGTTCATAGAAAAAATGATTTTCTCGTCTGCCATGATCAGAATTTTTTTATGCGGAAATGACAATAGGGATTGTGCCCTGTTTTATGGTAATAATGCTGGTGGTAATTTTCTGCAGGCCAGAAACGGGTGGCTGGTGTTAGGGCTGTATGGACCGTGTGGCCTTTTTCCCGTAGGTTCTGCATGAGCTTTTGGGCCGTCACGCGTTGCTTGTCGTCCAGGTAAAAAATCTCTGAACGGTATTGTGGTCCTATGTCCGGACCCTGGCCGCCGGTCTGTCCGGGATCGTGGATCTCGAAAAACAAACGGCACAATTCCTCAAAACTGGTCAAGACAGGGTCGAACTCCACTTCGACGGCTTCGGCATGGCCGGTGGTATGTTCCTTTACTTCTTCGTAGGAAGGATTATCCTTATGACCCCCTGTATAGCCCACCGTGGTCCGGATCACTCCGGGGGCCCTGTCCAGGTAATGCTGTACGCCCCAGAAACATCCTGCGGCAAATATTGCTTTTTCCATGGTACAAAGATAGGAAAAAGGAATGCTATCTTTGTATCATGCATCCACTTGAAAAAATGATAGGGGAAGGGGAACATGTACAGCAGGACTTCAAGTTTTTCCTGAATGATGCCCGGAAAATCGCACGCTCCCTGGCAGCTTTCGCCAACACGGAAGGAGGCCGGCTGCTTGTGGGTGTGAAGGACAATGGCAGGATAGCCGGATTGAAACACAGGGAAGAAGAAGCCTACGTGGTGGAAGCGGCAGCTCATGTGTTCTGCAGGCTTGCCGTCCGTTACACTACCCGTTACTGGGAATACGAAGGGAAGGTGGTGCTGGAAATACAGGTTCCCAAAAGCACAAAAGCGCCTCATACAGCCCCGGGTGAATCGGGAAAACACCTTTGCTACATAAGAAAAGGAGATGAAAACAAAGTGGCTTCCGAACTGGAAACCACGGTGTTGAAAATGACTCACTCGGCCAGACCGCTCCATTTTACCCTGGATAACAAACACCGCCGCCTGCTTCAGGTGCTCGGGACACAAACGGAGTACAAGGATTTTGATATAGCAGAACTGTCCCGTCTCAGCCTGATGACCCGCAAAGAATGCATCCGGGCCCTTGCCGGCCTTATAGCCAGCGGTACCATTCAGACTTCCAGATAGCCTTTGATAGCCTCTACGTAGGAGCGGAATGCTTCCAGTCCCCCGGGTGTTATACGGCACACCGTGCGGGGTTTCTTTCCCCTGAATGTTTTCTCCATCTCTATGTACCCGGCTGCATTGAGTTTGTCCAGCTGTATACTCAGGTTCCCGGGACTGGCTCCCGTTTGTTTCTGAAGGTATACGAAATCGGCCTCTTCAAGGGAGACAAGTACCGACATCACCGCCAGACGCAGCTCTGAATGCAACAGGGGATCCAGTTCTTTAAACATCGCTCCTAAGTTTTTTATTGGCGGCACACTGCAATATATGCGCCGGGACCACCATGATGATAACAAAAGCTATGGCTATGAGCGGGATTGTGTTGATCCCGTCCACCCACAAAAAGGCAAAGGACAGCAGTATCCCGATCAATCCGCAAACGATGAATGGCTTGTACAGAACCAGGAGCCCGGAAGTGCTCACCCCAATGGATACAAGCAGTGTGATCACAAAAGTGGCGGGAAAAGGGTGAGCCAGGAAGGCTGCCACTGCACACAGGAACATGGCCACGGCTAGCAGGATCCATATCCTGGCAATGACTTTGCCCATGTGTGACTGGGATGCGCCCTGCGTACGGGTCTTGCCTCTTTCCATGATCCCGTAAATGATCCATCCCAGAACCGGAATGGCAAGCCACAACAGGTTGTACATATAATCATCTGTTTGACGGATGGCAAACCAGACAGCCAGGGCCGTGAGCACACTCACATAGCCAAAAATCAGCATGGGGCGTGCTGCATTTTTCTCCATTCCCTTACGGGTATTGTCGATCATCCTGGTGATCAACTCGAGACTTTCTTTTTCATTCATGACTTTTTCCATGGCTTAATTACTTAATGTTGTCACAAATATAAAGTACTTTATTTAATTAACCAAATATTTTTTAAAAAACTTTTTATATTTGTGATGTGAATCGTCATTTTCACATATCGTCTATGATAATGCAAATGCATCGTTAAGATGCAATTCTGCCCTGTACTGTTTTCCAGTTTCTAGTCTCTCTCCATTATTTTCATTTTTTAATAACTGAATTCATGTCTGTATACAAGCATTTTGAAACCATGCAGGTCCATGCCGGGCATAAAGCGGATCCGGCTACAGGCTCCTGTGCTACCCCCCTTTACCAGACTGCCTCTTTCCGGTTCAGGGACATGGACCATGCGGCGCGTCTATTCCAGTTGCAGGAAGAAGGTTATATCTATTCCCGCCTGTCAAATCCTACGGTCAGTGTACTGGAGGAGCGCCTGGCCGCCCTGGAAAACTGTTCGGGGGCCGTTGCCGTTTCCTCCGGCCAGGCTGCCCTTTTTCTCACTATATCTAACCTGGCCGTGCCGGGAGACAATTTTGTGGCCTTTCCTTCCCTGTATGGGGGAACCTATTCCCTTTTCCGGGACCGGTTACGTGAATTGGATATCGCCGTTCGTTTTGCACCCGGAAAAGAAACGGAAGACATCCTGGCCCTTATTGACAGCCGCACCAAGGGCCTGTTTGTGGAAACAATCGCCAATTCAGATTTTTATGTTCCTGATTTTGATGCGCTGGCAGCGATTTGTCAACAAAAACAGATTCCCCTTATTGTAGACAATACCTTCGGAGGGGGCGGGTATCTGTTTCACCCGGCAGATCACGGAGCAGCAGTCATTACGCACTCAGCCACCAAATGGATTGGAGGACACGGCAACAGCATAGCCGGGATCCTTGCCGAGGCCGGGACTTTCAACTGGGATAATCCCCGTTTCCCGCAATTCACCGAAAATTGTTCTTCATACCATGGTTTGAATTTTCATGCTTCTTTTGGTAATATGGCTTTCTGCACCAGGGCAAGGGCACTGGGCCTGCGCGACTGGGGCTGCTGTCTTTCCCCTTTCAATGCACTGCTCATCCTTCAGGGAATAGAAACCCTGTCTCTGCGCATGCAACGGTCCATGGACAACACCCTGGAGCTGGCGCTCTGGCTTGGCAAACAAAAGCAGGTTTCGGAGGTGTGTTATCCGGGTTTGAAAACACATGCCTCCTATAATCATGTAAAAAAATACTTCCACGGCGGAGCAGGGGCCGTATTCAGTTTTACCCTCAGGGCAGACCGCTCCGGCAGTGCAGCTTTTGTGGACCGTCTCCAGCTGATCACCCACCTGGCTAACGTGGGAGACAACAAAACCCTGATCACCCACCCCGCTTCCACCACACACGGACAAATGCCCGATGATGCCCTCAAAGCAGCCGGTATTGGTCCGGGTACTTTACGCCTGTCGGTTGGTATTGAGCATATTGACGATCTTAAGAGTGACTTGCGGCAAGCCCTGGTTTCCTGTTGATGAAAGAGAACACTTATATATATAAGGAGCCTTTTCTTTTGGAAAGCGGGTCGGTATTGCCCGGGATACGCATACACTATCATTGCAGTCCGGGTTTTATGACCGGCAGAAAGGTGGTCTGGATATGCCATGCCCTGACAGCCAACTCAAACCCGCTTGAATGGTGGCCCACCATGGTTGGGCCGGGAAAATTCCTTGATTCCGGGCGGGAATATATTGTCTGTGCCAATGTCCAGGGATCCTGTTACGGTTCCACGCAACCCCATGCTACTGATTTTCCTGTGATAACCATCCGTGATATGGTGAAAGCACACGAGTTGCTTCGCCTGCATCTGGGTATTGAGCATATTGACCTGCTCACAGGGGGTTCCAGCGGGGGTTTTCAAGCCCTTGAGTGGGCCATAGAGAATCCCGGCCTGACAGGCAACCTGTGCCTGATCGCCTGCAATGCACGCATCAGTCCCTGGGCCACGGCATTCAATGAATCACAACGTATGGCCCTTCTGGCCGATACGACTTTCGGCCCCCAGGAAGAACCCCGGGCAGGCCGCCGGGGACTGGCGGCGGCACGATCCATTGCCCTGCTCTCTTACCGGTCGTATGAGGGGTATTGTAAAACCCAGTCAGAACAGGAGGATGATATGCTGATGGCTTCCAAAGCCTGTTCTTACCAGCAATACCAGGGAGAAAAGCTGGCAGACCGGTTCAGCCCTTACAGTTACTACACCCTTACCTTAAGCCTGGATTCGCACAATGTGGGGCGTAATCGCGGTGGCACAGCCAAAGCCTTGTCACGTATAAAAGCTCGTACCCTGTGCATTGGCATTGACAACGACCTGCTTTTTCCCATTTCAGAAATGGAAATCCTGGCCCGTCGCATACCCGGAGCTGTCCTGGAGGTCATTTCATCCGATTTTGGACATGACGGCTTTTTACTGGAACACGAACAAATAACATCTTCTTTATGCAAGTTCTTAAATTCGGAGGCAGCTCACTGGCCAATGCCTCAGCCATAAGTCAGGTTATGAAAATTATCCGGATTGCCTCGGCCAGGGATAAAACCATTGTGGTTGCCTCGGCCCTGAGTGGTGTGACCGATACGCTGATACGTGCAGGGATCATGGCCGGCAGCGGAGATACCGGTTATACTACATTGATAGACGATCTGCAAGCAAGGCATATCACAGTTATAAACGAGCTGCTTCCATCGGAACCAGGTCCCGGTGTCGGGGTTGAGTTATCGCTGTTGTTTGATAAGCTGCGTGATATATGCCGAGGGGCTTTCATGATAGGGGAAATCAGCCCTGCCACTTCCGATCTGATTGCCGGTTTCGGGGAGTTGTTTTCCACCCGGATCCTGGAAGCAACATGCACCTCCATGGGACTAAGTTGCCACTGGGCAGACGCCCGTGAAATCATCCGGACCGGTCCCTCCTCTTCCCAACCGGTGGTCAACACCGCCGTGACGCAGCGCAATGTCCGGGAATTGTTGCGCAACAACCTGTCAAAGATTATTCTTGTACCGGGTTTCATTGCCTCCGATGATCAGGGCAGGACAACCACCCTGGGAAGGGGAGGATCAGATTACACGGCATCGTTGCTGGCTGTAGCGGCAAAAGCCCGCATGCTGTGGATCTGGACCGATGTGAACGGGATGATGACGGCAGATCCACGAATCGTTCCCCAGGCACGTACCATTGAGAACATATCGTATAAAGAAGCGTTGGAGATCTCGCATTTCGGTGCGCGGGTGGTGTACCCTCCCACCATACAGCCGGTCGTTTCGAAAGGCATCCCCATCATGGTAAAAAACACCTTTGATCCTGAAGGCCCCGGAACACTCATCGAGCAGGACCCGCCCGAAGGCAAAGATAAAGATCAGGGGTATTTCAGGCAGCGACCACATAGCCCTGTTATCCATGGAAGGAAGCGGAATGGTGGGCATACCGGGGTATTCAAGCCGCCTTTTCAATGCGCTGGCGCAGCAGCAGATCAACATCATTCTCATAACGCAGGCATCTTCGGTGCACACCATGCTGGTGGCTATTGACCAGGCCGATGCGCAGAAAGCCAGGAAAGCCGCCGATGAAATCTTTGCCTACGAAATTTCGCTGCAGAAAGTGGAACCCTTTGAAAGTAGAAAATGGTTTTTCCATTATCAGTCTTATTGGCGACGATATGAAAAACCAATCCGGGGCAAGCGGCCGTATGTTTGAGGCCATAGGCCGCCGCAACATCACCATCCGGGCCATAGCCCAGGGATCCTCTGAAAAAAACGTTTCGGCTGTTGTGGCTACAAACGATGCAGCGGAAGCCATCCGGGCAGTACACCAGGAGTTCTTCGGATCTTCTGAACGCCGTATCAACCTTTTTATTGCAGGCTGGGGCAATGTGGGAAAAAGCCTGACCGCCATGATCTTCAGTCAACGGGAAGCATGGGCCGTGCAGGAAGGTATCAGGGTACAGATCTGCGGGATCTGCAACAGTAAAAGAATGATCCTGAATAAGGAAGGGCTGGCTCCTGACCAGATCGGACAGGCCCTGTCCTGCGACGGGGAATTGTACCGGAACGGGACTTTTATTGACAAAATCATAGAAATGAATCTGAGAAACAGCGTGTTTGCAGACTGTACAGCTGACCATTTCATAGCCCTGCGCTACGAAGATATTATAATGGCCAAAATAGCCGTAGTGACCTGTAATAAGATTGCCAACACCCTGGGTATGGATTATTATCACAAACTGCACCGCCAGGCGGTCAGTCAACATGTTCCTTTCCTTTATGAAACCAATGTAGGCGCAGCGCTCCCGGTGATTTGCCTGATCCGGCAGATGCGCCTCTGCGGGGACACCCCTGAACGGGTGGAGGCCTGTCTTTCAGGAACCCTGAACTATGTTTTCAGCCGTTATGACGGCCAGACTCCATTCCACCGGATTGTGGAAGAAGCCTCAAGTCTTGGTTATGCCGAGCCGGATCCCATGGCAGACATTTCAGGAAAGGATGTAATGCGCAAAACGTTGATCCTGGCACGCGAATGTGGAATGGACATAGAAGAAAGCCAGGTTAACACCGCCTCATTTCTTCCCCCGCAATGGCCCTGTGAAGAACACTTCAGGTCCCTATACCTGGAAAGCCGGCAAAAGGAAGGGACACTGCGATACGTTTCCACAATAGACAACCGGGGCGTTAAGGCCGGCCTGGAAGTGGTGCCCCGGGAACATCCCTTTTCAAGAATCCGCGGGACAGACGTGTCGGTTATCCTTTACAGCCGGTTATATCCCAACGGGTTGCGCGTGGAAGGAGCGGGAGCCGGCGGCCGGCAGACAGCTTCCGGATTGATCAACGACATTCTTCAATGCGTATGAACAGAAATGTAATGGTCGCAGGTGCGACCGGACTGGTGGGCAGAACCATGATCAAAATACTGGAAGAAAGGAACTTCCCGGCAGATCACCTGGTTGCCGTGGCATCGGAACGCCCGGAAGGACGAACGGTTTCTTTCCGGGGGAAAAAAGTCGGGGTGACCACCCTGCCTGCTGCACTGAAAGAGGAACCGGGCATAGCCTTCTTTTCTGCAGGGAAAGACGTTTCCGGAACCTGGGCTCCGCTTTTTGTACAAGCCGGCTGGAAGGTGGTAGACAATTCCTCCTGCTGGAGGATGTCCGGGGATGTGAAGCTGGTAGTCCCCGAGATCAACGGTAATCTGCTCGGCCCCGATGACCGGCTGGTTGCCAATCCCAATTGCTCTACCATTCAGATGGTCCTGGCGCTGGCACCCCTGCACAAAAGGTACCGGTTGCAAAGGATCGTTGCCTGCACGTACCAGGCGGTGACCGGCTCGGGACAGAAAGGCCTGGAACGGATACTGGCAGAAAGAAAGGCCTGGGTTGCAGGAAACCCGCTGCCCCTGACAGGGAGCGTTTACCCCGGCCCTATTGACCTGAATGTGATACCGGCTATCGGCACCCTGACGCCCGATGGATACACAGAAGAAGAAATAAAAATGCGCGAAGAAACCCGAAAGATATTGGGTGACGTGAAAATCAGGGTCTCTGCCACTTGCGTGCGCGTACCGGTCATAGCGGGTCACTGTGTGGCGGTCAATGCCCGTTTCGCAGAACCTTTTTCTTTGGAGGATGTCTGTTCGCTAATAAAAAGTTTCCCCGGCGTTGTGTTGAATGATACTTCAGCCGGTCCCGGATTTGCCGTGCCACGGGAAGCAGAAGGTACGGATCCTGTCTATGTAGGAAGGATCCGGAGAGATCCTACGGAAGAAAACACATTGGAATTGTGGACAGTGGCCGACAACCTTCGAAAGGGAGCTGCACTGAACGCCATACAGATCGGCGAATTGCTGTTGCGGTTCTGAATCAGAACGGAAGCAGAGGCCAGGTATACCTGAGCGAACGGAAACGTTCTATGGTCAGACTATCCATATTGTCTGCAGAGAAAGGTAAAATGTCGATATCTTGTGCAAACAGGCCTGCCATACGGCCGTATTTATATTCATAGGTAAAACGCCCCAGTGAATCGAGTCTTTGTGCGTTATCAGGATCCTTTCTTGGAACCGATACATAAAATTGCGCATTCGACTGTCCAAGCCTGTAAGTGAGCAGATTGTCCTTCAACAGCGTGTAATACAGCTCGCGTGCTGTTTCCAGCGCTGGATCTATGATTTCCACATCCGGAGCTATCAGGTCCCTGTACGGATACTGGTCACCCTGCCTGAATTGGCGCAAATGCTCCAGCATCAGTGTTAAAGTTTCCAGCTGGTAAGGATAATGGGTACACCCCAGGACCAGGTAACGCAATGGTTTTGGGTCATTGCTTCGGCGCAGTTTTTCCATAAGGCTCAACAGGTGGTACCGTGCGTAATTCTCCGCTGCGTTCAGTTGCAGGTGTGCCGGATCTTCAGGTGTGCCTTCATATAACATTTTACTGAATGAAAAATCAAAGCCATAGGCCGGCAACAGATCAAGTTCAATCTTATATTCTGGGTGATCCGGCGACGGCCCCCGGTATCCATCCCTTGGACCGGTCGCCTCTGTGCAGACAAAATCCCTTTCCCCGTCAACGGCTTCTGCAAAACCCAGAGATCCATGGCTTACTACCAGGATATTGTCACCGTAACCCCTCTCAAGGGCAAGGGCACGAAAAGTGTTTTCATACCCCCCTGAAGCCACGGTGCCCACCGTTGCCAAAACGCCCACAGCCACCTCCTCACCGGGCTTTATCCTGTCCAGCGTGGCATTGACCCCGGCATTGATCACGCCAATGACCTTGATCCCCGAACCGCTCTCATCAAGGTACGCTCTTATATCCTCCAGGCCATATGCGGTAGCCGTATTGCAGGCTACTACCAGTATTTTAACTTGCCGGCCAAGCAGGAAAAAGGCATCCTGCATGATGAGTTCCCTCAGAAAGTCCGTCTTTTCCTCTGAAGGATAATTGCCATAAGGCATATTGGCCTGGTCCCCGAAATAAATATAATTCTCTCCATCCAGCAGGCGGCTGGCCATAATGGCCTCCATTACGGTCAGCCCCCCTGTTCCCGAATCAAAAATACCTATCGGCAGATCGTTGCGAACGGCGGGATAAGCAGAAAAGTCTGTGTAGTATACAGAATTTGAATCATCAAGAGCTGTTTCAATTATGGGTATGTGTGCCGGCCTGCCCTGGCATGAAGCCAGGAAAAGTACCAGTACCGGCCAAAGATCTTTTCTGATATTCATTATGAATCAATTTTATAATATTCCGGTTTCCTGTTCCTGTAATACACCCCGTAACGGAATCCGCACTGCCGGAGTATATCTGTATAAATTCCGAATTGCTCCCCGATCCTCTCATCTCCATGGGCGTCCGATCCCAGGCTCACGGCTTCACCGCCCAACTCCCTGAAACGCCTGATGACGTTTTTATCCAGGGTCGGGGTTCCATACTGGAATTTCTGGTACGTTTTTGTGTTTATTTCAAATGTTTTTCCATTTTGGGCCAGGATCTTCAATATGGGATCCAGCACATCGCCAAAGACCTTCATGGACACTTCGTGTTCCCGGTACGGGGCATACCGGGCCACGTAATCAAAATGGCCCAGTATGTCAAAATCGGGATATGCGCTTATACAGTATAAGATATCTTCCAGGTAAATGCCGTAGGCCTGCTTGTAATCATAACCCTGGTAATACGTCCCGTGAAAAGGATCCGTACCCCGTACAAAATGCATGGAGGCAATGACTGTGTCAAAGGTATGCCTGTCCATAAAATCCTTGATTGAGTCAAGGCTGGCAGGCTGAATTCCAATTTCTACCCCTTTGAGCAGGACAAGAGAAGGAAATTTTTCCTTCAGCCCTTCGATTTCCTCCTGCTGGCGCTGCACATCAAATGTAAACAGTCTCACACCTTCAGGAGCGTCAAAGTCGTAATGGTCCGAGAAGCATATTCCGCCATAAGATCTTTGCAGGATCCTTTCGGCCGCCCTTCCCATATCCATTCTGCTGTCGGTAGAATGATGCGAGTGTGTGTGGTTATCAATATGAATCATCCGGCAGGACTTATCAGCACAGCCCCTGTCAGGCGTTTTTAAAGGCTTTTAATCCTGCAAAATGCGACACTTTACCCAATTCGTATTCAATGCGCATGAGCTGGTTGAATTTTTCAATACGCTCACTGCGGCATCCGCTTCCTGTTTTAATATGACCGGCGTTTACAGCAACTGCCAGGTCGGCAATAAAACTGTCCGATGTCTCTCCGCTGCGATGTGATACGAAGCAGTTATAAGAATTCCTGTTGGCCAGTTCAATGGTTTCCAGTGTTTCTGTTACAGAACCTATCTGGTTCAGTTTTATGAGAATGGAATTGGCCAGGCCTTTTTTTATTCCCTCTGCCAAAATGGCTTTGTTGGTACAGAAAAGGTCATCGCCAACCAGTTCAATCTTGTTCCCGATAGTATCGGTCAGATTCTTCCATCCCTGCCAGTCGTTTTCTGCAAGTCCGTCTTCTATTGAAACGATTGGGTATTGCCTAACCCAGTTTTCCCATATCTTAACCATTTCATCACTCGATACCAGCTGTTTTGTACTCTTGAAAAATTTGTATTTTCCATCTTCCCACATTTCACTGGCGGCAGGATCAAGACAAATGCTCACATCTTCTCCCGGTTTGTATCCGGCTTTAACAATCCCTTCCAGGATCATTTCCACGGCCTGTTCGTTTGTCTTCAGATCCGGGGCAAATCCGCCTTCATCTCCAACACCCGTACTCAGACCTTTTGACTTAAGAACGCTTTTCAGGGCATGAAAAACCTCGGCACCCATCCTTATGGATTCACGGAACGAAGGTGCGTTGTGGGGGGCGATCATGAATTCCTGAAAATCAACTGTATTGTCGGCATGGGCGCCGCCGTTGATCACATTCATGCATGGAACAGGCATAAGATAGGCATTGCTGCCTCCCAGGTACTGGTACAGGGGAATACCCAGACTTATTGATCTGGCCCTGGCATACGCCATGGAAACAGCCAGAATGGCATTGGCGCCCAGTTTTCCCTTGTTGGGTGTACCGTCCAGATCTATCATCAGATAATCCAGCTCTCTCTGGTTTGCTAAATCTTTTCCTTCGATAGCTTTTGCGATGTTGCTATTAACATTGGAAACGGCTTTTAGCACTCCTTTTCCGTTATAGCGCTTTTTATCTCCGTCGCGAAGTTCCACAGCTTCCCTTTCACCCGTGGATGCCCCGCTCGGTACCATGGCAGTTGCCCTTGTGCCATCTTCCAGTGACAAACGGACCTCTACCGTGGGATTACCTCTTGAATCCAATATTTCAATAGCTTCAACTTTTTTGATTTTCATTATATGATCCTCCAGAATTAAATGATTATATCTTGCAAATTTACAGTATAAAAATGAATCCGGAAAAGAACCCGCATAAAAAAACCGCGATGTAATCACGGTTTCTGGATGTGGTGCCACCGG
>DBRG01000010.1 GCA_002305545.1 Bacteroidales bacterium UBA1374
TCTGCATCCTAAAAAGGAAAAACTCAATTATCATTTACACAAAGTCCTGGACAGTGCCGGCATTTTATTAAATTCGCACTATTTTTACTCTATATAAGAAGTTAGGGTTAGAAAATTATTCGTATTATTTGTTACCATTACAATGAGTAATTAGTAAAAATGGTTACCCCCTAGTTTAATCAAGTAACGACTCATTCCATACTTAAGTCTATTCGTCAATAATTAAACATCAAAAGCCTTTTTAATAATTCCTTTACCATTGTAGCCACTTGTCTTGTTTTTGAAGTATGCGATCAGTTTTTGTTTATACTCACTATCTTCAAGATTTTCAACGAAACCATATATTTCTTCCCAAGTCAAGCGGAAAAATTTTCTTTCAGATGATTCTATTATATGTTTACCGAATTCTTTTTCAATATTTTTTTCACTGGATTTCTTTACTAAACTATAAAGTTCAAAATCTATGTTAAGTTGTTTAGCAATCCAAGAACCCAGAAGCCAAAAGCGCATTAGCTCATAGCGGTTTTCCTTAACTACAACGGTCTCTATGTTAGATCTAAATATTTTTGAAAATAATTTATTGTCAGCAGTCTCATAATTGTTTCTGCTTGTCAGTTCATTGGGCGTCTTGTTACTGGAATTAAACTTTGCCTCAATCAAAAATAAAACTTTATCAGTCTTTATTAATATGTCAGGTTCTGAACCTCTTGATTTTTCAAACACATGACGTGCTTCGTTTAAATGTGGCCAACTGGCTTTATTTTGGGGCGAATACGACCATAAGATTAACTCTGCCTCTTTAATATCTTTACCCGATATATAAGAAAGGAAACCAGGCAGAAGTTCGTGCTTATCAAGAAATCTGAAAACATTCCAAGTCAATGCATCTTCACTGTTATCTCTGGCTATACGACTTTCTTTTTTTACTTTCTTTATATGGCAAAATAGCTCCATATCTTTACTGTCATTCCATAATAGGTTTTCTTTTTCTGTTTCATATTCAAAAGTCGTAGGAGAAATATAGATTCGATGAACAGGACATCTATATTTTAATTCTTTTTTAAAAGGTTTCGTTTGTCTCTCAACTTTTATGGTACAGCCTTTCACTGGACAATCTACAGTTTTGTTGTCTTTATAGTTTGTGTGTTTTAATTCGTTTAATCCGTACATAATGTTGTCTTTTTGATATTAATGAATAATCTTATACTGTGTTGTAAAAACTATATGCAGTTGGAATTGTATTTTTTTGGATAAATATTTATTTAACCAGAACATCCTAAAATTAAATAAACACTTCCGGATTGTTCTTTATTTTTTGTTATTCGGTTGGTTTAACTTTGAATTCGGTAGGTTTGAGTTTGAATTCGGTAAAACACAGGGAATATTGTCCTGCCGGTTTTTTGAATTTCAGGACAATTCTTGAGGACAATTTGACACTCGTTTAGCGGTGAAAATTTGGCTTTTCAAACAGCATGGCGGTGCCGTCTAGCAGGCATCCCAGTATCAGTAGTACTATCATCAACATAACAGGCAGTTGTTTAATGGGTTGGGATTTGACTCAAAAATAAGGGAGCACTACGTCAAAATACGACGTAGTGCTGCAGGTAAAGGGAATCATTCCTTTATCCAATCATTCACCTGTGCTATTTCAGCATCGGATAGGTCAAGATTGGACAAAGCTGTTTCCAGCAGGGGGAGCTCGTTGCGTTGCTCCAGGATGTCGTAGAGTGTATTCAGGTCTGCCTTGTCGGTGTCTGCCCTGGTGTTGAAGGTGGTCATCCGTTGCACTTTGGACACAAACAGGTTGACCGGGTGCCAGACCAGGATGCGGGCTACCTTGATGATCTGACTTGGCAATTGTGGATCGTGCGAGATCAGCACATCGACTTCCACGCCGGCATAGGGGTTTTCATAATTCCACATGTATTCGGAAGCGCCTGCCTTGATTTCCCTGAAGTGGCTCCTGACCAGCCAATCATTGAAATACCTGGTAAGGGGGTTTGATGCCGGAGTGATGAAGTCCAGGTCATTGACAGAGCGGGACCTTCGCTCTTTGACCCCGTATTGCCTGGCAAGGAATTGCACGGCAGTACCCCCAATCAGGGCACAACCATAAAGTGTAGCCCTATGGACAACCGGGACATCAAGCGGTGAGTAAGATTCGAATAATTTATTCACCATTTCTGATATCCTTTTCATCCACCGGGAAAGTGTATGCGATGCCCCCGTTGATGTCGTAGACATAACCGGTGCTGCCGCATATGGCAGACACATGGGTGGATGTGTGGGACAGGAGCCTTCCCGGTCTTTGCCACATCGGGCATCCATGTTGGTCAACAGCCTGTACGGCACAGCCAATATGGTTGACGCTGGTTATGAATTTGGGCTCTGGAGGAGGGATGGGCTTGCCTAGTTTCTTCCTGATACGGGAAACAATGTATGCAATGCCCCATACTATGAAGAACAAAATTGTCTTATCCATGGCGCTATGATTTAATTTTTACTTGTGCGGACTTACCGCATTGATTTTGAGTATATTTGTATTTAAAAAGGAGTTATGAAAACAATCATATTCGTCTGGGACCGGAAAAACGATCTCATCCCAAAAGAGGACACCATAGGCAAGGCATTGGAGGCCAATGCACCCGCTACCCTACTGTGGCGCAAGTGGCTGGCAGACCCAAGGCATGTCACGCAGGCAGAGGAAGGTGACAGGTTCTTCATCATGAAAAGGGACCGGGCCAGGCAGGGTATTTTCATGAGCGGATTCCTTGATAAAGCCCCCCGTAAAAGCCAGCACGAATGGCAATTCACGCTTTGCCCCGATGCCCTCATTGACTGGACCAGGGAGCCGGTTCTGGACAGCCGGGCATTCCCGGGATTCCGGTTCGGGTGGTCGGCAGACCTGGAAGAAGCCGTCCTTCCGCGGGAGGATGCCAGAATCCTTGAGTTGCTTTGGGCCCGGCATCTCTTCAATGCCAAAGGCCATGTCTGTGAACCGAATACCATACTGAATGAAGCCATTAAAATTTCTAAAGGTGAGCGTTGCGAGCTCTGTGGTGAAGTGCTTAACAGTTCCTACGATGTGTTTTACAAGCCTGAAGTCATGAAGCCCCAATGGAACGAGGTAAAACCGGGGGACGACATCATCGCGAACTACTTCCTGTTGTGCGACAGTTGCGCCGGCATCCAGGCCTCGCTCGGAAAGTGAGCATCAATCGCCTGTGTGTGCCTTCACATAGGCGCAATAATAGGAAGTGAGGGCACTGCAGACAGCGTGCGATTTGTTGAAGGTGCAGGGCCCGAACCGTTCCATCCGCTCCCACAGTGCCTGCACTTTTTCCTCATCGTAACCGTTGTCCCTGGCCGAGGCCATGAATTCCTCCCTGCAGGCGGCCAGCGCGCTGTCCCTGGGACCGTAGAAGAAGGTGCGCATGAAGGGAAGAGTCCCAAACTGAGTATAATTCCCCACCAACGCGGCGATGGTCATCAGCTGTTCCTGGTAGAGGATAAGGCCGTAAGTCTCGGCAAGGAGCTTGTCAACCGCCCCGATGCCGCATTTCCAGACCCGGTTCTGTTGCTTTGCCTCCCGGTATTGGGGAAGGAGTTCCATGTTGCCGGGGCGCAGCATGGCTTCCAGCGCCGTCAGCTCAAAGATGCCGAAGGGTTTGATGGCGGCCAGATGCTCCCTGGCAAAACGGCTCCCCATCAAGTAACATTCCTCCGTATCGCCGGCCTGTATCATTTCCCAGGTCTTTACATCCGTGGGCTGCGCCGTGATACAGTACAAGTCATTGATCAAAGCCCTATGCGGGATACACGCCAGGGAACTGCTTTCACACAGCTTGATGGAACTACCCTCTTCCTGGCGCATGTCGGCAATAAGCTTAGTTACGGTTTCTACGTAGTCATTTTCAACATCCAGGATCACCTCCAGCGTTTTACCGGGTGCAGGGTCAAAGAAGCGCTCAAACAGCAGGTTGTATGAAAGGGGGTCCACATGGGTGATGTTCAGGCAGTAGTTCACCAGGGAGCCGGGAGCGGCCCCGAAGCCCAGCCCCATCATCATCCCGCTATCCCAGATCTCGTCTGCCAGGTTGGCCCACAGGACAAAGGTCTTGGCCCTGCCCTGCTCACAGAGGGTGTACACCTCGGTTTCTATCCTGCTCACGATGGAGGGGGTAAGGTCCTTGTAGCGCCTGGCAGCGCCTGCATAGACGAGCTTGCGTAGTGTTTGGTTGAAGTATTTTGTTTCCATAGGCGTTATATTTCAAAAGTGGCGTTGTTATATAATACGAAGACGGGGGTCGTATTTCCGGTTATTTGAGAAAAAAGTGTTGCATTTTCTGTGTGGATTGGCACAATTCCCTTAGGCTGAACATGTTCCACAATGCGTTTTAGACCGTTTACGTCGGCGTGGCCGCTGGTGTGGATATCCTCGGTGATGTCGCAATGGTTTTCGACCCATTCCCGGAATCTCGCTGTTTTGGAGCTGTTGTCGTCCCAGTATCCACGCCAGGTGGATATGGTGAAGCGCATGGAAGGTACAGACAGGCGCTGCAGGTAGTCCAGGGTGGATTCGCGCACGACCATCACGTAGGCCCCGGGATTGGCTTTGATGTCCTTGTAGGTGATCTTGTTGACCCGAGGCTGGAGATACGTGGTGTACCTGGAGCCGCATTTCTTGTTCAGGCAGGTGGTGAGCCTTTGGGGATAGTAGACTTTTACGCTGTTGAATCCCAGTACGTTCGGTATTTTCGGGCTGAGTTTTGCCACCTCGTCCAGGACAATAGCCGTGTAAGGATCCACCACCAGCTGCCGGCCACTGCGCAGACAGGCCTTGTAGAGCGTGACTATCCGGTCAATGTTCTGCCCCGAACACCACACCAGGTGCAGGCTGTCCGCAGCTTTTGCGGATGCTGTGTCTTGTGTGAATGCTGCGGCAAATTTCTCCGTCAGTGCGGTTTCCCTTTCGCACTTCTTGCTGTTGCCGAGGTATGTCGCTTTGTCCTCGTGCACGTTCGTTCCTTCATCCACGAGCACGTTGGTGCCTTCCAGGAAGAGACAGTCCACATGTTTTGGCAGCAATTTAAATAGAACGCCCTTCCGCCCGTGCAGCCTGATGTCCCCGGTATACAGGACGGACTTTCCCTCTGCCTGGAAGCAGAAGGCGCACGCCCCGTAGGCCGAGTGGTCCACAGCGTAGGCAGTGACGGTGATGTCACGGAAAGTGAACGGCTGCCGGTAGGCGAAGGTGATGATGGTGTATTCGGCTGTGTTGATGCCGTTGAACGGGTTGGATGCCAAAAGGATCCTGGTCCCTTCACTCATGAATACCGGTGTGCCCTTGGGCAAGGCGGGCATCAGGCCGTAATGGTCGGGGTGGCTGTGGGTGATGAACACCGCCTGGGCGTCCTTCGCCCAGGCCCCGGCCTCGGCCCAGATCTTCTTTTGCTCCTCTTTGGGGCGGTCATCGAAATCCAAAGGAAGGCCAAAATCCACCAGTATTTTGGTCTGCGCGGTCTGTAAGGCAATGCAGTTCCCGCCAATTTCCTCTGCGCCCCTGTAAATCTTTACATTCATAACTTCTAGTTTTAATGCAAAGATGAGCGAAAGGTGTGCGACAAAGCCGCAGAGGCGAGAAGAGGTGTGCGGTAATTCAAGCTAAGGAAGGTTTTGGATAATATGCACATTAAAAGGTTTAATAGAGTATCTTTGTCTGAACGGTTACTTAGTTAATAAATAGTATTATGGCTCTTAATCCTGAAACACCAAATAACGAACTGCCTTTGTTGCCACCCGACTGGGATGCAATTGAAACCAAAGCGATATTAAGGCAGGAAAGCAAGGCATCCGTTGCACTGGCTGAGTTAAAAGGTTTAGCACATACGCTGCCAAATCAAAATATTCTTATCAATGCCATTGTTTTAAAAGAAGCCAAAGCATCATCCGCGATCGAGAATGTGATTACCACGCATGATTCTTTATACCAGGCATTAGCAGCGAAATCATTCAAACCCGATTCTGCCACCAAAGAAGTGCTTCGCTATCGGGAAGCATTGTTTGCAGGCTCTGAGTTCATCCGCAACAAAGGCTTTTTAAGTACCAACGGTATTATTAAAATTCAGAACATTCTTGAAGAAAACACGGCAGGCCTTCGCCAATTGCCCGGTACAACATTAAAAAATAATACTACCGGAAAAACAATTTACACCCCACCCGATGATAAAAATGCCATCAGCAATCTTATGACTAATCTGGAACAATTCCTCAATATTGATGAAGCTGGTGATGTTTCTCCACTTATAAAGCTGGCAGTTCAGCATTATCAGTTTGAAAGCATCCATCCATTTTATGATGGCAACGGTAGAACTGGTCGCATAGTAAATGTCCTTTACCTGATGTTAAAAGGCTTATTGGATAGCCCTATTCTCTATCTCAGCGGATTCATTATTCAAAATAAAGGAGAATATTACCGCTTGCTTCGTGATGTTACGTATAATGCTGTTTGGGAGCCATGGATTCTCTACATTCTGAAAGGCATTGAACAAACCGCCAGAGATACTATAAATCAGGTAAATAGCATAAATGGTTTAATGCTTGAAACCATTGAAAAAGTAAAAGCCGAAAAGCCGCTGGTTTATTCAAAGGAGTTTATTGAATTGCTTTTTGAGCACCCTTATTCAAAAATTGAACATCTGGAACTTAGAGGCATTGCTAAACGAAAAACCGCTGGCAAATATCTTTCCGAATTAGCAGAAATTGGAATATTGGCACCTCAGAAAATTGGTAAAGAAGTAATTTACATAAATAAAGCACTTTATGAGCTTCTAAAAAAGTAATTACTCAAACATGGGTATTATTTACCCACGTTTCATCAACGTGGTCATTATTTCGATTTATTTACCCATGTTCATACAACATGGTCATTACATACCCACGTTCAATAATTGTTAATTAATTCATTTACTCCTTGCAAATTTCAAGCTGATTGCCCCATTTACGAAGGGTGGCCTGGAATTCCGTGGTGGGAGCAAATTCATATTCGTAAATCACATAATCCTCCCCCACTTCGTGGATACGCTGGGATTTGTGCAAAGGGAGGGTGTCCAGGTAGTAGGAAGCAGATTTGGTGGCTTTGATGCGGATTACCCGGGGCGGGATATCTTCGTAGATACAGTGCCCAAAGCATTTGTCAATAGATTCCCGGTCTGCCGAGGTAGGCTCGAATGTGAACTCCTCGTCCAGTGTTCTCAGCGCTTTGATCCTGTCCAGTGCATATACCTTCATTTTTGGGTTTTCCGGTTCCCGGGCAAACATATACCAGCGGTTGTCATAAAGCTTGACATAGAACGGACAGAGTTTCCTGGCAGGAACCTCACCCTTCTGGAAAGAGAGGTAGTCAATTTCAATAACCTGTTTCTCGCGAATGGCAGAAAGAATGGGCGCCAGCCAACGCCGGGAAGAAGGGATGTCCTGTATCAGGATCCGGTCCCGTATATCCTTGGCCCCGGCAATCGCATTACTGACAGAGAAGCTGTTCAGCATCCACAGGCAGACAGAGTCCAGGTCCAGGACATCTGCGTTCTCTATGTAATATTTATACCCGTAACTTCTGTCGCATACGATATTCACGTCAAATAACTCCTGGATGGCACTGATATGGTCGTGGAATGTCCTCAACGGGAAGGGCTTTTTCTCGTCGTTCAGGCTGCTGCGCAGCCACTTCTTTTCAATATCCTCATAAGATATCCGGCCGGCATCATAAATGGTCGACATCAGCCAGATATATCTTCTTACTAGTACCGATTGTGAACGCATACTTCTAAGTTTTAATTTTTACAAAGATAACATAATGGTATGCGGTAAGGGTGCAGAAGTTGGATAAAACTAAGAAAAAACAACCGGATTGCTTAATATTTTCGGCATCCGGTTGGTTTGAGTTTGAATTCGGGAAAAATACACCGGACCAGGTGTGTCGGCTTACCACTTAAGTGCGGTAATCTGTAACAAGTAATCATCAAGGCGGTGCGCCAAACGCCTTTGGCGTCTTTGGCGCTTATAAAAGGCGCTGCTTCGCAGCACCAATCTTTTTTCGCGGTTGCACTAAGGGAGGTGGCAAGTAACAACTATGTTACAAAAACAGTTAACAAACTGTTTATATGCTTATTAGAGACGTTGATCCGTTTTTCATTACTTACCACCCTCCCACGTTTTTGCAGTTTTTCGGTGATTTTAGGGGGGGGTGGTAAGTTACGGCTACGTCACAAAAGCCTGTAATAGGCTGTTAAAGTGTACGTTATAGAGATAATCGCCGTTTTGGTTACTTACCACCCTCCCTTCAAGAGGTTCCACCTGCGCACGTCCCACCTGCGCACGTTTACTGCCCCATTTTGATAAACCATGCTTCTGTATGGGCAAAAAAACGCTTATACCCTTCACACAAGGCATTCAGACCCGGTTGGCCGTCTGCAGTAGTTAAAAACCTGTGCTTTGGACATTCTCCAAAGCACAATTTGTAATAAGGACAACGAAAACACCCGTCGGGCAATCCGTTTCTTTTTCCCAGCCCAAAACGGAATAGTATGTCTGAAGATGCCATTTGTGAAAAAGACATAGTGGAAATGTTTCCTATTTTGTATTCCGGATATACAAAATGGTCACAAAGGTAAACGTCCCCGTTCCATTCCAGGGCGACATTATTGCCACAGGTCTCACACCAGGCACAGATACCGGGTGGTACTCCCAGGTAATTGGCCAGAACCGATTCAAAGAAAGGAATGAACCGGGTCCCTACATCATCTTTACTCCACAGATCAAATATGTCACACAGGAAATCCCCGTATTTTTCAGATGAAACAGACCATGGGGCCAACTGTGACCCGGGGGTGCCGGGCGGAACAATGCCGGATTTGATATATTCCAGGACCGGCAGGAACTGCATGTGGTAACTCCCGATTGATTTCAAAAAAAGATAAATTTCCCTGCCATGATCCTGGCTCACATGGTTGACAGTAGTCAGGGTGTTGTACTGCACGCCGCCTTTGTACATCATTTCAATGCCCTTCAGGACTTCTGTAAACGTGCCCTGTCCGCGTTTGTTCCGCCTGGTTGCATCGTGGATTGCCTGCGGACCGTCAATGGAAACACCCACCAGGAAATTGTTTTCCCGGAAGAAATCCACCCAATCCTGATTTATTAACGTGCCGTTTGTCTGCAGGGAATTGCTGATCTGTTTACCCGGGTTATACTTCTTCTGAAATGAAACGGCCTTTTTGAAAAATTCCAAACCGGCCAGTAAGGGTTCTCCTCCATGCCAGCAAAAAGAGATTTCATCTGCCCGCTGGTTTGCTGCAATATATTGTTCGGTAAATTTTTCCAGTAGTTGTATATCCATCCTGGCCATTTGTCCTGCATAAAGCTTTTCTTTGCCCAGGTAATAGCAATACGCACAATCCAGGTTGCACAATGCCCCTACAGGCTTGATCATCACTCCTACAATTCTTTGGCCGAGTGATTCTTGTGCATATTTGAAAGGAATGGATCTCCGGTTAAAGTTCCCCATACTGCCGACGCAGTTTTTCAAGTTTGGTTTTCAATTTCCGGGATATTAATTCTGTACCCGGCTTGCCATAAATATTATTCATTTCCGCCGGATCTGCCTTAAGGTCGTACAATTCCCATTCATCCAGGCGGATCTTTGCCTTTTCATAGTCTTTGATCCCCCTGCGGTTACCGGCCTCTGTTCCGTCGTCGTAAAACCGGATCAGTTTGTAACGCCGGTCACGTATCCCATAATGTTTCCTGACCATATGTTCGGCCGGGAACTCATGATAGTGGTAATACAGGGCATTCCTAAATTTTCCGGTTTGTTTACCCTGTAACAGGGGAAGCATGGATATGCCATGTATGTCTTCCGGAATTGGGACATTGGCTATATCCAAAAATGTTGGCGCCAGGTCTATGTTTTGCACCAATTGATCACAGGTTCCGCGAAGTCCCTTCGGCATGCGTATCAAAAGGGGTGTACGGAACGACTCTTCGTACATGAATCGTTTATCAAACCACCCGTGTTCACCCATGTAGAATCCCTGGTCCGAAGTATATATTACTATGGTGTTTTCAAGCAAACCGTTGGCTTCCAGCCAGTCCAGCACACGGCCCACATTACGGTCCACAGAATTGATACAACCAAGATAATCACGCATATAGCGCTGGTATTTCCATTCTGTCAGTTCATTTCCCGATAACTGCAGGGAATCAAACCCTACTTGTACACCATCATAATAATTATTCCAGGCTTCACGGTCAGATTCACTTATGCGTGCGGTCCAGTCAAATCCCATTTTCAGGTCACTGTCCAATGTCATGTCTGCAGCGATGGTCATTTCCTGTAACCCGGCCGCTTTCCTTCCCTGGTAATCATCATAGAAATTTGCGGGGAGGGGAAATACCGTATCGTCATAAGCTCCCAGATCCTGGATATCGGGCTGCCATGGCCGGTGCGGGGCTTTGTTGTGCATCATCAGCATAAAAGGTTTTCCGTTGTCCCGGATTTCTTCCAGCCATTTTATGGTCAAATCTGCAATGACCTGTGTGGCATAGCCCTGAATAACCGTGGTGTCCCCGTTGTCAATAAATCGTGGGGCATAATACTGGCCCTGTCCTATGAGAATGTTCCAGTAATCAAAACCCTGTGGTTCCGATCCCAGATGCCATTTGCCAACAATAGCTGTCTGGTAACCTGCTTTTTGCAATATTTTTGGAAAGGTCAACTGATTGCCGTCAAAAATTGTCCCGTTGTCCGTAAAACCATTGGCAATGCTGTGTTTTCCGGTTAACAGGCAGGCACGTGAAGGTCCGCTCAGCGAATTGGCTACATAGCTGTTTGTAAAAAGAACCCCCTCCCGGGCGATCCTGTCTATATTGGGAGTACTGTTAAGCCCGTGACCGTATGCACTGATGGTCTGATAGGAATGATCATCGCTCATGATAAAAAGGATGTTCACCGGCTTGTCGTCGTTTGGCTCATCCTGTTTGCAGGATAATATCAACACCGGCACAAGCGTCAGACCAATGGCTGCGCCTGAAGGTATCAGCAATTGTTTGGTTTTCATACCCACTACTGCACTGTGGCCTTGATGTCTTTTTTCTCGGCCATGACATCTTTGTCCTTCAAATATTCCGGGCTGTATTTTCCCCGGGGGATATCCCTGAAAATATAGTAGTTGGCTTTTCTGGCGGCCACAATGTGTTCTGTGGTGGCGGTATTGATAGCAGAGGCGGCCAGGGATATCAATTGATCCAGTGCCGAATCTGAACTGGAGCGAATCTCCAGGTCAAGATACAGTTCACACGTCCTGTCAAAAAGGATTTCGCCCGTGTGCGCCGATTTTATGAAATACCTGAGCGTTGTCTCAATCCCGAAGCCTTTCTTGGCCCAGGTCAGAATCTCGGAAAAGACAACGGCATCGGCGCCGAAGAATTTCTGGAACTGGGTGAGCGAAGCGTCCACAAAAAGCTCGGCATCGTAGGCGCTCTCGGCCTTGAAGACTTCCATGGCCAGCATGGGTGAGATCACGTAGTAACCGGCCTCGGCAAGCGGGCGGCTGATAGAGGTGTACAGGTACTCCTTGGCCTCGACATTGGTAGTGTTGTTGATGGGCGGCATAACCAGGAGGGTGATGGGCTTTTCCTCGTACAACTGCGCATACTGGTTGCCCCTGGTAACGCTGCTGAGCATGCCGCATGACGATAGGACGGCTGCCAATGGGATGATAAACAGAAACTTTTTCATGATCAGCGGGCTAATTTTTTAAGGAGGGGCAGGATGAACAGGGACGATTCGGGATAAAGTTCAATTTCTTTATTCAACAGCTCTTTACCACGTTCGTTGAAGAGGGCGGCATAATCCGATCCCTGGAACAGGCTTTTCTGCCTTTTGGTGGCGTACTCTGCAAAGGTGGCTGCTGTTGTAGGTTGCAGGATCAGGTAGCCGTATTCGGCGCAAATACCCGGGGGTGGTATCTGTCTTGATCCGCCCGGATTCCTGACCATATCCTCATAGGCATAGATCAGGGCACAGATGGCCTGCGGGGTTTGGGTTTTGTAGTCCTTGTAGGTAAGGAGTTCGTAGACAGAGGTATTGTTACTTTCTCCGCCCCAGTAGTACAAGGGTTTTGTCATGCCGCACGATGTCAGTGCAATCATGGTGACAATAAGGATAAGAAGTTTTTTCATAGTTCTATGATCCTGTGTTCAGACGCCGAGATGAACAATTTTTTAGCGAAGATTTCTGTCCCCCCTGCCAGTACTTTCACGTTGTAGGTGCCGGGCTTGATGCGGATGGTGTTCTTGGCCGTCTGTTTTATCTTCCGGTCAGTCTTGTAGGTTTTATCCTTCACGGTGCTAATTTCATACGAGCTCTCCTCTATGATCACGGTAATGTCCATGGCTTTGGCCGAGGTGAAAGAAATACCGGCTTCGTCTGATTTTCCGGAAGTAACCGAGTAGTTCCCCACACCGCAACTGTTCAGCAATAAGGTGGATGCCAGGGCAATCATTATGGAAAATAGTGTCTTTTTCATGATCATTTATCCGAGATATAGTAATTAGCCAGTTTTTCCGTGTCAAGGGCTTGTCCTTCATACGTACAGAAGGATATCTCCGTTTCCGGGGTGTCTCCCACGGACTGTAGGATGGTCACCTTGCCCACTTTGGTTCCGGGGAGTTCAATGTCCAGGCCGGTTTGAGGATTGTTAACTATCTTTCCTCTCCTGTATACAATGAATGAGTCGCCGGCCGAAAGTCCCTGCGATGCCCCGCCGGAAATGACGTAAGAATCTTCATCCACCGAAAGGATGTATGACCTCCAGGGCTTATCCATGCATTTGTTGATGATGCTTTCCACCAGCTGGCTCAGGGCCGCTGATATGGCCTTGTCGCTGAGCGTGGCATCGAATCCCGAGGTTCCTCCCAGGCCGAGGGTCTGTTTTGAGGTTGTCTCGGCATACCCTTTGGCCTCGTCAGAATAGATGATCAGGCCGGTGGCGGCCTCGACCAGGCGGATGCTCACCCCGGCTTCCACGGTCTGTGTCTTGGTGGAGGAAAAGACTTTCTGCTGTCCCTCGGCCTTGCGTCCGTATTCGGTGATGGAGCCGAGGATGATGTAGTCGGCCCCGATCTTTCTCATGGCGTCCCCGGCCTCGGCAACAAGGATGTCAAGGTCTTCCCTTTCCAGGAGGATGAATTTGCCGCTCGATGCCAGTTTTGAAGAAAGGATGTCCAGCGCCTGTTTGCGCATGGGGTCATTTTCCTTGTCGTAGAAGAGGCCTTTGGCATACTGTGTTTCATTGGAGAAACGGCCGATGGCCACTTTACGCTTGATGGTCTTTTCGCTTTGCGCCGACACCGGAAGCGCCACCAGCACAGCCAATAACGCCGGCAATAAAAATGTGAGGGTTCTTTTCATGATACTTTTGTGTTATTACGAGGTAAAAGTAACACAAAAAAGAAGAGGTGGAACCTCAGCGCGCCATTTTTCGTGGCCAAATTGCAAATGTCTAATTCATAGGAAATTAAAAATTCGGGTGCGATTTTGGCGCGCTGAGGTTCCACCTGCGCACGTTTTTTGCTAACACCTATAACATCATGAGCGACTTTGACACGACCACCCGCACATCTTCCCCCCGCATAGACCGGCTCGGGGCAGGAGAGATCTTTGTTTTTGGCAGCAACCTTTCCGGAGCCCACGGCGGAGGCGCCGCCTTGCTGGCAGTGAAAAAATTCGGAGCCGTATGGGGCCAGGGCGTGGGCCTGCAGGGCCAGTCTTACGCCATCCCTACCATGCACGGCGGCCCCAATGCCATCAAACCCTACGTAGATGAGTTCATCGATTTCGCCAGGCTCCACCCTGAACTCACCTTCCTGGTCACCGAGATCGGCTGCGGCATCGCCGGCTTCACCCCCGCCCAGATCGCTCCCCTTTTCGCCTCGGCCAAAGACATCCCCAACATCCACCTCCCCGCCCGCTTCTGGGCAGAGCTGCGGTAAACAGGTGGAACCTCAGTGCGCATCCTGTGTGCACTGAGGTTCCACCTGTTGCGCCCTGCCTCGCAGAATACCTGAATCTGGGTATTTTCAGACCCGTCTCCAGTGCCTATCTTTGCAACCTGTAAGAAATTCCGCACTGCGCTTATGGATTCAAGAATTCTGCTACCCTTCCTTCTCTCACTCTTTGCAGGCCTGGCCACACTCATAGGTTTTGCCATCACCTTCATTGCCAGGCGCACCAACCGCAAACTGTTATCCTACGCCCTGGGCCTATCCGCGGGAGTCATGATCTATGTGGCTTTTGTCGAGATTTTTGCCGAGGCGCGCTCCATTCTCACCGCCAATATGGGACCCCGGCACGGCCTGCTGATGACCGTTTTCTTCTTTTTTGCAGGCATGGGCCTTATCGCCCTGATTGACCGGTTTGTGCCTTCCTTCGGCAATCCGCATGAAGCCCACTCCGTAGAGGAGATGGCTAAAAAGGGCCATACAAAACCCAAACTCATGAAAATGGGAGTCATGACGGCCGTAGCCATTGCAATACACAACTTTCCCGAGGGAGTTGCCACTTTCATGGCTGCCATTGACAATCCCACTTTGGGGATCTCCATAGCCACAGCCGTCGCCATCCACAACATCCCGGAAGGGATTGCTGTTTCCATTCCCATTTTCTATGCAACCGGGAGCCGCAGGAAAGCTTTCGGCTTCACCCTTGTCTCGGGACTTGCCGAGCCCCTTGGCGCCTTGCTCACCTACCTCATCCTCATGCCCTTCCTCACTCCTGTCGTCATGGGGTGCGTTTTTGCAGTGGTGGCGGGCATCATGGTATACATTTCGGTGGACGAGCTCCTTCCCGGTGCCCACGAATACGGCGAGCACCACGTAGCCATCTACGGCCTCATCTCGGGCATGGCCGTCATGGCCATCAGCCTCATACTGTTCGCATAGGAGCAGAAGGAGTGCCGCGCACTTTTGATGTATTGATTTGTTTAGCAAGCTGTTAACAAAAGAGCTCTCCCGGAGAGCTCTTTTGCTATGTTACTGAAAGCCAGTAGGATGGATGAAAAGTGTGCGGCACTATTTTTTTCTTATCTTTACAAACATGCTCAAACAGGACCAATATACGGCAACGGACAAGATGGGTGACCTGATCTGCGACAATTATCCCATGCTATTTGTCATGAGCCGCTTTGGAATATCCCATGGCTTTGGAGAAAAGGCCATAGGAGAAGTATGCCGGCAGAACAACGTTCACACCAACACCTTCCTGGCTGTGGTCAATATGCTTACCAGCGGCAAACGCGACGAAAACGCGGAACCCTCCCTGCCCTGCCTGCTGGACTACCTGCACAATTCACACAGTCATTTCCTGGACATCCGCCTGCCCGCCATCCGAAAAAAGCTCCTGCAGACCATAAGCACGCCACACGACGGATTGGCAAAAGCCGTCATCCGTTTCTACGATGAATACGTAGAACAGGTAGAAACCCACATGGCCTACGAGGAACATACCGTTTTCCCTTACGTGCGCTCGCTGCTCAAAGGGGAGCTAAGCGGCGATTATTGTATCCGCGTCTTTTGCAGGCAGCACGACAGCATTGAATCCAAACTCTCCGAACTCAAAAACATCCTGATCAAATATTACCCCACTGGAAATCCCCACGAACTGAACAACGTGCTTTTTGACATTTTTGCCTGTGCCCGGGACCTGGCTTCGCACAATTTCATTGAAGACGAGCTGTTCGTTCCCATGATTTCGCAGCTGGAACAGGACATGCGGCCAGACCGGAAAATCCTCCCGAAAGACTGCCGGAAGCAGGCGGCAAAAGATGCGTCAACAGGCAAGGAACTGAGCAAAAGGGAAAAAGAAATCATTGCCGGGGTTGCCAGAGGGCTCACCAACAAACAAATCGCGGAAGAACTCTTTATCTCGGTACACACCGTCATGACACACCGCAAGAACATCGCCGGGAAGCTCCGGATACACTCGCCCTCCGGCCTGACCATCTACGCCGTCCTCAACAACCTGGTGGAATTGTGAGCAATGTCACGAGCCGAGGCGTCAAGCTGCAACCTTAACAATTCGATATCATGAGAAACACCCTGCAATCCCTTAAAGCATTTGCGCTGACCCTTGCAACGTTCACGTTCGCATTTGTGCCGGCATTATTAACCTGCAGCTGCAAGCCGGACATTCCACCCTTCAGCATCGGGGCCGATATGTCCTTCATCCCGCAATACGAATCCCGGGGGATGGCCTTTACCGATACTGCCGGCCAGGAACAGGATGTGCTGGCCATCATGGCGGCCAACGGCTTTGACAACATCCGCCTGCGGATCTTCGTGGATCCCCAGGCTCCCGGAGGCTACTCGGCAGAAGGCTTCTGCAATCTGGATCAGACGGTGGCCATGGCAAAACGCATTGTTGCCGCCGGCATGACCTTCTCGCTGGATTTCCACTACAGCGATTATTGGGCAGACCCGGACAAGCAGTACAAATCCTCGGCATGGAACGGCCTGACGGGCGAAGCGCTGGAAAACGCATTGTATGAATACACGCGTCACGTGCTGACCACGCTCAAGGAAGCAGGCGCTGCCCCGCAGATCATCCAGCCTGGCAACGAGATCAACCACGGGATGGTGTGGCCCGAAGGATTTATTGACGACAACGCCAGGGAAGAAAACTGGGCTGCCCTTATGGGCCTTTACAAAGCCGCAGTTAAGGCCGCACGGGAAGTCCTGCCGGAATCCCGCCTGATGGTCCACCTGGCCCTGGGAGGTCAAAACACCCTCTGCCGGGAATTCCTGGACACTATGAACCTGTACGGGGCAGAGTTCGATCTTATCGGGTTATCCTACTACGAACAATGGCACGAAACCTACGACGACCTGCAGGCCAACCTGTACAACCTGGCCGCCCGTTACGGGAAACCCCTGTATGTTTGTGAATACGGGGCCAGCCCGGATAACATCAGGCGTATCAACGACATCGTCCGCTCAGTACCCGGCGGCCTGGGAGCCGGCACCATGGCCTGGGAACCGGCCAGGGTACTCTTCCCCATGGGTAAGGCAGATCCCGCCATATTGGACATATACCGCGACATGGCTGCCACATACAAGAAAAGAGCTCCCGGGGAGATGCCCCTGCCCCGGCGCGAGCTGTCCTTAGACCGGCCCATTGTAGGTGCCGACATATCGTGGGTTCCTGAACAGGAAGACAAGGGAACCGTGTTCTCGGACGACGGTGTGGAAAAGGATGTCCTGGAAATCCTGAAGGACAACGGTTTCAACTGGGTCCGCCTGCGGCTTTTCGTAGACCCGACGGCTGAAAACGGGTATTCCCCACAGGGCTACTGCGGGCTGGAAAAGACACTGGAAATGGCCAAGCGCGTCAAAAAAGCAGGCCTGAAACTGTTGCTCAACTTCCATTACAGCGACACGTGGTCCGATCCGGGCAAACAATTCACCCCATCATCCTGGGCACAACACGCCGGCTCGGGACTGGAAGGACAGGTCTACCGCTACACTTATGAGGTTATCAGGCGGTTCATGGAAGAAGGCGTCTGCCCCGACATGGTCCAGACCGGGAATGAGATCAACCACGGAATGCTATGGCCGCAGGGCAAAATTGAAGATTCCTACATGCACTTCGGCGTGTTGCTTCGCTGTGCCACGGCCGCCGTGCGCGCCGCCAATCCCTCCATTCCCGTCATGGTACACATTGCCTGCGGGGGACAAAATGACGAATCGGTCTATTTCCTTGACAAGATCCTGAGTCGCGACGTGAAGTTCGATATCATCGGGCAGTCGTACTATCCCCAATGGCACGGGACGCTTGAGGAGTTGCAGCACAACCTGAACGACCTGGCAGCCAGGTACAACAAGCCCGTGGTCGTGGTGGAATACCAGGAGTACCGTCTTGAAGTGAACCGGATAGTACGCGACATACCAGGTGAAAAGGGACTCGGTACCTTCATCTGGGAGGCCACTTCTCCGGCCTGGGGCAACCTGTTCGACGAAAAGGGCGCCACCAATGAAAACATGAAGCTTTACCCGACGTTCCTGGAAAGCTACGATTCCCTCTGATCTTCCAGGCCCAGCAGTTCTTCCCAATCCTCCTCCAGCCGGGCAAGGATCTCGCCCATCCTTACCGAATCTTCCGTGATCTGGGTCAGGAGCCTTTCCGGATCGGACAAAAGGCTTTCCAGTCGGGATTTTTCTCCTTCGAGCGCCTGGATCTCCGCCTCCAGTTCTTCCAGGCGTTTCCGCTGCCTGTACGTCAGCTTCTTGACGGTCTGGGCCGAGGCTGTGGCAGAAGCAGAGGCAGGCGCAGTGGCAGACGAGGTAGCCCGGGCCGGGGCAGTTCCTGTGCGGCCGGCAGGGGCAGCCGCGGGAGCGGCAGCTGAGCGGGAGCGGTAATAGTCACTGCATTTCCCGGGATAATCCTTCACTGCTCCCTGACCCTCAAACACAAAAAGATGGTCGGCCAGCTTGTCCATGAAATACCGGTCGTGTGAAACGATGAGCAGGCAGCCTTTGAAATGTTCCAGGTATTCCTCCAGCACGTTGAGCGTGAGGATGTCCAGGTCGTTGGTGGGTTCGTCCAGTATCAGGAAGTTGGGATTGCGCATCAGGATGGTCAGGAGGTAGAGGCGGCGTTTTTCACCGCCGCTCAGGCGTTCCACCTTGACCTGGTGCATGAAGGGTGGGAACAGGAAACGGCTCAGGAAAGAGGTCGCGGTGACTTTGCTGCCATCGGCCAGGGCCACCACCTCGGCAATCTCATGCACCACGTCAAATACCGTGTCCCCGGGATTGAAGGAAATGCCTTCCTGGCGGTAAAATCCGAAACGCACGGTCGTTCCGTGTTGCAGGACCCCAGACAACGGCTCCAGCTCCCCGGCCAGGAGCTTCAAGAAAGTAGTCTTCCCCACCCCGTTCCCGCCAACGATCCCGATTTTCTCATTCCGGGAAAAATTATAGGTGAAGTCTCTCAGCAGAGGCTCTTGGCCGAATGAAAAGGACAAATTCTTGCAATGTATGATCTTCGTTCCCAGGCGGGCAATCCCGGCATTGATCTCCATGGCGCGGTTGTTGCCCGCCGGGCCGATTCTTTCTTTCAGCTTGCCGAAGCTTTCAAGCCTTGATTTTGATTTTCCGGTCCGGGCACACGGGGTGCTCCGTATCCACTGCAATTCCCGGCGGTACAGGTTGCGTGCCTTGTCGGTCTCCGCTGCCCGGTTGGCCAGGCGCTCCTCGCGCTTTTCAAGGAACAGGCTGTAATTGCCCCTGTATGTGAACAGTTCCCCGTTTTCCAGTTCGTAGATGGTATTGCATACCCTGTCCAGGAAGTAACGGTCGTGTGTTACCATGAACAGGGTGGCTTGTGTTGCAGAAAGATACTCCTCCAGGTATTCGATGACTTCTATGTCCAGGTGGTTGGTGGGCTCGTCCATGATCATGAACGGGGCTTCCTGGATGAGCATTCCGGCCAGGGCCACTTTCTTGACCTCTCCGCCCGACAGGGTTCCCATTATCCTGTCGATATCTCCAAACTGAAGGCTGGTGAGGATACGTTCGATTTTCTGGTCGTAATTCCAGCCGTCCAGCCGGTCCATGTCGTTGATTGCCTTTTCCAGCCGTTTCTTGTCTTCCGATTCCAATGCCTGCCTGTAGGCAGTCAGGGCCTGCAGAACCTTTTTATCGGCAGAACGCACCTGCTCCAGCACAGTGAACTCAGGATCGTAAGACGGGTCCTGTTCCAGGTAAGCCACCTGTACCCCGCTCATGAACCGGATACTCCCCTCACCTTCAGGGGATTCTTTTCCGGCCAGCACATCCAGCAGGGAAGTCTTTCCGCTGCCGTTGGATGCGACAAGGGCTACCTTGTCACCCTGGTTTATGTGAAAAGAGATCTTGCTGAACAAGACCCTGTCTCCGTATGATTTGGTGAGGTTGTCAACCTGAAGATACGCGGCCATGGTGGTTTTCTGTAACAGGCAAATGTAAAAATTATTATCTTTATGCGACTAACAATAATAAGCAATGAAAGCAATATCCTATATCCGTTACTCTGCCCTCAGGGGTGTTCTGGGAATTGTCCTGGGAGTTTTCCTGCTGGTAAATCCTGAAGCCGGTGTTCGTACACTGGTCAGGCTTCTGGCAGCCATACTCCTGGTAGGCGGTCTGTTTGCCTTGTATTTTGCCTTAAGGAACAACCGGCAGGCCACCGCTTCCACTTTGAAGAACAAAGCAAACCCGGACCAGGGTTTACAGCGCCTGCTCTACATGACTTCCCTGGTTTTCATTGTCTTTGCGCTGCTTCTGATCCTGTTCCCCGGTTTTTTTGCCGGGCTGACCATGTTCCTTACCGGGATTGTCCTGCTGCTGTCTTCCCTGACACAGGTCACCGGCATAATTCAATTCCGTAAAGCCAATCCCATAGGATTGCCCTGGTATATTTACATCAATCCTGTCATTATTTTGATCCTGAGCATAGTGATCATGCTCAACCCCTTTGATTCAGCTGCAACCCTGATCATTTTTGCAGGGATCATCTGCCTTATATACGCCTTGACAGAAATTATCCAGGCAATTGTCCAGTACCGCCTGATCAAAAAAAGCAAAACACCGGTATCGTGAGAATTGTGGTTGCCATGGATTCCTTTAAAGGGAGTCTGACCTCTTTTGATGCAGGACATGCCGTTGACCGTGGTATTGAAAAAGCCTGGCAGCATATGTTCCGCCCCCTTCCCCGGGTGAAGGTGCTCCCCCTGGCCGATGGAGGCGAAGGGACTGTCACTGCCCTGATACAGGGACTTGGGGGAGTGTACAGGAACATCAAGGTCCGGGGTCCCCTCAAAGCCCAGGTAGAAGCCATCTATGGCATTATCACTTCAACTGACGGGATTCCCACAGCTGTCATCGAAATGGCGGCAGCAGCCGGTTTGTGGCTGGTGCCTGAAAAAGAAAGGAATCCTTTACATACAACCACCTATGGTGTGGGAGAACTCATTTTGCACGCCATGTCCAAAGGGTGCCGGAATTTCCTGGTAGGGATCGGGGGAAGTGCGACCAACGATGGCGGCATAGGTATGCTGACCGCCCTGGGTTTTGAATTCCGGGATGACAGGGGCCGGGAAGCCGGGGTGTGCGGCAAAGACCTGGAGCAAATAGCTTCCATACGTACTTCAGGGAAACATCCTGCGCTGGATGAATGTTCTTTCCGGATAGCCTGTGATGTAAACAACCCCCTTTGCGGCCCCAATGGAGCAGCCGCCGTTTTCGGCCCGCAGAAAGGAGCCTCACCCGATGATGTTCTAAAGCTGGACAGGGGTTTGGCCAACCTGGCCGATGTGGCTTCCAAAATGGCTTCGCATCATAAAGGGACCCGGGACAACAGGGATGTGCCGGGAGCCGGGGCCGCCGGCGGCCTGGGGTACGCCTTTGTGCAGTTTTTAAAAGGGAAACTGGAGCCGGGCGCTGCAATGATCATGGATGCCATCGGCCTGGAAGACGCCATTCGCGATGCAGATCTGGTCATTACCGGGGAAGGGAGAATGGATGAGCAGACGGCCATGGGAAAAGCGCCCATGGGAGTGGCTCGCCTGGCTAAGAAACATGGGAAAAAAGTGATCGCTTTTTGCGGCAGTATTGACCCTTCCGTATCGCATATCAAAGAGGACCTGTTTGACCTGTGCCTTGCGGTGACTCCCCCCGGGGCATCCCTGGAGCTGGCATCGGAATGGCTTCAACAAGCAGTTTTTGAACATTTTACATCAAACAGAGCTGTGTTGTAATGATGAAAAGGCTTTTGCTCCCCCTGCTTTTGCTGGTGCTCATGGCGGCGGACCTGTTCCTGGGATCGGTCAGCCTGCCGGCATCGGATGTATGGGACGCCCTGTGGGGCAACGGGTCTTCAGATATCGTCCATAAAATCGTGTGGAACTTCAGGTTTCCCAAGATGGTGACAGCCTTGCTGGCGGGGATGTCTTTGTCGGTATGCGGAGTTCAGATGCAGACCTTGTTCAGGAATCCTTTGGCAGATCCCTATGTGCTGGGGATCAGCTCGGGAGCGGGCCTTGGTGTGGCTTTTTTTGTGATGGGGTCTTCGCTCTTCACCATAGGGACGCTCTCTGTCCCCTGGCTGCTGGACCTGGGTACGGCAGCCTTCGCATGGATGGGAGCGCTGGCGGTGATGCTGCTCGTACTGGCGGCTTCGAGAAGGCTCAAAAGCAACATGAGCCTGCTCATCCTGGGAATCATGACTGGTTCTGCCGCCTCGGCCCTGATAGGATTGATCCAGTATTTTTCTGATGCACCGGCCTTGAAATCCTATATGCTCTGGACCATGGGCAGTTTCGGGAACGTAACGGGAAACCGTCTCCTCATCATGACCGTGCTTTGCCTGTCAGGTTTGCTCATCTCTGTTTACAATATCAAGGACCTGAACGTGTTGCTGATGGGAGAACAGTATGCCCAAAACCTGGGCATCTCCCTGTCAAAGGTCAGGAACCGGATTTTCCTGGCAACCACCCTGCTTGCTGGCAGCGTGACCGCATTCTGCGGGCCCATAGGTTTTATTGGGATTGCCGTGCCGCATATGGCCCGGATGGTTTTCCGCAATGCAAACCACCGCGTCCTCATCCCGGCCGCAGCCCTTACGGGGGCCTGCATGATGGTACTGGCCGATATAATATCCCAGCTGCCCGGAACGCAAAGCGTCTTGCCGGTAAACACGGTGGCTGCCCTGATGGGCATTCCGGTGATCATCTATGTGATATTCAAGAACAGGGCTGTTGACTTATGACCGGGATTCTGGACATATTGGATGTGTCGGTCGGGTATTCCAGGAATAAACCGCTCTTTGAGCATATCAATGCACAACTGGTCAGCGGGACAGTGACCGGGCTCCTGGGACCCAACGGGATCGGGAAATCCACCCTGCTCAAAACGATAGCCGGCCTGCTGCCTCCCCTCAAAGGCTCTGTCAGGCACGGGGAGAGCGGACAAAAAAACAATTTTTGTGCTTTTGTGCCTTCACAACCCCTGCGGGCAGCGCATTTTTCTGTTTGGGACACGGTCAGCACCGGTAGGTACCGTTATACCAACTGGCTGGGCATAGAGGACCCGGAAGGAAAGCAAATTGTTGAAAACGTGCTGGAGCGGACGGGCATCAAACACCTGGCAGAGAGGAACAGTGCCAGCCTGTCTGACGGGGAATTCCACCGGGTGGCCATTGCCCGCGCCCTGGTGCAGGACACTCCCCTTATCCTGCTGGACGAACCCACTGCGTTCCTGGATATTGCCAACAAGCGTTCCATAGGGCTCTTGTTGCGTAAACTCGCCCTGGAAGAAGACAAAGGGATCCTGTTCTCGACACATGACCTTTCGCTGGCCATGGAACACTGCGATTATTTCTGGATCATGACCCCGGAGGGGGAATTGCACCGGGGAACCCCTGCGCTGATGCAGGAAAAAGGAATTATTGACCGTTTGTATTATTGATTTTCATAGGATGAACATGCTGGATTATATCAGAAAAAACCGATCCTGCAGAAGGTTTGTGCAGGACGTGAAGATCGGTGCCCGGGAACTGGAGTCCATGATAGAGGCAGCGCGGCTGAGCCCGTCTGCAGCCAACAGGCAACCCCTAAAGTATATCCTGTGCGGGGATGCGGATTCGGCCAAGGGCAGGGAAATTTTCGAGTGCCTGGCCTGGGCGGCCTATCTCAAAGACTGGCCCGGCCCTGCAGAAGGAGAGCGGCCTGCAGCGTACGTTATCATGCTCCACGACAAGACCATTCATCAGAATGTGCTTTGCGATCCGGGAATTGCCCTGCAGAGCATCCTGCTCCAGGCGGTTTACCTGGGCTACGCAGGCTGCATTTTTGCTTCTGTGAACAGGCCGCGGTTGCAACAAACCCTGTCCCTGCCGGAAAATTATGAGATCCTGTATGTGGTCGCCCTGGGCAAACCGGCCGAAACCATTGTCCTGGAAAAAATTAACCCCGACCTGACGGCCGGGGATAGTATCAAGTACTGGAGGGATGCCCAAGGCGTGCATCACGTCCCTAAACGTTCGCTTGAAGACCTGATCATCAACCTTTAGCCTTCTTGCTCTCCATCATCTGGCGAATGGAATCGGCCAGGCGGCGGACCCCTTCTTCTGCGCGTGATTCTTCCATGTAGGAAAAGTTGATACGCAGGGTATTCTTGCCCGAGCCGTCGCAGTGGAAGGCCTCGCCAATTACAAAGGCCACATCTTTTTCAACCGCTATACGGAACAACTCAGAAGCATCATAACCTTCGGGCAGGGTGACAAAGAGGAAGAGACCCCCCTCCGGGTTTGTCCAGGTCACACCTTCGGGCATGTATTTTTCGAACGCGGCCATCATGTTGTCCCGCTTGTTGCGGTAATTAATCTTGATCCGTTCTATGTTCTTGTCAAAGTAGCCTTTCTCCATATAACGGGCAGCAATGAACTGGTTGAACACAGGGGCGCACAGGTCCGTTGATTGTTTAACGATCTCCAGCTTTTCTATGATTTCCGGCGGGGCCATGACCCATCCCAGGCGGAAGCCGGGAATGAACGTTTTGGAGAAGGTGCCCAGCAGCATGGTCCTGCCTTCCTTATCCAGCGAATAAATCAGGGGCATGGGTTCCCCGCTGAAGCGGATCTCGCGGTAGGGGCTGTCTTCCAGAACAAGGATATCAAATTCTTTTGCAACGTCCAGGACGTTTAGCCTTTGCTTCATAGTCATGGTCACCCCCGAAGGGTTCTGGAAATCGGGAATGGCATAGATGAATTTGGGTTTTTTTCCTGCTGTGACCAGCGCGCTGACAACCGTACGCAATTCTTCATCTTTTGGAATTCCAACGGGATTTGCCCTGTGGGCATAAAAAGCCTGGAGCGCACCCAGATAGGAAGGCAGGCCGCAAACCAGCGTATCCCCCGGATTGATGAATAACTGGGTGACCATATCGATGGCCTGTTGTGAAGAGGTGGTAATGATGAAATTTTCGTAGGTCACGTTAATTCCCTGTTTACGGTAATGAGCGGCCAGTGCTTCGCGCAACCTTTTCACTCCCAGGGTTTCTCCGTACTGTAACGCCTGAAGTGCGTTTTCGTCCAGTACTTCCTTAATCACTTCTCTGAGTTCATCCACAGGAAAGGCTGTGATGTCAGGGAAACCACCGCCAAAGGAGATGACCTCGGGACGTGTGGCCATTTTCAGAAGGTCCCTGATAGCAGAACGCCTCATGTTTTTAGCGTTGTCGGAAATGATGGAATTCAAGTATTCTTGTCGCATAATCTGTTTTAGTTTAGTAGAGCAAAACTAAATAAGTTTAACCATATAAGCAAAAAATCTGTCACTTTTATAGTAAAGACTGATAATATTGACAAAATCATAAGTCAGGAGCTGCTCTCAGATAAAAGTCTTACATTTGTGACAATAACCGCGCTCTATGTCTGAATTGCATATTACCAGGGAATTTCGCTTTGAGGGGGCACATGCACTTACCCACTACGATGGAAAATGCCGTCAAATTCACGGACATTCTTACCGGTTGATGATTACCGTCACAGGAGAACCTTCCCTGGTCCCCGGAGATCCAAAATCGGGCATGATCATGGATTTTAATGACTTGAAACAGATCGTTACCCGGCACGTACTCGAACCACTGGACCACTCCCTGATGCTGCGTAAAGACGCCCCGCTTTCAAAGGAGCTGGCTCAACATTACGATAATGTCATACTTTTCGATTTTCAGCCAACCTGCGAACAGCTGGTCCTGTACATAGCAGCGATTCTTGAACCGGTCATCACGCCTCCCAACCGGCTCCACAGCGTCCGATTGTATGAAACCCCCACATCATTTGCCGAATGGGTGAAATGAAACGAATATTCATGATTGACGGGCACGCCCTGCTCTACCGGGCGTACTTTGCTTTTATCAACCGCCCCATGATCAACACAAAAGGAGTGGACACTTCTGCCGTATACGGATTCTGCCGCTCCCTGTTTGACATCATCCTGAAGGAAAAGCCCACCCACCTGTTCGTGGCTTTTGACCCTGGTGGAAAGAATTTCAGACACGAAGCCTTCCCCCAGTACAAGGCCAACCGTCCCGAAACGCCCCGGGTGATCAAAGATTCGCTCCCCATGGTCCGGGAGTTCCTGGAATCGTGCAGGATCCCTGTTCTGACCATAGATAATGCCGAAGCCGACGACGTGATAGGCACCCTATCCAAACGGGCGGAAAATGAGGGATTCCGGGTTTACATGGTAACACCCGACAAGGACTACGGACAATTGGTATCGGAGAACATCCTGATGTACCGCCCCCTTAACCATGGGGACGGCTGGGAGATCCTGGGGGAAAAGGAAATCTGTGAAAAATACGACATCCGGAACCCGGAACAGGTGATTGACATTCTTGCCATCTGGGGCGATGCTTCTGACAATATTCCGGGAGTCAGGGGCATAGGTGAGGTGGGTGCCAGGAGACTGGTGTCTCGCTACGGCTCCGTGGAAAACGTGCTGGATCACCTTCAGGAATTGTCTTCTGCCATGCAGGATAAACTGAACCAATCCCGCGACACCCTGTTCCTGTCAAAGGACCTGGCTACCATACGCACCAGGCTGGACATCCCCTGGGATGAGGAATCTTTCAGGATAGAAGCACCTGATCTTGTCCGCCTGAAAGAATTGCTCAGGGAGTACGAATTTCATTCCCTGTCTCGCCTGATGCCTAAGCTGGAAGATCTTTTCTGCTGCAACGGCTACCAGGCTCCTGCCCCTGCTCCTGCCTCGGCTCCCCTGTCCCCGCCCGACAGTTTTATTCCGGCAGACAGTGACAGGATGATGGAAACCATAATAAAAGAAGCACTCAGAAAAGGGAAGGCCGGCCTGGCCGGCAACACGCAGCAGCTGGTACTCTTTACAGGGGATAAAGCCTGGTTGACCAACGCCGCCCTGGCTGCCCCATTGCTGGAAAACAGGGATATTCCAAAATGCGGGTTCAAGCTCAAGGACCTGATGCTTCCCCTGTGGCGACAAAACATTTCGCTCCATGGAATGCTCTGGGATCCCGACCTGATGCATTACCTGGTGAATCCCGAAAGAAACCACCGTCCTGCGGACCTGGCCATTCAATACCTGAACTATTTTCCCACCGAGAAACCCATGGAAAGCCGGAGCCTTTTTGATGCCGGCCAGGCCGGTGATCACGGGATACAGAACCTGGTGACCGAAGCCTTCATAGCCTTCCACCTGAAAGAACCCCTTCAGGGGGTGCTTCGCAATGACGGGACGGAAAACCTTTATTCGGACCTTGAAATGCCGCTGATGGAAGTGCTGGCCGCGATGGAACGGGAAGGGGTAAAGGTGGATATCAGGCAACTGGAAAAATATGGCCATGAACTGAACGACACGGCGCTGGATATAGAAAGACAAATCAGGGAGTACGCCGGTGACCCCACCCTGAACGTATCCTCTCCCAAGCAGGTGGGGATTGTATTGTACGACAAATTGAAGGTAGACGACCGGTCCCGCAAGGGGAAAAAACAGTATACGACTGACGAAGAAACCCTTGGTGCACTGGCCGACCGGCATCCCATAATTTCCCTGATCCTGGAATACAGGTCCCTGAAAAAACTGCTTTCGTCCTACATAGAAAGCCTTCCTTTGCTGGTGGACCCGGTCACGGGCCGCATCCACACCACGTTTAACCAGACGGTGACGGCAACGGGCAGGCTCAGTTCACAGAAGCCGAACCTGCAAAACATCCCAGTAAGGGAAGAAAGAGGCCGGGAAATACGGAAATTTTTCGTTCCCCGCGATGAAGACCACATTCTGATGTCGGCCGACTATTCCCAGATTGAACTGAGGATCATGGCCCACATGAGCGGGGATGAAGATTTCATTGCCGCATTCAACGCCGGTGCCGATATACATACGGCTACCGCGGCAAAGATCTTCCATTGCAGCCAGGGTGAAGTGACACCGGAACAAAGAAGCAAAGCCAAAACAGCCAATTTCGGGATCATTTACGGGATATCGGCGTTCGGGCTGGCTTCAAGGCTCAGGATCCCCAGGAAAGAAGCAAGTGAGTTGATCGAAGGTTATTTTGAGCATTACCCCAAAGTGAAAGAATACCTGGACAGTACGATTGCCTCGGCAAAAGAAAAAGGATATGTGAGCACCATGTTCAACCGCAGGCGCTATGCGCCCGATATCAAGGCACCCAATCCCATGCTCAGGGGACTGGCCGAGCGCAATGCCATCAATGCACCCATCCAGGGAACCGCCGCCGATATCATCAAGAAAGCCATGGTTGCGGTTCACCGGGCAATCCTGGAAAAGGGCCTCAGGAGCCGGATGATCCTGCAGGTGCACGACGAATTGCTTTTTGATGTATACAGTCCGGAAAAGGAGATGATGGAACAACTGGTGCGTTCTGTCATGGAAAACATAACCGTCCTGAGCGTTCCGCTTTCTGTAGACATCGGGGTCGGGGAAAACTGGGAGGAGGCGCATTGACGATGACTATGGATCTGACTTACTTCTACGAGAACCAGTTGCTATACATTCTGATCCTGGCCTTTTTCGGTGGTATCACCCTGTTTCTGTACATTCAGTATGCCCGTCCTGCTTTTGGGAAAAGAGACCGGAGCCTTTCATTGGATGAAGTTGCGCACGGTGTATCCATTGTGCTTTGCGTGAAGAACGAATACGAAAACCTGGTACGGTTGCTTCCTGCATTACTGGAACAGGAATACGGATCCTTTGAAATTGTTGTGGTGGACAAGAATTCGGAAGACGATACGGAAGTGCTGCTGGCCTCCCTGGAACATTTTCATAAAAATCTAACAATCAGGACCTTGAGCGCCGATGCTAAATTCGGACGGGATGATCTGATGGCCCTTGGCCTGGGCATTCGTGCTGCCAGGTATCCTTACGTGATTTTTTTCAGGCCTGATTGTCTTCCTTCTTCCAGGAAATGGCTTGTTTCCCTTGTGAAGACAGCCCTGGAGAAAAAAGCGGATACCGTCCTGGGGTATACCTCTTTCAAAGGGAGCAGCCTGCACGTCCGCCACGGTATGATGGAACAGCAAATGCACCAGATGGGTGCAACACGTAAGAAAATGCCTTATGTATCCTGGGGAAACAACACATTGTTTCCAAAAGAAAGGTTCCTGTCCGGTAAAGAGTTCGAAACCAGGACTACAGCGTGGAACCAGAGTGAACAGGCCATCATTGCCCATATACTGGAAAAAGACAGCACCAACGCCTGCGTATACCCATGCGGCAGTGTTATCATGAACCGGCGGTTACCGGCCGGAGAATACCACATGAACCGGTTGCAGGGACTGTGTACCATGGCTCTCACCAAAAGCCGCGGGTATTGCTTTTTGACCCTGGAGAAAGTGTTGATTGCCGCTTTTTACATTCTCCTGGCTCTTGCCTTTGCCAGGATAGGGATAAACGGGGACTTCCTCCTTATGGTCATCCCGGGAGGTTTGTTGCTGTTGCGCTGGATCACTGTATGGATCCTGTATATGGGATTTGGAATCCATTTCAACGAAAAAGGGCTGGCTTATACTGCCCCCCTGTGGGACCTGTTATCTCCTATTGTACATTTTTACTATCTTGTTGCCACACTTATCAAACGGCTAAAGAATTAATCTCATGTCACAATCATTGGACCAACTGGATGACCGGGCTCTTGTGGAACTGGCCCTGGAAAACCGGCAGGAAGCCTATACAAGACTTCTTGTAAGGCACAAGGACCGCGTGCAGGCTTTTATCAACAAACTGATAATCAATTCTTCTGAATCGGAAGACCTGGTCCTGATGAGTTTTGACAAGGCATTCAGGAACCTGAAGAATTACAATCCAAAGTACGCTTTTTCAACATGGCTCTACAGCATTGTCCAGAATTTATGCATAGACCATTTCAGAAAAAACAAACAGTTTTTCGTTTCCCTGGAAGAGGCACAGGAAACAGAGGATATCAACCCGGAAGATGTCCTGATTGGAGAACAACAGAAACAAATCATGGAAGACATGATTTCGCGGCTGAAACCGGAATATGCAGAAGTGATCACCTTGCGTTACATGAATCATTATGCCTACGAAGAAATCGCGAACGAACTGAATATCCCCCTGGGAACTGTAAAAACAAGGCTGCACAGGGCCAAGGTTTATCTGGCACAAATCATAGAGCAGGAGAGCAAAAAGTAATATGGACGCCGGGATCATCTTCCATTTTTTCCCCCGCCTGGATCCGACCGCAAGGGAGCGTTGCCTGAAACTGGGTGAGCTTTATTCGTACTGGAATCAACGCATTAATGTAATAAGCCGCAAGGACATGGAACACCTGTATGTAAGGCATGTCCTTCATTCACTTGCCCTTTCTGCCGCAACCACAGACAACCCTTTCACTGCCGGAGCGACCATACTGGATGCCGGTACGGGAGGAGGTTTCCCGGGAATCCCCCTGGCCATAATGCACCCTCAGACACATTTCGTTTTGTGTGATTCCATCGCAAAAAAAATCAAAGTGGTCAGGGAAGTCTCGGCTTCGCTGGGTTTGGATAATGTAACCGCTGTGGTCTCGCGCGTTGAACAAATGCCCGACAGGTGTTGTGATGTGATCGTGTCCCGGGCTGTGACAAGCATGGCCGGATTTCTTCCATGGACCCGGAACAAGTTAAGGGAACCGGGACGGATCCTCTTTCTCAAGGGCGGTGACCTGGCGGGTGAAATTGAGGAAGCTGCCGCTAAATACCGAATACCGGAAACATGTTTCTTGGTAACAGCGCTTAAAGATACTTTCCCGGGGCTGGAGGATGACTTTTTTGAAACCAAAAAAATTTGTGAAATCAAACAAACTTCGTACCTTTGCGCTCCCCAATTGAAAAGTAGTTAAAGTAGCAAAATAATATGAAAAGGACATTTCAACCCTCTCAACGCAAACGCCGTAACAAACACGGGTTTCGTGAGCGTATGTCTACTCCCAACGGACGTCGCGTTCTTGCTGCCCGCCGTCGTCGCGGACGCAAAAAACTTACCGTATCCGACGAAGATCAGTTCTAGAAAGTGTCTGGTAAAAAAACCATAAGGAGACCGATCCTCAGAAACCTGCTGTGGATTTTTGTGTTCCTTGTTGTGCTTTTTATTATCACATACAGCTCTTTACACCTCTTCACACGTCACGGAAAAGGATTCCTGCTTCCCGATTTTTCCGGCCTTTCGCTGGAAGAAGCGCAGGAGGTTGCCAGGCCGTTGCATCTGCGGCTGGAAGTGACCGACTCTCTTTACATCCCGGAATTACCCGCAGGCGTTGTTTTCAGACAGGTTCCTCCCGCCGGTCGTCATGTAAAAAAGAACCGCAGGGTAGAATTGACCGTCAACTCACTCCTTCCACGTCAGGTTGCCGTGCCTTCCCTGGTGGGCTATTCACTCAGGCAGGCCAAGGCTGAACTGGCTTCCATGGGCCTGAAGCTGGGACGTTTGGTTTACATTCCTGACATAGCCACCAACAACGTGCTTCAACAGCTATACCAGGGCCAGCCGGTCGCACCCGGAGCATCTGTCAACATATACAGTGCTATTGACCTGGTGCTGGGGATGGCACCGGGCCACGAGTTGGCTTACATTCCCATGTTGTCAGGAAAGAGCCTGGAAGCTGCGTTGGACATCCTGAGTGATCATTCTTTGAATATTGGGAAAATAACCTACGACCAGAGTGTTCTCACTGCTGCCGACACCCTGGCTGCCCGTATTTTCAGGCAATCCCCGGATTATACGCAGCAACCGGAGTGGCCCCTGGGGACATCAGTACACCTGAACCTGACCATAAATCCCGATTTGCTCATACTCCGTCAGATCCCCCTCACAGAAGATGACCTGTAAATGATAGATGAACAGGAACTTTTTGAACATTTTCATATTGTCGTGGACAAAGGGCAATCCCCTTTGAGAATTGACAGGTTCCTCACATCAAAACTGGAAGCCACATCACGAAACCGCATTCAGCTTGCAGCAGAATCTGAATACATTCTGGTAAACGGATCTCCCGTAAAAAGCAATTACAAAGTCAAACCCCTGGACGATGTACGGATCATGCTGCCCTTTGAAAAAAGGGAGTTCCGGCTGATTGCACAGGAAATGCCTCTGGATATTGTATTCCAGGACCAGGATATCCTGGTGGTGAACAAGCCGGCAGGACTCACCGTCCATCCGGGGCACGGCAATTACACCGGCACCCTGCTCAACGGGCTGGCCTGGTATTTTGGGGAGCGGGGAACCGTGCAAACAGACGATTCACACATGGGAGTCCTGGTGCACCGGATAGATAAAGACACATCGGGCCTTCTGGTGGTAGCGCGCTCAGAAGTGGCGCAATTCCGGCTGGCAAAACAATTCTTTGACCACTCCGCAGAACGGTTGTATATCGCCCTGGTATGGGGAGATATGGAAAATGACGAGGGTACGGTAACAGGCGATATCGCACGTCACCCCTCTGACCGTCTCCGGTTCCGTGTCTGCCCCCTGGGGGTAACCGGTAAGCATGCCGTTACCCATTACAGGGTAGTAGAACGTTTTGGTTACGTCACCCTAGTGGAGTGCCGGCTGGAAACAGGCAGGACCCACCAGATAAGGGTTCATATGGAATACATCGGACACCCCCTCTTTGGCGATGTGCGTTATGGCGGAGACCGCATCCGCAAAGGGACAGTCTACAGTAAATACAAACAATTCATTGATAATTGCTTCGAGATTCTCCCCAGGCAGGCACTTCATGCCAAAACCCTGGGATTCATTCATCCCTCAACCGGGGAAAAAATGTTTTTCGAGGCGCCCTTGCCCGACGATATGAGTGAGGTCCTTAAGAAGTGGCGCCGGTTTGCTATTTCCGCACAATCCTCTGCGGATTCTTAGCCACAAAAGCTTTCCAGGAACCGGCCGAAGATGTTTTCTGTGGCAATTCCAACTGGTTGGCGTGACATACGGCAACTGCCAGGGCATCTGTGGCATCCAGGGATTCGGGCTCTTCTGTAAAATGAAGCATTTGCTTCAGCATGACGGCTACCTGTTCCTTGGAGGCCGCTCCCCTGCCTGTTACTGCCATCTTTATCTTGCGTGGCGCATATTCACATACAGGCACGTTGCGCGATAAAGCCGCTGCTATAGCCACTCCCTGCGCCCTTCCCAGCTTGAGCATAGACTGGACATTCTTGCTGTAAAAAGGAGCTTCTATGGCCATGCAGTCGGGGTGGAATTCATCCAGCAATTCGTACATTTTTTCAAGTATATGACTCATCCTGCGGTAGTGATCCTGTATGGATGACATCCGGACAACACCCAGCGCAAGGGTTTCCATCCTGGCCCCGCAGGTACGGATAACTCCATACCCCATAAGGCGTGTTCCGGGGTCTATCCCTATTATGATCCTTTCCTTAGTCACTTGAATTATATCACTGAATAATGGAGGTATTTGTGCAATGCCCCTGGAATCATGATTCCCTCCGGTGTCTGGTTGTTCTCTAGCAGGGCCGCAACGATGCGGGGCAATGCCAGGGCGCTCCCGTTAAGGGTGTGCACCAGTTGGGTCTTGCCGTCTTCTGCCCTGAAACGGGCTTTGAGCCTGTTGGACTGGAAGGTCTCAAAGTTAGAGACAGAACTGACCTCGAGCCAGCGCTGCTGGGCCGCCGAATACACTTCAAAATCATAAGTCATGGCCGAGGTGAAGCTCAAATCCCCACCGCACAGGCGCAGGATGCGATAGGGCAATTCCAGCATCTGTACCAGCCGTTCCACATGTTGGACCATCTGATCCAGTGCCTGGTAAGAATGGTCGGGTTGCGTGAGCTGGACTATTTCCACCTTATCAAACTGGTGAAGCCTGTTCAGCCCCCTGACATCTTTTCCGTAAGAGCCGGCTTCACGGCGGAAACAGGGTGTGTAGGCGGTTATCTTCACGGGCAGCCGGGCTGCATCCAGGATGGTGTCGCGGTATATGTTGGTAAGCGGCACCTCGGCAGTCGGTATCAGGTAATAATTGTCGAGTCCCACATGGTACATCTGTTCCCCCTTGTCGGGCAGCTGTCCCGTCCCGTATCCGGAATCTTCGTTCACCAGTATCGGGGGCATGATCTCTGTGTATCCCGCCCGGGCATTCTGATCCAGGAAAAATTGGATCAGTCCCATCTCCAAGCGGGCTCCTTTTCCTTTATATACGGGAAAACCGGCCCCTGTAAGCTTGACTCCCAGGTCAAAATCAATCAAATCATATTTTTTGGCCAGTTCCCAATGGGGAAGTGCTCCTTCAGGCAGATTTGGTTTTTGTCCGCCCTCACGGACCAGGACATTGTCCGCGGCTCCTTCTCCCCTGACCACCAGCTTATTGGGAATATTTGGAAGTGTAACTAGCAGCTCGTTCAGTTCTTTCTCAAACTTTTCCTGGTCAGCGATCAGAGCCTTTACCTTTTCCTTGCTTTCGCCTGCGCTCTTTTTGATCTCAGCAACCTGGTCAAGTTTCCCTTCTGCCATGAGCTTCCCGATCCGGGATGCCGTCTTTTTTTGCTCTGCAGTCAAAGCATCGGCTTCTGTCTGTGCTGCCCTCCTGCGGGTATCCAGATCCAATATCTGCCGTATGACCGGAACGGCATCAAGATTCCTTACGGCCAGCCGTTCTGCCACAAAATCGGGATCCTCTCTTAATAGTTTAATTGTTAACATTGTATCATGATTTAATTTCCATGATAGATTCGGAAACATTGATTATAAAGTCCCCTACCCGTTCAAGCTCTGCGATAAGGTCCATATAATAAACGCCTGAAAGATAATCATATTCATTTTTCCCCAGGCTTAACAAATTGCCCTCTCTGATCATATCGCGGTATTTGTTGATGTCTTTTTCAGCATCCAGGGCATTGTCTATGTTGTTCAGTTTTGTATAGCCGGCCTGAAGGTTGAATAGCATGATCTCATAGCCTTTGTCTACCAGGTCCATCATCCCGAGAACATTGTGTGTCATACGCTCATCAAAGAAAACATTGTTGTTCCGCTTTCTCTGCAGTATCCTTCCCAGGTTATATCCCGAGTCACCCATGCTTTCCATTTCTCCAATGATCTTATACATGGACTGGATCCTGTTCCCGGACTCCGCGCTGATTCCTTCATCCCCTATCTTGTTCAGGTATTCTGCAATTTCGAATTCTATCCTGTCTGATACTTCCTCATAGTAAGAAATCTTTTTGAACAAGGTGTCGAATTCATCATTATCCTTGACATCCAGGGCATTCCTGATAATGCCATATTGTCGTGTTATGATATTCCCGAAGTGTATGATCTCCTGTTTAGCCTGGTCAAGTGATAATTCAGCCGTGCTCAACAAACCTGCCTGGATGAATTTGAGGCGGTACTTTTCTTCTTCCTTCGGGCTCTTTATCACAAAGGTTACTATTTTCACCAAAACGGGAATAAACCAGATCAACAGGGACGTGTTGATTACGTTGAACAGGGTGTGGAGCATGGATACGGCATAGATCATAGCATTGCCGGATGCCACAGGATCAGCTGCCTGGGCAATGGGAATGAATGGATCGGCCCCGCCAAGTCCGGTTATTATGGTTCCAACCAGCCTGAGGAACGGGCCGAATAAAGCCACTGCCCAGATCACTCCTATCAAATTAAAAAACGTATGCGCCAGGGCAGCCCGTTTAGCAGAAACATTTCCAACGGCCGCTGCAATATTTGCAGTAATGGTTGTACCTATGTTTTCTCCCAGCACCATGGCTGCTGCAATCTCAAATGGGATCCATCCGTAATTGACCATGACCAGGGTAAGGGCCACTGTGGCACTGGAAGATTGTAATACCATGGTAAGCAGTGTACCAACTCCTACGAAGATCAGGACAGACCAGAAACCATGTCCGGTAAAATTTTGCAGAAATTGTAAGGTCTCGGGGCTCGAACTCAGATCGGGCACGGAATCTTTCAGGAAGGTAAGGCCGAGAAACAAAAGTGCAAATCCGATGAGCATCTCTCCCGTATTTTTCCGTTTCTGCCTTTTGGACATGAACATGATGAATCCGACGGCTATCAGCGGTATTGCCAATATGGCTATATCGGCTTTGAAACCCAACAGGGATACTATCCAGGCCGTAACCGTTGTACCGATATTGGCTCCCATGATCACCCCGATTGCCTGCGCGAGGGTTAGCAGTCCGGCATTGACAAAACTCACTACCATTACGGTAGTGGCGCTGGAGGATTGTATGATGGACGTGATGGCCACACCGGTAAGAACACCTTTCAGGGGATTGGACGTTATTGAGGAAAGGATACGGCGCAGTCTGTCTCCGGCAATTTTCTGCAGAGATTCACTCATCAGGGTCATGCCATAGAGAAAAAGGCCCAGTGAGCCTGCAAGGTTAAGAATTTGCAGTACAGTACTCATATTTCAAAAATTTCACTGCAAAGATGCATTGTTTTTTGTATTTTTGGTAAAGAAAATCGTGACAATTATGAACATACGCAGAATATTCCTGTTGGTTATTTCCACCGCAAGCCTGCTAACCACCTATGCACAAAGCTCTCCTGCCCCCACCCCTGCCGCTTCCTCGGTCAGGATCCTGGCATTTTATAACCCACAGGAGGACCCTTCCCATGTTGCTTTTGCAGAAAGTGCCGTATCCTTTTTTTCCGGACTCAATGGGAGCAGGGATCTGAGCTTTGAAGCCACTACTGATCCCGCAGCCATGGACCAGGAGAATTTAAGGGATGTTGATGTGGTTATGATGCTCAATTATATTCCTCTGGACAAGAAGCAACGAAAAGTGTTTGAAGAATACATGGACAACGGGGGCCGGTGGATAGGTTTTCACAAGGCCGCATTATACAGGGAAGGAGATTGGCCCTGGTTCACCCGGTTCCTGGGAGGTGTGGCTTTTGCAGACTACAACTGGCCGCCCCTGCCAACCCCCATACGGATGGAAGACCCCCTGCACCCGGTCTGCAAAGGTGTCCCTGAACGTTTTATTGCGCCTGCCAACGAATGGTACCGTTTTTCACCCGGTTTGCGTGAAAATCCGGCAGTCCAGGTACTGGCCAGCGTGGCTGCAGAATCGTTCCCCCTGGGCATATCCAGGATTTTTGAAAGCGAAGACCTACCCATTGCATGGGCAAACAGGCAATACCGCATGGTATATTTGAATATGGGGCACGGTGGCAACGGGTTTTCGGATGCATCGCAAAACCTGCTTTTTACCAATGCATTACAGTGGCTCCTTGCCCCCGGTATGCCCGTAGAAGAGAAAGTGGCTGTAGCCTATGTGACATCATGGAAAGCAGCGATTCCGGATCCTGCCTGTATCACCCACATAAACTATGCTTTCGGACACGTTAACGAGACTTTTGACGGGGTGATCGTTGACAATCCCGAAAGGCTCAGGCAGATCGTAGCCTTGAAAAAACAAAAACCATCCCTCAAGGTGCTGCTCTCCATCGGCGGCTGGGGCAGCGGGCGTTTTAGTGAAATGGTCTCCAGTGACACCTTAAGAGACTCTTTTGCAAGGGATTGCAGGCGTGTTGTGGAAGACTTCGGCCTGGACGGCATTGACATCGATTGGGAATATCCCACAAACCAGGGCCCCGGTATATCCCATGCTCCGGAAGACACCAGGAATTTCACGCTGTTGATGCGCGATATCCGCAAACACTTGCCAGATGGCATGCTTCTTACACTGGCTACCGCTGCCAGCGGGAAATTCATAGATTTCAAATCCATTACCGGCTACGTGGATTTTGTCAATATCATGACGTACGATATCGCCCTGCCTCCCTTCCATCATTCCGGCCTGTATCCGTCCTCCATGACAGGAAACCTTTCCTGTTACGAATCGGTCCTGGCCCACGTCAGGGCAGGATTCCCGCTAGACAGGCTTGTTTTGGGAATACCTTTCTATGGAAAAACCGCCCCTGATTTTCCACAGGGCATGGGAGGTTACGGAAAGCTCATACAGCTGGAAGGATATGAAAAATGCTGGGATGACATAGCCAAAGGCCCTTACCTGAAAGACAGCACCGGCAAGGTTGTATGCACGTATGACAACCCGCGCTCCATAGGTTACAAATGCCGCTTTATTAACAATTATGGAATGAGAGGGGCCATGTACTGGGAATACGAAGGGGATGACCAGGAGGGCTCCCTCAGAAAGGCTGTCTTTGAAGGCGTGTTTGGCCATGAATAATTTTTTTGGTCATGGAGTTTTTGCATCACATATTTTCAAATAATCCGGAATGTTCTGTACAGGTTTCCTCTTTCACCCCTGCTTCGGGTGATAATTCCGAGCACCACATGATTTTTCAGTTCTCCGGCAAGAGAAGCAATGATCCCGGTGCAACAAATGCAGGTAATGACTGCATGGCCGTTTTACATTCCTGCATGCAAGAGTGGCTTTCCCGGGACCCTTACCGTGATTCGGAGCGGGTTTTTGTCAGGTATTTCCTGAAAGATGCTTCAGTGCAACGGTCCCGTATCCATACCAGGGAGTTGTTCCCGGCCACATGTGCCGTGTCTTTTATTGAGCAACCGCCTGCAAACAAAACAGAAATGGCCGTATGGATCTATTTGAGAGACAAAGGGAGTGTACCGGAAAGGTATACCCACTTCTGGACTACAGAAAAATTTTGTCTGGCAGGCAATGTAACCCAACAGACACGCAAATTGCTCATGGATTACCAGCAATGGCTGCATATAAAGGGATGCAACATGAAGGACCATTGCCTGAGAACCTGGTTCTTCATTAAAGACATTGATGCAAATTACTCTGCCTTTGCCAAGTCCCGTACCGAATACTTCGAGGAGATTGGTATGGATAAGGACACGCACTATATTGCCAGTACGGGAATAGAAGGCAGCAACGGGGCTCCCGCCTCGTATGTGACCATGGACGCATACGCTGTCAGTGGACTTGAGCCTGACCGTATTACCTACCTCAGGGGGCTGACCCACCTGAGTCCCACAAATATATACGGGGTCACCTTCGAGCGGGGCGTGGCGCTGCGCTTTGATGACCGTACGCAGATCCTGATCTCGGGCACTGCCAGCATTGACCAATGGGGCAACGTGATGCACCTGGATGATATTAAATCACAGACCCTCAGGATGTGGAAGAATGTAGAAGTGCTGTTGCATGAAGCGGGAAGCGGTTATGAAGACGTGGCACAGATCATTGTATACCTGCGCAGGCAGGAGGACTATGAACTGGTTGATGACTTGTTCCGTAGCCGCTTTCCGTCCATCCCCACCCTCATCGTCATGGGCAGGGTCTGCCGCCCCACCTGGCTCATAGAAATGGAGTGCATTGCAATCACACACGCTTAGCTTAAGCCGGGGCTTTANNGGCTTTAACCCTTTCCTGAAGACGGTCGCTGTCACCACAAGGCCGGGAAGCTTTTTCTTTAAGCCGAGGCTTCCCTTACCTTGTGGTATCAGCAACCGCTGTAAATAGCAAAAAACGCTATTAGGCTAATCTTCAGGGCGGTGCGCTAAACGCGTTTAGCGCTTATAATAGGCTGCTCTGCAGAAACAATATGATTTGTGGTGGAAAAAGGTGCAACGCACCCACCTCTGCCGCTACCTTCCACAAACAGATGGGCCTCGGCGTACATGCAAAAAAAAGACTAACCAAGAATGGCTAGTCTCCTTAAAATGCAGATCCTTTTGGATTTATGCCTGGGCAGTTTCTGCTGCCGGCTGAATGGAAACATATGATTTGTTATTGGCTTTCTTGCGGAAAACCACAATTCCATCTTTCAGGGCATACAATGTATGATCTTTCCCGATTCCCACGTTATCACCGGGGTTGTGTACAGTTCCTCTCTGACGAACCAGAATGTTTCCGGCTTTGGCAACCTGTCCGCCAAATAACTTCACGCCTAAACGTTTACTTTGTGATTCGCGGCCGTTCTTTGAACTACCGACACCTTTTTTATGAGCCATAATTCTAAGTTTTAGATGTTATGAAATGGTGTTGATCCGGATTTGTGTCAGATGCTGACGGTGTCCGTTGCATTTCTGGGTTCCTTTCCTTTTTTTCTTTTTAAATACCAGTACTTTAGCACCCTTCAGGTGTTTGAGCACTGTTGCATTGACTGCAGCTCCTTCAAGGTAAGGTTTTCCAACCAGGACCTTTCCGTCCTGATCCTTGAGCAATACCTTATCAAAGTTAATGCTTTCTCCTTCTTCAATCTCAAGCCGGTTAACAAAAACCTTCCAGCCTTCTTCCACCTTGAATTGTTGTCCGGCAATGTCTACAATTGCGTACATAATAAAAACTTCTTATAGTTTTAACCGCAAGCGGGTATTAACAAATACCTCTTATTCAATAGCTTAACGATTGTCAAATATTTATCGCTAAAAAACGGATTGCAAAGGTAAAAAAGTTTCCCGGAATACCAAAGAAAAAGTATCTTTGTTCGTTACAATCACTTTGTTATGAATTCACCGTTTCAATACAATCGTCCCCTTCAGGCGACTGATGTCCTGGGAAGAACAGCCTGTGCAAACTGGCTGGCTTCCAATCTTTTTAAAGGACAGCATTCCGTAGTATGGGATACACCAAAAACGGGAAAAAGCTCCTTTATTAACAAAGTGCTGGCCCAGATACTTAAAAAAGAACAAGCTCCCCTGGTCTGTCGTTTATCCTGTTTCAACATCCGGAGTGAACATTCCTTTTATGCCGCTCAGACCAACGCACTCTTTGGATGTGTGGCGAATACTTTGGGAGAATGGGAAAATCTGGCCGCGACCCTTCTACCGGTAAGCAAACCCGGAATCACGGTGCCCAACCACCAGGGCAACAAATTTTTCCTGGTTTTTCCAGACGATCTGCCTCTAGAAGCCTACCACGAACTGGCCCGCTTCCCGCAAACTTTTTCAACACACCTGAACAGGCCCGTTATCATGGTTCTGGAGTCTTTTCAAACGCTGGCAGAGTTTTCCGGTACCTCGGCCCGTTCCATGTTCCAGAAAATCGCTGAACTGTGGAAAAGTATGAAGAATGTAACATGGCTGATTTGCGGATCTGGCAGCACCACATCTACCGGTTACTCAGTTTTCAGGGAACTCTTTGATGAGCGCAGGCCCTTTTACCGTTTTGCTGAACACGTACCCATGGAACCCATAGAAGAAAAGGAATTCACAGATTACATCATCCGAAGTTTTGCCAAAGCAGGCAGGGTGATATCCAGGGACTACGCAGGGATGATATTCCAGAAAATGGAAGGCCATCCTTATTATGTTCAATACCTGGCCGACATTTGTTTTTCCAACACAAAAGGATACATGAACGACATCATGTACCAGAGTGGCCTGGAAGAACTCCTAGACATATTCCAGCAACCCTTCGAATCAATATGCCAGGAACTCACAACTCCCCAGATTTATTTCCTCCGGGCCGTTAGCAAGGGAGTAGAACAATTCTGTTCAATAAAAGTGATGGATAAATATCTCCTGAAGTCTTCAGGCAATGTTTCCCGTATACGTGATGCCCTGGAAAGAAAAGGAATTATTGAAACAGTTCGTAAAAAACCACATTTCATTGATCCTTTGTTCAGGTTTTGGTTTGAAGAACGATTCTGCAAGACATACTGGCTGACGTGAAAAAACTAGTTGTATTGACCGGAGCCGGAATGAGTGCTCAAAGCGGCATCAGCACCTTTCGCGACAGCGGAGGACTTTGGGAGAACCATCCTGTTGAGGAAGTAGCATCCATAGAAGGATGGTACAGGGACCCAAAAATAATGCTTGCCTTTTATAATGAACGCCGGGCCGCCCTGCAAGGGGCACGTCCTAACAAGGGTCATGAGATCCTGGCCGGACTGGAAAAATACTTTGACGTGGGGATCGTGACCCAAAACGTGGACGACCTGCATGAACGAGCCGGCAGCAGCAAAATCCTGCACTTGCATGGAGAATTGACAAAAGCAAGAAGTTCCGATGATCCGGACCTGATCATTGACATAGGTTATGCTCCCATTGCCTGGGGTGACAAAGCCCCGGACGGGACCCAACTACGTCCGCATGTGGTATGGTTTGGCGAAGCCGTTCCACAAATGGAGTGTGCCATGCAATGGACCCGCCAGGCAGATGTCATGGTGGTTGTCGGCACTTCCCTGGCCGTATATCCTGCTGCGGGACTTATTGATTTAGCGCATAATGAAATTCCTTTGTTCCTTGTAGATCCGAAACCGGCTCCTGTGAGGAGAAAAAACCTGCATGTCATTGCCCAAAAGGCTGTAGAAGGCCTGGAAGAACTGGAAAAGATCCTGCTTGATAATTATTTATGAAATCCATGAATCCTTTTTCCGGCACACTACCGCCGGAACGCATTAAAACAGACTACCTGCATCGTCTGGCCTGGGGAACCGATGCCAGTTTCTACCGCAAAATACCCCGCCTGGTCCTGTTCCCGGACACCGAAGAAGAAGTGTCTGAGATCCTTGACATGTGCAACAAGAAACAAATTGCCGTGACTTTCCGCGCTGCAGGGACCAGCCTCTCGGGTCAGAGCCTTTCCGACAGTGTACTGCTGGTTGCTTCCACAAGATGGGATAAATACCAGGTCCACGATGGCGGGGAAACCATATCGCTGCAACCCGGCATCATTGGAGACCGGGTCAATGAGATCCTCAAACCTTATGGCAGGAAATTCTCACCCGATCCGGCTTCGCTTTCTTCTGCCATGGTGGGTGGCATCATGGCCAACAACGCCTCGGGCATGAATTGCGGCACTCATGCAAACAGCGACAGGATTGTCCGCTCCATGCGCCTGGTCCTGTCAGATGGCACCATACTGGATACGGGAGATAAGGCATCCCGCGATTCTTTCTGCCGTACCCACGCAAGGTTCCTGACCGAATTGATGCAGATCCGTGAAAAGGTAATGGGCAATCCGGCACTGGTAAAGCATATCAGGTACAAATACAGCATCAAGAACGTTACGGGCCTGAACCTGCTTCCCTTGGTGGAATTTGAAGATCCTTTTGAGATTATTACACACCTTATTATCGGATCTGAAGGTACGTTGGCTTTCTTCTCCCGGGTTACGGTCAGCACCGAGCCCCTCTGGCCGGTTCGTGCCAGTTCCATGACGTATTTCACATCCATTGAAGAGGCCTGCCGCGCAGTTCAGGCCTTGAAAGAGCTTCCCGTCATAGGCACGGAACTTCTGGACCGAAAAGCCCTCCGTTCCGTGGAGGGTCGCAAGGGAATTCCGGATTATATAAAAGATTTCCCGGACGGCACCACCGCGCTCCTGATAGAAACGGCAGCCCATGACAAAAAGGAGCTTGAGGAAAAGATCCTTGCCATTACCCGCGGCCTTGACCGTTTTGAAAAATGGCGCCCTGTAACCTTTACCGACAAACCTGAAGAATATTCTGTATTATGGAACATGCGTTCCGGAATCTTCCCATCCATAGGAGGCATGAGGCCGCCGGGTTCCACCTGTCTGATCGAAGATGTGGCCTTCCACCTGGAAGACCTGCCCCGGGCTGTTGCCGAACTGCAGGAAATCCTTACCAGGCATGAATACCACGATAGTGCCATTTATGGACATGCCCTGGAAGGCAACTTCCATTTCATTTTGAACCAGTCTTTTGATTCACCGCAGGAAGTTACACGTTACCAGGCCCTGATGCAGGATGTTATCACCATGGTCACCGACAAGTACCATGGATCGCTCAAGGCAGAACACGGAACCGGAAGGAACATGGCTCCCTTTGTGGAAAAAGAATGGGGCAGGGAAGCTTTCTCTGTCATGAGGCGTATCAAAGAACTGTTTGATCCAAGGAATATCCTGAATCCCGGGGTGATCTTCAATGAGGACCCGCTATGTCATGTCAAAGACTTCAAACCCCTGCCGGTGGTGCATCCTGTAGTGGACAAATGCATAGAATGCGGTTTTTGTGAGGTCCATTGCCTGACCTGGGGCAAAACCCTCAGTTCCAGGCAAAGGATCATTGTACAACGCGAGATCCGCCGTCTGAAAGAAACAGGAGAGAATCCCGAATTGCTGAAAGAGCTGGACAAGGATTATTTCTATCCCGGACGGGCTACCTGCGCGGGAGACGGACTCTGCGCCACCTCCTGCCCCATGGAGATCAATACGGGAGATTTGACGCATTTCCTGCGCGAGCAGGCTCACCCGCCAGGTTCACGCGACGAAGTGCTTGGCATGCTGTCTGCCAACCATTTCCAGGGACTTAAAAATATAATGAGAATCGTATTGCGCCTGGCAAGAACCGCTCACATGGTTCTTGGAACACGCCTGATGAGCTGGATATGCAAAGTGGCCAACAAGATGGGATTCCCCCTCTGGACCCCGGCCATGCCCGGAGCCCACCGGGTGAGACCGCGGCACCAGGAAAGCGCTGAAGATACGGTTGTCTACTTTCCTTCCTGTATCAACCAGAGCATGGGCGTAGCCCGTGGGGCACCCGACAACACACCCTTGACCGATAAAATGGTAAACCTGCTACAAAAGGCCGGGTACCGTGTTGTCTTTCCGGATCACATGGACAAGCTTTGCTGCGGTACCATATGGGAAAGCAAGGGTATGCCCCATATTGCCGATGAGAAAACGGCGGAATTGAACGGCGCCCTCTGGGTGGCCAGCCAGGCAGGAAAATACCCCGTTCTTTGCGACCAGAGTCCCTGTCTCTACCGGATGCGGGAAAAGATCAAAGACCTGGATCTGTACGAGCCGGTGGAATTCATTGAAAAGTTCCTTGTGCCGAGGCTGGATTTCCACCCCACCGATGAACCGGTGGCGCTGCACATCACCTGCACCACCCGGAAGATGCACCTTGACAATGAAATGCGCCGCCTGGCCGAAAGGTGTTCCACGCAGGTGCTCATTCCTGCTGAAGTGGGATGTTGCGGCTTTGCCGGGGACAAAGGTTTCACCCGGCCCGAGATCAACGCCTATGCCCTGAGGAAACTCAGACCACAACTGGAAGCAGCCGGTATCCGCAAAGGGTATTCCAACAGCCGGACCTGCGAGATCGGACTGATGACCAACGGGGGCATTCCATACATGTCCCTGGTTTATCTTGTGGATTCCTGTACGACCCCAAAAACCGGAAAATAATTAAATAAATGAAAATCTGGATATTAAGTGTTCTGGCAGCCTGCTGCCTGATGTGCGGATGCCGTACAGACAAAGGGACTTGTTTTGCCCTGGTAGCAGACACACACATCAACAGCAACTCTTCCGCCAACAGTGAAGGATTATTGACCATCATCCGGGACATCAACTCCCGGGACAGCATTGATTTTGTGATCCTTGCCGGGGATATCACCGAATTCGGGTCTGACAGGGAGATTGAACTGGCCAGGGAACTGCTGGACTCGCTGCAAAAGCCCTGGTACATCCTGTCAGGGAACCACGACTCCAAATGGTCCGAAAGCGGATGCAACACCTTCCTGGAAACCTTCGGCTACGAACAGTTTTATTTTGTCCATAACCATATTGCATACATTGGCACCAACTCGGGACCCAACATGCGCATGGCCCCCGCCCTTGTACCAAGGGAAAGCCTTGTCTGGCTGGACAGCGTACTCAGGACCATCCCCGCACGGATGCCTGTTGTTTATGTGAACCATTACCCGTTGACCGAAGACATGAGCAACTACCGCAAGGTCATTGAACTGCTCTCCACCAGGAACATCCAGCTGGCCTTGTGCGGCCATTACCATACGAACGAGGCCTTCACCACCCTGGGCATTCCCGCTGTCAAAAGCCGGACTGCCCTGCCGGGAAGGACTGGAGGGCGGGGATACAACCTGGTTAACATTCACAAAGGCCAGGTGACATTCCGGGAGCGTATTGTCCGGGAACAGGCTGACAGTTCGTATACCCTGCCCGCATGGCACTCTTTGACTTTTACAAAAGGCCCGTCCCGGATTGCAGACACCCTTGCTGCAGCGGATAAGCAGCAACCGGATCCTGGGGCTGCAGATCAAAACGTGGAGGTTGTCTGGAGCTGGCAGGATGAGAGCGATATTGGTTCGGCTGCGGTGGCAGATACGCTGGCGGGGATCGTTGTTTTTGCCAACACCAAAGGAATAGTCAAGGCGGTAGCCCTGGAAGACGGTAAGGCGCTCTGGAGCACGCCCACAAAAGGCAAGATCTTCTCGACACCTGCCATTAATAAGGACCGGGTATTCATAGGGTCTACGGACAAAAACGTGTATTGCCTGGACCTGCATAACGGGCAGATCATCTGGACCTACCCCGCCGGCAAATCCATAGTGGCCTCCCCTGCGGTCATGGATGGCATCGTGTACATTGGCGGGTCTGATGGCACCTTCCGTGCCCTGGATGCAGAAAGCGGGTCGCTCCTATGGGAGTATACGCACATCAACGGTTTTATGGAATCAAGACCCTATGCAGATTCCTCCCAGGTGGTTGCCGGTTCCTGGGGTAATGAACTCTACTCGTTCCATCCCCGTACCGGAGTGGTACAGTGGGTATGGGAAAACAGGCACCGGGGACGCGGGTACTCTCCGGCAGCCACCTGGCCGGTAAAGGCTAACGGAAAAATATTCATCACCACACCGGAAAGAAAATGCTACGCCATTGATGCCCGTACGGGTAAAACCGTCTGGGAAGCCGGAGGGGGGCGGGAAAGCATAGGGCTCTCGGTAGACGGGCAGCAGGTTTATGTGAAAACCATGTTCGATTCCCTGTATGCCTTCCAGACCGCTCCCAGGAAAGCCGTATCGCAATGGCGTGTGGCCGGAGGTTTTGGTTATGAGATAGGACCTTCCCCTGTCACGGAGCAGGACGACCTTGTCTTTGTGCCCTCGGCTACAGGATCATTGTATGCCTACCACCGGCAGGACGGTTCTAAAGCATGGCAAGTCCTCCTTTCGGACGGACTTGTCAATTATGCACAACCCACAGGGCATTCCAGGTTGGTCGTTTCCACCATGGATGGCAGGGTGTTGCTTATTTCATACAAAAAAGACGGGCCTCGGTAAACATCCGGAGCCACGGGGAAACAAGGTCAGAAGCCCTTTCGGAGGGATAGTACGCCCAGTTCCAGGGATAAATGCAGCGTTCCGGATGCGGCATCATGGCCAGGTGGCGCCCGCAGGCACTGGTGACAGCGGCCACAGCCCCGGGTGACCCGTTGGGATTGGCCGGGTACACATCGTAGGAATACCTCGCTGCCACAGCGTAACCCCCTTTCTGCGGTAATGAGAACCTCCCCTCGCCGTGAGCTACCCAGATACCCAGCCGGCTTCCCAGCAGGGGTTTCAGAAATATTGAATTACTTTCTTCAATGGTAATGTTGATAAAGTTACACTCAAATTTTCCGGATTCGTTGGGCTGTATTTTGGGTGACTTTTCCCGGGCAGCCGGGGTGATCAGTCCCAGTTCAGCCATCAGCTGGCAGCCGTTGCATATGCCCAGGCTGAGTGTATCCTTCCTTGCATAATAACGGTCAAGGGTTTCCTTTGCCTTGGGATTGTATAAAAACGCACCGGCCCATCCCTTGGCGGAACCCAGGGTATCTGCGTTGGAAAACCCGCCCACAAAGACTATCAGGCGTATGTCATCCAGGGTTTCCCGTCCACTGATCAGGTCGGTGGTATGGACATCGCGTACTTCAAATCCTGCCAGGTACAGCATCCAGGCCATTTCCCTGTCGCATTGCGATCCCTTTTCCCTGATGATGGCGGCTTTTGGCAAGGGTTTGTTCCCCCCGGATTGGTCGGGCATTTCCAGGGTTCCGTCAAACCAGGCCGGAAATTCATATATCAACGGTGTTTTTACGTAATTCTCAAAGCGTTCGCGGGCTTTTACCGGGTTGCACTGACGCCTGTCCATCAGGTAAGAAGTGTGGAACCAAAGGTTCCTGAGCCGGTCTATATCAAAGGAAAGGGTTTCATCTACCTTGATCATCCGTTCTTCACAGGGTGTTCCCAGCAACCTGGTTTTCACGTCATTCTCCAGCAACAGCCCCAGGGCCTGGTGTATCCTGTCGGCGCGAACCTGCAGGATGACTCCGGGATACTCGGCAAAAAGGGCGGCAGCCTTGTCGGTTCCGGCAATTTCTTCCAGCACATGTTCCCTTAGGCGGATCCCTCCGCCGATATTGGCGAAGCACATTTCCAGCAGGCAGGTCAGCAGGCCTCCGGCCGATATATCGTGCCCGGCTAGCACCATTTCCTGTGCTATCAGTTCCCGGACGGTTTCAAATCCCCTTTTAAAGGCTTCTGCATCTTCCACATCGGGACAAGAGGCTCCCACCTTTCCCATGCACTGGGCAAGTGCCGATCCGCCCAGGTGGCACGCGCGTTCCTTCCTTCCCGAAAAATCCACATACAGGAGGGCCGAGGCGGTCGTGCGATCCATCACCGGTTGCACCTTGCGGCGGACATCGCTCACCGGAGCCACCGCAGATATGATGACCGTGCCGGGAGAGAGCACTTTACTTCCGTCGGGGTACTTCTGGGTCATGGAAAGGGAATCCTTCCCCGTTGGAATATTGATGCCCAGTTGACAGGCAAAATCACTGGCGGCCTTCACGGCGCGGTACAGGCGGACATCTTCCCCTTTGTTCCGGCAGGGCCACATCCAGTTGGCACTCAGGGAAACATCGCGCAATCCGTTGTCCGGGGCAACAAACACCAGGTTAGTCAGAGCCTCGGCAATGGATAAACGGCTGCCTGCAGCCGCATCGATAAGTCCTGCCACGGGTGCGTGTCCCAGGGAAGTGGCAATGCCGGAAAAACCTTTTGGCGAAGGCACAAAACCAATGGCTGTCAACCCGTAATCATTCAGGGGCAACTGCAATGGTCCGGCACATTGCTGGCCGGCAACCCAACCTGTGACCGAGCGGTCAACCTTGTTGGTAAGCCAGTCTTTACAGGCAACCGATTCGAGCTGTATCACCTGTTGGGCATAATCAATCAGCGAATCGTTGTCCTGTCTGCAGGTCAGTGGTTCAAATTCCATGTTGTATGTCTGATCCTCCATGACCGTGCGCGGAACGGAACCTAACAGATCTTTAATTTCCAGGTCAATGGGTTTTTCTCCGGTCCCTGAATTTTCAAAAGTGAAGCGCCCGTCCCCGGTAATTTCACCAATAACGTACAGGGGAGCCCTTTCCCTTTCTGCCGTCTTCCGGAGCAAGTCCACATCCTGCGGGTGCATTACCAGGCCCATGCGTTCCTGTGATTCATTTCCTATGATTTCCTTGGCACTCAGGGTGGGATCCCCCAGTGGCAGCTTTTCCATCTCTATCCTGCCGCCTTCATTTTCCACCAACTCGGCAAGGCAGTTCAGGTGGCCGCCTGCCCCGTGGTCGTGAATGGAAACAATGGGATTAACGTTGTTCTCGGCCAGTGATCGGATGGTGTTGTATACGCGTTTTTGCATCTCGGGGTTGGACCGCTGCACAGCATTCAGTTCTATGGCATTACCGAATTCCCCGGTAGCTACCGACGAAACAGCACCGCCACCCATGCCGATCCTGTAATTATCTCCGCCCAGGAGCACGATCTTATCTCCTTTGCAGGGTTTTTCCTTTTGGGCATCTTCCAGGCGGGCATAACCCACACCGCCAGCCTGCATGATCACCTTGTCGTACCCGTATTGCCGGTCTTTTTCCCTGTGTTCAAAACACAGAAGCGATCCGCAAATGAGAGGCTGTCCGAACTTGTTCCCGTAATCGCTGGCCCCGTTGGAGGCTTTTGTCAGGATATCTTCCGGGGTGTGGTACATCCAGGGGCGGGCCCCGGGTCTTTCAGGCCCTTCTTCGAGCCTGGGCAGGGAAGTCATGTATACGGCCGTGCCGGCTAAAGGGAAAGAGGCCTTTCCGCCGGCCATCCGGTCCCGGATCTCTCCCCCGCTGCCGGTTGCTGCCCCGTTGAAAGGCTCAACCGTGGTGGGAAAATTATGGGTCTCGGCTTTCAGGCTGATCACCGTATCGTAAGGGACCGTTTTGAAATAACCGGGACGGTCCGGAAATTCCGGTATGAAAAAAACGTGCTGCGAGGGTCCGGCCACAAAGGCACAGTTGTCCCTATAGGCAGAGACTATGCGGTTTGGGTTGACAGCAGCTGTTTTTTTGATCATTTCAAACAGGGTGGAAGGCTGCTTTTCTCCATCAATGATGAATGATCCGTTGAATATCTTGTGCCGGCAATGTTCGGAATTTGCCTGGGAAAACCCGAATATTTCAGAGTCTGTCAAGGGTCGGTCCAGGCGCCGGGAAAGATCCTGCAGATAGCCGATCTCCTCTTCGTTCAACGCCAATCCTTCCTCACGGTTGTATGCCTCAATATCCAGGATCTTTCTGACCGGTTCCGGAACCCTTCCTGTCCGGAATACCTGTTGGTCCAGTCCCTGGTACATTTCCTGCAGCATGGCATCAAAAGGGTCAGTTTCCCGGACCGGGAAAAACTCTTCAATCCGGACAACTCCCGGAATGTTCATACTCTGGCAGATCTCTGTTGCCACCGTGCTCCAGGGGGTAACCATTTCGCGCCGCGGGCCTTTGAACCATCCTTTGAGCAAGGGGTCGCGGGGATCTATGGGGATTGCTCCTCCAAACAACCAGGTCAGGGCTTCCAGGTGCGGATTGGATAATGCCCGCTCTGTCTGAACGACCAGAACCTCAGAACGGTTTTTCAGAAAAAAAGAGATCATAGGTAAAAATACTTAACTGCGTAGCGAATGGACGTACAGGTATATCTTTGCGGCGGTATTGAGCGTATCCACGGCATCGAACACTTCCAGGATATTGGTTCCCGTACCCAGGACCCCGTGGCGTTCCCACAACATAATGCGGAAATTCTTCAGGTCTTTTATGCTTGCTTTTGCCAGTTCCATGGACCCGGGCATCTCATAGGGAACCCATGCCAATCCGTTGGGTACGCACATTTTTACTTCTGCATGCATCTCGTACAATGCTTCGGTAATTACCCGCGTACTTTTCAATTCACTGATATGAGACAGGGCTATCAATTCATTGGGGTGCGTGTGGAAAACCACGCGCCTGCCTGCCGACACGGGAACACCCTGTTGTATGGCTTCCTGTGCGAACACCTGGTGCATAAGCAGGTGAGAAGGCAGCTCTATGGTGGGTGGCAAGTCTTTGTCTGCCAGTATATCAATGCTTTTACCATCCACAGCTACCCGTGTGATGATCCCCTGGTCCATGGGGTTCCTTGCTACATCACGCATCCTGGAACCTGCGCTGGTCACATAATAATACTGCCCTGCCAGTTCCGGGACCGTATGGTAAAGGGGAATTCTGGTGATCGCAGGCAGGTTCTTATTCTCATCTCCAATGAATTCAGTCACGTTAACGGTGATGTTTCCGGCATTCCTTTCTGCCCATCCTTTTTGCCACATATATTCGGCCACCCTGGCAATGTCGTTGATTTGCATCTGCAAAGGCCCATTGTACTTCAGAATCATTTTCTTAACTTTTAACTAGTAAACAAATTTTCATAATTACCAGGTCCAGTGTCCTGTGACTGTAGGTTTCAAAGGGTATCTTGTTGCCTACCAGGATGTCGATGATCTTTTCATCCAGTTCCAGGGACTGTTCCAGGTTGTGGATGCGGCCTTCCTGTTCAAAATAAGCAGTCCTTTGAATAAACAGGTTAAAATTGTTGAACCGGTTGAAATTCTTAATGATCTCCTTATGAAAAGAATCCGACACGTTTACTCCAAAAACCAGGCTGTTCAACAGGGTGGCATCTGTAACCACAACGTCAACTTTTCCAACCAACCTTTCCACACGGTGCGTTTGTACTTCAAATATGTGGTGCTGGTGGGGCTCGCTGCCATCCAGGATGTCAAGTTTTTCATCCCATACCAGTTCTTTCGCGTATTCAGAAACGTATTCAGTAACAAGCCGCTGCTTTTTTAATTTACTTGCAATCTCCCAGGCACAGGTGGTCTTGCCCGCGGCAGGACCTCCAAAAAGATTGACAATCAAAGTATTTTTGGATGGCATTTTATTGTATTTCAGGACACAACAAATATACTACTTTTTTAGATAGGAATATGGCAATTTTTCATTCCGGAAGGACCTTCCGCGGACCGGATTAGCTGTCATGCCGAATTCCAGTAATCCCCCTTCCATAAGTTGGCCATGGGTAATGAACGATGTGTCCAGTACCTTGCCGTTCCATTTTACTTCTTTTACATATATATTCTTTTCTGTCAGCCGGGGTGCCTCAATGGTCAACACTTTGCCGCCTTCCAGACGGACAGTCATTTTCTTAAAATACGGAGCGCCCAGGACATATTGATCCGTTCCGGGACACAAAGGATAGAGGCCCATGGCAGAAAAAATGAACCAGGCAGGAGTCTCATCCTCCAGGCTGTAAGCGTCCATCATTTTCCGGATCTTTTCCTGTCCCTTCCAGGGAGATGCTGTCCATGTGTACAAGTAAGGAAGTTCTTTGAAAGACACTGCACTGTCCAGCCGCTTTTCAAATCCTTTCCTGCCCCCTGTCCTTTCAACAATATCGGCCATATTGTGCGGAACAAACAGCAGGGCATCCCGGCAGGTCAGAGAATCTGCCGGCTCACTGCTAGCAGAGGGATCTGCCGGCACAGTCCAGTTGAGGTCGCTGTTCCGCTCCCGGGCATAACCTGTTTCGGGATCTATAAGCCATTGATAGGCTGTCACAAAAGGCCGTATCCGGTTAACAGTTTCTGTTTGACCGGCACCGGAAGCCATAACCATCAGACACCAATTAGCATAGGAAAAATCTTTGGTCAGCAGGATAGATCCAGACCCGGGTTCAGCTCCTGCGGGCACGAATCCCGTTTCCCGGGCCGCGGATAGCAGCCCCTGGAAAGGAGTTTGCATTGTATTGGTCATGGCCTCCAGCAAGCGGGGTGTCAGGGACGCGGGCAGGATACCCTTGACACAGGCATCGGTAAGCTGCGACATGGCTTTATCCAGTACGCCTTCTCCTGGCAACAATTTGGGCACACTCCTGTCATAATAGGCCAGGGCGGAAGCGATGAACTGACGGCTCCTGTCTGGTTTAATAAATGTCATAAGGGCATCCCTGACCATACAGCCCGGATAGAGTGCGGCATAATTCACATGATACTCGGAGGTGTGTATGTTGTTGTCGTTGCCTCGGAACCTGCCATCTGCATCATGTGATAAGGCGGGATACATCATTGTCTGTGACAAAGCGCTGTAAAACAGCGCCCTGTGCGATTCCAGCACTTCGTTGCCCAAGGGTTCGTCAATGGTGATGACCCTCAATTCTTTTTCCCAAAGCTGACCGGCTTCCCAGAGCAGCGTTTCAAAACTCTTCCCGTCCTGCTCTGACTTCAGGTTGTTTAAAGCCCCCAGGGCATCTATGGATGAAAAAGCTATCTGGATCTCCAGGACCCCGTCTCCCACAAATTGCTGTCCACCCCTTACCAGGTCAAATACGAATACGGCATCCAGGTTGGGCCCGCCCATCAGGGGATAATTTTCCGGTGCAATTGTACTGTCGGTTGCAAAAAACTGTTTCACGGGCCGTGAAAAACGAATGGCAAAGTATGTGTGCAGGGTTTCATTGTCAGCGCGGTTTATGATATTGCCGGTGACGGTATTCGGGTCTTCTACCCTGATGCCTGCCCACTGGATCCCTGAGCTGTGATTTTCCCCGGCGCCCGGATTTTCTCCTGAGCCGGGATTATCCCCGGCGCCGGAAAGATCCAGCAGGATCCTGCCTTCTTTTTGAGGTTCACCGGATGGGGTAAAAAAGGCATACCGGTGCATGGCCCCCCTGGGTGTGGCTGTCACAAGGAGATCCATATCCGGATTCCTGGTTACAAAGTGCAACGATCCCGGAGCCTGGGGAACAGTTCCTTCCTGCAGGGATAAAGGCCCGGCAGAAGGAACCAGCCCCATGCTGCCGTATGCAGGGCCTGAAGCCGCATTAAAAAACCTGTGCTCAAAAGTCAGTATTTTTCCTTCCTGGTGTTCTGTAATGCGCGGTACAACCTTTACACCACCAAAAGGCACGCAAATCCCCTGGTAAGGACTGCCTGCAGAAAGAATGGCCGGGAAACATACGGCCAGGGCAAACCAGGTAAACCGTCTCATCATATTTCTATCAGGGTATAACTGCGTGATCCGATCCCCATCTTTTCGGCATGGGCAAGCCCAAATACGCCGTCGGTACGGGGATTTGCGTATAGGAACTTATCTTCTCCCACCCTGGCATCAGTTCTGTCCGGATCAGCCACACTTCCGGGCATTGCCGGGGATTTTTTGGCCAGGTCGTAACAAGCCTGGTCAAGGGCAAGCGGATCAAACGAGGCCAGCATGCCAATATCCGGAATTATGGGGATGTCGTTCATGCCCCAGCAATCACACAGGGGCGACACATCCATGATGAAACTCACATGAAAATGCGCTTTTCCCTGCAGGACAGCCCAGGCATATTCAGAGATCTTGGCCGTCAGGCCCTGTGCAGTAGAAGATTTCACTGCCTGGGCCGCATCGTACTGGCATACGGCAATGCATTGTCCGCAACCGACACAGAGTTCGTAATTGATGACCGCAATCCTTTCTTTATCAAGGGAAACAGCCCCTTGGCGGCAATTCATCACGCACTGGCGGCATCCAGTGCAATTGGCCCGCTCTATGACCGGTTTGGAATCCGAGTGAAGTTGCAGTTTTCCTCCCACACTGGCCGAACCCATCCCGATATTTTTCAGGGTGCCTCCGAATCCCGTCATTTCATGGCCTTTGAAATGCGTCATGGTCACCAGCACATCGGCTTTGGCAATGGCCGAGCCGATCAGGGCTTCCCTGAAATACTCCCCTCCGGGAATGGGGATCGCCACCTCGTCTGTTCCTTTGAGCCCGTCGGCAATAATGACTGGAGCCCCGGGAACGCTTATGGGATTGAATCCGTTCAGGTAAGCGATGTTCAAATGGTCCACGGCATTGGAGCGCCAACCGCTGTACAGGGTATTGGTATCGGTCAGAAAAGTCCGGGCGCCCATCTTCCGCAGCAATTCCACCATCCTGGATGCGTAATTGTGACGTATGAAAGCCAAATTCCCACGCTCTCCGAAATGGATCTTGACGGCTGTGAATTTATCCTTGCAATCAAGCCGCTCAATTCCGGCGGCCTTGACAAGAAGTTCCATTTTTTTGGGCAAACTCATGCCCGGACGTGACTTGAAATCCGTAAAAAAAACCTCACTCATAATTATTACTTTTCAGTGGCTAAGATAGCAAGATTTTGCTTATCTTTAGAAAGTAATATCAACGTGTCTGATCATGAAAACAGTAGCCCGTTGCAGCACCCATTTCCAGGCCGAAGTCATAAAAGGGAACCTGGAAAACGAAGGATTTCATCCTGTTGTTTTTGACAGCAGCATGGACTCGTTCATGCCCCTTAACACTTTGTACAAGGATAACAAAATCGTGGTCAACGTACCCGACCATGAATACGATGCGGTCCTGGAATACCTGGCTTCTCCAAATGTCGAACCTACTTAGTGAGGTAGAAATCTTTCAACACATAGAAAGCAGCTTTTTTAACCCCTTTTTCCGATACCAGGCCTTTGCGGTTGAAGAAATCCTGGATATAAGGCAATTGCCTGCGCGGTGAACGGAAATCCATCAGGATCCAGGGCGATGTCCCGGCAAATCCCTCTACCCTGTCAAACATTTCCAGGGTGTTCTTGTACAGCTCTGCCTGGTATTCCTCGGTCCAGCGCTGCCCCGGATCCCCGTGGTATCCCTGGAGCGCTCCGGCACCAAACTCGCTCACGAAAAACGGTTTGTCGTAAGGTATATACCATTGCCGTGTTTTGCAGTCCTGCGGGGTACCCCCGTACCAGCCCAGGTAGTGATTGAAACTGATGATATCTACAAAACGGCTCATGTAATCTTCCACTTTGTTTGTGTTGTCACTGAATCCGGATACTTCCATGGCCATGCTCAGCAACCTGGTATTGTCATTGTCACGGACCTGTTTGGCCAGGTTCTCCAGGAATGCATCCCGTGCCGGACTGTGGGGTGTTTCATTGGCCACCGACCATACCACCACGGCACAGCGGTTCTTGTCCCGCTCCATCATCGCACGCAACTGGGCCGAGGCGTTTTCAAATGTGGGCGGGTTGTCAAAACGGATGGTCCAGTAGACGGGAATCTCGGACCAGACCATCAGCCCCATTTCCTCGGCAGTGCGGACCATGTGTTCGTTGTGTGGATAATGAGCAAGCCGCACAAAGTTGCATCCCAGTTCTTTTGCCCAGCCCAGCAGGATCCTGCATTCTTCCCGGCTAATGATACGGCCCTGGCGGAAAGGTGCCTCGTCGTGAATGCTGATGCCCTTAAGGAAGATTTTCTCCCCGTTCAGCAGAATGCTTTTACCTTCGGTGGCAATATTCCGGAATCCGATCCTGTCCAGGAGCGTATCTCCCGCTCCCGTAACCTTTACCTGGTAAAGATAAGGCGATTCGGGCGACCAGAGATCCGGTTTTGCTCCTATCCGGAAAGTTGCTTCTCCCTTCTCATTGGTAAAAAATTGCCTGTCAATGCCCAGGCCCGGGATCTGCAATCTTACATTTATACCGGCTGCCGGACTGTTCAAACGGATGTATCCCTCAACAGCGTCATTCACACCTTTGGGCAATTGCACCAGGTAATCGTCTATGAAGATTTCAGGCGTTTCCACCAGCATCACATCCCGGGTGATACCCCCGTAATTCCACCAGTCAAAATTCAGTGTGGGCACGTTTTCCGGCTTACGTTCGTTATTGGCCCGCACAATCACAAAATTGTCCCCTTCCTGCAAAATGTCCGTTACATCAAAAGCAAAGGGGGTGAACCCGCCTTCGTGGGATCCCGCCTCCTTCCCGTTCACCCAGACGTTACAGGTATAATTCACCGCGCCAAAATACAGGAATACCCGTTTGCCGGATTTGGCCGTATACGTGAAATCCTTTTTGAACCAGACAGTACCCTCGTAAAAAAACAACCTGTCATCCTGTGTGTTCCAGTCTCCCGGGATGGTCATGGTAGCGTCCCGGTCAAAATTGTATTCTACCAGGTCCCCGGGAGCCTGGGCTTTGCGGTTCTCAAAGAACCCGTTCTTCAGCGGTTGGCGGCGGTAATCGTAATACCCGTTGTCCAGCGGGTCCACAATATAGTTCCATGTCCCGTTAAGGGTCACCGTCCTGCGAGCATATACGTTCTGTAGCACGGGATTGGAAAATCCTTGCCAGAAAAACAACAATACGCTCAGGATGCACAGCGTAATTTTCTTCATAATGTTGTTATTTAGATTGTATGATTTTCCCGGCCCTGTCCACCAGTTCCAGTACTTCCAGGCTTCTTTGATGCGTGTTGACGGCAGATTCTTTGGCGCCCGACTCAATAACATCCAGGAATTCCTTCACTTCGTAATACATGTCGTCCGCAATGGTCGGCACCGAAAGGTCTGTTGTGGTCCCGTCCCACAGCCGGCTTGTTGAACGTTCTGACAGATAATATCCGTTCCAGTAAAAAATGAATCATTCGAATATGAAAAAAAATTGCAGAAATTATTTTCAGATATAACAAAGATAAAATAACCTATACGACATAAAATTGAAGACTAAATAATTACTCAATAGAATATATTACTCCTGTTTTTTCTTCTCTTTTCTTTCTTTATGACGATCAAATAAGTAAAACACTAAGACCATAAGAAGTGAAACTATGACTGAAGAAATCACATCTCGCCAAGCAGGTCTATTGGAGAAAAGTATATCCGATGTGAGAAAAAAAGAATAAAAGGCAAAGAAAACGAGATTGTATTTTATTTTTTTCATAACCAGTCTGAAATATATTTTCATGGAGCCACTGATGTCATACAAGCAAATATTGAAGCGATAGCAGCAGCGGCTGCAATAACAACCGCGTCAAGTGGTCCTAACCATGCACCAATATAAGCAGCAGCGACAGCGGCCTCTGCATCAGCATATATTATGGGTTCGATTAAAGACCAAAGATAATCCCAATCGAGGCATTTTGTTGAGACATCATCAGTTTGCGAATCTATCCATTCATTGATGTTTTCATCCCAATATAGAGCTGAATCAACAAAAACAGCAGCGGTCACAGCGCATATGTTAAAAAGTTCATCTGATGTGCTAACGTATTTTTCTGAAAAAAGGACTTGAGATACATCGTTTTCTATCTGATCAATATTTTCGAAATCAAGGACTCCCATTAAATCATTAAGTAACTCATTTGAGATTTGAACAGATTGATCACTCCGGGTTTTAATTTTATCGAATAATATTTCACGTGAAAGAGCCCGGAATTCATTTTCATTATATTCAATGCCATTAGCGTCTAAATAAGATAAACTGATTCGATCAATCTCTTTAACAATGCCATCATGGTTTATCAGAATATTTGGGTTGAAAAGATCAGGTAATGCTTGCTCACGAAAAGTACGTATTAAACCACTATGATGATGTGCAGCAGACAAACATTCGTTAAAAATGTGTTGTCTTTCAATTAATTCTGCCTTTTCTTCTGAAGAATTTATTTGGCAAGAATTAGAGACCAGGCAGATAGCTAATAACAAAATAGTTCGTTTCATTTTTATTGTTATTTTTTAGAAGTCAATAATGATGTAGCATAATCTTAAAAAATTTTAATTGTTAATAAATGTCGTATAGGTCAAATAGACGGCACGAGTATCATTGGATGCAAAAATTGGATTCAAAAAGGGATGTCGGAATATAATAAGACAGAACGTTAACAGGTGAATATTTACCGACTGAGTAAATATATTAAAAAATTGAATTTTAACCAAATTAAGAGGTGCCACCTGTTTGCGAGTTCCACCCTCCCCGGTGTTACAGTTTCCCGGCCCTGTCCACCAGTTCCAGTACTTCCAGGCTTCTTTGGTGCGTGTTGACGGCAGATTCTTTGGCGCCCGATTCAATAACTTCCAGGAATTCCTTCACTTCATAAAACATGTCGTCCGCAATGGTCGGCACTGAAAGATCTGTTGTGGTCCCGTCCCTCATGACCAGCACGGGATCTTTCATGGTGGAAAGCTTGCCAATGAGGATCCTTCCGTTTTCCCCCTGGATCTCCGATGGCAGGAAAGAATCCGAGATCTTGGAGAACACCACCACCGCTTCCATCCCGGGATAGGTCATCAACACCGAGCCTTGTCCGTCCACCCCGGTGGAGAGGAGTGTTGCCGAGGCCTGCAGCTGTTGCGGCATGCCAAAGAGATGCACCAGCGGCGCCAGCCCGTACACACCCAGGTCCCGCAGCGCTCCCGTCCCCATCCCGGCACGAAACGCATTGCTTATCACACCTTTTTTGAAATTGTCGTAACGGGAGGAGTACTGGCAGAACTGCGCAAAAAACCTTCTTACCGGGCCGATGTGCGGCAAGGCTTCCCGAACGCGGGCAAAATTGGGCATCAGGGTGGTCTTCATGGCCTCCATGAGCACTACCCCGTTGCGGCGGGCCGCTTCTGTCATGGCTTTACCCTCTGCCAGTGAAGGTGCCAGCGGTTTTTCACAAAGGACGTGTTTCCCGTGTTCCATCATCAGGATGGCCTGCGGGGCATGGCAACAATTGGGAGAGGCAATGTAGACGGCATCCACCTGCCTGTCGGCAGCCAGCGCTTCCAGCGATGTAAAGGTTTTCCCGGCTTCGTGCCTGGCGGCAAATTCGCTGGCACGCTCCTGTGTCCGGGAATAAACAGCCTGCAAGGAAAAACGGGAATCATGAGCGGCTCCCCTCAGAAAGGAATCCACGATCACATTGGAACCAATGGTGGCAAAACGGATCATAGAAAAAGTGAGTTGTACTGGATTCGAACCAGTGACCCCTACCCTGTCAAGGTAGTGCTCTAAACCAGCTGAGCTAACAACTCAATGTGTCAAGGCACGCAAATGTGGGGCAAAAATACAAAAAAGAACCAATTAATCAATACGCCGGAATCGCACCTCTTCGCGCTCCATCCGGTTGGCACTGCGTTCCAGTTTGCGCCGTTCGAGCTTCACCGCCGCTGTGACCAGCTCGGGACAATTGAAGGAACGGGTAAGGGTTCCGTAAAAGTGCTCCGGGTCTTTCTGGGGCAATAGGAACGGTTTGCCCGTATTGCCCTGTTCATCGATATATCCGATGTAAGGCAGCACCAGCAACCCGTCCTGACGCCGGCTGGAAAAAACCACCCACCTGGAATTGCTGCTCCAGCTGTGGTAGCTTTCCACATCGGGGCTGTTCCAGGCGTCAAGCAAACGCCATGTGTTGTCTTCCAGGTCCAGCAGGGCCAGTTCCGAAGCACGGTGATTGACCGGGAACGTGCCGAAATCCAGCAGGGAAAAAAGGATGTGCCTGCCGTCGGGTGAGGGAACGGGCTGGGAAATGCTTTTCCCTATGGAAACAGCGTCAATGACCGTATGGATCTCTTTCCCGGTTTCGCCGGTGAGCGGATCAAAATCCACCCGGCACAGATTATACCTCAGGTCCCGGTATTCTGTGGGCAGGTCCTGTTCCCTGGCCAGGCAGAAATACAGGGAATGCCCGTCGGCAGAAAATTTGGGAAAAGTCTCAAAAGCCCCGGTGGTCAGCAGGTCTGAAGCCAGGATGCAATTTTCCTGCGTATCGTAGATCACAATGTCCGACACCAGGTCATACACTTCCACCCGGTCTTCCGCCGTCACATGGAAGGATTGGTAGGTTTTGTTGAGCGAATAGGCAATGTAGCGTCCATCGGGATGCCAGGAAGGATAGGAAAAGGCCGAGGAAGTGGAGTCGGTCCGGCTGTCAAGGTAGCGGAATGTTCCTTCTTTCTGCAGCACTGTGGCTCCCTTCTCTCCCCTTACGTGAAGGGAAAAATATTCGGGATCACCCTGTTTGAAGGAATGGCAATTCGCGCAGGTTTGAGGGATCAGGGTGTTTTCATAAATGGCGCTGGTGCGGAACGAGGACAGCTCGCGCTGGTAGATGCCCACTTTACTGTACACTTCGTACCCGGGGGCAATGTAACGAAAAACCATTCCGTAATCTATGGGCTGAGCGTTTACGTAAATGGTGAAGGGACGGTAACTGTGCCATTGCTTTCCATCCCAGCCCATGAGCGTAACCAGAAGACTGTCTCCCGCATTCTTTTCCAGCAAACGGGCCCAACCGCCCATGGGAAAACGGACGTGCCGCTTTCCGGACCCTTTGATAAAACTTCCATCGGCCCCCTCCACCCGTGCTTCCAGGCGGCTGAATGCAGGCTCCTCATCGCTAAGTAACGTGGTCTTTTCCAGGGTGAAATTCATGGGAGCGATATTGACCGGTACTGTCACTTCCTTGTAATCGGGCCATATGGCCGGCGGAGAATCCTCCGGAACCACTTCTCCTCCTGCATAACGGCACGCAACGATGGCCATCAGCGCCATGCATGCCAGGCTATATTTTTTTAAAAAAGACATAATACCAATAGGTTTTCCCAAAATCCTTTTTCAATTCCCTTTCAGGCCTTCCGCCTGCAAACTGTTGATACATGGCTGTAAAATCATCCAGTCTTTTGCGTACGTCCCCGGATATGTTCCAGGGGATGCCTTCCAGCGAGCTGTTGTTCTGTACCCAGTACAAAGCCAGGGCTTCCTGGTATGGAACGGGAAGTGTTTTATCACTTCCGGAGGGATATTCCAGGGTAATGTAATCGGCAAAGCGTTCCAGGTCCTTGGCCAGCAAGGTATAGGCCAGCATGTAAGCGTAAGCCATCTTGTTCTCCCGGTTGTTCCGGTACAGGACATCCAGCATGGCGTTGAGCCCCTGGGGGCTGAAGAGCATTTCGTCCCGGTAACGGATCCTGCGGATGCGGCCATAAAGCGGATGTTCTGTAATACGCTCCTCATCTCCAAGCCGTTCCTCATCTCCAAGGCATTGCATGGCCTCTTGCGCCCATTTCCGGTAAAAGAGAGTTTTTGACAATTGCTCCAGGTAGGTGCGAGCCACCCGGTAATGGCCGTTGATGATGTTAGTCTGGGCAAGGCGCTGGTAGCACCGGGCACTCTTCTGGAAATCGGGGATGGCCTCCATGGCGTCGTAGGCGTTGCGTTGCGCGGAGTTGACCATGCCCAGGTGAAGGTACACCTCGGACATCATCAAGGGAGTAACGAAATCCCGGCGAAAAGGCAGCAAAAGCCCTTCCGGTCCCTGTTGCGGATGGTGGAACATTTCCGTTTCCAGGCGGCCGGTCTTCCACAAGGCCAGGTTGACGGCCACCATTTCAATGGAAGAGCCGGGGGGATCTTTTTGCGCCCGCTGCAGCACCTCGTCCCACTGCTCTTCATATACCAGAATGTCATATGCAAAAAGCAATTCCTTGTCCCTGTCGGCAAAATGATACAGACCTGCTACAGTGGCTGCGGCAAGCAACACCCACAGCGCAGGGGTAATGATCCGGTGCAGGCGTGCGGTGCCCGGAGCGGGCGAAATGATCCGGTGCAGGCGGGCGGTGCCTGGTGCAAGGATCAGGCGGTGCAGGCAACCGGTGCCCGGAGCGGGAATCAGCTTGCAGATCAGGGGAACAATAGCGGCCAGTGCCCAGGCTACATACTGCAGGGGGTATGAAAAATAGTAGTATCTATAGAAATGGAGCCCTCCCAGCAGTTTTTCATAGGGATACTGCCAGAAAATACGCGCGGCCACAGGATAGAGGAAAACAAGCGCCACTGCCGGAAGTACCCGGAGGGCATACGTTTTCCAGCGGCCTGTGCCCCGGCAAGGATTTTCCATGCGATTTGTCCTTCCGGGAACGGCTTCCCCGGTGCAAAACACCTCGGAGCAAAACGCTTCCAGATACAGGAAACAGGCCGTAAAAATGAGCACGGTCCCACCAGCCAGAAAGAACAACACCGGTTGCAGGATATAAAATACGGCAATCCTTGATTTCCTATCGCCAGCGCGCTGGTACAGATTCACTGCCCACAGCGCCAGCAACAGGGCCACCACCGCAGAAATCAAGTAATTTTCGTTGCACAAAAGCAACCATACAAAAACAGAAGGCAGGTATGTGAGCGGATACCAGAGAGGGGTGGCGGGGGCACTGCCAGAGTCACTGTTGGGAGCACTGCCAGAGTCACTGTTGGGAGCACTGCCAGGAACTCGGCCAGCCACCCGGCCAATAACTCGGCCAGAAACCCCATATGCAATCCCGGCCACCAACCGCTGCATCAGCACCAGCAACAAAGCTATGATCAGGGCTCCTGCCCACGAGTACCGGAAAAATTGGGTGAAAAACCCTCCCAGGTAAAAGGAAAAGCCCTCCGGATGCAGGACCGAATCCATGAAATAGTCCGTCCCAAACCGGAAAAACTGGAACTGTTCGTGAAACCGCAAATGGTACGGAAGCACTAACCAGAAAAAAAGAAAAACACCCAGCCCGAATACCAGTGAACAGACTTTTCGCATAAGACAAAGTTAAGAAAAAGCTTCGCTTTTTGAACAAATGGAGGTGGGACCTCTTTTAACCGCCGAGTGATCTTACAAAGCGGAAATTATATGGGAGGTGGTAAGTAACAGAAATGTTAGATTATTTCACAACAGACTGTTTATGTGCGTGTTGTAAAATTGGGCTATTTTTCCCTACTTACCACCCTCCCCGGGATTTTGCCGTTTTTTGTCAATTTAAGGTGGAGGTAGTAAGTAGTAGTTTTGTTGGAAAACTCCGTATATGTCTGTTATTATGAAAGTTACGAGAATAAGTGCTGATTTGATTACTTACCACCTCCCTGTCACCCTCCGAGTTTCCACCTATGTGTTTGTGTTTGCGGGCTGCCATCTGTGCGGCTACCAGGCACTCAACTCTGTGCTGTCGCTACCGTTGCCACCACAAAGCTCCGGGAGCTTTTTGTTGAACGCCGAGGCTCCCGGGGCTTTGTGGTGCAGAGACTCTATAACGCTGTCTTTGAGAGTGGTGCGTCAAAAGCTTATGGAGCTTATAAAAGCTGCTACGCAGCACCCATTTGATTGTTTATTGTCCCTGTGGGTCGGAGTAGCACATAATCCGCCGGTTTGTCCACAGAAACAGCCTTACATGTGGATTGATTGACAATAATGGCTTGGAAGATGGAATCTCAGAGTGGTCTATACTGATTTAGTTGTCAAACAGGGCCTTTATTTGAAATTTTATCATTTCATCCAACTGAAAGAAGTTATCATTTGACCAGATTTCAAACTCTTCGGGATTGTTGATGAATGGCAAAACATCTTGTCTGACTAACTCAATATCTGTATCGGCCAGCCGTTCTTTTAATTTTTAAATGCTGCACTAAAAAATTATTCCGGTGGTTGAATAATGGGGAGTATTAAAATTTGGGGATAACAATGACAAATTCGGCATATTTTCCAACAGTAGAGTTAACGTTCATCTGGCCCTGGTGCTCCTGTACCACAATGTCAAAGCTGAGTGAAAGCCCCAGTCCGGTTCCCTGTCCTGCAGGTTTGGTGGTAAAGAACGGGTTGAAGATCTTATCGATGATTTCCGGCGGGATGCCCGTACCGTTATCCCATATCCGTATTTCCACCGTATCTCCCAGATTTTTGGTGGTGGCGCGCAAAACGGGGAAGTAGGCGTCCTGACGTACCTTTTTCTTTTCATTAGTGGAATAGCAGGCATTGTTGATGGTATTCAGGAATACCCGGCTCAGGTCTTGCGGTACAGCGTTGACCATGCCAACTGCAGGATCGTAGTCTGCCTGGATCTTTAGGTTGAAATTGGCGTCCCGGGCCCGCATTCCATGGTATCCCAGGTTGATGTATTCGGCCAGCAACGCATTGATGTCGGTAGGTTGTTTTTCGCCAGTTTTCCCGCGGGAATGGAGCAGCATACCCTTGACGATGCTGTCAGCCCGCTTTCCATGGTCACTGATTTTCTTAGCATTATTAGTGATGTCGTCGAGAATTCCCTGCAGGTAGTCTCTATCCTTCGCCGTGAGATTTTCGGTGAGTTTATCGAGTTCTTCCCTAAGTTCGGTGGCAAGATCCACCGTGAGTTCGGCAAAGTTGTTCACAAAATTTAGTGGGTTCTTGATCTCGTGGGCAATGCCAGCGGTGAGCTGGCCCAGCGAGGCCATTTTTTCGGATTGCACCAGCTGAGCCTGGGCGGACACAAGTTCGTCGTTTTTCTTTCTCAGTTCGGAGGTACGCTCGTCCACTTTCTGTTCCAGAGTGCGGTTGTACTCTTCGAGTTTATCGTAGGATGCTTTCAGCTTTTCCGAAGCTTCCTTAAGGTCATTGATGGTGGAGGCAAGAGCCTTCTGCATGTATATGAACGAGTCGTTGAGCCGTCCGATCTCATCGTGCGACGTAATATGTGGCAACTGGACATTGAAATCACCCTGGGCAAAGTTCCCGGCTGCATTGGTAAGCGTTCTCAATGGCCCGGTGATGGACCGGGCAATGAGAATGATCACAAACAGAACAAAGGACAGACCGATCACGCAAAGAGCCACTAAATTCATTGTCAGCTTGTTGACATCGGCCATAAATTCGTCCACAGGGAACACAATACCTACCGACCAGCCATTGGTGGGAATGGGGGCGTAGGCCAGCCAACTGAGTTTCCCGGTATTGACATTGTGGTATTCAAATTCGGCGAAGCTGGATTCTCCGCGAATCATGTTTTTCCCCACTTCCCGGAGCAAAGGCGATTTCTGGGAATCGGAAATACTGAAGATGGTCTCGTTCATGATCATTTCCCGTTTGGGATGGGTCACGATGGTTCCGTTGGAGGAAATGATATATCCGTAGCCTGTTTCGCAGATCTTTATGGAGTCCATGGCATCCTGTAACCAATCGAGGGAAACGTCCGCGGTGAGAATCGCGGTGATTTTTTTTCGGCCGTTTTCTTCTTTGTAGATGGGCACAGAATAGGTGGACATTACGGCATTACCGGCTCCCTCATCGTAGTAGGGTTCACTCCAACATGCCTTGTTCAGTTCTTTAGGGATCTGGTACCAGTCCAGGAAAAAATAGTCGTACTCAATATAACTGAAGGTAATGCCGCTGTCCGTACGACAGAAATAGGGCGAGAATTTTTTTCGGGACATGTCGTAAGCGTATGGTTCAAAGGCCAGGGTGGCTCCATACACTTCGGGGTTTGTCTCCACCATCTGGCGTACCAGGCGGAATATTTGTTCCTGCGAAAAATCGGATGCCTCGATGGTTTTGGAGTAGTTGATGGGGATCTTCTGGACGGCGCCAAGGACTTTCTCTACCCTTAGTACGGTGGAAGCGGTGATGTCCTGAGCGTTCTTAACCAGATTCTGGTGGACTATTTTGTCTGTGATGTAATAGTTATAAGCAAAAATGAGCAGAAAGATAATGGAGATGCTGGAGAAAACATAGAGTATTAACCTGAAGGCCAATCCCTTCTTACGCGAAAAATAGCTCATGGCGGTCAGTTCTTGTTAATGGGAATAAAAAACGAATTGTAGGGAGGGATCTCTTCAATCAGTCCGGCATCTTGTAACACCTTCCCGGCAAATGTATAATCCTGGGGCAAAAGCAACTCGTTGAACTCAGTCTTCCCCCCGGGAAGATACAGGTCTTGGTAGCGGTCGAGCATCCATCCCTGATGAACCTTGTTAACAGGCAGTTTGTCTTTATGGGCATATTGCACTACGATGTCGATGGCTTCTTCCTTATGATCAAAGGCATACCTCCAACCTTCAAGCGTTGCTTTAAGAAAATCGGCACACAACTGCGGGTCGTTTTCACGCATATCGGACAAACAATAGATCCCGTCTTCCAAAAAGTTCAAGCTGAAATCTGCAAAGAAAAAGGCATTCAGGTCTTCAGGGTCATATCCCGAGTTTATGATAGTATGATATTCATCGAACCAGTTGGCAATGGTGATATCCACTCCACCTGCAAGGAACAGGTTATTGGTACTGCCAATGGGAATTATAGTGACATTCACTTTGTATTTACTAAAGAACGCCTTGGGCTGGAGTTCATAATCTGCCCAAATACCCACTCGTTTTCCTTCCATTTGGGGTATGGAATCAATGCCGCTCGATTTTTTGGTCAGGAGCATGGCCGAGGACCGGGTTGAGGGTTGGGCAATATTGACGATATCTGTGCCCTTTGCTTTCAATTCAATCGCATTTACCAACCAGAGAGCTGCAAAATCGGCCTTCCCGGAAGAGATAAGATCCGAAGGTGTGTTGAATGGTTCATACGGAATGATCTCCAGGTTGATGCCGTATTTTTTGTAGATGCCTTTTTCTCTGGCCACATAATATCCGGCAAACTGGGCATTGGATACCCAATAGGGCAAAAAGGTCACATTCCGCATCTTTCCCTTGTATGCCGTGGTTTCTGTTGCCAGAGTGTCGATGCTATCCGAAGAACCGGGAGGACCGGCACTTCTGATCTTACATCCGGAAACCACGAACAGAATACACACAAGTATAAATGCCTGAGAACGAAACGGAGTGAAAGAGTGTAATCTCATAATGGCTGTCTCTGATAAGTAGTGCTTTCTGCCAGCGTATAAAAATAAAGAAAAATCTGATATCATTGATTTCCTGACAAATATAATTAAGCACTTTAAGTTCCTCGACTGTCTGGAAGAAAACCATGAAACGCTCATCCTTTCCGTACAATTTTGCGTGAAAGTATTATTCCGGTAAGGATAGCTAAAACTACCAGAGAGATCACCCATGGAGATAAGATAATTGAGAGTTGGCTCCGGAAAGGATTCTTGCCCAGGTATTTCCCCTCAGAGATTAAATCCAGCGTTTCACTAAGGATGATATCTTCTTCTGAAATATAGTATTCCTCATAGGATAAAGGGATTTCATAATCGGGCAATAATCCACGTCCTGCAGGCACTCGATTATTAACTGTTTCATCAAAGACTTCCTTTACTAAGGGGATTCTAACTTGAATCCCGGAGTTTGGGAGTCGTATGTCCACAAATTTATTTGCTGTCATATAATGATATCCTGTTGGCGTTTCTCTGCCTACCGTCACCGCCCTATGATTGCGAACAAGGAATGCAGGGAAGTATGTGGCAGCCGAGACTGTTTCTTCTCCCGTAAGAATATAAAGATTTCCGGCATAATTAATCGTAGGATTAGGTTCTATTCGATTTAGCCAATGATTTTTTGAATAATAACCATCTCGTCCGTTGAATGTCTCGAATTCGGAAAAAAGAACAGCATCTTCAGGACAATTGGTTGAATACTTGAAACTATGATACGTCCCGTTACTGTTGACCTTCTGATATGAATCTAGCTTCACTGGTTTTTTAGAAATAAAATATGAAAGGAGTTCTGCAAGAACCTGCTCGTCACCGCCAGGATTGTTTCTAAGATCTATAATCATGTTTTGAACTGAGGAGCACGCTTGCAAAGAATCTGCAATTTCTTCTAATTGGGTTTGATTCAACTTAAATGTATATAAAGAGAACAGGACCACATCGTTTCTTAATCTTTCGAAGTTATAATCATTTTGCAGACTTTTTGTTCTATTGCTATGATAGGATATATTGTTTGAAACGGTTGGGATACGTTCCTCTGTATTTCTGGGAATCCAATGATCTTTGAATTCACTTCCATCGGTAAAAACGATTATTTGGTTTTGAAGTGTATGAACTTCACTTCCGTAAAGATAATTCCAGGCTGTCAGTCCGCTGATATCGCGGGAGCTGCAACTTTTTTCATCAAAAAGATTTTGCATGCTCTTTGCGCGTTTTATCAACTCCTTTGCATCTATGCCATTGATAGACGTAATTGTTTTTCGAAGATACTTGCCAAGATCTTTTGTAACACAAGTCACGAACAATGAATCATTCAAAAATCCGGCATAAAGATGAGGTACCAGGAATTTCCCATAAGCATTTGGGAAATGAGTCAGAACCTTCAAATGAGAATCATGAATATAATCAGACGCCGTGGATGACCGGACAAGATAGAAAAAGTCAATATAGCTTATTTCTTGCTGTAACTTTGCCATAACTCCTGCTTCAAAGGCATCAGCTTGCCCGGGTGTCAAGATTGATCCTAATGATGGATAGCATTCCTTATATGCGTCGAAGAGAATCTGAATGTCTTCCAAAGCTTGAGAAGATGTCAACGTATCCGGGGTAATGAATTCCCGAGGAGCAATAAATGTCGTTTGCAGGCCAAATGGTGTCATAGGATCAATTGGATCCATTCGATTAGAGCAAAAAGACACCGCTATATGAGGAACATTAATTTTCTTATAGTCGTACCCGACCGTTCCAATAGTATCTCCTTTATGTATTATCATCCCGGTTTTAAAGATTGTATCACCTCTAAGACCATCCACACGAATCCTATTCCCATCAGATGATTTGATGGTTATACTTCCGGACAAATATTTGTACGGCACTTCGACCTTTTCATGAGACGCAATAATTTCTGCAATCTTTTCATTTATACTACCTATTTTAATATCCCAGTATTTTAAAGATGAACGTGAGTTCCAGGATAAAATTGAAACATTTCTTATGACGCCATCTATGGGAGCAACTACAATTGTTCCTTCAGCCGCCGAAAGAAATAAAGCATCAAAATTTAATTCATCACCTATGTACTGCTGCGGTTTGTATAGGATTCCTTCTCCCGCAGATGATCCACAAATTGGCCATAAGGCTTGAGCAAAAGATGTAAACGATAGCTCCAAAAAAAGAATAAAGCAAAAGAGAAATGTTTTCATAATCATGGAAAAGCAGTACTTTTCTACAGTTAAGCTGTCAGCCACCTCCAGATGGGAATAACCTCAATAGTGTGGCCATCCACTTCCAGAGTCTGTTCCTGGTCTTTAGTCACAATGACTAATTTTTTACAATCCAGTACTTTAGTTATTTTTATCAAAGAGTCAACCTCCCGGTTGTAAGTATTCAGACTGCTGTCAAGCTTGTAGCACACCTGAATAGCCAACGATGCTTCCGGAACATAAAAATCAACTTCATGATTTTTGTGGTAATAAAAAACAGCATCCTCCCTGCCATATTTCCTGATCAGACTGACTGCAACCAGGTTTTCAAGCAAGGCAGTGTTGCCATCCAGCAGAAACAGGTTAAGCAATCCATTATCCAGGAAATAATATTTAGGATTGGTCTCTTTATTGACTAGTTTGCCTTCAATATTTTGGATAGAAAGTAAGAGCCATGCATCTTTAGCGTATTCTATGTAATTGATGATCGTGTTTGTGGTTACTTTTGCTCCGGTAGCAGTAACAATATTCGCAATCCGGTTAAACGACAAGGGTCGGCCAACACTTTCTGCAATTTTATAAAACATGACACGCAGCGCAAAGCTGTTTGAAATAGTATTACGAGCTATTATATCGCCTAAAAAAACTTTTTGATATATACTGGTTAGATAATTCCGCTTGACAGTAAAGTGAACTCCTTCCGGAAATCCTCCAAAAAAGAAGTAATCCTCGAATTGTCTCATGAGTCTGGCTTTTGCCTCTGTTGACATATGCATTTTTTCGTGATAACTTACTCCCTTGGCAATTAAAAACTCTTTAAAACTATATGGATACACCTCTATAGAAACAAACCGGCCTCCCAGGGTGGTTTGAATATCCTTGCTGAGCATCCTGGCATTGCTCCCTGTTATGTAAACTTTATGACCGGTATCGGCTAATCTGCGTGCAAATTTTTCCCACCCTTCAATATTCTGTATTTCATCTAAAAATAAAACTGGTTTTTTACCATAAAGCTCTAAATGAATTTCCAGTAATGAATTCAGATCAGGAGCGACCATACCTATGAGTCGTTCATCTTCAAAGTTGATATAGAGTATTTGGTTCCATCCTGTGCCGATCTTCAGCAACTCCTGCATATGCTGATAAAGCAGGAATGATTTACCAGCCCTGCGAATTCCTGTAAATACATAATTGCCATACTCTTCAAACAGGAATTCTCTTGGAATGACTTTATATTTTGTAACCTCTTCGCGTGCATCTGCAAGCACTGTTTTTAATATGTCTTTGCTAATCATTCTGTGTTTTTGTTTTATCTATTGAACAAAAATAAGCATTTTTTATTTAATCCATAAAACAAAATGTTCTTGATCCAAATTTCTAATACATGTTTTATTACGCAAATGAAACGTGGCGCTCAACAAGCCGGATGTTGATACATGGTGTAAATCCAATTCCTATAACTGATTTACAAACTCCTGGAATAGCAGTACCTTTTCTGCATTGGATTGCTTAAATAAAAGGTGCGAAAAATCACGGTATTTCTTTTTGAGGTCGGTTTTTTCAACAACTTGTGATAAAGCGGTTTTTAGTTCTTCTTTTGTGTGAACATTATGCTTAACAGACAGGTACTGATAGTCCGGATCAGTTTGTCCCAAGAGGAACATGGCATCGTAAAAATCACGTCCTTTTTGTCTTGTAAGTAAAGCCGACAGTTTCATGGCGCACAGGATCGAATCGGGAGGGACAGGGGACGGAAAGAAAAAACCGGCACGCCGAATAAAAACAACTTTAGGCGTGTACCTGAAACCCTGATCCTGGCTTTCAACTTTGATCAGAAAACGCTCCTCTTTGTGTCCTGATAATCCAAGATTGTACAACAATTCAGGAAAATAAAAGTTACGCCTGAAAGCTGTTAATTTTTCGAAATCACGATCTC
>DBRG01000008.1 GCA_002305545.1 Bacteroidales bacterium UBA1374
GCACCAGGTAACTGAAAATGGCGCAGGGACGGGCCGTTTCGCGCACGTCAAATAAAGGAGGCAGGTAATGATCGTTTTCCTTCCGAAGGCCGCACAGATGTACAAAAACGCCGGCTGGTGCCACAGAGGCCCCCTCGGCATAATCAAGAAATGAGGAGAAAGTGGGAAAACCGTTATTGTGAATGTCATAGATCATTGACCGGGTGAAAGCCTCTACAGGCCAGAGTGGGATCAGGAATTCCTCCCAGGTTGCAACCAGTTCCCGGTCGGCAACATCACCGGATTTACTGCTTAACTGACCGGTGAGTTTACCCAGGTTTTCGACAAGTATGGCCTGTCCCTGTTTTCCAATGACAGGGTGTTTGATTTTATAATTATCCACCAGATCATCTGCGGATCGCAAAAACCGGTAAGCAGAACATGCGGCCCTGTAGCGTTCAGGTTCCCAGAAAGCCGCTGCTATCAGGATGTTGGGATGCTTTTTGATATTCTCAAAATCTATGGAATCAAATATTTCCAGCAACTGCTCCCTGTCAGATTTACTGCCCATTTTTTTGTTCCTTTATGATCCGTTCCGAGGTTAGCGCAGCAGACATCAGCACCAGCGGCACCCCGTTTCCGGGATGGGTGCTTCCACCGGCAAAATATAGATTCCTGAAAGTGCGGTGGCGGTTATGCGGACGGAAATACCCCATCTGCAAGATAAAGTGGCTTATGCTTCCAAATACAGATCCTTTGGATATATGGAACTTTTTTTCCCATGTTTCGGGCATCAGGCACTTCTCAAATTTGATGTGCCGGTCAAGATCTTTGAGCCCCTGTTGTTCCAGTCTTTCCAGCACCCTTATGCGAACCTGATCCCGGATCGCCTCCCACTGGCCTTTGTTTTTCTTGTGCAAATGACCCACCGGCACGATCACCGATATGGTGTCCCCGCCTTCCGGAGCCGATCCGGGATCTGTTTCCCGGGGACAAAACACATAAAAACTGGGATCATCTGAAACTTTTTTATCCCTGAATATCTGGTCCAGGTTGTTCTTGTAGTGTTCAGACATGAAAACATTGTGCACGCCCAGTCCCGGATACGTTTTATCCAGGGCCCAGTGAAACGAAATGGCAGAGCAGGAATACCGCATCTTGTCCAGACAGGCGGTATAAAACTTGTCCCTTAACAATTCCCTGTACACATAGGGGAGGTCTGCGTTGGCCACAACAATTCCTGAAGGAACCTCTGTGCCGTCTTCCAATTCAATGCCGGCAGCCATTTTCCCGCTGGTTGTAATTTTGCGTACAGGACTCTTGTAATGAAAGGACACGCCGAGTTCCCTGGCGGCTTTCTCCAGGCTTTCCACAACACTGAACATCCCGCCTTCGGCCACCAGCGATCCCTGGCTGATCTCGGCTGCGGGGAGCATGGAAAAGAGAGCCGGAGCGGTATATGGGTTTTGTCCCACATAGATGTTCTGGAAGGTGAAAGCCGTCCGCAGGTGAGGGTGCCGGAAGAAGCGCCTGACATAGCGCATATGGCTTGTCAGCGTCTTTATGCGGAACAGGATACCGATGTTTTTCAAGGTGATGAACTGAAAAAGCGAAGTATAGTTACGTCCCAGCAACTCGTTGATGGCAATGCGGTAAAAACCGTACCCCTTTTCCACATACTCCTGAAAACGCCGATAACTTCCCTTTTCAAGGATTTCGAGCTGCTTTTCCATGACCTGTTGGTCTGTGGTAAAGCGAAAGGTGGTCCCGTCTGTGAAATAAAGACGGTAAATCTCGGCAAGGTGTTTTGATTTTATGGCACTGTCAAATGAAAGGCCCAGGGAGTCAAAAACTTTCCTGTATAGGTCCGGCATCAGAAAAATGGTGGCCCCCAGATCAAACCGGTGTCCTTCCTGTATATGGCGGCTGCACCGGCCGCCGGGGGCGTCGGACTGCTCGTAAACGTTTACACGATATCCCTTTCTTGCCAGGAAAATGGCGGTGGCCAGACCACCAACCCCGGCACCTATGATGACAGCGGTATTATTTTTGTTCATGGAGGGCATATATATTTCTAAAGTCCAAATATAATTTGAAAATTTGTATATGAAAAGGATTATTGTATTGCTTATGTTCCTGGTAAGCATGAGCGGCTGCGACCAGGACTTGTGGCGATCTTCATGCGCTCCCCACGCATATTATCATTTTTCATATGAAAATCATGCCTGGGTTTCTATTCATTCAGGTTGGATGATTGACGAATATGGCACTATCCGGGCTTTTAAAAATCCCGGGAAATGGAACTATCCCGACTCTTTGGGGTATATTTCACGGTGCCAGCTGGAGGAAAACCTGTCTTACTGCGACTCGGTGATTGGACAAGTTTCCACAAGAGTAATGTCACATTACAACCACTTAGTGTTCCCCGCCTCAAAGGGCTCGCTTACAAAGCCCGAACAACATGGTGCCGACATGGGAATTCGGATGTATTCCTGCTATTGGTACGACAGGTCGAAAGACCGGTACCGGCAAGTCATTCTGAATCAGTATGGCGACTGGATCCGCACCAACGAAAATGACCAGGCCGTGAAAATATATTCATGGCTCAGGAAGCTGGTTACAAACTGATTATCCGCCAATTTGTGTATCTTTGCTCCCGTATGAGGTTAATCCTTAAGCTTAACGGAGCTTTGCTCGCCCTACTGGCGTTCGTATCTTGCGGAACCCCCCGACTGGGGATATATTCCATACAGATGGAGGATGTTCTCTGTGTGCCGGAATCCGAGACCAAGAACCTTATGTTTTCCACCAGGGGTTTGCCCGACGGCACCACAGAATATACCTACCAGGATATGTCTATTCAAATTGACCTGGTTCTGACCAATACCCGGTTTGCCTTTAAGCTGAAGAATTTACTGCCTGATACCTTATATGTTGACTGGGAAAAGGCAAAATATATCAACCAACACGGCGACACACTCAGGGTAATTCACAACGGGGTGGATCTTGCGCAAAGGGCCCTGCCCCAGGACACCACTTTCCTGGCTCCGGGATCCCTCCTGGAAGATTTTCTTTTGCCTGTGGACAATGTTATTGATGATCCCACCAATTTCAGTCTCTGGAAAATCAATTACCTTTTTTATGATAAAAGGGATAATGTAGGACAAAAAGTATCAGTGATGCTTCCACTGGGAACAAAAGCAGGGGAAAAACGCTATCATTTCTTTTTTGTCATTGATAATTGGAAGGATATGTGATGTCTTTTTTGCCGGTATTGTTTTTTGTTTTACTTTTGCAATCCCAAAATGGTGATCGTAGCTCAGTTGGTTAGAGCGCTAGATTGTGGCTCTAGAGGTCGGGGGTTCGAATCCCCTCTTTCACCCTGAATCAGGAGAAGTTTTATTCATTTTTTTTTGGAGATTCAAATTTCTCTTTATCTTTGCAACCCCTTTCACGG
>DBRG01000006.1 GCA_002305545.1 Bacteroidales bacterium UBA1374
GCGCCTGGTTGAACGTAAAGTTCAGTTTATAATCGATTTCAGGGTCTTCCTCTTTGAAATTGATGGTTGGAGGAACCATGTCCCTTTCCATGGCACAGATACAGGCAAGAATTTCAAGGGCTCCGGTAGCCCCCAGGGCATGTCCTGCCATAGATTTGGTGGAACTCAGGTTCATCTTGTAGGCATGATCGCCGAAAAGATCTTTTATGGCCTTCACTTCCACTACATCTCCCAGGGGGGTGGAAGTTCCGTGCAAGTTTATATAATCCACGTCCTGTGGCGTTAATCCGGCTTCGCTAATGGCCTCTGCCATGACCCGGCGGGCACCCTCCCCGTCGGGATGCGGTGCAGTAATGTGGTATGCGTCGGCTGTCAGGCCGGCGCCCCCAACTTCGGCATAGATTTTTGCTCCGCGGGCCTTTGCATGATCGTATTCTTCAAATACAAGAACCCCGGCTCCTTCTCCCATCACAAAACCGTCACGCGTCTTGTCAAAAGGCCGGGAGGCGGTCATGTATTCATCGTTGTTGGTTGAAATCGCCCTTGCTGCATTGAATCCGCCAATGCTTGCCTGGTTAATGGGGGCTTCCGAACCCCCTGTCACGACAACAGTTGCCTTTCCCATGCGGATCAGGGTAAAGGCATCGCTCATGGCATGATTTGATGTGGAACAGGCAGAGACCGTAGCGTAATTGGGGCCACGGAAACCATATTTCATAGAGATCATTCCCGAGGCAATGTCTGCGATCATCATGGGAACAAGAAAGGGACTGAACCTGGGAACCATTCCGCCCTTGTAAAACTCCCCGATCTCCCTGAGCAGCGTTTCTATCCCGCCTATGCCCGATCCCACAATCACACCCACCCGGTTCTTATCAAGGGCATCCAGGTCCAGATGGCTATCCATTATAGCTTCATGGGCAGCGATCAGGGCATACTGTGTGAAAGGATCGTTTCTGCGAGCATCCTTCTTGTCTATCCCGAATTTTTCCGGATCATAATCCTTGATCTCACAGGCAAAACGGGTTTTGAACAAAGAAGCGTCAAAACGGGTAATCAATCCTGCGCCGGACATTCCGGCAACCAGATTGTCAAAATATTCAGGGATGTTATGTCCCAGGGAGTTGATGGTCCCCAATCCGGTAATGACTACCCGTCTGAGCTTCATGGTTTTAAATTATTCGGCTTTTACGTTGTCTTCTATGTATTTGATGGCGTCGCCTACTGTAGATATTTTTTCAGCGGCCTCGTCTGGAATGTTGATGCCGAACGCTTCTTCAAATTCCATAATCAGTTCTACGGTATCCAAAGAATCCGCACCCAAATCATTTGTAAAGTTAGCTGTGGGGGTAACCTCTTTCTCATCTGCACCCAGTTTGTCCACAATGATCTGCTTAACTTTTTCTTCAATGTTAACTGCCATAATTTAGTGATTAGTTAATAAAATGTAGCTAATAATGCAAAATTACACGAACTTTGCAGCAGACAAAGTAAAAAAAATTATTCCAAATAACGAAATCCCGGGTTTCCCTGACCTATGAAAAACAGCTTACCAAATGGCGTTTTCCCTTTTCTGGCAATCCTTCTGTTGCTGCCTGCCTGTTACCTGGGGGCCCAGGTACAACGAGATGACTGCCCTTTCTATGAAAAATTCCGCACTTTGTCTTTGGAAGAACGCGAAGAACTTACCTGCAGCGAGATCCTGGAAGGGAATGTTCCGGAATATATGAAAGGATTCGTGCGCATCACCACCCGGCAAAGAGACCTCAACGGGAAGAAACACCGGGTCACCCTGTTTGTCAAACCGGATTATCTGACGGTTTTGAGTGGCAATGTCCCCTTTATTGTTCCGCTTACCCCCATGACGGCCACCAGGATTGCCTGTTCACTGGATTGTTCACTGCCTACGCCAAAAATCGTTGATCTGATCTACCGGAAGGCGAGGGCCAGGGTAGAGCCATTCAACTACATCCCCAGGGAATACCGCAACCTGGATCCGGACCTTTTCTTTGACCATTCACAGGTGATCTTTGCCCAGCTCAAAGCCGCAGGCAAAAAACCCGGAATGCTCACAGCCGGAACCAAAAAGGATGTTGTCATCACCAAAAATCCGCCAAATTCCTCCCGCACCCACCATGTCATCATCTACGGATGGCACCGTCCGGATGGCAAACCCATCCAGCCCTTATACGACGGCCACATCAATACCTATGTAGATTACAGCCACGGGATCCGTCTGATCTCAAACAGAGTTCTGGTGGACGGAAAAGAATACCGTTTCCAGGATTTGCTACGGGATCCGATACTGTGGCCGCTTATAGGTGATTGACCCTGTTGGTTGAATGTGGTTTGATTTTTGCTGGATTTTCCGTAAATTTGAGAATAATAGAGAACGCCCTTGATATGAGAATGTTAAAATTGCTTTTTCTGACTTTTTTTCTTGCCGGGATTTCTCAGGTTTCCACCGCACAGAATCCGAGCTTATTCACTACCTCAATAGATGCAGAAGCCTCCATCACTCTTGGGATTGACCTGCGGATAAGCAAATTGACCGACCTGCTGTTCGGGGATATCATAAGTCAGACGGCGGGCGGATCTGTCATGCTTGATCCGTCAACCGGAAATGTTTCCAATGTGTCGGGCACTTTTCAGTTCCTGGGCACCAGTACTGCCGCAAGTTTTCAAATCACCGGGATGCCCGGTCAGAGTTTTTTAGTTGCCACTGGCAGTTATCCCTCTCAGATTACCCTGAGAAACGAGAACAACAATACTATGACTGTGAATAATTTTCAGTTTCTTCCCACAAGCGGACAAATCGGCACTGATGGTACCGCAATCCTCAGGCTAGGAGGAACCCTCAACCTCGGGGCCAACCAACCGGGCGGAAATTATTCCAACACTTCGGATTTAACCGTAACGATTACTTACCAGTAATTTTGGTCTTCACCTCCATGGTCAGGTCTATCGACTGAACCTGTCCTGCCTGTTCAACCACCAGTTCACCGCGCAGTGACTGGGTTCCGTTACTTTCAATCACCCATCCGCTTTGAGTATCGATTACCGAGGTGGCTTCGCCATTTCCCGAAATTCCCTCCATACGCTGAGCAGCTTCAGATTTCTTGGCATTGGGATCGGGCATGATTACCGATTTTGCAGTTATGGTGAGCCGGTTGCCCGACACTTCGGTCAGACGCTGCTGCATCGTGACAATGGCCCCCAGCTCTTCGCTGGGCTCCTCATCTGTCCAGACTGAAGGAATAGCCATTTCCCTGTCGGGAAACTTTGTCAGGCCTGCCTGCACAACACTCTTAATGGTATTCTGGCTGAACAGTTGCTTGATCTGCTGCATGGTTTGTTCCCTCCGGCGGCGGGCATATTGCGTAGCCAGGATGCTGTCGGCTTGTGTAAATACGGTGTCTTCCACAGGCATTTGTTCCAAAACTTCTCCCTGGCGGGAAATAATCATTTGCATTGAGTTGGCCATCATGCTTTTAATGGCCTGACCAACAATATCTTCTGATTCCGAATCAAACACCTGGGATTGTCCCTGGCTCTGGGATTTTATGGTCATTTGTGTCAAACGTGCTTCCATCAGGTATCCCTGTTCCACCTCTTCTGCCAGGGTTACAACAGCTCTTATGATCTGGTCTGTTTGTGATGGAACGTTCCCCATACCGGGAACAATCAGGGTCATAACCTGGTTGATCTCCAAGGACACCGGGTATTCCACCCCTTTTTCCGGTTTGAATTCCAGTTTAATGCTTTGCGCCTGCACAGAAAGGGCGGCAAATACAAATAACAAGCTTACAAGTCGTTTCATTGCTCTTTTCTTTAAATTTCCACAAACTTACAATTAATTCACTAATTTTGAAGTCAAACCAAAACCTTATGAACAGAACAATCTTAGTATTTATGATGCTTACTGCTTCCCTGGCTCTGTCGCAATGTTCCGGAAACGAGCAGAACAAAGCCCCCCTGATAGGGAAAAACACAGAAATACCGGAAAATGACCTGCTTAACTCCTCCCTCCTGAATCTCTTAGGGCGTGTTACAGATCCGCAGGTTTCACCCGACGGGAAAAGAATTATCTATGGAGTAACCTATACCTCTATTAAGGAAAACAAGCGCAACCGCGAACTTTTTGTGATGGACGCCGACGGGCAGAACAACCTCCAGATTACCCGGACTCCTGCAAGTGAATCCAACGCCCGGTGGCTGGACAACGACCGCCTCGTCTTTGCCTGCGAAGGCAAATTGTGGATCATGCAGGCCGATGGTACGGGAAGGCAACAGATCACCGGAACGGATAAGGCCATATTGGAATTCAGTATTTCCCCCACCCGGGACAGGATCCTTTTCGTTTCCACAGTCCCCGCTGCCGTTAAGCCAACCGACCTTGATCCCTCTCTGGACAAGGCCACCGGAAGGGTAATTGACGATCTGATGTACCGGCACTGGGACTGCTTTGTAGAAGAGATACCCCATTCCTTTACAGCCCTGTTCGACGGAAAAACCCTTTCCAATGTGACCGATCTGCTGGAAGGACAGCCCTATGAGCTGCCTACGCTTCCCTTCGGGGACATAGGGGAATTGAGCTGGAGCCCCGATGGAAAACGCATCGCCTATTCCTGCCGCAAACTGACCGGCAAAGATTACGCCGTATCTACCAATACAGACATATACCTGCGGGNNGAAACCAACCTGAGCCAGGGCATGATGGGTTACGACGCCGCACCGCGGTTTTCACCCTGCGGCAACTTCCTGGTATGGAACAGCATGGAACGGGACGGCTACGAGGCAGACAAGAACCGGCTGATGCTGTATTCCTTTGCAGACGGTTCCATAAAGGACCTCACTGCCTCTTTCCTTTACAATGTGGAAGGCGTTACCTGGAGGGCTGACAGCAAAGGGCTTTATTTTAATGCCTGTGCGCAAGGGATCAACCAGCTGTTCGCCCTGGAAACAGAGACGGGCAAGATCCGCCAGATCACTACCGGCTGGTACGATTGCAGCCCGGTTCAGATTTCCCCTGACACGGGTTCGGGAGAACGGCTCATCGGCACCTATGTTTCCATGTCCATGCCTGCCGAGGTTGTTTCCATTCATCCCGAATCGGGAGAATATACCCGGTTGACCTCTGAGAACAGTCACATACTCAACCATCTCACAATGGGCCAGGTGGAAGAACGCTGGGTCACCACTACAGACAACAAGAAAATGCTAACCTGGGTGGTATACCCGCCCCACTTTGATCCGCAAAAGAAATACCCGGCCGTGCTGTTCTGTGCCGGCGGACCCCAGTCCACCCTGTCCCAGGGATGGTCATACCGCTGGTGCCACCAGCTGATTGCCGCCAACGGGTATATTGTCATCCTTCCCAACCGCAGGGGTACAACGGCCTTTGGACAGGAATGGACAGAACAGATCAGCGGCGATTATACCGGTCAGAATATGCAGGATTACCTGAGTGCGGTGGACCACATGAAACGCGAGACCTTTGTTGACGGAAGCCGGATCGCTGCGGTGGGTGCCAGTTATGGAGGATATTCGGTGTTTCACCTGGCAGGAGCGCACAACGAACGTTTTGCCGCCTTCATTGCACACGCCGGTATTTTCAATACAGAGCATATGTACATGACCACGGAAGAGCTCTGGTTCCCCCACTGGGACAACGGGGGGGCACCATGGGACAAGAACACTGTCGCCGTGAATCATTATGCTCAATCCCCTCATAAACGGGTACAATACTGGAACAAACCCATCCTGATCACCCATGGTGAAATGGACTACCGTATTCCCGTGGACCAGGCTATGGCGGCCTTCAATGCTGCCAAACTGCACGGGGTTCCTGCCAGACTGGTGCTCTTCCCCGATGAGAACCACTGGATCCTCAAACCTCAGAACAATATGCTCTGGAATAAGATTTTCTTCGAGTTCCTGGAGAAATATATGTAGATTTTTACGTTAGAGGTCATTTTTTACACACCGGTATTGTAGGTTTGGTGCGTTTAACTAATAATAACGCATTATGGAACAATCTATCAACAAAGTAGAACTGATGGGACGTGTAGGAGCAGATCCCAGGATCGGTCAATCCGAGGAAGGAAGAAGGGTTATGAATTTCAACCTGGCCACCGGTGAGGTGATTAAAACAGGTTCCGGGGTGCTCAAGGAAGAAACCACCTGGCACAGGGTTGTCGCCTGGGAGGGGAAGGATATTGCACCCTTCGAATCGGTCAAAAAGGGAACCCGCCTGGCTATCACCGGCAAGATCCGGACCAATGCCTACGAAAAAGATGGCCAACCACGATATATCCAGGAAGTTATAGCCCAGACTCTCAGGGAAGTACTGCCGCAAAAGCAAGGGGAAGTGGTCCCAAGTTAAAAAATTGTACATTTGCAGACATAATTACCTACCCGCATGCCACGAGAACTATTCATATACAACACCCTTACCAGGGAAAAAGAAAAATTTGAACCACTGGTTCCCGGGCATGTGGGACTTTATGTCTGCGGCCCCACCGTGTATGGCGATCCCCACCTGGGACATGCGCGTCCTGGAGTGGTGTACGATGTTTTTGTACGGCTGCTGCGGGTCCTGGGATATAAAGTCCGTTATGTGCGCAACATAACAGATGTGGGACACCTGGAAAACGACTCGGATTCGGGAGAGGACAAGATCGGCCGTAAAGCGCGGCTCGAGGAGCTTGAACCCATGGAAGTGGTTCAGCATTACACCATCCGGTACCACCAGGCCATGGCCAGCCTCAACACCCTGCCACCGAGCATCGAGCCAAGGGCTTCGGGCCATATAACAGAACAGATTGCCATGATAAAACAGATTCTGGATGCGGGGATGGCTTACCAGGTTAACGGATCTGTTTATTTTGACGTTGAGAAATACAACAAAACGCACCGTTACGGGATCCTTTCAAAACGGGTTCTGGAAGACTTGCTGGCCAATACGCGTGAGCTGGAAGGTCAGGACGAAAAACGCTTTCCCTTTGATTTTGCGCTGTGGAAAAAAGCCACCCCCGAGCACATCATGCACTGGCCCTCCCCCTGGAGCGAAGGTTTCCCGGGCTGGCACCTGGAATGCTCGGTCATGAGTTCCAAATACCTGGGACAGGTTTTTGATATCCACGGCGGGGGCATGGACCTGCTCTTTCCGCACCATGAATGCGAACTCGCCCAGAATACCGTTACACGGGGAAAAGACAGCGTGCGGTACTGGATGCACAACAACCTGATAACCATCAACGGCCAGAAAATGGGCAAGTCCCTGGGAAATTTCATCACCCTGGAAGAATTGTTCAACGGAACGCACCCGCTCCTGACACAACCCTTCCATCCCATGACCATCAGGTTTTTCATCCTGCAGGCACATTACCGGGGAACACTCGATTTCAGCAACGAGGCCCTGGTGGCGGCCGGCAAAGGCCTTAAACGACTGCTCCAGGCACGCAGGGTATCTGCCAAACTGCCCGTTTCGGAAGAAGTGGCAGTATCCGCCACATTGCAGGAAACCGAAGAAAAGATTTACCAGGCCTTGTGTGACGACATGAACACACCCGTTGCACTGGCAACTCTTTTTGACCTGGTCACCTGGATCCATACTGCTTCGGATGCTGCCCGGCCTGTTTCATCTGCAGACAAGGAGCTGATAGAAAAAATATACATCCGGGTGGTAGACGGGATCCTGGGACTGAAGGAAGAAGGAGACCACAACCAGCTTCCCCTGATTGAAGGACTTGTAGACCTGGTACTGGAATTCAGGACTCAGGCCAGGGCCATGAAGGACTGGGCCGAATCGGATCGTATCCGTGACCGGCTCTCCGGGCTGGGTGTCCGGATCAAAGACTCAAAGGAAAAAACCAGTTGGGAGTTGTAAGCCCCGGATCCGGCCAGGGAAAGCAGAATCACATTTGAAAGCCGCATATGCAAAGAGGGATACTGTCGCCTGTCAGTATCCCTCTTTATTTCGTGGCACGACCAATGGATCTTCTGTTTGCATGAAAAAATTCCGCGTGCTCACTGCTTTCGTTATTCATATTATACTCAAATTGCGTTCCAGAAACATTCCCCAATTTGAAAAAACATAAAAAAAGATCCCGATAAATAATAGTATTATTAACTTGTTGGTTATCAGACGTCATTTTTTGACAACAGAAAGACAGACCCTCCGTGTCGTTACAATGAGTGGGAATTTCACGCCACAGATTGGGGTATATTTCCCCACTCGCACATTTCCTTGCTCCTTTTGTGCTGCGGGGATTTCTTTATATCTTAGCTTCATGAAACACGATGTGGGATTTCGCCTTAAAGTGGTCTTCAGCTATGTATTGCTGGTGGCACTGATAATCGGTGCCGCCTGGTACGTATACAAACGTGTATACCCTTTCCTGTTTCAGAGCGAAGATCGCCGCGAAGAAATCCTGGAACGAAGCCTTTTGATAAGCAATACCATATCATTGCTGTACGAAGCCGAATGGCTGGGAACCCGCTTTATCCAGGATCCCAAAGCTGAAAATTACGACCTCTACCGCAACGCCCTGGATAAAGTAGACGTGATGCTTGATTCCCTGGGCAGGGGAACAACCATGGAGCGGCAAAGGAAGATCCTGCTGGAAATTGACAGCCTGCTGGTTTTCCGCAACATCAACATCCAGGATATCGCGCGCCAGCAAAAGGAACTCAGCCGGCGCAGCAATCAGGGTGTGGCACAAAAGGTAGACAGGGCTCTGCCCCAGGTTCCCGCCATGACACAGGCCCCGAAATTGACAGAAGTCACTTCAAGACCCATGCCATCGGTGGTCATCCGGGAAGAGGTTATCTACGACACCATAACAACGGCTGTACGCCGGCCCAGACAAAATTTCTTTGAACGCCTGGGAAATGCTTTCGTTCCTTCCCGCATGCAGGACAGCATTACCGAGATCAAACAGATACGCCGCACCATTACCGATTCTCTTGTCCGTATCATCCCGGGAACCCCGCAGCCCTTGGCTGTTCAGACCACAGACCGGGATACCGTCGTCCAGGCGGTGATGAAGGTTCTGGACGATGTGGAAGCAGAAAGGCAGCGCCAGCTCAGGTCCATCTCGGTACAGTTGGAACAGCTTATTGATACAGACCGGGCCCTGAACCTGGAGATAAACAAGTTGCTGGAAGAACTGAACCAGGAGTGGTTCAGCACCACGCTCACAGCACTGGAGACGCGCAGGGCCTCTCTGGAGGAAGCCGGAAACTCTCTATCCATATTGGGGGCAGCCGCTCTGCTCATCATCTTGCTCTCTACCCTGCTCATATTCACTGACCTGAACAAAAGCAGGAGATACCGCCGGGACCTGGAGGTTGCCAGGAACAGGGCCGAAGAATTGATGAAAAGCCGGGAAAAATTGTTGCTCACCGTGACCCATGACATCAAGGCACCCCTGAGTGCCATCATAGGATACCTGGACCTGCTTCGGCACCCCTCGGACAAAAGCCCCGGACAGCAACTCAAAGAATACCTGGATCCCATGATGCACTCTGCGGGACATGTGATGGAGCTGCTGGGCAACTTGTTGGAATACTACCGCCTGGATGCGCATAAAACGCAGCTCAATCCCACAGTAACCCCTGTAAGGAAGCTGTTTGAAGAGGCTATAGACGTATTTGCCCCCACGGCCGGCAAAAAGGGCGTGACCCTGAACCTGCGTACCGCCATCTCCCCGCAAACCTGCGTTATAACCGATCCCATGCGACTTCGGCAGGTGGTGATGAACCTGTTGTCCAACGCCGTCAAATTTACCGACAAGGGGCACATAGACCTGCACGCATCGCTCGATGGCCCGGAATTATTCTTTTCTGTATACGACACGGGAACGGGTATTGCCCCGGAAGCGCAACAACGCATCTTTGATGAATTCATGCGTGAGGAAACATCCCGTACCCCGGAAAAAGAAGGCGTGGGACTGGGTTTATCCATAGTCAAACGCACGGTGGACCTTTTCAAAGGCAACATTACCCTCTTCAGGAACGAAGACTCAGGAAGCACTTTCTGCGTTTCCATCCCCGTGGAACCAACCAGCGCCCAGGCCCCGGACATTTCCCCTGAAGCCAAACCTGTTTCAATGGAACCGTCTCCCGTTCCACTCCGGGTTCTTGTGGTGGACGACGATCCGGCACAACTGGCTCTATCTGCGGAGATGCTCCGCCTTTCGGGCCACCTGGTAGCAACGGCACAGGGATCACAGGCCGCCATGGCCCTTTTGCAAAGTTTACCGGTTGACCTGGTACTTACAGATATCCAGATGCCTAACGGGGACGGATTCCATTTGCTGGAACAGATACGCAGTTGCCGGGAAATTCCGGTTATTGCCGTAACGGCAGACAGCCTCTATACAGACCGTCATTATATAGGTAAGGGATTTACCGGTCACCTGGCAAAGCCTTTTGTGAAAGCACAGCTGAACCAGGCACTTGCCAACATAAAATCTGCGGTTCCCTATGATCTATTCTCACTGGCGGAAATGGGACGCATGGTAGAAGCAGACCTGGATGCGGTGACACAGGTATTGCGTGTTTTTCATGCCGCCGCAGGGGAAAGCCTTAAAATCATGGAAGAATCCCTGGAACATGGCGATTACGGAAGGATCGCTTCTGTAGCCCACAAAATGCTCCCCATGTTCAGGCAGCTGCAGTCGCCCCTGGTCAAAGACCTGGCCACCCTGGAGCGATCCGGCAAGGAAGATCCCGCCACCGTGAAACGTATGATCAGGCAGGCCCGGGCATTACTCCAGGTTATAGAGCTTCATTTTATTATATAAGGTCTTGCGGTCAATGCCCAGCAGGCGTGCCGCGCGGGTGCGGTTGTTCCTTGTACGCGCAAGGGCGTCTGTGATCATTTGCCGTTCATGCTGTTCTTTCAGGGTGTGGGCATCCTGTCCTTCGCGAACAGACTGAAAACCGCGAACCTCTTCGGGCAGGTCGGTGGCCTGGATCTCGGGCCCTTCGCTCAAGAGCACGGTGCGTTTGACCACATTGAGCAATTCGCGCAGGTTGCCCCTCCAGCTGTAGGCCATCATCAATTGTTCTGCTCCGGGGGTAAATCCAGTGATCTTGCGGTTCATCTGGCGGTTGGCATATTCCAGGAAATGACGGGCAAACAGCATCACATCCTGTCCCCGTTCCTGCAGGCGCGGAATATGGAGCTGAAATTCATTGATACGGTGGTAAAGGTCTTCCCTGAACCTTCCCTGTTCTATCATTTGTTTCAGATCCACGTTGGTGGCTGTGATAATGCGGATGTTGACCTCAATGATCCGGGAACTTCCCACGGGCTTGATTACCCCCTCCTGAAGTGCCCGGAGGAGCTGCATCTGCACATCGTGCGACAGGTTCCCCACCTCGTCCAGGAACAGCGTTCCCCCGTCTGCCATTTCGAAAGCTCCTTTTTTGTCACTTATGGCCGAGGTGAAAGACCCTTTCAGGTGCCCGAACAGCTCGCTCGACGCCAGATCCCTGGGAATGGCACCACAGTCCAGGGCCACAAAAGGCCCGTCCCTGCGGGAACTGTTCTGGTGTATGTGATTGGCCACATATTCCTTTCCCGTGCCGCTTTCCCCGGAGATGAGCACAGAAAGAAGCGTCGGAGCCACCAGCATCATGTAGTCGTACATTTTCAGGGAAGCGGGACTTTCTCCCTTAATAAAAGGTATGCGTTCATGCGGCCGGTCTTTTTTCCTGAGTACCTCGTCAATTTTCTCCCTAAGAATTACAGGATCCACAGGTTTTTCCAGGTAATCAGCCGCTCCCAGGCGGATGGCCTGTACTGCAGTCTGGATGTCGGCATATCCGGTCATGATGAACACAGCGCTGTTCGGCGATGTTTCCCGGATCCATTTTAGCAGGGTCAGTCCATCGGTGTCGGGCAGCCTCAAGTCAGAAAGGACAATGTCATACACTTGTCCCTGCACGGCCTTCATGGCTTCTCCCGCAGACAGAACGCCTTCTGCCCGGAACCCGGCTTTGGTAAGCCATGTTTTCAACAGGGCGTTGAAGGCGGCGTCGTCCTCAATGATCAGTATTTTAATCATAAGTACAAATGTAAAAAATATTTTTATGTATCTTTGGGGCATCATGAAGGCTCGTGCATTCTCATTCTTACTTCTGGCATGCCTGTTCTTCCCGGGCTTCTCCAGGGTGTATGGACAGTCCCGGACCAAGGTGGTGTCCATTCCTTCTGTTCTTGAGATTGAAGTGATCATTCCCCTGTCCATTGCAAAAGAATCCAATCTTTCATTTGGGTATGCTTCTCCCGGACAGGGAACGGGGTATGTGACGCTCACCGCCTCTGAGAATCCGCAAAGGACAACTTCCGGTGTGGCTACGCTTTTACCCAGTCCCGGAGCGGTTTATGCCGGCAAATTCAGGGTGACGGGAGGCCCTAATGCATCAGTCAATGTTACTGTCCCCACATGGATCCATACGCTGATCCATAGCAGTGGCTCCGCGAACCTGAATCTTGAATTGACAACCCCCTCTGCCACCCTCCAACTGAGCCCTGCGGGCGAGGCTGTATTTTATGTGGGTGGTACCGTCACCATGTGGTGGGGGCAGGCCCTGGGCCAGTACACCGGCACCTTTACAGTGACCGTTTCGTACCAGTGATTCTATGGGTCGTTGAAAAAAAAAGCCTTTTCGTAGATTGTTTTCATCCTTATATTGAAATCGTTTTTTCATTTAAAACCCAGGGCATACTTTTGTGCCGCGTTTGAAAAATTAGTTTAAAAAACAATCAAAAAAATATTCATTATGAAAACAACTCTCAAAGTCTTCGCCCTCTCAGTAGCCCTCTTCGGAATCTCCAACATTTCCTTCGGACAAAACACCGCAACAGAAACTGCCTCTAGTAGTGTTACTATTATTAAACCCATAACTATTGATAAAGCTAGGGATTTACAGTTTGGTAGTATTGTGTCTTCAAGCACAGAGGATATCGTTGTAACTGCAACTGCTGTTGAAAGTACAGTTGTAACCACTACAGGGGCAACCACGGGAAATCCCTTAGCGATTACCTCTGCTACTCGTACTTCAGCACAGTTTGATATCGAAGGTGATCCTGATGCAACCTTTTCTATTGATCTTGACGATACAGTTGATATGGCAGGAGATGGAGATGCTATAACAGTAACTCTTACAAAAAATTTACTTAACGCTGGCAACGTTTTGGAAGATGGCGTAGCTGTTCTCTACGTAGGTGGATCATTTACAATTCCAGCCGGTCAGGTTGCTGGTGTATACACAGGTACCTTTGATGTAACCGTAGCTTACGAATAATAATAGCTCCACACTATATAAAATATATTTCCTCGGTCGCTCCTTCCTCATGGATGGAGCGTTCCGGGGAAAATTAAAAAAAGAAAACCAAAACAAACGACCATGAAAAAGCACTTCCAAATGTTACTCATTGCCCTGCTCTTCACCGGTTTCTCTGTGAGCACCTTCGCAATTGACCCCGATCCCGTAGTCACTGCCACCGCAACAGCAGAACTGGTTGAGGCACTTGCTGCCTCTGAAGAAGCCCAGTTGAATTTCGGTCGTTTTACGGCCGGCGCCAGTGGAGGGACCGTTGTTATTGCCAACACCGCTGCCGGGACCATGAACATTACCGGGACCGTATCCATTATTGGCGGCGGGAGCCCCAGTTCAGCAGCGTTTGACATTTCCGGACATGCCAGCCAGGAAGTAACCGTTACCCTGCCGGCCGATGGTGCAATCAATCTTACCCATGCCACAACCGCAGATGTGATGAACGTGGCCACATTTTCAGTTTCCGATGCAAGCCCCCTGCTGAATGCTTCAGGAGAAGCCACCGTATACGTGGGCGGTACACTGACTGTCCCCAACACCAGCATAGCCAGAGGCGTTTACACCGGGACCTATAACGTGACTTTCGCCTACCAGTAGGATCTGGTAAACTACCCAAAAAACACAACAAAACGCTTCTCCCTTTGAGAGAGGCGTTTTTGATAAAAGAACCTGGCCTCCTGTCATGAAATTAATTCAACATATACCGGTTCTGACAGCAGTGCTGTTCCTGGGCGCCTCCCTGAAGCCCTTACGGGCAATTGACCCTGATCCGGAAGTCACCGGCAAAGTTGTTGCAGAACTGGCAGATGCGCTTTCGGCCAGCGAAACATCTCCTTTAAGTTTCGGACGCTTTTTTATTGACGGAGAAGGCGGCGGTACCATAATCATAGAAGCTGCGTCTTCTGTGGTGAGAACATCTACAGGGTCTTCCGTACACCTGGCATCGGGAGGAAATCCCGGCCCGGCCATCTACGAAGTGCTTGGTTTACCTAATTACAACGTAACTATTACCCTTCCCGGCGAGTCAACTCTCACACATAGCACCAATCCGGCCCACCGTATGACGGTAGACAACTGGGAGGTCTATCCGTCCCATACGGGCAGATTGGATGTGAACGGTCAAATGACTTTTTACATGGGCGCCGTACTGCGTGTGCAGAATTTGTCTCAAAATCCGGTGGGGGTATATTCCGGAACTTACGCTGTTACTTTTGATTACAATTAGTGGTCTCTTTTTCAGTTGATCAGTTACGTTTTATTTTTTTATTATATTTGTGGTTAATGTAAACGAATAAATTAAGGGATCATGCATAAATCTGGAAAACTCATCTTTTTGCTGGTATTTTTCATTTTTACCGGCACTTTAATGCCCCGGGCCTTTGCCCAGGGGAATTTGCTTGTCACACCACGGCGCGTGGTGTTTGACGGATCCCGCAGGGTTATGGAATTGAATCTGGCCAATACAGGACAAGATACGGCCCGGTATAATATTTCTTTCATCCAGTACAGGATGACCACAGAAGGGACTTTTGAAGAAATTACAGAACCGGATCCGGGTCAGTTTTTTGCCGACAAGCACCTTCGTTTTTTCCCGCGTTCAGTAACCCTGGCTCCCAATGAGGCCCAGACGGTTCGCATGCAGGTGGTAGGAAGGGAGGGCATGGAACCGGGCGAATACCGTTCCCACGTTTATTTTAGAGCTGTTCCCAATGAAGTGGCCCTGGGCGAGGAAGATCCCAACCGGGATACCACCTCGGTAAGCGTCAGGCTGATACCCATCTTTGGGATTACCATCCCGGTGATCATCCGGGTGGGAGAATCCGCCACAGAGGTGTTCCTGTCAGATCTGGCCCTGGAAAAGGGAGAAAATGAAGCCCTGTTTCTGAAGATGAGTTTCAACCGTTCCGGAAACATGTCTGTTTACGGTGATCTGAATGTAACCCATGTAGGGGCTGACGGCAAGGAAACACCGGTGGGCGTGGTCAACGGGATAGCGGTTTACACCCCCAATACCATAAGGAATTTCCGCATATCACTTGACAATCAGTCGGGGGTGGATTTTAAATCGGGCAAATTATTGATCACCTACACCGCCCAATCAGACGTCAAGCCGGAAACATACGCGACTGCACAGCTGGAATTGCGCTGAATCTCTTGTTAACCAGGTTTTATGAGATTTAAATACATATTGCCGGTTTTTCTTCTGGTTCTGTTGGCAGTGCAAACAGTCAAGGCGCAATCCGAGATACAAGTAGACATCCTTAACAATTTCAACTTTGGCAAGGTGGCCATAAGCGGCTGGTCGGGGTCTGTGTCAATAGAAGTAGCCAATGGGGCTTTTAACCGCGTAGCGACAGGATCTGTGGAGCTTAAAAACCTGGGCAATTATAGTCCTGCAACATTGAAATTTTACTCTCCCACTAAAAATTTCGATGTACTACAGCTCGTTCTTCCGGGTGAGGTAACCCTTACCAGGCAAGGCGGCAGCCAGACCAGGACTATATACAATATAACAGCCTGGCCTTCCCCCCCCTATTATAGCATTAAAAAAGGCGTTACCGTTTATATGGGTGGAACCATACAGCTTGCAGACTACCTGACCAATCCAGGAGGAATTTATACCGGAAACCTTACCTTTACTGTTGTTTACGAATAACCAGCCCTCCAGCCTCAATACCTTTTCGCTCTCTTATAATAGCCAGAATGAAGAAAACGTGTTTGTTCATCGTTAGTTGTCTTTGTATCCTGCAGGCAGCGGGCCAGTACCGCACGTCAACGGAACCGGAACCTTCGGGAATCCGTGTTTTTACAACCGCCGATGAAAAATTTACATTATGGTTGGACGGCTTTGTGCACCTTGATGGAAGTATGTTTTTCGGGTATTACGAGGATTACGATCCAATTCCCCATGGCGGTGCAGTTCGCAATGCCCGACTGGCACTGAAAACAACGTTTGCAGACGGTTGGTCTGCCTTGTTCGAGGCAGATTTTTCCAAACTCAAGCCCCGCATCACGGAAGCTTTCATCCAATATTCCGGGATCCCTAACCTGCATATCAAAGCCGGACATTTTGAAAGCCTCTTTTCTATGGAAGGCGCTGCCCGGCCCCGGGAACAGGCTTTCCATGAAAAACCCATGGTAATATCGGCCATGGTCCCGGTGGATCTGTTGGGTATCCAGGTCAGCACCAACCAGTACTGGTTTTTAGGCTCTCTTGGGGTTTCTTTTGACAAGACAAGTTACAAGCGGCAGAATCCCGAAGCGGATTCCATACTGACCACATCCTTTGACTCGCGTACGGTTATGGCAAAGGTTGTAGCCATGCCCTTTGTGAACAACAAGGACCTGGGACTCCATGTAGGCGTGGCGGCTTCCTATAAATTTCCCGCAAAGGACCCGGTTACCGGATCATACCCGTCCATACGCTACCGCCTTGGCAATGTGGCGTATATCAACCGGAACCAATACCTGGATACCTATGTAATCAATAACGTTAAAAGCCAATACCTTTTCAACGGACAGGCCGGCTTTTATTATAAAGGCCTGCGGATACAGGGAGAATATCTTTACAATATGACCAACCTTTCAAAACCCCTCTCCGGTGTAGAAGGTCCGGTATCTGCGTTGCACTTCAAGGGCTTTTATGCCCAGGCCGGTATGCTGCTCTTTGGTGGCAGGCAGCGCTACGATAACACGACCGGCCTGTTCATGAATCCTTCCCGGGGGCGCACTTGGGGAGACGTGGAAGTGCTGGTCCGGTACGATCACCTGGACCTGAATTATGATCCCATAAAAGGAGGTGCCTCACAAAACTATACGGCCGGCATCAACTATTATATAAACGACCATGTGAAACTCATGGTCAATTACATCTACACGGACAATGACCGGTACGCCAACGGGGCGGGAGATTTTTTCATAGGGCATGACGCTTACGGATACCCTTCAAAGGACTATTCCCAGATTATTGAAGTTGCAAGGAAGGCAGGGGTTGATTTCCACACCGTTTCCCTGCGTCTTGAAGTGACTTTTTAACCGACCGGTTATGATTCACGGGCCAGGTAATCAGAGTTATCGGCTCGCAGATCGCAAGACCGTCATGCGTGCCAGGGTAAAACAGCCAAGGACGGTTGCTGTGCATAGAAAACTGAGAACTGCCATCCAGGTGAAACGGATTTCTGCTGTAAATGGAGGATAAATCATAAATGGCAGGGTCACTGCCAGTAAAACGGCAGAGATGATAATCAGTACCATAGAGCCCAGGCTTTTAATAGTCCGGTAAATCTTGACGGCAAGGATCAATTGCATAATATAGGCCAGGATCAGCAACATTGCTGTAAGTTGAACCGTAAAAAGCTCCAGGTACGGTCTCAGAAATAATATGATCAGCGCCAGGATCATAGCAGAGAGCCCAATATAAAGTAAAAATTTCAGAGGCCTTTTTCCTGCTTCCGGATGATGTACCCTGTCCATGCCCCAGGTCACAAAGGCAGCTTCTCTGCCCACAATGAACAACAAAGCCAGTATGACTACATGGTTTTGGGGAACAGGAGTAAATAAACACAATATGCCGGCAATCAGTACCAACAATGCGGTAACAAGATTCATATATACAAGCCTGATGTCTGGAATGCTCATTTGAATGGTCTTGGTTTTTGAACTATAACAAAATTAGGACATTTTTTTTATCTTTATTCAAAAATCAACAAAAAACACTATACTATGAAGATATATTCCTACAAAGATCTGGAAACTTCAAAAAATCCGCATGGCGTGGACGCCCGGATCATTTTCAACACAGACGCCGTACAGGTAGTCCATATTGCCATCGGGAAAGGGGAAGGACTGAAACTCCACACCACCCCGATAGATGTTTTTTTCTACATTCTGGAGGGTGAAGGATCCATTGAAATTGGGGATGAAATCAGGAAAGTGTCCAAAGACATGCTTATTGACAGCCCCAAAGACATACCCCACCGGCCTTTTAACGAGGATAGCGAAATGTTCAGGCTGCTAGTAATCAAATTGAAAAAGACCGGCTGAAAGCACCCTGCCGGCCTTTTACCTTAGGCTGGCCTTACTGAAGATGTGTTCCGGGATGAGTGTGTCAAAAGCAATGGAAGTAACGGTGAATTCGGTACCACCGCCTGTTTTGAGCATGTCCCTGTAAACCATTCGCATGGGAAACCACCGGTTCTGTATACGCCTTACGTCAAACAAGTCCACCCTTTTGAGCAATTGCCCGCTACGGGCATACATTTCCTGTCGTAAGGGCACGAACTTTTCCGCATCGATCCACATCTTTTGAACGGGATAGGCCACATCACTCGAACGGGCTGTCAATTGCAGTAACACCACCCGTTCCCCCCGGAGGGTGTCCCGGGCAATAACTTCCGCGCTATAGACTTCGGTCAGTTTGCGGTCGTCCATCATGTCTTCATAGGACAGGTCAGAACCCATAACCGACTGACGCAACATGTGGCCGGATATCTGTATGGTCCTGTCAGCCGAGGGGGTATAGATCCACAACTGGTTTTCCAGTTTCAACATTTTTGTTCCGGCTTCGGAAGCCGGGGATAGGTATTCGGTCAAAGCCTCTTTCTCTCCCCGGGTCCGGCTTTTGGAAGTTATGGTACGGGAGGTCCTTCTGCCGTGAATGGTCATGGAAGATTCAAAGATCCTGTTTTGAGCGGAAAGATTCTTGTCCACTTTTTCCAGGATCGTTGCAGCTTCGTTTGACTCCTGTGCCTGCAAAGAAAATATTCCTGTAAACGAGATCAGGGTAAATAATAATACTGATGTTTTCATAATCATTTTTTACACTTCCAGTTCGTTGAACAACCTGGATGTCTGACGTTTGTATATACCCCGGCCGGCCAGTGCATTGCCCAGCAACATGGAAACAACTCCGGGAATAAATCCTATGTAATAAATAGCAGGCGTGATGGCCGGTCGCACGATCCCCGGCATGAGAATGCTGGCATTCTGCAACAGGGCAGAGAAATTGAACCCGATATTATGGAAAATGTATACTAAGGCCACTCCCACAAACGTTCCCACAACCGAGCCAATACTACCAATCATCAGTGCCTCCCATAACAAAGACCTGTAAATGTGTCCCTTGTCTTCTCCAAGCGCGATCCTGACCCCAAATTCCGTATACCGTCTCAAGCCTCCCAGCAGGCCGGCGTTCCACAATACAATGGACATGGCCAGCACAAACAGGAAGATGAGCATTCCGCTTATTGCCTCGGCATAGACCAGCATTTCGGCCATCCCTGCCTGCCGGCCCAGGGTAAGCATGACAGGCGAATATTCCGGGTCCTGATCCAAAAGGCTGTTCTCACTCTCCAGAAGTGTGTCAAAACGTGACACCACCTCCTGTGCCATGCGGTCATCATAATGGAATACCGGGAGAAATCCCAGGATCTCTCCCGCAGCGTCTTCCATGCCGAAAGCCGCACGGGCATCCTGCAGATCCATCAGGATGGCGCCACGGTCCAGCCCTGTGGTGCCAAAGCGAATGGTTCCGGATACTGTATAATTCACGAATGTAAAACCGCCTTCCATGGTTGTCCCGAACAGGGTAAAGGTATCTCCAGCTCCGGCATCAAACCGGGTAGCCAGGTTTTCCGCCAAAAGCACTTCCCCTCTCTTTTCAGGCATCCGCCCCCTGACAATGGCAGCCGGCAGGTTGAAGCGTTCCGGCTCCCCCGAATCTTTTGACAACAGATCCACAGCCCACCCGGCAACCGGTCCCTGAGCACGGGTTTCTCCCAGGCTGTCGGGAAAATCGGCAAGCGCACCAAAACGGATGCGCGGGGCCCAGTCCATGTCCGGAAACTCTGCTTTCAATTTTTTCAGAAGCTGTTCAACATCAAGTAACGCCAGATCATTCGGGTACTGGCCTTCCTGCAGGGAATAAGCCTTAGTGACCACTTTCACGTCCCCGGTGTCGAAATTGGAACTCATCTCAATGGAATCCCCCATGACCCCTTTGACCCAGCTGTATAGAAATACCGTAAGCATAGCTCCCAGGGAAACCACTATGACGGGCAACAGGCTCCTGCCTTTGTCTTTAAGGATACCTTTCAATAAAAACCTTTTCATACCAGTTTCCCTTTAAGTGCCTGCGTAGGTTGCATTTTTGCAATTTTACGGGCAGGCATATAACTCACGATCAGCGAAGTAATAACTACAAGAAGCACGGTGGAAAGGATCATGAGCATACTGTAGGCAGGAATGACCCTGTCCCCAATAGCCAGTCCTGCCTGGTCGCTCATATCGGGCATGGGGATCCCGTAGTTGCGCAGGAGGGCCAGAAGAGGGATCCCCCAAACCGCACCCAGCAAAATGGCCAACAAGGCGTGAATGGTCCCTTCTATGGTAAATACGGTAATGACCTTTGCCCTTGTCATTCCCAGGGCCATGTAAGTCCCGATCTCTTTTTGTCGGCGGAATATGGATAATACCTGGGTATCGAATATGGCCAGCAGGGCAATGCACAGCAACAGGGCCGAGATGACCATCATGCCCCCTTTTTTGGCCTCTACTACGTTTTCAATATCTTCCATCAACACTTCAAGCGGCGTGTAATCCCATTTTCCATACCCTGCTTTGTCTCCAATCCATAGGGAAGATCCGGCCAGTTCCTCTCCAATAACAAAATACGTTGTCTCTTTGTACATCCCGGTCATTTGGCGTAGCGTTTCCAGGGGGATCCAAAGCTGTCCTGCATCGACAGTTGGTACATTGGTCCTGAATATCCCCGCAATAGTCACCTCCCTGGCATCAAATGTCCCGTTCACATCCCTCCAGCGGATGACCGTCCGGTCCCCTGCCTCCAATCCTGCCGATTCTGCCATCCTTTTTCCGATAATGGCAGGTATGGTCGTTTCACGTATTCCCTCAGGTAAAGAATCAAGCCACCGGGAAGGGAGCGCCAGCAAGGATTGGGCGGGATCAATCCCTTTGAGCATAATATTCACCAGCCGGCCGTTAGGGTAAGCCGAGGCCTGGGCAACGAGTATTGGCAAAGCCTGTTCCCCGGCAATGACCTCCTGAGGAAGACCGGGAATACCGTGAGCATCGGCTAAGGTATATGGGTCGTAGGGATCGTACAGGGGGTGACTCAACCGTCCGTATCCTGTTTCCCAGGCTATGGTATCTGTTTCTGCCTGTTTGTTCCAGCCGTCAAGCAATCCGTTAAAGAAGACAATGACGACAAAAGCAACGGAAAGGACCGAAACGTTGAGCCAGGTCCTTTTCCCGTTTCCCATCAGGTTCTTGAATGATAATGTAAATGTCAGCATAACTCATCTTTTTCTACGGAGCCGTCTTTCAAATAGATAATACGGTCAAGGTGTTGCATTACCTTTTCGTCATGGGTTGAGAACAAAAAAGTGGTTCCCAGTTCCCGGTTTAATTGCTTCATGGTTTTTAGAATGTGGTGGGTGTTGACAGAATCCAGGTTAGCCGAAGGTTCATCTGCCAGAATAAGCGCCGGCCGCTTGACTATGGAACGGGCAATGGCTACGCGCTGGCATTCTCCGCCCGAAAGGGTGGCCGGCCGGGATTGTGCCCTGTCTGCGAGCCCCACCCATTGCAGGGATTCCATAACACGCTCCTTTCGTTCCCTGGCAGGTGTCTTTTGAAGCAAGAGGGCGAATTCCACATTCTCGTAAATGGAATAGACCGGTAACAGGTTATAGGTCTGGAATATAAATCCTATGCCATGGTTCCGCAATGCGGCGGCTTCTTTCTGAGACAGATCTCCTGTCTGTTTGCCCAGAACAGTAGCCGTCCCTTCTGTGGGAGTATCCAGGGAACCTATTATGTTCAAAAGTGTGGTTTTCCCCGATCCGCTGGGTCCCACGATGCCGGAAAACTCTCCTTTGCCGAACGTCAGGTTAATATCCCTGAGGGCGGTCAACAACCCTTTTCCCGCAGAGAACCTCTTATAGAGATCGCGGAGTGTTACAATTTCATTGTCTGTCATATCCTGTGATATTAAATAATGATTCTTACAGTTTTGTCTGGTGACTCAGCACCAACATGATACGGATCCCCTTGCCCGGCAGGCTGCCTGCTGTACTGCCAGAGTCGGGCAGCACAGGAACGTCGGGATTGGCATAGGCCATAACATACAGGTCCCCGAATCCCATGACGTGTTTCCAACGCACAAAATGGTACGTCCTTTTTTCTTTCCAGTCCAAATAAAAAATGTAACCAACATTATCCCACAAACCAAGGGGATAATTTATGGAAAGGGCACTCATGTGGCGTCTGTTGTCTAGGTCAAAAGGTTTTTCGCTATTGCTTGCCAGCATATGTTCCACTATCACGTTCAAACCGTTCCCCAGGCCAACTGTATAATCGGCTCCCACCATCCACAGTTGCTGGTTTGTCTTGTCACCGGCCGCTCCCCTTTTATTGATCCAGGTGGCCTCGGCCCAGAATCCAATGAAGTAATCAAGCCTCAGGTCCAGGCCATACCGGTTCTCATAAAGCTCCTGCCACTGGGTCTTTCTGCGATGAAAAGAAAAACCCGCAGATCCGGTAGCAATGGGGATTTGCAGACGGGCACCGAATTCCGGGACCCGTGCAGAAGAAAGACCGACGTCCAGGGGACGTGGCCTGTCGTTTCCCAAAAGACCCCAAATCCACAGGTTTACATTGTTTCTGAAATAATACCGGCCCAGCGCCCCCCACACACCGTCGGTCAATTGAAGCGGATCCCTCGGGTCCATGGAATCAAACCACATGAGGGGACGCAACATCAGGGCAGGCCCAAAATTGATCTTCTGCAGACCCAGCCTCAACTCCGAACGGGATCCGGCAATACGTACCCATCCCCTGTAGAGCCTCGCCTGAAAATCCTTCCCTGTGACACCCTTTTGTCTGTTAAGATGAGCATACAGGTTCCCTGCAAGTTCCCCTTCAAACCTTACCCCCCTGCTTCCGGGAGGATTCCCGATCCGGAAAGTAAGCTGGGGAAGGTAACGCAGTCCGGCAGAAACAGACTGGATCCCGGCACCCGCCCACCCGCTCAACTGTCCCCGAAAGATCAACTCCCCGGGCAATGTATCCTTTTTTCCGGTCTGAACGGTATCGGCACCGACAGACACCTGTCCGGTCACCGGTTGTGCCCAGACTGCCTTATATAGGCTCAAGGCTAACACCATGCATATGATCCCCGGGGTTTTCATCCTTTTATTTTTCCTTGCCGGCTCCAATACCGCATGTTATGATCCGGGTCATTTCCACAATCATTTCGTTGGCATTGGAATAAAGCTTATTCAAGTGTTCGTCGGTCAACAGATCTATCATCTTCATACTCATGGCAATGAGCATCTCGGGGCGGAAATCCTTCCGGAAAAAACCTTTTTCCTGTGCCTGCCGGAAAGCCTCGACAATCATCCCTGCTGTTTTCCCTGTGAGCTGCATCATATAGTGCTGCAATTCTTCCCCCCGGCTACTGTAAATATCTTCTATGAATTCACGGCTGATGTCAGCCGTGCCTTCCATTTTCATAAGTATGATCCTGCGCATTTTTTCCTCGGTTGGCACATCACTCTCCATGATTCCCATGAAACGAGTAATGCCTTCCTCAACAGCCCGTTCCAGTATCTGCTTTGCCAATATCGTCTTGCTGCTAAAATACCGGTAGAAAGTCATCTTGCTGACCCCGGCACCCCGGCAGATTTCCTCAACGCTCACTTTACTAAAACCGTATTTCCAGAAAAGCATCCGTCCCGATTCCAATAATCTGTCCAGTGTTGTTGTTTTTCCCGACACCTTCATAATTGTTACTGTTATTAATCAATGTTACTTATTTAGTAATTAATTGTAAATATAGTAACTTTTTTAAATATCAAAAAAAACGCTTACTTTCATACTCCAATAAGTTCAAACCTGAAACCACACCCTTATGAAAAAGCACAGATTGTCCGTACCGGATCCTTTAATCCTTGCCTTGGGCCTGACAGGGATTACCATGATTCTGGCCCTTGTTTTTGGTGACGCACTGAGGCCCGGGCTGGCCGGAGTGGCGGATGTGCTGGTATGCTGGACTGAAGGATTCTGGGAACTGCTGGCTTTTTCCATGCAAATGGTGCTTATCCTGCTGCTGGGATACATGCTGGCCCTGTCCCCTGCCCTGGACCGTCTTTCTTCCCGGCTGAGCGGGCTGACCCGGAATCCGGTGCGCGGAACAGTTCTTGTGACGGTCATCTCGTTGTTTTTCGGCTGGCTCAACTGGGGCCTCGCCCTGGTGTTCGGAGCCATTCTGGTCAAAAAGATTGCCGAGCACGCCTCGCACACCGGCTCTGCCATCAATTATCCACTGCTGGGAGCCTCGGCCTACGTTTGCATGATGGTCTGGCATGGCGGGCTGTCCGGTTCGGCGCCGCTTTCGGTGGCCGGTCAGGGCCATTTTCTGATGGATGTTACGGGTATCATTCCCCTGACCTCAACCATATTTTCGCCCATGAACCTGGCAGCCTGGGGAGGACTGGCCGTCCTGATACCGCTTGCCACATGGTTTTACGCACGCAAACATAAAGGTGCGGTACCGGCAATTATTGCCGGGGAGCCCGCCACGGAACTTCCTGGAACATCTGCGAACAGCCCGGCACCCGGGAATCTGCAGACACCAGTCTCCCGTTCTTTCTGGATGCCATTGTCCGGAGCGCTCCTGCTGGCAGGATCCGTGGCATATGCCATCCTCCGCAGCGATAGCACTTTTGGGCTTGATCAGGTGAATATCATCCTGTTTGCGCTGGTTCTCCTGGCTTTCCCCAATGCCGGTGCGTTGGGACAGGCTGCAGACAAGGCGGTCAAGAGCACCACCGGGATCATTATCCAGTTCCCGCTTTATGCCGGCATCATGGGGATCATGAGATATTCGGGATTGCTGGTGGTGATGACAAATTGGTTCGTTTCCATTTCAACGCCGCAAACACTGCCGCTCCTTTCATTCCTGAGCGCCAGCCTGGTGAACCTGTTCGTTCCCAGCGGCGGCGGTCAATGGGCAGTACAGGGGCCCGTGCTGATACAGGCAGCCGGGCTTGTAGGAGTTGATTACGCCAAAGAAGTCATTGCCCTGGCTTACGGAGACCAGCTTACCAATATGTTGCAACCGTTCTGGGCGTTGCCCCTGTTGGGGATCACCGGACTGAAAGCAGGGCAGATCTTCCGTTATTCGCTTCCCTATATGCTTGTGGGTCTGGTCATATTCTCCCTGGTCCTGATCCTGTTCTGATACAGGGCTGAAGCCGGAGATTAAAAGCCGAGTTCCTTTTCAATGGGAGCCAGGGCAGCAAGTGCCAGGGAGACAAACTCATCCAGGGGAACGCCCATCTGTTCGCCCTCCAGGATCGCATCGCGGTTAACCGAGGCGGCAAAGATTTTCTCTTTCATGCGTTTTGTAACCGATTTGGGTTTGACACTGGAAATCTTTTTGTCCGGGTAGACCAGCGCCACGGCAAAGATCATCCCGGTAATGGTCTCCCCTGCCGCCAGGGCGTGCTGGAACAAAGTAGAGCGCTTCCTGCTCCCGGTGGCTTTTTCATTGTGCATGCCAATAGCATCCGTTACTGCTGCAGGCAGGTCTTCATCCTGCAGCATAAGGGCACCTTCCGGGCCGTGCCTCAACGGATGGGCACCGGTAATTTCAACATCAATATCGTGCAGCAATCCGGCCATGCCCCAGGCATCTTCATCTTCGCCCAGCCTGCGTGCCAAAGCTCTTAATACGGCCTCGGAAGCAAGGCTGTGGGCTATCATTTTGGGATTGGCAATGTTGCGGTGGAGCAGATCCAGGTAGTATTCGCGGGATTTCATATTGTCCGGCCGTGTGATTTTATTCATCTAGCGTAAAGATCATCTCTCCTTCCGGCATGACAAGCCTGAGGGTCGTTTCTGTTGGAAAATACAGGAACATTTCCCCCAGCATTTCAAAATCGGGAGAAAGAGCCATAGTCATATGCTCCCCGTCTTTGCTCAGGTTAAAAAACATCTGCAGGGGATACCCCTCATCAATAACTCCGCTTGTTAACTTACTGAACTCCATTATCCCGTATACGTTATATCCCCGGTCATAGACGAAAAACCAGCGGGGAGGCACATAAAGGGTATCAAGGACCATCGTCGCGGTATGAGCCTGATCGTCAGGGTCCTGCGCAATATAAACATTGTCCTGCAATCTGTCCAGTATCATGGTTTGGGCAGCTGTGTAATTAAAGGCTGTTTCCTGGATGGTACAGCCTGAAGTGAACAGAAAGCCTGATAAAGCAATACTGAATAATATCAGATTTTTCATAACAATAATATGTTTTAATACAATCTAATGACATGATAAAGATACAAAAGTATTGGCAGGTATGACATGTCATTTTTTTTCATATATTTACTACATGTTAATCAACTCAATGAAAGCATTATGAAGAATCTGATTATTGCATCTGTTTTGTTTGCCTTTCCCCTGTGTCTTGTCGCACAAACAAATTTTGACCACATCAAAATATCCGGAAGGCAGGGAGAATACATAACTGTTTTAAATGTTTCATCCACCACCATCGAATACGAAAATTCGTTCGGAGTGAAAAAAACAATTCCTTTAAGCGAGGTGGAATTTTTGGAGTACGACGGCAAAGTGGTATATTATAATTACAGGAAAAATGACCACGACATCTATGATGAATACCTGCAACGGATATCACGCCGGGACCCGGAAAAATTGCTGGAAAATGGCGCAAAGGTTTATGTGCCACTCAATTATGGGGAAAGCCGCTGGGAGATCATGGGTTGCATCAACACCCGTAAAATGCTTGAAGAGGACCACGCCGATTTCTGGAAACTGGCCGATACCGAATACGAAGCCGAAATCATACTCTATTACGTGGTAAGATACGACGACGATGAAATACATCACTATTATGTGATTGAAACACGTGATGGTGAAACAATCTATAAATCAGAAGACGAAGAAATTGACGGAGGCTGGAGGGCCTCCTGGGATGTGAGCAAGGAGCACGTAGAGGATCTGTTGGACAACCTGATCAAGGGCGTCGACTAAAAGTGCTTTTTAGTTTTTGTACGCATTCCAGCTGCTGATCTCATCGATCGGCTTGCGATTCTTTTCTCTTACCGAAGCTTCAGAGTAGCCGAGCGAAATTATCAGTGGTATGCGCCTGTTTTTGCTGATGTTCAGCAATTTCCTGATCTTTTTTTCATGAAACCACCCGATGATGCACGTTCCCAGGCCAAGTTCAGCCGCCTGCAGGCAAAACTGGCCTACTGCCAGGCCTACATCATAATGACAGAAAATCTTGTCTTTCACCTTCCCCCCTAAAGAGGAAAACAGATTCTCTTTCTCCAGGACCACCACCACTATCACAGGCGCCTGGTACGTGAATTTGTTCATGCCAAGGCTGGCCGTACAATCAGCTACCCGGTTCTTCAGTTCCGGATCATCCACCACAATAAATTTCCAGGGCTGGGAGTTGTTGGCCGAGGGGGCAAGCCGGGCTGCTTCCAGGCACGCAGTGATTTTTTCCCTTTCAACGCTCTGGTCCGTATATTTACGGACACTCTGGCGTAATTTGATCAATTCCGAAAATTCCATACACAAATATACTACGTTGGAACCTCTTTCGTGTGTTATATTGGCCTTTTTGTTGATGGGGCTTAATAAAAACACAATTATTTATTACTTTTATAGAGATTTTAACCTAATTAATTATTTAATCTATGAAACATATTCTATTGACAACACTGGCTTTCCTGCTTGCCTCCGCAGCTTTTGCCCAGGTTGCGGATTCTACCGGTAAAGAGCAGGTCCGCTACAATCAGTACGGGGTACCAGTTAACCGTAAACCGTTGTTTTCAGAAGAGCGCAACGGTGTCCTGGTATTTGAATCCAGGAATGAAGACTACAAGATCTGGTTTGACAGCCGGGTTCAGGTAGACGGGGCCGCATTCTTTGGGGAAAACAAAGATTACGATCCCATTGGCAACGGCGTTTCCATACGCCGGGCAAGGTTTGCCGTCAAAGCCCAGGTAACGGAAGACTGGTACGGAGAAGTTGACCTTGATTTCGCAAACGGCATTCTGGAACTGAAAGATGCCTACCTGATGTATAGCGGTATAAAAAATCTGGAAATCCAGGCTGGTAACTTTAAGGAAGGATTTTCCATGGAATCCACCACCACTTCGCGTTACCTGCCGTTCATGGAGCGGCCCATGGTAGTGCAGACTTTTGCCCCGTCCCGCCATATAGGCGCTCAGTTGAAAACAAACCTGAACTGGTTCATGGCCTCTGCCGGTGTATTCTTCCAGGCTGTGGAAGACGCTGAGATCCGCACCAACGTGGAAGATAACAACAAAGATTACGGACGAAGTACCGGCTATTCCGTAACCGCCAAAGTGGTTGCCATGCCTTTCTACCAGGACAGCAATAAAGGCTTGCACATAGGGCTGGCCGGTTCTTACCGGACCCCAAAATCGGACATGGCTACCAGCGAATTCGGCGGCGTCCGCTACAGCACACGCACAGCCACCTCCATTAACCGTAAAAAATACATAGACACCGATGTCATCAAGGACGTTCATCACGACCTGCTCTACGGAGCCGAGCTGGCTGCTTATTTCGGAGGGTTGCGCATGCAGGGTGAATACATAGGGAATATAACCTCCCTGAACAAACCCGTGGCTACTGTCAGCGGTGAAACTTCCCGTCTGTACTTCAGCGGATGGTATGCCCACGTGGGATACCTTCTCTTTGGAGGAAAACAACGCTATAACACCAATGACGGTGAATTTACCCAGCCTTCGCGCGGACGTAACTGGGGCGATATAGAGATCCTGTTCCGCTACGATTACCTGACCCTGAACAGCGCTCCCATTTACGGCGGTTCCGGACAGAACTATTCCGCAGGTTTGAATTATTATATAAACAACAATATCAAGATCATGCTCAATTATATGTATTCAGACCACGACCGCTTTGCAAACGGCAAGGGAAAACTGCTTGTGGGACACGATGCCTCAGGAGCCCCCACAAAGGACTATACAAAAGTTGTGGATTCCCCGCGCACAGCCGGTGTTGATTATCATACCCTGTCGGTCCGTTTTGAAATTGACTTTTAACCTTCAAAAAAGAACAACTATGAAAAAGATACTTTTTGCCGCGCTTCTTCTGGTTGCAGGTTTTACGACCTCCTGTGTCAAGGACGACCTGTACGACGGGCCCGCATCCATTTCCAACCTGAAATTCAACCCCGAAGCCGTTACGCCTAAAGATGCAGTAACCGTTTCTGCCACCATCACAGACCTGCGCAGCGTTTCCTCTGCTGTCCTGAAATATTCTATCGGTGGGGGCTCGGCCCAATCGGTTAACATGACGGCCTCGGGTGACGTATATTCCGGGGTGATCCCCGCACAGGCCGACAAGGCTGTGGTAACTTTCCATGTTGAAGCCGTGAACGAAAAAGGGTATATCGCCAAATCGGCCGATAAATCCTATACCGTTGCTGCTGTTGTAGTGGATTACTCGGGACTAACCCTGAACGAGCTGAACGGGAATGATAAATTCATGGAATTGCAGAACAGGGGCACCAAGGATATTCCCCTGGAAGGCGTTTATATTTGCAAAGACAGTGAGAATGATGAACCCGTCTGGGTTTGCGACGATCGTACGCTTGCTCCGGGTCAGTTCCTGCTGCTCTATAGCGAAGACGTTCAGGCAGACCATCCGGCCCAGCCGGAAGCCCTGATATTCCACAGCGGGCTCTCGGCCAAGAAGAATGTAAGGATCCAGCTGTTCAACCCGGCCGGTAGCAGCATTGACGATTTCAACCTT